>JBOFSQ010000035.1:0-104812 GCA_051651625.1 Thermoguttaceae bacterium | reverse complement strand
CAACATCTCAAGCCCCAACGGGGCGCAAGAATCGCAACGCTCACCAATGTTCTTACGCCCCGTTGGGGCTACGAATTCCGGTGGGCCACGCACCGTGGGTTCGCTTCGCTCACCCACGGCTAAGCTCTTGCTGCCCCGTTGGGGCAAATACGTCATTCACGACTGCAAGAAAACTTTACTACACCCGTGAGACAAAGATTTTCTGCGGTTCCCCTGTCGATTTGTCACTCTTTCGGTACGATGGGCGGTTTCACGTTCACCGCCGCATCCACGTTTTTACACGCAGAAACTCTTTGTAGACATGTCAGAAGAATTCGATGACCGACCGTATGACGACCAAGTTTATCATAGCATCACCGCTGGCGACATTACCGTTCAAGGTTATTCGCGTGCGGCGATGCAGACTTATTGGCGCATCCCCGAAATGAAACTCGGCTTCGATCTCGGTGCGCAGCCGTGGGCGTTTATGGGGACGCCGCGATGGTTTCTTTCGCACACGCATCTCGATCACGCACTCGCCCTCCCCGCTTATGTCGCGCGGCGACGGATGATGAAGATGGAACCGCCCGTCATTTATCTTCCCGAAGAGAACGTCGATTCTGTACACAACTTTTTGACTGCGGCCAGTCGTCTTGATCGCGGGCGTTTGCCGTGTGAACTTGTTGGCGTCAAGGCGGGCGATTCGTGCGTACTTTCACGCGAACTTGTTGTGACTGTCATACCGACATTTCACACGCTACCATCCGTCGGCTACATCGTTTGGGAACGTCGCAAGAAATTGAAGCCAGAGTTTTTGCACTTATCGCGCGACGAAATCCGCGACGTTGCCGTAAGCGGCGTAGAAGTCTCACACGAGACGCGGCAACCACGAGTCGCGTACCTCGGCGACACGTCAATCCGCGCACTCGACATCTCGCCCGAACTCTACACCACGAACGTTTTGATTCTCGAAGTGACGTTCGTGTCGTCCAAACATCGCGGGGCGTCGATCCACAAATACGGCCACATCCACCTCGACGACCTGATCGCCCGCCGCGAACGATTTCAGAACGACCGCGTCATCGCTTCCCACTTCAGCACACGCATCCACGACGACGAAGTTGTCCGCACCGTTCACCGCAAACTCCCCGATATGTTGAACGGAAAATTGATTCTGTGGATTTGATACCCGTTACGGGTAGATTTGTAGGCTTCGCCCTCCACAAGACCGCGGCTTGCGGCAATGACGCCTCGATGGGCCGCTACCGTTTTGGTACGGGAAATTCAAACCGTCTTGAGTAGAAAACGGGTAATCGTTCACATCCCGAACAAGAATACGAAGCGTAAGCGAGTGCCCCGAACAATCACGATTCTCCCATCCCCCCTTCAAAACTTTGTCTTGTTGGGGACAATGCCGCAATGCCAGCAAATCTAACACAACAATATAAGAAGGCGGAAGACGGTTACCGCCGTGCCGAAACGCCCGACGAAGAGCTGAAGTGGTTGCAGGTGATGCTCGCGGAAATGCCGAAGCACAAAGGCACCGACCACCTCCAAGCCAAACTCAAGACGAAAATCTCCGACGCCAAAAAAGCTGTCGAAGACGCCAGAAGTGGCAAGGGGAAAAAAAGTGGCGGCACGAAGTCGGTCAAGATTCCGCGACAAGGTGCGGGAACGGCGGTAATTATCGGCGGCCCGAACGCGGGGAAGAGTCAGCTACTTGCGTCGCTCACGCGTGCCACGCCGGAAGTCGCCGCGTATCCGTTCACCACGCAAATGCCGCAACCCGGAATGATGGCGTGGGAAAACGTCTTCGTCCAACTCATCGACACGCCGCCAATCACAACCGACTTTATGGAGGCGTCGATCTACGGTTTCATCCGCTCAAGTGAACTTGTTCTCTTGATGCTCGATCTCGGTAGCGACGACGGTGTTGAACAGTGCCAAGAAGTTGTGACGCGACTCGAAAGTACCAAGACGCGACTCGCACGCGAGACGTATCTCGACGAAGAAGATATGGGACTGTCGTTCACGCGAACTTTTTTACTCGCCAACAAAATTGATGTCGATGACGCACAAGAACGACTCAAACTCTTTCACGAACTTTGTCCGTTGCCGTTTGAAGAGTTTTGCGTTTCCGCTAGCGACGTTGCCACGCTCGAACCGCTCCGCACCGCGATTTATGAGGCGATGAACGTCATTCGCGTTTACACAAAGTCGCCCGCGCAAAAAGAGGCTGACCGCTCTGCACCGTTCACACTCCCGCGCGACGCGACGATGCTCGAACTCGCCGAACAGATTCACAAAGACTACGCCAAGAAACTCAAGTTCGGCAAAGTGTGGGGACCGAACGTCCACGACGGTACGCCGATGAAAGGCGACTACGTTCTTGCCGACGGTGATGTTGTGGAACTGCACGTTGCGGGGGCGTGACATCGTTCGCATTCGCGGTGTGTATCCATACCGCGAACGAAATCCAAAACCATCGCGTCCACCGATTCGGGCACTCGCTTACGCTTCGCGTTCTTATTCTCTCGCTCCGATTACACTTTGCCGACAGTTCTGTTGACACGCCCCGCTGACCAGACGGCTTCGCTCCGTGCGGCGTTTGCGGAGGTGGGGTGGGACGTTCTTTGTCAGGCGGCAATTGTGATTCGGCAACCAGCGTCGTGGACGCGCGTTGACGATGTGATCGCCGCGCACGATTCGTTCGACTGGATTCTCTTTTCGAGCGTTAGCGGTGTTCAATGGTTTGGCGAACGCTGGCAAGAAGTTTCACCGGTGACGTTTCCGCCGCCGCACAAGATCGGCGCGGTAGGACGCGAGACTGCACGCAGCGTCGAGACGTTGTGGCGACGCCCTGTAAATGTCTGTCCAGAAACGGCAACCGCAGCAGCACTCGCGGCGGCTCTCAACGCAGAAGCGCAGCGGCGACAACGGTTTCTTTCGGTGCGTGGATCGCGTGGTGGCGACGCGCTTGCAAGCGGTCTCGTGGCCGCAGGTGGAGTTGTAACAGAAGTTGCCGTTTACGAAAGCGTCGATGTGTCACCGAACGAAATCGACCCGCGCGTTGACGCGATGATGCGTAGCAAAAAGATTGATGCGGTTACTGTCACGAGTTCCGCGATAGCGGAGTCGCTGGTTCGTCTCTGGGGCGAACACCTTCGGGCGACACGTCTCATTGCCATCGGCCCCGTCACCGCCGCGACGCTTGCGGCCCTAGGTTTTCCGGCATCAGCAGTCGCAGAGACCGCAAACGCAGCGGGGATTGTCGCAGCGACGATGCGGTGTGTGTGAATGAGGCGTCAACTCATCGGCTTATCGCCAACGACGATGGCGACATCGCGGAGCGTTTCTTCGCCGAATGGTGTGACGGTAGGGTCGAGATATTGTGTCACGCTTACGATTTGAAACCCAGCAGCTTCCATCAGCGGGGCAACGTCGTTGCCGTCATACGGCGTGAATCCGAAGAGTGCGAACGGTAACGACTCCATCGCCTTGCGGGCCGCAAAAGAAATCGCAAAGCGTCCACCCGGTTTGAGCACTCTCAAAACCTCAATGAACATCGCCACCGGATCGTCGTGAAAATAGATCGTGTTGACCGCAAACGCCTTGTTAAACTTTGCATCGTCAAACGGGATGTGTTCACCGTCGTAGTGTTGAAAGTGTGCTTGCGGCCAGTCTTTGCTAATGTTTTGCGCATCATTGACCATCGTCTCGGAAATTTCTACACCTTCGTAGTGCAAGTCGGTAGCTCGCTGCAAGATGGACGGAACGTGTAATGCGGCAGCTTGCCCCAGTTCAAGGCACCACTCGCCAGACTGAAGTTCGAGGGCATCGACCGTTCGCATCGTCAGACCTTCGTTGACTTGGTGCATCTTGCGGCTAATCGTAATTCCGTACTCACCACTCGGACACCGCGATTGACGAGCCATCTCTTGAATGTCTGCCGACGCGGAAATGTTGGACTGACTCATTGCTGTTCTCCGTTACAGATTGATTGACGCTGCACGCGGTTTGTTGTTAACATAGCACCAAAGTCGCCAGCCCCAAATGAGGAAAACGCCTGTAATGACCGATGCTAGTCCGCCAGCAACGCTGAACGGGTTAAACGTAGAAGGCTCGATTTGCATGAGCCACGTCCAGAGAAAGATGCCGACGGCACCACCCAAAACTCCGACCGTGAGAACGCCGCCGAGCGACGGACGATGACGCGGCATCGACAGAAACCACGCCGCAACACCGACACACAATGCGTGCGCCAACCACAGAAGAACCTTCAAAAGTAGAGCCTGCTGCGATGGTGAAAGGACAACAGCGTTGAGAGAGTAGAGTTCTTGTGGCATTGATCGATACCCCAAAGTTTATGGAAGCGGCCAGCAAACGAGACACCGCCATCGGCATTCTGTACCGCAGACTTGAAGCCATTATTCAAAAACAAACCCGTTACGGGTTGATTTGTAGGCTTCGCCCTCCGTCGTACCGCGGCCTCGCTGGGCCGCTACCGTTTTGGTACGGGAAATCTAAACCATCTTGAGTATTTACGGTGTTGGTGTTCCGTGATTGCGGCCTTTGGCGAACTTGCTGATTTCGGTCATCATCTCTGATTCTTGCGGAATCTTCGGGCTGAGCGTCCACGGAAGGTGAACAACGAACGTGCTCCCAACACCGAGGCGGCTTTCGAGTGTCACTTCGCCATCGAGCATCTTGCAAATTTCTTTGACTATCGAGAGGCCGAGTCCGCTACCAGAGTGTTCGCGGCGGAGAGTCGTGTCAGACGATTTTCCGTCGCCCGAACCTTGACGAAATTTCTCAAACACAACAAGTTGATCTTCTGGCGAAATGCCAACGCCTGTGTCGGTGACGACAAGTTTCAACACCGGAACTTCAGCAGCACGAGTTGGAATCGGAACATTCCCCGCAGCCGCACGCGGCGGAAGCATCACGCGATTAACGACGACACTTATGCGTCCACCTTCAGGCGTAAACTTAATCGCGTTCGACAAAAGATTGTTGAGAATCTGCTGAATCCGCGATGCGTCTTGCTCCATCGGCGGGAGCGACGGTTCGAGCGTGAGAGAGAGGTCGATGTTCTTTTTATCGACGAGCGGTTTGGCCATATCGCACTGCGCGGCGGCGATCTGTTCGATTGAAAACGTCGAGATGTGCGGCTCCATTCGCCCCGCTTCCATCTTCGCCATGTCGAGAATGTCGTTGATCATCGTCAGCAGTGAACGCCCCGATTTGTTGATGTTTTCAACGTAGCGTTGCTGCTTTTCATTGAGCGTGGAAATGCCGCCGAGTACGTCGCTGAAACCGAGGATGCTGTTAAGCGGCGTGCGAAGTTCGTGACTCATCGTCGCCATAAAGTCGCTCTTGACGCGGTTGGTTTCGTAGAGCTGAATCGTGAGGTGGGCCAGTTCATCGACGTGTTTTTCGAGATCGATATTTGTCGTTCGCAGTTTTTCGTGGGCACTGCGGAGGTGCTGAATCATTCGGTTGAACGCCTCGCCGAGTGCTTCGAATTCGTCGCCAGTCGTGAGCTGCGCACGTTTTGTCGTGTCGCCGCGTGAGATCGCTTCGGCAACGTCGCGTAGACTTTTCATCGGGCGAATGATGACCCATCTCACGATGACATAAAACGCGATAATTGAAAGAAACGCTGTGATAATCGCCACGCCGAGAAGTAGTGCCCAGTTGCGAGTGATCTCGCGTTTCGATGGCGGTTCGGGGACGACAACGTGCGCAACGGCCATGAGGTCGCCAACGGCGAGTTCGTCGTCGCTCGTGCGGTCGAGGTTGTGACAACTCAAGCAGATGCGTTCGGCGCGAATCGCTTCGTAGTAGTGGTATTGCCCGTCGGAGGCGAGGCGATCAAAGAATACGGTTTCAGGCGAATCGAGTTTGGAGATGAACTGGTCGTACTCGCCACCTTTGGCGTAACGAGCCGCGATTTCTGCGGCCTTTTCTGGCGTCGGCGCGTTGGGGTCGAGTGGACTCGGACGCGGCGGCTCCGCCGGAATTATCTCACACGAAAACTCCTGACGACGAATTCGCTGATTGATCGCCTCCATCAATTTGATGAACTCGTCGCTCTCGGTCGTGTCGGTTGACGTAGACGACGCTGCTGCACTCGTCTCCGTTTCGCTCGACGGTTTGAACGCTGCCCAGTGCTTGTTCGTGAGGTGCTGCACGACCCAGAGGTTCGCCGAGAGCGGATTCTGACGCTTGATCGGAATCCACATCACCTTCCACGACAAATAGATACTCACCGAAATCACAACCGTAAGCGCGACCCCGAAGAAGCACAGACACTTCATCTCAAGGCTAGACTCAAACAGACTTCGGTGCGGGCGTTTCGACATGGTTCATGATTCCCGTGTAATGCTGTTCGGCACTGCAAACTGCCCCGCGTCGAGAACCTTTGCATCGTATCCGCGTTCTGCAAAAAAGGCGTCGATTCTTTCTGAATCGGAGAGCGGAAACTCCGCAATCATCACTGCAAGAAGTCGCTTGCCCAAAGACGCGCGGTAAGGTTTTGAGAAACGGCAATCGCGCACAGTTTGCATGACAGTATACTTTTTGATAGGCTCTTTTTTCTCACACAAAGGCACGGAGGCACAGAGAAGAATTTTAACGCCGAAATCGCGGAATGACGGAAAGACGCGGAAGTTCAGAATTCAGCGTCTTCCGTTTTTCCGCGTGTTCCGCGTTCTCTCCTCTTCGTGCCTTTGTGTCTTCGTGTGAAAAAAAGAACTGCCAATAAACGACACCACAATATAACCCTTGAACAATTACGCGAAACGCAAGCCGCACCAGCGTATCAGGTCTTCACAACATTCAAATCACCATTATCTGCAACCAAAAATTAAACATTAGCGCAAGAGTGAGAAACATGGTCATCGCGTATTGCGATTGAATCCAGAAGTACCTAACGTAATAACAATGAAACAATCCACTGAAAAGAAGAAACGCGACTTGCAGCAACTTCAGAATGACGTCGAGTGTGAATGCGTAATTCCGCATGCAGGTCATCTGTAAGCAAAACACTGACAACGGAAGGGCTAGTGTGACTACAGGAACCATAAAACAGATCGCTATAATGAATACAACAAGTTTTGACATTGTACGATTTTCCGCTCACAAAGCAAAGTGTGATTTGGCAGCCACAACGATATTCTTTCGCAGCGCAAGCATCATTTCGGCGGCGGTGACGGTGGGGACTGTAACCGAGTTGCCGAGCTGCGCCCGCATTTCCGTGTGATTTGCGACAACACGATAACTCTCTGGAAAACCTTGAAGCCGCAACATTTCGCGCGCTGTCGGACGACGGTTGCCGTTGACGAGAAGATAATTGTACGAAGCGTTATGACGAAGCGCGCAAGAAAACGGGTGTATCCCGATGTGGCCGCCTTTGTTTTCGTGCCAGATCGAGGGATAAAACGGAGTTCGCCCTTGCGAGTGAATCCGTTCAAGTCGCCGCTTTTTGATGTAGTCCGACGCCCACAGTTGCGGTTCGACGTCTTCGTCGCGTTCCAAAATATCGGCGAGATCGGGACGCCACGAGTACGGTTTCGGAAACCGAAACTCAAGTGGCTGTCGAAAACCGACAATGAACGTTCGTTGTCGTGTTTGCGCCACGCCATAATCAATAGCGTTCAAGACAGCAACCGAGGTCGTGTAACCGAGCAAGTTGAGCGTTTCCAAAACAGTTGCGCACGTTCGCCCTTGGTCGTGAGTGCGAAACTGTTTGACGTTTTCAAGCAAACACGCGATTGGTTTTTTGTCTCGTAAAATCCGCTCGATTTCAAAAAAGAGCGTACCGCGAGTGTCGCCAAAACCGCGACGTTTTCCTATGATGCTAAACGGTTGGCATGGAAACCCCGCAAGAAGAATATCGTGGCTCGGTATGTCACTTGTTGGGATTTTCGTGATGTCGCCGTGTGGCGTGTCGCCGAAGTTTGCACGGTACGTCTCGCACGCCGACTTATCCCACTCCGACGAAAAGACGCAGTTGCCACCAACGTTTTCAAACGCGATCCGCATTCCGCCGATTCCGGCAAAGAGGTCGATGAAGTGAAACGGACGCCAAAGCGGCGTGATGATTGACTGCGTTGGCGAACAGCGACGTAGCAAGACGTTTTCGGTGATGTCCCAGCTAGACTGATCCTGTTGTGACTCCAACACACAGTCCGAAAACTCGCCTTGCTGGATCACGTCTTGAAGTGGGACGATATGGCTTGTCGCAAATCTCATTGCTACACCGCGTTTGCCTTCTTGATCAGTTCCCACGCCTCGCGCGGGTCTTCGGTGAAGTGCATCAGATCGATGTCTTGCGGACAGATTACACCCGTATCGACGAGGTGTTGAAAGTTGATCGTCTTTCGCCAAAAGTCTTCGCCGAAGACGATGATCGGAATTGGCCGCGTCTTCTTCGTTTGGCGTAACGTGAGTGCCTCGAACATTTCATCGAACGTTCCGAAACCGCCGGGGCAAACGACAAGTGCCCGCGCTCGCAAAAGAAAGTGGAGCTTGCGGATAGCAAAGTAGTGAAACTGGAAACAGAGTTCGGGCGTGATGTACGGATTTGGTTGCTGCTCAAACGGCAACTTGATGTTGAGGCCAACCGATGGCATTCCTGCTTCATACGCGCCGCGATTGGCCGCTTCCATTATTCCGGGGCCGCCGCCGGTACAAATAACGTAGTCGAGCGGTTCGTTTTTGGAAGCGTTTTGTTGTCGCTGCATCGTGTCGTCTGCAACGATTCGCGCGAACGAACGTGCCTGCTCGTAGTAGACACTCATCGCAACATTGCGTTCGGCAACAGCGATTTCCGGTGCCGTAGCGTTTTTCGCCTTCGCGTCGCGGAGACGTTCTTCAGCAACATCACGCGGCAAAAATCGCGCACTGCCGAACACTATCACCGTCGAACGAATCTGATGCTCCCAGAGTGCGACTTCCGGTTTCAAAAACTCAAGCTGCAATCGCGCCCCGCGCGCGGCGTCGCTGTTGAGAAACGACGTGTCTTCGTAGGCGAGCGGATAACTCGGCGAGTCCAAAAGTTTCTTTGTCAACGCCGCACGTTCGGCGGTGTTTAGTGAATGGTTCATCGGTTCCTCGCAAAATCAGATTCGTATTTGTGTAATCGTTCACAGTTCGTTTTGCGTCACCGAGAACATCCAACCTCTATTGACGGCAAAACGACACAACATTTTCGCCGCTCGATCTATTTCCCCCGATGAATTCAGAGCGTTGAAGTCAATTTCCATGTGGTAAGGTTGCCCTTCCAACGGTGCTTCTTGGACGGTCGTTTTACACACTTCGCACTCTTGGTGTGTGACACCCAACACACCGTTCGAATCATATCCTAAACCGAGAGAGTATTGCTTCCACGCATCTTCAGCGGATATTTTGCTGCCGTCCGATACCGAAAGACGTCCTTCATCTTTTTTCGTTGGGCGAAATGCTGGAGAAAGAACACGACCGTTTTGTACGAAAACAGGATGAATCTGTCGCCACAAAAGACGTTCCTCGGTCAATGTACACCTACGCTTTCTACGAGTTTATTACAGAGCCAAGTCCAGCTTTCGGGTAGATTGAGATTCAAGTCTTTTTCGGTGTACGTTTGATCTTCAACGTTTAGCGAGTGCCAATGTCCGACACGGTTTTCTAGGTCGATCTCAAGCGAAATGTCTATTTTATCAAACGACCATTCAGCGTAAACGCCACCTTCTACGGTAGGACAGAAAAGCGGGAACGGCACATCGACAGTATAAAAGCGACTGAAGCAATTGGCGCACCATGTAATCCCATCGGCATCAAGAGCCTTGCCATCTCCATCGAGCCAGCCATCTTGAAGCACCTTCAGGTCTTCAAGACGCGAGTGAACGTCAAGAGGTTCGTGTACGGCGACTTCCTCACACGACGAAAAATCGCCAAGGATTCCGAAAGGCGACCGATAATTTTGCAGTTCTGGTTCGAGAAAAACGTTCGTTGCCATTGCCAACTCCTCGTGTTGTTTCGTACACGTTCACTGCGGCGGCGCGATTCCGAAGTCTTGAATCGTCAGCAGACTTCGCAGCGTGTAACCGCGTGCGGCGAAGGCGGCTGCTCCACCTTCGCACCGGTCGATGATCGCGACAACGCCAGTGACGACGAGTCCGGCGTCAACGCATTTTTCGATGGCATCGAGCGACGAGCCGCCAGTGGTGACGACATCTTCGACGATGACAACGCGATCCCCCGCTGCGACTGGTCCTTCGATGAATTTGTTCGTACCGTGTCCCTTACTCTGTTTGCGAACCATGAACCCTTTGAGCTGATGACCGCGGACGGCGGCCATTGTAATGACGGCGGCGGTAATCGGGTCGGCACCGATGGACATTCCACCGACGGCGTCGGGGAGTGGACCTTCGGCGAGGAGCAGGTCGAGAATCGCCCCGCCAACAAGTGCCGCTCCGCGTGAATCGAGCGTCACTTGTTTTCCGTCGAGATAGTACGTCGCCTTTTTACCAGAAACGAGAGTGAAGTCTCCGAATCGGAGAGAGCGTTCCCGCACAAGTTCGATGAGTTGCTGTTTCATATTTTGGTTCGTCTATTGTGAAGTCTCTATTCGAGAGCAAGCATTGCGCGGGAATTGTGGAATCGGTTTCAGTAATCGCAAACCGCAAACACCCCTACTGTGCCGCTTCGATTGCGTCGCGGAGAACCGATTCTTGCTGAAGGCCGACGTACTGTTTGTGAACAGCACCGTCCTTGAACAGCAGCAGCATCGGAATACTCGAAACCTTGTAGGCACTGCCGAGTTCTTGCAGTTCGTCGGTGTTGACTTTGAGAATCTTCACCTTGTCGCCAAGTTCGTCGGCGAGTTTGTGCAGGATCGGCGATTGCATCCGGCACGGGCCGCACCACGGGGCGTAGAAGTCCACGAGGACGACGCCAGTTTTTGTCGCTTCGTCAAACTCGCTCCGACTCTTCACTTCGATAACACGTTCGCTCATTGGATAATCTCCTTGTTGTTGGTTGTTTCTTTCGGTCTCTTCACGAATCTTTTCTGGTATCTCGCGGACAACACGCACGATCTCCACAACTTGATCAACACCGTTCCACGCAAAAAGAACGAGGGCAACGAGAACCAGTCCCCAACCCCAAATCGGGAACGGCCACGTTGGCGAATTTTTTGACACTTGCGGCGGAACCGGCACAACGTGTGGATCGGTCGGCAAAGAAAATTCTGGCACTTGTTGAGAGTCACTCATCGTTTTGTCTCCTGTCGCGTCGCTGCGACCATCACTTCTTGTCGGTTGAATGCAAGATGCCGAACGGCGATATGATTGTATCCCCAATTCTTCAAATTGGCAATGACCGGAGCAATCTCGTTCACCTGTTTCCAGTGAAATAGTTTCAGCGTGAAGAGCAAACCGTGAATGGTTAGTTCTGGTCGCGTCACGATGTCGCCAAGAACAGACATCGTGTACGACGGTGCAACGTTCATGTCGGCAACGATCCACTGGGCGTCGCGCACGTCACGATGACGAACGTAGTTTGTCCGGCGACGGATGTGTACGAAACGTGGATTGTTCAAAACTTCTGGCGCGATCTCCCCCGGATCGACGCCAATGACATACGCACCTCGTGCGAGCAACGCCTGCGACGCCCCGCCCGGCGCAGCACCCAAGTCGAGACAAACACTCTTCTTCACGACCGGTAAACGTGACCACTGCAATCCTTCCTCGAATTTGTACCGCGCCCGCGACACCGCATCAGGGAATATCGGAATCGGCGGAATCCCGCCTGCAAATCGCGTGTGCCACGCATCTGCGACGACGTGACAACCAACAAACCACTTTTCCGCAGACTCGACGACAACATCGAGAACGACATCGCCGTTCGTGAGATCGTTGTCTTGTTTCGCAAGTGGCGTTGGCGCAGCAGCGACGATTTCGCGCCGAATAGTTGAAATATTTTCGTCGCGTGGTGCGTGGCGGTCGCGCGTCTTGGTGTCGGTGTACGGCACGGCTCCGCGCGGCCAAACGTGAACGGCGTCAACGTTACGCTGACGCAAAAAGAGGAGCGACGAAGTCTGCTGCCAAACATCGTGCGCGGCCTGCACGACATTGTTTTCCAGAACGTTCACGTTCCCCAGCGACACTGAAAGCGTTTGCGGCCAAACGCTCGTCGCAGCGAGTTTTGCAACGCGCTTTGGGTCGAACCATTCTGCGCCGGGTAGTTTGAACGTGAGCAGTCCGGGGCGCGAGTACGCAAACCGCGAATCTGGAACCGTCGCCGCAAGCTCGCTCTTGACGGCGTGTTCGACTCCTACGGGACAGGTCGCAAGAAGAAACGGTAGTGGTGTTGTTGTTGAGTTCATCACTCGTCACCACTGCCGCTGCTCACGCTGTCGTCGCTGTCGGTAGCGATGAGCGCATCGTCGCCGGACTCTTCGAGAATCGCCAGAACTTGAGTACGCATCATCTCGGTAAACTCTGGGTTTTCTTTCATGAACACACGCACTTTTTCACGCCCCTGACCAATCATCTTGTCGCCGTGCTTGAACCACGCACCAGATTTTGTGATCAATTTTTTGGCGATGGCGAGATCGAGAATGTCGCCTTCGTAACTGATTCCGCCTTTGTGCATCATATCGAACTCGGCCACGCGAAACGGCGGTGCCACTTTGTTCTTGACAACTTTCGCCTTGACACGCTGTCCGATAATGTCTTCGCCTTCCTTCACCTGTCCGATGCGGCGAACGTCGATGCGACACGACGCAAAGAACTTTAGCGCGCGTCCCCCCGGAGTCGTCTCCGGCGAACCGTAACCGACATTGCCGATCTTGTCACGAATTTGGTTGATGAAGATGACCGTCGTTTTCGCCTTGGCAATAACCGCCGTGAGTTTGCGAAGCGACTGACTCATCAGACGCGCTTGGAGTCCGACGTGTGAATCACCGATGTCGCCTTGCAACTCTTTTTCGGGGACAAGTGCCGCAACAGAATCGACGACGATGAGATCAACGGCGTTCGACTTGATCAGCATCTCAGCGATCCGCATCGCCTCTTCGCCGCTCCCCGGTTGCGAGACGAGAAGACTTTCGAGGTTGACGCCGAGTCGTCGTGCCCAACTCGGATCGAGTGCGTGTTCGGCGTCGATGAACGCGGCGACTCCACCAGCTTTCTGTGCGTGGGCGACGATGTGAAGTGTGAGCGTCGTCTTTCCCGACGATTCTGGGCCAAAGATTTCAACGACGCGACCGTGCGGGACGCCGAGTCCGCCGAGTGCGAGGTCGAGTGAGAGCGAACCGGTTGAGATTCCGGTGAGAGTTGGCGTGCGGTCCATACCGAGCGGCATAATCGCTCCCTCACCAAACGCCTTCTCGATCTGCGAGACCGCACTTTTGAGGTCGGGATTTTTTGCGTAAATCTTTTCGATCTCGCTCGTCTTCTTCGTCGCACCCTTCGACGATTTGGTTGGTGCGGGTTCAGGTTTCTTGGCCATGCTCTCTCTTCCTTTCAGTGTGACAACGTTTGTTGAACGATTCGATACCGGCGTATACGCACCGGAACGCTAGTCGGGTGGGGATTATACCAAGACTGGGTGAAGTTTCCACGGGAGCGGCGCAGGCGAGCATTCGCAACTTTTTTCTAGGCGGGGGGTGGAGAAACATCGTGTCGGGTGTAAACTTACGCCCCGTGTGACGGGTCGCTTTGATGATACTTCCCACTGTGGCGAGGGTACAGGCGTTCCGTTGTTCTCCACTTTTACCAAGGAGTCAGTTCCATGCCGAAGACAACTCGTCGAACGTTTTTGAAGACCACCACTGTCGCCAGTGCTGGTTATCTCGCCGCTGCTGGAAGCCAGCGTGTCTGGAGTCAGTCCCCGAATGAGAAACTCGGTGTTGCCTGCATCGGGATCGGTGGAAAAGGTGGAGGCGATAGCAATAATGCGGCCCAGTACGGGAGAATTGTTGCCATCTGCGATACAGATCGTGCCCGCCTTGCTGACAAAAAGAAAGGTGAGAAGTTCAAGAATGCGGAGACGTACACAGACTACCGCAAGATGCTCGAAGAGAACGAAAAAAATATCGACATCGTAACGGTCAGCACACCCGACCACATGCACGCCGCGCCAACTCTTATGGCGATGCGGATGAAGAAAAACGTCTACACCCAGAAGCCGCTCACTCGCAGCATTTACGAGTGCAGTCTCATGGGAAAGGTCGCCGAGGAGATGGGCGTTTGTACGCAGATGGGGAATCAAGGCGCATCGCTTGACTCTTCGCGCCATGCTATCGGCGAACTCAAAGCGGGTGCCATCGGCAAGGCCAAGGAAGTTTTTGTATGGACAAATCGCCCAGTGTGGCCGCAAGGGGTGCGTGGTGATGGTAGCAGCCCCGTTCGCTCGATCAAGATGTACGAGGAGGAAGTCAAGAAGGAAGCTCCCGATGAAGTCGCTAAACTCGTTGAGCAGAAGCAGAAGGAGATCGAAAAGGCTCTCGAAGGACTCGATTGGAAGTCGTGGCTCGGTACGGCACCTGAACGTGTGTTCTATCCGTCGGTTTATCACGACTTCAAGTGGCGCGGTTGGTGGGACTTTGGCGGCGGTGCCTTGGCTGATATGGGTTGCCACATGACTTGGGTGCCATATTTTGGTTGCAACCTCGGTTACGCTACAGCGACGCAGGCCAAGACAAGCGGTCACAACTTCGACATCTTCCCAGATAGTTCGATTGTCAAAATGGAGTTCCCGAAGAACGAATCGCACGATGGCGTCACCTATTGGTGGTACGACAAACTTGGGAACAAACCCGACATCGATCTTGCGAAATACAAGTTCCGCAAAGGGAACGACATCATCACAAAGCTCTCCGATACAGGCGTGCTCATTGTTGGAACTGATGGTGCCTTCCTCTCGCCCGACGACTACTGCGGCGAACGTTACTACAGCGAAGGCGTCAAGGTGCCGGAAAATGTCGAGATCGTCAATCCTGACATCACTGGCATCGGTGGCGGAAACAACGATCAAACTCACATGCACGAGTTGTTCCTAGCCGTCGAGAAGAACAACAAGATGATCTGCACGTCAACATTCTCGAAGGCAGTGCCGCTGACCGAGCAGATTCTGCTCGGCAATCTTGCGGTCTACGCTGCGTCGAAGGGCGGTACCGATGGGAAGATCGGCGAGTGGGGCGAACGAATCGAGTGGGACCCGAAGACGCTTGCAATTACCAACGCAGCATCGCTCAAGACGAAAGGTATTGCGAAGATGGTCAAGCCGGAATACACGAGCGGTTACAAGCTCGACTGATGGCGTTAACTGTTGACCCGTTTTGCGCGCCCAGCGACGTAGCGTCGCTGGGCGTTTCTTTTTGTGAGGACCCGTTACGGGTCAATTTGTCGGCTTCGCCCTCCGTCGCGCTGCGGCTCGCGGCAATGACGCCTCGATGG
Source organism: Thermoguttaceae bacterium (assembly GCA_051651625.1). Lineage (GTDB taxonomy): Bacteria > Planctomycetota > Planctomycetia > Pirellulales > Thermoguttaceae > JBOFSQ01. Next base: position 89,387 of record JBOFSQ010000035.1, on the reverse strand, counting down.
ACCGCTACCGTTTTGGTACGCGAAATTCAAACCGTCTTGAGTGTAACACCCAACAATGGCATCAGCAATCGTTCTCTTTTCAGGTGGGATGGACAGCCTCATCACGGTACGTCTCTTGCAAGAGCAAGGTGTCGCGGTGACTGGTCTGCATATTGTAACGCCGTTTCACAACGTCGCCGATGTTGCTAGTGAATACGCGAAGTTGGTCGGGATCGAGATGGTCGTCGCAACGCTTGGTGACGACTACCTCACGCTCATACAAAATCCGCAGTGGGGTTACGGAAAGGCGATCAATCCGTGCATAGATTGCCGCGTCGAGATGTGCCGCGTTGCAAAAGAATTAATGATCGAACGCAACGCCGACTTCGTTGCAACGGGCGAAGTGAACGGTCAGCGGCCCAACAGCCAAAAGCATCATCAGCTAGACTTGATCACACGCGAATCAGGACTCGATGGACGACTCGTTCGTCCGCTATCGGCGAAGACGCTTCCGATAACGCGACCAGAAGAAGAAGGGATCATCGACAGAAATCGTCTCCTTGCGTTCACGGGGCGTGCGCGTCGTCCGCTCATACGCCTTGCGCACGAACTCGGAATTCGCGTGACGCCGCAACCGTCCGTCGGCTGTTTGCTCTGCGAAAAATCGTACGCACCAAAACTCCGTGACCTGTTTCGGTACAACAAACAGCCGACAGTTTGGGACATCGACCTTCTCAACAGTGGTCGGCACATTCGCATCGACGAAACTCTCAAAGTTACCGTCGCCCGCAACGAGGCACACTGCAAACAGCAAGAAGCGTTGTTCAAACGCGACGACCGACAGCCAGCAATTTTGCTCACGCCCGAAAATTTCTTTGGGCCTTCGGCGGTGCTGACTGGTTCAGGCATTGCGTCGCGTGATGTTGCAAATATGATCGCGCTTGGTGGCTCTCTCATTCTACGTTTCACGCCGCCGGAAAAGCGTGCCGTCTCACCGCTCGTTGTGCGTACAATTTTTGGCGACCGCGAAACGTGCGATGTCGTTACAGGATCAACGCTCGCAGACCAGTATCACGTCATCGGTGAAGCTACCTGACCAGCCAAATCTCACTAATTTGCGTAGGCTCGCCTATTCACGCAACCCTCACTTGTGGTCTCTGATCGCTTCGCGCGACTGAATTTTTCGGACAATGAATGTGGGCGTCCTTCTGTGCCCGCCGATAGCGAAAGAGCGGGTCTCGTGTCCCGAACTTGAGTCACCGAAGAAGGGTTAATAGCGATGTCATCAACTTTGAAGTGGGCTGGGCGTCTTGTTTTGCTAACTGTGTGTGCGAGTGCAACGGCGTCATCGCTGTTGGCGCAGAATTGCAACAGTTCGCAAGGTTACTTTCGTCTCCCGCGCATCTGTATGCCAAGTATGGGAGCTCCAAATACCGGTGCTCCGAACGCTGGTAAACCAGCACACATGAGTGGTGCTGGCGGTATCTTGGCACCATACTCTTCAACTGAAATGGATCGTGTGCGACAGTTTCATCAGCGGCGTGAGCAGGCGTTGTATGCACTATCGCCGGTGGAACGTCAGCGGATTGCCCTTATGTGGGACCGTGAGCGAGCCTTGGTCAATTTGTCACCTGCGCAGCGGCGTTATCTGATACAGCAGTGGGGGAACGAAGGTGTCTTCTCGCCGGGTGAGTACCAATACATGCAGCAAGTTTGGGGCGACGATTTAGCTCCAATGCCGGGGTATACGCCTTCTATGGGGCCGGGCGGGATGCTGTCGTGGTTCGATGGTCTCGGACAACACCAGCCCGCCGACGCCCCTGCTGGGCTTCCGTATTTCGGCCTGCGTCCACTGGTTGATCACGAACCTTGCGAACCGCGTCATCCGGTTGTACAGAAGTTGCTTGGTTCGCCGAAGCCACTGGAACCCGTGATGCCGCTGCCGACCTACACCACACGCGGTCCGCGCGACTTCTTGCTCAACGACAACCCGTCGAGTATCGGTTACTGAACTCGCAACTCTTATGCAATCACAGTTGGTTTGGGTAACGGCGTTTTTGAGCGTGCTGACAACGGCATCGCTCGACGCCGTTGAGACGATCTCTTTTCGCACCAACACAACGCCACCGCGTGTCGTCGGTACGACCGGTCAGGTCAGTGTTCGATTCCGCGACGCATTTCTATTTCTCGGAAACGACGGTCAGTACCACAAAATCAAGACCGATTCGATTCTCCAGCGCAGTGGCAACGACGATGCGTTTACTCCGCTAACGTTCGCTGATATGAAGGCGGCTTTGGGCGAAGAGTTTCCGGCGTCGCAAGGGTTCAACGTACTCGCAGACGGACAGTATCTCATCGTCTACAACACGTCGCTCGCATACGCCGAGTGGTGCGCACAACTGGTGAACAAACTCAACGTATCATTCACCGACTTCTGGAAGAAGAAAGGCCTCACGCTCACGGAGCCACGGTTTCCTTTGGTTGCAATCGTACTGGCGAACAACGACCAGTTCAAAAAATACGCAACGCGATACGATGGCATCCCTGAAGACACGGTGAATCACATGGCGGCCTACTACAGCATTATGAGCAACCGTATCATATTGTACGACATCAGCGGAATCGAATCAGAACGCAGCGGCGACACAAGCCGCGCAACCAAAGCCGAAATCGCACGACTGCTTGACAGGCCTGAAGCGGGTTTCAACATTGGTAGCATTGTCCACGAGGCGGTTCATCAAGTTGCGTACAATCGTGGCCTTTTTGTTCGTTTTTCGCCGTGTCCGTTGTGGTTTTGTGAAGGACTTTCGCTCTCACACGAAGTCCCTAGCCGCGACGCAAAAAACGGCTGGAATATCACGCTAATTCCCAACGATCACCGTCTTCGTATTCTCCACGAATACCTCGCCAAACAGCCGAGTCGCCCGCTTGAAGAGATCATCATGAGCGACTCGCCTCTCCGCGAAGCTAACACTGCGTCCGATTCATACGCGATGGCGTGGGGACTCACATACTACCTCATCCGAAAACGTCCGAAAGAACTGGCGAAGTATATGCAGAGCATCCAATCACTCACCATCGAAGATATGGCAACCGATTCGCCATCCAAACGCCTCGAACTGTTCGAGGCGTGCTTCGGAAGCGACTGGAAAAAACTGTACAAAGAGTGCGGCGACTATCTCAAGAAGTTGTGACCGCAGCCATCATCCGGCGCGAAAGAGATATTGGCCGCCGCTGTCTCACCATTCCCGCATACTCGGCGAGAATCTAAAGCAAGCGGATTAAGCAGATGCGACAGCGAAAACGATGCGCAGTGTCGTTTCCATATTTGCTCCGATGGGGCGAACGCGAAGCGTAAGCGAGTGAGAATCGCCATTCGGCGCAGAGTCCGTCATTCCCGCGTACTCGGCGGGAATCTAGATTGCACGCGCCGAGCAGACGCGATAGCGTGAACATTCGTGTCATTGATTGCGACGGGGGCGGTGATGTCATCTTTGCCCGTATGGCAGGTCAAAGTAACACACCAGAATACAAGGCAAATAAACAAGAGGAGCTAACCGCATACCCCGCTACGCCTATTCACTCACTAGTGCTATGCGGAACCCATGCACACCACCACCGATCAGGCTCCCAGGAGAACCGTAGACCCGATATGTAGACTCGCATTGCTGTGCATTGTAGTAACAGTTGCCCCCACGCAATACACGACCGGAGGCGTTGTTTTCGCGTTCGTGTAGTCCTTCGCCTGGTCCAACAGGGTCGATAACGTTGTTACTCTGATAATCGCCTTCCCGATCTTGGCACCACTCGTCCATGTTGCCGTGCATGTCGTATAGTCCCCAAGCATTCGGTTTCTTTTTGCCCACTTCATTGATCGTTGATTTCGAATCATCACGCTCACGGTACCAACCCATCTCGTCAAGATTACCGGAGCCCCCATAAGCCCCAGTCGTTCCCGCCCTGCAAGCATATTCCCACTGCGCCTCTGTTGGTAAAGCAAACTTCATCCCTTGGAATGGAACCGTTACTTGGTTCAGCTTTTGGAGGAAATCTTGGCAACTGTACCATCCCACCCCATTCACTGGAAGCCTCTTTCCTTTGGGTTCACTATAATTTCTATCCATCGCGCTCTCCCACATCTCCTGCGTCACCTCCGTCTCAAGCATCCAAAATCCTTTCGTCAGTGTGACGTGGTGTTGCGGCTCGTCAAGTCCAGCATAACGAGCTTGCTCATCTTTGGGGCATCCCATCATAAATGCCCCCGGCGGACACCAGCGTAAAGCGTATTCTACGCCATTGATGGTCAACGCCTTGCGCTCACCTGCTTGTAACAATGCTTCACGGCTGATCCGTTCTCTTGCAACTCGTTCTGCTTTGGCTTTGCATTCGTTGGCTGCTTCCTCCGTTTCCGCTTCGCCAACGATACGGAATCCTATTTGGTCATTATGAGCGACATCCGATTCACACCTACCCCGATACGCAGACCGGCAAAAAAACGCGTTGTTTTCGCGGCGACGCCAATCACCGCCACGATATACGCGATATGATCCCGCTGATAATAATACAACGGGATCGGTAACGTTGCCACTTTTGTAGTCGTCATACAAATCTTGACACCACTCGTTCACGTTGCCGTGCATGTCGTATAGTCCCCAAGCATTCGGCTTCATTTTACCCACTTCCTGTTGCCCACGTTCCCCTACGAATGGCTCTACGGTGTAACACATTTCAGCATGGTTGCCTGTACCACCGAAAGCCCCTGTCGTCCCTGCTCTGCACGCATATTCCCACTGCGCTTCCGTTGGTAAAGCAAACTTAAAACTCATTCCTTGGGAGGTGACCACTAGTTTGTTTAGCTTTTGGATAAAACCTTGACAGTCATACCAATGCACACGCTCCACCGGAAGTCTCTTTCCTTCGTACTCGCTCGGATTATACTCCATCATGCTTTCCCACATCTCCTGTGTCACCTCCGTCTCAAGCATCCAAAATCCTCTTGTAAGTGTGACGTTGTGTTGCGGGCGTTCTGTTTCGCCAGCAAATCCCCCCTCGCTTTCGGGACTTCCCATGACAAACGCCCCCGCTGGACACCAACGGAAGGGGTATTCTACACCATTGATGGTTAACACCTTGCGTTCACCCGCCTTGTTTTCTTGCGCTGATACACACGGCGACATTCCCCACAACCCGCCCAAAATGGCGAGTACCAAAAGGCACTCAAATAGAATGCCTCGTTGTGATTTTATGGTGATTCGGGTTTGCGTGTTTTCCGTCGAGCAATCGGTGACTTTCATAATCTATTCTCCTTGTTGAAAAAGCATCTATCCACAACCTAAAAATTGCGGACACGTTTTGCGGTTTGAGTCATTCATCTTCTTTTGGAATCCAAGTGTCGAAGTCGGGGCGTCCGAGTTTGCGGAGTGCTTCTTCGACCCGTTTGCCATGTTCTTGTAGGCTGACACCGTCATTGAGATCACCTAGTTGAGCGTCAAAACCGTATTTTATGCAAACAGACCTGAGCTGCATCTTTGCGATGGTTATTTGGTCGTAAAGTTTGCCTATCGAACTGCGACGCGTATCTGATTCCGCAGTAGGTTTCATGATATTACTGTAGCTAAAACTTTCCGGAATCAATTTCTGCCTTTCAATAAACGGTTTGCTGACAGCTTCAAAAGCATCCTTGAAGTCGGCAGGACAACCGTCCAATTTGATTGCGTTCAGTTTGTCGATCAACACGTCAGCAAGTTTCTGATTTGCATCTTGCATCGCCTTAAATGATCCTTCGCCTCCGCTTCCGGGCATAAGGTTAATTTGCGACGCTTTGTTGACGGTCGCCAGTTCTTCCGTGGCATCTTTCATAACCTTCAGTATTGCTGGAGAAATGCCATTTGCAGAGATTTCAGGAGTTGCGACAGCACTATTGGTTACTGGAGTTGTCTGTTGAACTTCTGGTTCCATTGTAACTGGATTTGTGACAGCACTATTTGTCGTCGGGGTTGCGTGTTGACCGTCCGGTCTCATTGCGTCAGGTTGTTCGCAGCCCGGCAGGACGGCGAAAACGCAGGCGATCAATGCGGTAAAGTTAATCAATGTTGTTTTCATGTTTTTACTCCTTGGTCTAGATGTGGTGCCAAGCGGCACTGTGCCGCTCGACGTTTTTTAGGGGGCAGTCCGGTGTTTATGTGTACCAGCGAATCACATAGTTGCGAACAAAGTTGATGAGCACCAAGCATGGCATTATGGCAAAGGCAAAAACAACAAACATAATGATCATCACCAATGGACCGATACCCGTCCATTCAGATTCTTTTCTGACCAACTCATTGGTATTGGCATTGCGGTACTCCGTAGTGGTGAATTCGCCAATCTGTCCTATGGTAGACGCCATAGCAGCCGTGGCCATGGCACTAAGCCCCCTCCTTAACTGCCCTTTGTTCTTGGCGAGGTGGTAAATGGGAGATCGGGTGACACGCCAATAGGCAATTGGTGGCAGAAGAAACACTATTCCAATACCCACGACCTGGGCATAATGTTCACAGGCCCAAAAGCCTATTGTGATGAAGATGCCTGCAGTGACAAGACATACAACGAGCAAGGTTGACCAACCGGAAAACGCCCTCCGTGTTAGCCCGTTGAATCCCTCGGCGAAGGCATTAAATCTGTTAACGTCATCAGGGTTGCTTGGAGAAAGTGCCGCAATTTCTTTGAGAAGTTGACGCGATTCCGCAATCTGTTTATCACCGACCTTTGTGTAATCTTCGTTACTGATAACTTGTGACCAGATTTGCTGAAAAGATTCAAGTTTGTCTGCCACCAAACGGTTATCCTCTTCATTTCCACTGCCAACTGAAATGGCATCAATCGGTTTTTCAAATACGTTCTCAATGAGAAAAGCGATGCCTATAGTCGTCACATAGGAGAGAATAAGGAGTATAATAGGCAGACCGTTCCCCCCACCCCCATGATCGACTTGTCCTTCCTCCGCAATGCTGGTCTGCGAAGCAGAAGTAGCGGCGACATCAACACCTGTTTCGCCTTCGTCAGCCAAGACAGTGAACGACAGAAGGTAGCAAGTCAACAGACAACACAACACCGAAAATACAATCTTTTTCACGACAAAACCTTTCTTTCTAAACCTTAAATTTGACAAAGTAACACAGCAGAAAACATATATTCCCGCAGGTGCGGTAACGTTTTTTGGCGACATTTCACGGATTTTTGCGGAGTCTCACACAGAGATGCACAAAGGATATTTTCAACTTCAATCCTCTTCGTGTCCTTTGTGCTATTTGCGCCTTCGTGCGAAAAAAAGAACTGCGAGTAAACGCAAAACCCGTGAACGCTTACGATTACGAAAACGGCTTTACTTCTTGGTCAGCTTAAAGTGGGAGTACCGTGTTCCGCCTTCCAAGCCGCTCGGTGTCAGAGAAATCTCGCAATTAATACCACCGTCGTTATATTTCAAAAATCGGTGAGCTGTCGCCGTCTTGCAGAGATCGGAACGAGGTCCTTCGTTACTGACGGACGTAAAAATGATAGCGTTTGGTGCATCGGGGCCAAGGTGAAGTTGTCCGGTAAAGGATTTCCGCTGCTTGGGGTCTGATAGTTCAAACAATGCCCCAGTGATGGCGTATCCTTCGTCGGAAAGAGATGTGAACACAAGTCCCATCTCGCCCGTTGTTCCGTCATCTCTAGCCGTCCAAACGACGCGGTATTCGGTTCCCGGCTTCACGGCATCAATGATTTCTGCACGGCGTGCTTCGTCCTTTTTACGAATCGCATCGATCTTTTCCTTGAAGACCTTCGGAGGGATCAGCTTGAGGTCCAATTTCATATCATCATCTGTCAGACCTTCAATACCATCGTCGCTAACGACAAACGACATCGTGTAGTCGCAATTATCACGCAGAAAGAATGTTTGCGATTGTGTACGCTGCAATTGTTTAGCAACTCCAGATTGCAGTGCATTGAGCGTGAAGTGCCAACGGCTGTCCTCGCCAAGAGCGACGGAACCGGTGAACGGTTTGGATTTGTGTGGTTCCTCCATGTCGAAAAGTTTACCGACAAGATGATATTCATCTTCAATCGCCGGATCATTACCAAATTGCAAGGAAATGTTCCCCGTTCTACCATCTTTAGTCGTCCAAGTTCCTGAATAGACGGTCTTCGGTTTGACAGCAAGGAGAATTTTTCATCCAGCTCTTTGCGCTTGGCATTATAGGCTTCAAGCCGTTGCGCATAGTTTCCGACACCGCGAGAACGAAATTCGAGCGTGTCGTTCGACGCAGAGACCCAGTTCCCGTCTTCGAGTTTCAATGCTATGGCGTAACCATACCCTTTCCGAAGAAAGCGAGTGGAGGTTGGTGTAGTGCAGCGTTTTTCGATCAGCCCACCTTCCGCATCGAGTTGCAGCGTAAGTACGACTCCTGTGTCTGCGATTTTGATCATGCCGACAAAGGGACGAGTTTTGCGTGGCGCAAGTGGTTCATACAATTTTCCCTTGATAGTGTCGGTCTCTTGATCCACGCTGTCCACGACGAAACCGAGCGTTCCAGACTCTTGGTTATTCGACCATGTGGCAGTGAATGTCGCTCCCGGTTTGAGTTGTTCGTAACAGTTGGTTATCGCTTCGTCGTTTGCGAAAGCGGCACGACCAAAAAGCACTGCCGAAATCGCGATTAATCGCATGAACACTCCAAGTGGGGTTCGAGATTTTGTTGCCGTCGTTTTCATGTTCTTACTCCTTGTAGGTCTAGGGGAATGGTGAGCGACACTATGCCGCTCGTCTGTTTTTTGGGGTTATTTCGCAACGCCGAGCCAGTGAGCTACTGTTTCGCACCACTCACTTGATCGACTGGTCGCGGATAGTGCGTAGGTGCGTTTCGATGCGGAAGACGATGATCATCAGCTCGAGCCAAATGCGTGAGAGGATCAGGCCAACGATTACCCCCACTGTCGCAAGCAAAAGGAAGATTATCCCTTGCAACGGCGACTGCGTTAGCAAGTAAAGCCCAACGAGGATGGAAATCGCGTAACTAAAGAGCACGACGAACACCTCGATTGTCCAAATGACAGAAATCCAAGTGTTTGTGATGAACCGCGTGAACCCAAAGTCAAATAGTCCGGCCGATGGCTGTGCTGCGGAGGTATTCACCGTGAAATTTTGATTGCCGGTTTGGGGATTCTGATACGCTTGTTGATTTTGCGGGACGTTAGACATAGCACTCTTTCCTTTCATCGAACAGGTTTATCGAAAAACTCGCGGGCTGCATACACGCAGCACCGTGAACGAGCTTGTTCTTTGTGTGAATGGCGAAATTGAACGTGGCAAACCACAGATGGCGTGTCACCACCAGAACATCAGCGCGCGCAAAACCGCAACGGCGGCGGGCTGAAAAAACTCTGCTAGAATGAGAGGGAAGAGCGGCATCAGAGAAGGTGCCAAAGAGGCGGTAAAGTCTATCAGCTTTACCCCCCCCCCCCCAGTTTAACATTTGTGTTAACCAAAAGCGCGGAGACAGAGTTCCGCGCTACCACCTCAGTGAGCACCGTCCAGCGGATCATTTGTGAGAAGATTGAGAATATGTTGTCCACTGTCAGAGTCCTTTGTCTGCCACGCGAGGCGAACCAAAAACGACTGCCAAAACGAAACGAGGCCGCGTATCCTACACATTTCAAGCCGATTGCGAAGGGGGAGTGGACGTTTTCGTGATGTCGCGTCGTGTGTTCTGCGCAAGCGGACGGATACGTTCCCTACGCAACGTCTACGCGGGAACGGCGATTGGGGCACTCGCTTACGCTTCGTGTTCTTACTTCTGGGATGTCAAACGGGAATGACTGAATGCGTGAAACAGTCACGGCCAGATTCAATACCGCCAAACTTGCGTTGTAAGCGAACACGGCAAGTCGTAGTAACTCCCGCGAAGCTCGACGAAGAATGCGACGTGTCCCGACTTCGGTTTTGGTACGCTAATCGGGTCGTTCATGTTCACTTCGCGCGATGTCCACTGCGACTTCCGAAAGTCTTTCGTCTCCGATGTTGCAGTCCAGAGCAGAAAACGTTCGGCTGGAAACTCGGTGTCGATGTGGACAACGTAGTCGCTATCTTTCGTATCGAGCGACCAAGTGAAGTTCGGAAACGTCGAGTTTGCAGCGGCGTGTCGCGCGAAGACCGCAAGCGTTTGCACGCCGCGAATCTTTTCGTTGCCGAGATCGTGTCCAACATTTGGTAACGTCAGAATATACTTCACACCGGGGAGATCGCCCCAGTAGTGTTTGACGGCGTCAACAGTCCAGTACGGGTCGTTCGAGCCGTGAATGAGCAGCTTCGGCATTGTGTACCTTTCGCGGTATGAATACGGATCGATCATCTCCCAAAGTTTCTGTTCAAACGGCGATAGCTCGCCATCTTTGCGAACGAGGTTGCGCGATGTGTAGTCGTGAATGCTGTCGCTGTGCGTCCCCCACGTCTCAACTTGATATTCCATCTGCTTGTTCATGTTGAGCGTGTCAATGACAATCGGTGCGATACCGCAGACGCGCTTGTCGCCCGACGCCGCCGTGAGCCACGTCGTCCAGCCGCGTTTCGACGCACCGGAGACGACAAAACGTTTGACGTTGCGGTTCTGTTTTTCTTTGATGAGTTGGTCGGTCATGTCCATCGCGCGGATCGCGCTTTTGGCCATCGGGAAGAGGAGCGGCCAAGTCGTGTCTTTGTCGGCAATCGCTTTGAGCATCGTCTCGCCGATGAGACCGTCCTCAACGTAGTCGCCGAAGAGCGGCTGATTCGGGACTTGGAGCAGTATCGTTACCGTCATTCCTGATGCGGTCGCCAACATTTTGGCGAGCATTTTGTCGCCGTCGCCGATAGAACCGCCAGTCTTTCCACCACCGATGTAGATAAGTGCCGCGTCGGAATAACGTGGCGTTTTCGGGGAGACAATGTAAACCGCGTGCTTCCAAGTGATCCCATGCCACGTCTGCGATGTCAGTTCAACAGTGTACATCGCTGCGGTACTGTTTTCTTCTTCAGACGTGATCTTCCAAGCGAACGAGTTGTCGGGCGCGTCGATGTAGGCGTTGAGTTCGGGCGGCACCGCACCGTTCGCTTCGGCGGCGACGATACCAAGCGTTACCACAAACACGACAAAACACGCTGCAAGTTTCTTCCAAATACGGTTGGTCATTGTACATCCCATTAAAAAGGTAGTGATTGTGTCGGCTCCACTTCATCTGTTGATGTGGAGTTGTCGGGTTCGGTTGGCGCGTCCGGTGTGTTCGCTGGTGTAACTGTTGTTGCAACGATATTGCGAACGGCTCGCTGGTCGCTCTGCGGTGCGCGGACGAAGAACCAATCGGTTCCCAGCCACGGCCACACGGTTGCGGTTGGCGTTTCCGCGTTTGGTTCGCGCGAAACGAGTAGTGCGTTTACCGCCGTAAGAATCGACTCGCGTTGAGACACATCCGGCGAGGTGAATTTGTGAAGCTCGATGGTGTGCGCATCGAGTTTTAGAGCGGCGTCGTTGGTGGTGACTTCGATCAGTCGTTCGCCGCAGATGCGATACGTCAGCGCGACGGGCGCATCGAGCGACTTCAAAAACGCAGTGAGGACGCCATCAATCGTTGCACCTTCCGCCGAAACCGTTCCTTTGAGCGTGTACGCTGGCGCACCGCTTTGCCCCAGCGCAGCGTGGTCAATAAGAAAACGGATCGACGTGCGTTCTTCGAGGCGTTTGAGAAACGTTTCAAGCGGCATCGGGCGGAACACGTCACACGACAGCGGTTGCCCCATCGTGTCCCAACCGAACGTTTCGGCAGCAAGATTTTCAGACTTGCGCTTCGTCCGCTGCGGTAATTGTTGCACTACACGAAGCGTCTCCAAAATCTTTTCAACCTCGTCGCACCATCGCGTCGTCCCAGAAATGACGAGTTCGTTCCCATCGAGCTTGACCGATTCGAGCGGAACGAGTGTCTCGATCATCGCAGCGAGATCGGGGACCGACGCAAGATCGCCGACATCGAATCGCGTTTCGTTCACGCCGCCAGACTCGATGCGTCGCCACGAGACTTGGTTGGACTCAACTTCAATCGACGCTTTTTGCGTTGCGGCGATTTGTCGCAGTATGTCGCCAACAGACGTTGGCTCTGTAATCGAAACCGAGACGCTCTCTTCGGCGAGACTCGGCTCAATCGTGATCGAGATGCACGCGACATCGGCCAGCGTGCGGGCCAGTTCAACAGCGGCGACGTTTTGCGCATCGAGCGAGACGATTTGTGTTGTGAGCCTGCGAACAATCGCGTCGCTGTGATCGGGAATTGTCGGCGTGATTGGAGTAGTTTGTTGCATCAGTTCGAGGAAGCGGTCGCGCGAGTCGTCTGGCGGAGTTGCATCGATTTCTTCCGGCGCGGACTCGTCTACCATCGTCGATGCTGGTTCGGTATCTGTTTCGTCTGGCACGCTTTGGATCGGCTCTGGCTCTGCCGGTTCTGGCGGTACGACGTTTGGTACGTCCGGTGCGACAGTCACATCGACGATGCTTTGCGGCGTTTCGAGTTGTACCGGTTCGGGAAAACCGACGAGAATCGCGTAGAGCACGAGAAGCACGAGGATCGCTAGTAGCGATCCGAAAACGCCGACGACGACACGGCGAATCCGCAGTTCTTGCGGCGAAAGTTCGATGTGTTCGTCCACCGTCGCTGCTTCGTGACTCGCGACAACTACGGCTGGTGGTGTCGCGTCGGGATCGGGAACGCTCACCATTCCGCCACACTGCGGGCACGCAACGATTGTCCCGTACAGATTGCGGTCGTCAATCTCAAGCTCGCACGAGCAAGTGAGACACGCGACGTGGAGCAAAAATGGAGTGGCGGCGTTCACGGTTTTTCTTTCAACTCCGGCGAGATGAGGACAACGTTTTGCGTCGCATTTTCTATCAAGACTACGCACGCAAAGTCGGCACTAAAAATACCGGTAGTGCTTGCGGCGTATTTGCCGCTTGTTTCGGCGGCGAAGACGTTTAACGGCGAATCGGACTTCGGTTCGGTGCGGCTCCGCGAGAGTGCAAGCGTGTAGACTGCATCCGGTTTCAGGTTCGCAAACTGCTGCTCGATGAGCTGGGTTTGTCCAACAGTGCGAACGGAAAGTTGCCCTTTCTCTTTGCCATTCTCGTTGACCGGTGCGAGAACGATCACGCGCGTCGCTTCTTTGTCGCGGAGTGGTGTGAGGTTTGTTTTACTCCCCGCTTCGTTCACCGCGCCTGCGGCGTAGACGAGTGCTTGCGGACTCTGACCGATTGTGATCGGTGCGAGCGCGGTCAGCGTCGTTACGTCTATCGGCTGCACCGCATCGGCGTATTCCAAACCGACGTAGACACAACGTCCGTCGGGCGAACTCCATAAACCGTGTGGCAAAACTCCGACGGCGACTGTCTTCAAAAGTGCGTAGTCATTCGCCACGTCGAAAAACTTCACCACGTTCTCGCCGCCCACCGTCACTGCCATCAGCAGTTTTCCGTCAAGCTCTAAAAACGAGACGTGATTCGTGAGCCGACCAGTCTCTAAAATCTTGACAACAGTGTTGGTGGCTGTGTCGATAACGGAGATTTTCCCAATGTCTTTGTGTGATAGCGCGACGAGTGTTCCGTCTGGGCTAGTAAAGATGTTCGGCGAAAACGGGCTGATAACCGGAATCGTGCGGACGACGCGATAACTCGTCGCATCGACGACATCAACTTGCGGCGTGAAGCTGGAGCAGACGTAAGCAAACTTGCTGTCCGGTGTGAACGCGATCATTCCGGGGCCGTCGGCAACGGCGATTTTGCGGGTCTCTTCCATTGTCTCCGCGTCGATGACACTCAAGTGCGACTCGCCGCGCACCGTCACCCACACCTCGCGCCCGTCTGGCGTGTAAGTCGGCTCGTGCGGCGCGCGACCAACGTAGACAGTTTTGACAACGCTGTTGTCAGTCGTTGACAAAAATGTGACCGAGTTTGAACCGACGGAGACGACCGCCAGCCGTTGCCGATGCGGATCGTACCGCAAACCGTGAACGAGCGAGACGCCTTTGTAGAGTGCCGTGAGTGTGTTCGGATTTGGCTTTCCGAGAACGATTTCGCCCAAGAAAGCCCGCGTCTGCGGGTCGATGACCGAGACGGTATTCGAGACCTGATTCGCAGTGTAAACGCGGTCGCGCGAATACGGCTCGTCGCCAAAAAGCGCGGTGCAAAAGGTGAGCGTCAACAAAATTGCTACATACTTTTTCATGGTGACACGTCCTTTCGTTTGAGTCGCATAGCGACGACATTGCTACTCTCTGCTCGGTAAACGCCATTGGCGCGTAACGCAATCCCTTACGGTCGGCATTGGAGGTCACAAATTGTGACCTCCAACGACTCAATTCTTCCGCTGTGGTTTTATTTCTGGTGCTGATAAAATACCACCTCAAATTCGGCAACCGTTACTATTCGTGTCTCTCCAAACTTGCCAATCGCCAGCAAGTCTTTGTCGCCAGTTATCAAATAGTCGGCGTCGCCGGACTTGCAAAGTGCCAACAAAAAATCGTCCTTCGGATCACGACATAACCCAACTCGTTCAGTGACATCAACAAACTCTGCCGTTCGCTTGATGAACGCACGCAGTTCGTCGATCTTGGTGCGAGTAAAGTATTTTTGATACTTGGGACGCGCCACCACCGACATCACCTCATCCAGCAGTTCGTTATCAAACAATATCTGAACTGTTTCCGAAAGAAAAATCGCCAGCAAACGCTTCAGTTTTTTGGAAATCAAAAAACTGACCCAGATATTTGTGTCAATTACGAGCCGCGTTTTCTTACTTCCGAGCATAACGCGCACACCTCACTTCCTCAACGTCACGAGTGATCTCTTCGTAAGTCGGCTCATCGTCACTCGACGATTGCAACTCCTGAATAAAACCTTTGAACTCCTCTCTGACCGAAGATGGTTCGTTGATTTTAATCAACTTCATCTTGGACAAACTTTGAAGCAAGATGCTAGCTTCAGGATTCAATATCTCTATTTGCATTGATGTCATACTTCACCTCCATAACAGCACAATTACACGCGTCGCTTTCGTCATTCCCGCGACGGAAGCGGGAATCTATTGCTCACGTTTCGTCGCTTTGATTTTTTCTACCATTCTGATTCCGGCTTGGCGCGCATTTTCTAAATCTTTTGGGAATCGCGTTTTTAGCGATTCGATTTTGGCGTTTACGTCAGACGCATTGTAAACATATTTTTCATAATCGAATTGATAAGTATCAAACGCGCAAATCCGTTCGGGCGGGGTAAAAACGATACCCACCCATTTTTCAACAAAACCAATCGGACCAGCACTCATTTCGCCAAAGTATGGGTCTTGAATAGTTGCGCCAACATAACTATTTTGAAAACAACTTTCTGGCACTCCCATAGTATAAATCATCGCCGTTGCCAAACGTTTTGGTGCAACGATGCTCTGGTTTTTATCGTAGGTATGATAGGCAAAAAACAAACGCTCTAAAAATCCGCGCATTGATGCCGTGAGATCACCAAGATAAAACGGCGACGCAAAAACCACACCATCTCCAGCAGAAACATTTTGCAAAAGTTCGCGAATGCCATCGGGATAATCGCACTTGCCATAATTTTTGCCGTCTTTAAGTTTACACGCAAAACAACTGTAACAACCTTTGTAGTCCAAATCGAAAAGATGAACAATTTCGGTTTCCGCGCCGACACTTTGCGCACCTTCCGCAAACGCCGCGCACATTTTCGCGGTATTCCAATTTTTTCGCGGACTACCATTGAGTAGATAAATTTTCATCGAAACATCACGTTGGCTCATTCTGTTCTCCTTCTTCTATTGCGTCTGATTGATACGTCTCGGATGGATTCCCGCCTGCGCGGGAATGACGAAACGTAGTGTGCAATTGTGTTGGCGACGTTTTCACTGCTCCGTCAATACGGCAACTCGCCGCTTCGCGGCGCAAGTAACACTGCCGCCTTCTTTCCGGCTGGTATTGCAGATTTTGGTTGTCAAGTCTTACTCCGCGTGATGGTGACTTTCGTGCGTTGGTGCTGTTGACGTTTTCGTACCGATGAAGGCGTCCATCTGTTCGATCTCGACTGTTTGAGCGACGATGATTTTTTCGGCGAGGTGTGTGATGTGCGGTTCGTCGGAATAGGCGAGGACGACTGCAGCCATGTCGATGGCGGCTTGGTGGTGTGGGCGCATCAGCGCGGCGAACTCATAGTCGAGGGCTTCGCGGTCGGTGCGACGGATGCGATGATCGGACGGTAACACTCGCATCATGTCGGTCATGGTTTTCGTCATCGCGGCGCGGTATTCGCCCGTGACGGCGGTGCCGCCGCTGGTTCGCACGAGGTCGAGCAGCACCTCCATTTCTTGCACTTCGCCAGTCTGTTCGGCGACTATGCTCTTGGCGAGTTGCACCATTTCGGCGTTGTGCCCGCGCGCCGCTTCGTGCTCCGCCATGACGAGCGCACCTTTGTGATGTGCGAGCATCTGGGCAAGAAAATCTTCTTCGACCGAGGCGTCGGTGACGGCGCGATCCATCTCCACCATCATCTCGTCCATCATCACGGCGTAGACGTTCCGCGACGCAGAACTGTGGCCTGTGTGGTCGTGTGCAGCATTTTCGTGTCCAGCGTGATCGCGACAGTTCGGCGTACACGCACCCGGCTTGCACTTGCAGTCGCCGCACTGACAATGCGGGCTGCACGCACACACTTTGGACGTTTTCACGCTACTCGTGCGGTCACATCCAATCGCAACGACAATCAACAGCAGCACGACGCTACAGATTTGCAAGAATGTTTTCACGGTCAATTTTCCTTTGTGCAAAGAGCCAGTATTCTTTTTAACTCATCGGGTTGGATGTAGACGATTTCGCCGTCTTTCATCGAGACCATCGGAACGCCGCCAGCAATGTGACGTTTCATCGCTTCAAGGCTGCCAAGCCGAATTGCGTTGAGAATCAGTTTATCGTCGCGCAGCAATTCTGCAAGGTCGCGTGTTTCGGTTTCACTCGCCAGCGAGTACGCACTCGCCGAGGCGTCATACGCCTCTTGAAAACCTTTCCCGCTGCGAGGACTTCGCCAAAAACGCCGGATGGTCGTGACGCACTGGCTCATACTTCAGATTATGGTAACCGTTCACGGATTGTTTTATCTTTTGGTGTTAATTCAGCATGTTTTCGCCCCGACGGGGCGCGATTTTAATAACCGTATGCAAGCGGTACTCCGCGCAGCTTACGGTAGCGACTACCTAAAATCCGTGCGTCTGTAAGACGCGACTTTGAACACGACGGTTGAAACGAAACACAAGTCGCGTCCTACAGACGCATCGAAGTTTTGATCGCGTCACCGGCGGTTACGCTTGCCGCTGTCGCGGCTGCACTCACCGCCGGTTATTAAAATTGCTGCCCCATCGGGGCAAGTGTGTCAACAACAACGCGGTCAATGTCGTGAACGGTTACTTGTATTTTACGATAACCACTTCACCATCGAATTCGGAGCGTTCAATCTCTTCGTGAATCATGTCAAGTGTTTTCTGCTGCGAAAAACCTCCAGTTCCGGCTCCAATCAATGGAAAAGCAATTGAACGGTATCCCAGTTCCATTGCCAACTTCAGAGCACTGCGGACTGAAACACGGATTGACTTTTCCGTCGCAAACCAAAGCATGTTGATTCCTGCAACATGAATGATCCCACGAAACGGCAACTTCCCTGCTGTGGTATGCACCGCCTTGACAAGCGGAATAGGACCATATTTGGCAAGCTCGCGAAATGGTGAATACCCACCCCTTCGCTTGATCGCCCCAGACACTCCTTGTGGCAAAAGCAACCACCACGGAATGATGTTACGATTCCAAGCGTTCACGATACATTCGACTGATTGGTCGAGCAAATCACCTTCAACAACGTGTATAGTCAGCGACATTTTGTTTCCATGCTTGTAGACTCAAGTCGTTCGGAAGAGATTCGCTGTCATCACTTCGCACCCATCACATTACGTTCAATAAAACCGGTGTCGATTTTGCCGCTGCGGAAGTCGGCGTGGGTGAGGATTTTCTTTTGGAGCGGAATCGACGTTTTGATCCCGCCAACGCGCATCTCGTCGAGGCAGCGGAGCATCGAGTCGATTGCCTGTTCGCGCGTCGGCTGGTGAACGAGCAGCTTGCCGACCATCGAATCGTAGTACGGCGAAACGGTGTAACCAGCGTGAACGTGCGAATCGAATCGCACGCCGAATCCGCCCGGAATAATGAGCGACTCAATCTTCCCCGGCGACGGACGGAAGTTGTTGTCGGGGTCTTCGGCGTTAACGCGGCACTCTATCGCTGCACCGCGCGCAACTACGTCGCTCTGAACGAACGGCAGTTTTTCACCCGCCGCAACAAGAATCTGCGACTTGATAAGGTCGATCCCCGTTACGAGTTCGGTGACAGGATGCTCGACTTGAATTCGCGCATTCATTTCGATAAAGTAAAAGTTTTCGTCGCGGTCAACGAGAAACTCAATCGTGCCAGCGTTTGTATAACTCGCCGCTCGCACGATTTTGAGTGCCGCTTCGCAGAGCCGTTCGCGCGTCTTTTGCGTGAGAAACGGTGCGGGACTTTCCTCGATGAGCTTCTGGTGACGCCGCTGCATCGAGCAGTCGCGTTCCCAAAGATGTACCGCGTTTCCGTGTTTGTCGGCGATGATCTGTGCCTCGACGTGTCGCGGGTTTTCGATTAATTTTTCGAGATAAATGTCACCGTTCCCGAACGCCGACTTTGCCTCTTGCGACGCCTGCGAAATCGCTTCGGAAAGTTGTTTGGCGTCGCGTGCGACACGCATTCCGCGTCCGCCACCGCCGGCACTCGCCTTGATCAAAACCGGAAAACCGACCTTCGTTGCAAACTGCTTCGCATCGGACTCGTTCTGAATCAAACCATCGCTTCCCGGCACACACGGTACGCCAACTTTCTGCGCGATTGCGCGTGCAGAGTTTTTGTCGCCGACGAGCGACATCGCCTCTGAAGTCGGTCCGATAAACTCGTAACCGCACGAGCGGCAGACATCGGCGAAGTGTGCGTTCTCTGCCAAAAATCCGTACCCCGGATGAATCGCATCGACGCCCGCCACTTCGGCAACGCTGATGAGTCGCTCGATCTTGAGATAACTCTCGTTCGACCGCGCTCCGCCGATGCAGTACGCTTCGTCTGCCAAATCAAGATACGCCGCACCGCGATCAGCCTCGCTGAACACCGCCACCGACCTTACGCCCATCTCACGACAAGCCCGAATTATCCGCAACGCAATCTCGCCGCGATTTGCTATCAAAATACGTTCTATCATTTTAGTTGCTCCGAAAATGTATGACCGTTACGGGGCTATTTGCAGGCTTCGCCCTCCGCAATGCTGCGGATTGCGGCAATGACGCCTCGATGGGCCGCTAGCGTTTTGGTACGCGAAATTCAAACCGGATTCAGTATAATTCTTGCTCATCGTTCAACCTCTAACGGGTCCACCTCCATTGGTTGCGCGAAGATTGTGCAGGGATCGATGTCGATACAGCGGTGCGGATCGCGATTGCCGGAAGCGTCCCACGCTACGGTGTCGTTTAGTACCGTGATTTTGCTTTTGAAAAACTCCAAATCCGCAAGCGGTGCGAAAACGCCACCTTGCTCAATTAGCGGTTTCACGTCAAACAACCGCACGCCACCATCGTTGCAGTACGCATACACGCAAAAATCGTCCGTCGGCATCGCCTGCAAAACGCCCGGCGAAAAATAACGCATGTCTAAAGTTTGCATGATTTGCTCTCACGTCAAGGGCGCGACGACGGCTAGCGGTTTGTGGTCGCGTGCCAATTCCCAGTTTTGCATGAGTTCGTCCTGATGGATGGTACACCACGCCAGAACCATTTTGAGTTGTCGGCTCGGCAAATACCCACGACCAACCACGCAATCACCAATGAAAATTATCGCTTTGTGTTCACCGTATTCGGCGTGGAAATGTGGCGGATTGTGCTCGCTCCAATTCATCGTAATCCGAATACCGTAAAACAGACTGATTACTGGCATGGGCTGCTTCTCCAAATGGTTTTGCGCAAACGTAGGGGCGATTCACGAATCGCCCCCTACCGTTTGCTACCGCTTCACACTTCTTCTTTCGGATTGCGTCCGAACAAGACGAACAGCACGAGGCACGCGCCGATGACTGCCGACGGAATAGTGAAGATGTTCTTCCAGTTCGCAGCTTGTGCGGCGAGGTAGGCGTCGCGCGTCACGCCTGCGGCTGGATCGCCCGCGATGCGTCCCGAACTCCAAAACGCGAGAAGCTGCTCTTTACTGTAGTCGTGTCCACCGTAGGAGAGTTTCGCGCCTTCAGGAACGGCTTCAATCTCGGCGATGGTGATCGCGTTGTCACCGTTCTTGTCGATGTCGAGACCGAGGTGAGGCATCACGACATTATTATTATTTCCAACACCGCCATCGATGTTTGTGTCCATCAGCGAGTTGACGGTCGCGGCGAGGTCGAGGTAACGCCACGCCGAGCCGGTCATCTTGGCGTCGTGCCACGGCGGGAGCGGAATCGTGTCGTTCTTGCGAAGCTGCGCGACGAACTCCGGCGAAGTGCCTTCGGGTAGAACGTACTGTTCGCTAAACGTCACTCGTTCATCAGCAGTTAGCGGGCGAACAACAGTGATACCGTTAACAGCGGGCAAGTTCGCCGGATGGTCTTTGATGTACCCGTAGAGCTGGCTTCCCGCGACTTGGCCGACGCCGAGGAGCAAGAATACCATCAAGCTCTGCGCACTCGCTTTGAGTGCTGGCGGCGCACTCTTTTCGGCGTACATATACGCGGCGACATAGAGGAAGCTGTAGCAGAATCCGTGGAGCAAAAGTCCGACGACGGCGAACTCAAACCCCGGCTGCGCAAACGCGAGATAGCGCAGCGTCCACGCCGCCATCCCGATAACGATCACCCACTTCAGACCGAGCATTCCGATACAAAACGGGAGTGCCGCCATGAAGAAGATTTCGGAAAACTGGTTGAGAGTTGTCAGAGCGAGTGGCGACGGATAACCGCGTTCGCTCAAGAACGGCACTTGCAGAGGGAAGAAGTAGTTGCACGCCGGAATACTTGCCACGAATACGCAAACGGCGAAGAACAGGAACGACGGCGACTTGAACAGCGACAGCGCGCCGAGTCCGAGTGCATCGCCTCCGCTGGCACCTTGGGGCGGCGTGTTTGGTAGTGTCAAACAGTAGAGTGCCAGCGCAACGCTGATACCGCCACCGACGTAGAAGAAGTACGGCGTCTCGGCACCGCCGCAAAACGCCGCGATGAAGAGGTTGACGACAATCCACCCTATCGTTCCGAAGACAAAAACGTATGGTGCTTGCGACGCACTTTTGAGTCCTTTCATCACGATAGAATTGATCAGTCCGATAGTCGGCATGAAGCAGATACCGGAGAGCATGATGAGGGTCATCAGCAGTGCGAACGTTTGGTTGCCGCTCGCGCAGAGCCATCCGCAAGCGAGTAGGCACGCCCCACCGATGAGGTGCAACAGTGCGACAACTTTTTGTGCGGCGAAGTATCGGTCGGCAATCGGGCCGATGAACATCGGCGAGATAATCGCCCCGAGCGGGATGGCGGCATAGAGCCATCCGATTTCACTCCCCGGAAGTTTCAGCACGTTCCCGGCGTATCCGCCGAGCGCACCGGCCCAGCTTCCCCAGATCGCAAACTGCATGAAATACGCCACGGCCAAACGCGGATACGCCAGAAAAGCACCTTTCGAGTCGGACATTGTTTTCTCCTTTTGAAACGGGATTGAACGGTTTGTAGACAGCACAAGCGATGCGGAGTATACCATAATCGCCAGTCGATTCAACGTCTCGCCCAACAAAAATAGACCCGCGTTGCGGGTCTACAAGGCAATCCATCCCGAAAAGATTGTTGTCTATTTTTGGGCTTGTTGTATCGCTTCGCTCGCGCGGCGTTTTAGGTCGTCGTTTGTTGTTGTGCTAATAACTTTTTGCATTGAACTTACGACGAGGTCGCGGTGTTGCGTAACGAGCGGTTCGGCGGCGTTAACGAGACTCGTGCAAACTTCTTCGCTATAGAGGCCAGCGTCCAAGAACTCACACAGTTTTTGCAGCGACTGCGGAATCGGTAACCGCCCCATCGCGTCGATGATGAGTCGTTTTTCGTCGTCGCGCGACGCGACGTTCCACGCTTCCATGCTCATATTGAAACGGTGCTCGTTCGACGTGTCCATCTGCCGGAAGATGCGGATATAACCGCGCAGCGCGCGGACTTTGTATTTTGCGCTTCCGCCTTCGCGTTTGATTACACCCAGCAAAACCGGTGCGGCATCGGGGTCGGGCCACTCGCCGAGGACGCGGGTTGCTGTGTCTTGAATCGCGTCGGTCGGGTCATCGACAGCTTTATCAACCGCCTGCACCGCGACGTTTCCGCCGATTGCGCCGAGCAGTTCCAATATCGCACACTGCGTCTTGAGTGGAACGGAATCGTATACCGCCGCGATTTTTGTAGCGACTTGGTCTTTGTCAACAGTGCGCGTGGCGAGAACGTGAAGTGCCTTGCGAACGGTCTCCCATGCAGCGTCAGATTCGGCACTTACCAGCAAGTCAACAAGAACGCCAACGTCTTCACCGGAGACCGTGTAACCGAGCGCACTGACAACGCCGTTTCGCACCGCCTCTTCGGGATGTGCGATATGTTGCAGCAACGCTGGCGTCGCGTCAGCGATCCGCCGCAACTGACAAACCTTCGCATACGCAAGAACGCCCGCACCGGTTTTGGCGTCTTGCAACTTTGCCGCGACGCGTGCGTTCAGCTCCGCGAACTTCATACGCGAAAGCGACTCAATCGCGGCCTCGACGACTTCGGGCGAAGTCGATTCGAGCTGCGCGAACAGTGCGTCAACAACATTGTCGTTCGGCATTGACGACAGTGCGGCAATCGCGGCGAGTTTGACTTTGGCGTCGCCGTTTTGTGTGTACTGAAGCACCGTTTCTTGGGCCGCGTTGTCGCCTCGCTGTTGTAACGCATCGAGAATCACGACTTGGCGATCCGGCGACGACGCTGCAAGCCGCGCGACGAGAACGCGAGTGATGTCGCTGCCAACGAGAGTCTGACTCGCCTCAATCGCGGCCAAGAAGAGAACATCGTCGTCGCTCTCGATGAACTGTTGCAACGCACCGGTGTTGCCAGCATCAATCGCATGTTGCGCGGTTATCCATCCGCGAACGGCACCGCTGCGAGAAGTTGACGGGAGTTCGTTCGCACCGGCGATATTTGAGTAGATCGGGATCGCATCTTCGGAGTGACCATCTCGGACGAATCGTTCGGCGCAGCCGTAGAAACCATCGATGAACTTCGTTTTGTGTTCGACACTCTTGGCTTGCGAGTACGCTTCGTTGAGTGAACGCACGGCGTCGTTGCCACCGATTTTTCCCAGCGCGACTGATGCGGCGTAAACGACATCGAGTTGCGGCACCGAAAGAAGCGGCGCGATCACAGTAACCGACTCGTTCTCTGCACGTTCTCCGAGCGTGTTAACGATGCCGATCAAGATCGCTCCGTTTGCGTGTGATGCTGCTTCGCGGAGAGCGTCGCCAGCGGCGGTGCCAGCGATCTGTTGCAGGGCGATGCGTGCCGGATGCGAGAGTTGTTCGTCGAGCAGAAACTCCGCAAGTACCGGAACGGCTGCGGCGTCGCCGCGAAGCGCGGCCTGTTTGCACGCGACAATCTTGTTTATCCGCGACGCCGCAGGGGCGTTCAAAATCGCGCGGAGTGATTCCGCATCCTGCGCCGAAACGTGCAGACCGATCCCAAAAAATATCGTTGCAAAAACGAGGGTTGCGGTGAAGAGTTGTGTGGTTTTCATGACGTTGTATCCGGTTGGATTTTTTCCTACTGAAGTCGGTTTGAATTTCCGGTACCAACACGCTAGCGGCCCATCGAGGCCGCGGTATTGTGGTGGGCGAAGCCGACAAATTGACCCGTAACGGGTCTCATATCGTCCACGGTTCGCGGAGTGCGCGGGAGCGGAGGCGGTTGGCTTCGTCGTCGCCGATGAATTCGTACTTGACGGGGTCCCACTTCAGCGGGCGTTCGAGCCAGTACGCGATGTTGCCGAGGATCGCATCCATCGTTGAATGCGTGCCGGTGGCGATGTCGCAGTTGGGACGTTTTCGCGTCTTGATACAATCGAGCCAGTTGCGAACGTGTGAGAAGTGCCCCTCATAACGACTCGGTCTGTCTTTCGCAATCGACGTGGGATACGATGTCAAGTATCCTTGGCGTCCGACGTGAATCCATCCGTCGTCGCCGACGAAGAGTGCGCCGAAAACTTGAATCACGGTGTTCGGATCAAAACCTTTCGGGATTTCGTGGACGTTCGGATCGAGGCGACCGTGAATAACTTGCAGCTCGACGCCGCCGTCGTATTTGTATGTGATGTAAGGAGCGATTGGACGCGGTGTGATTTCGACGGGGCCGCCTGTATCGAGTCCGAGTGCCCAGTGAACGACATCGAAAGCGTGCGTGCCGCCGCTGCCGAGTCCGCCGAGTCCGAGGTCGCGGCAGAAGTGCCACGGAACAACGTTGAGCGGCATTCCGAGATAGTGCAAACGACTGCTGAACGGGCGATACGGTGCCGGCCCCAACCAGACATCCCAATTGAGTGTTGGTGGCGTCGGTTCAAACGGCAGATCGATTTCAACACTCGCACCATCGGCAAGCATGTAAACTCGCCGAACTTTTCCAATCGCGCCGTCTTGAACGAGTTTGCATGCGTGCTGAAAGTTGGCGTGACTTCGCTGCTGAAACCCGACCTGCGCGACGCATCCAAACCGCCTTACTGCTTCGATCTCGCCGCGTGCTTCGTCGATTGTGTACGCACACGGTTTTTCGACGTAAATGTCTTTCCCCGCCTTCGCGGCCATAATTACTGCGGGGCCGTGCCACTGTTCGCCGAGTGCCATAACGAGTGCGTCGATGTCGTCGCGCGGCAGCATTTCGTGAAATGAATTGTAGACATCGCACCCTTTGTATTCGCCGTTCGCCTTCCGCGCGGAGTACGCATCTTCGACCATCTTCTGACCGTTTTCGCGTCGCCACTGATCGGGGTCGCTCACCGCGACGACTTGAACGTCGGCGTGCGGAAGCGTACCTGCGAGGTGTCCACGATTCATACAGCCAACGCCGCAAAACCCGACGTTGATCCGATTACTCGGCGCAACCGAACGACTGTAACCAAGTGCCGACGCGGGAACGACAAGCGGTGCTGCCGCCGTGACCTTCAAAAAATTGCGACGATTGGTTTGCATTGAAATTTTCTCCTTTGTCTATTCGTAACCGTTCACGGATCGTTTCGTTATTCGCCGCGAAGGTGGGAATTCATCCTCACAGCAATTCGTGGACGCCGCGTCCGTCCTTTTGGCACTCGCTTACGCTTCGTGTTCTTATTGACGTAACGTAATAAGAACACGAAGCGTAAGCGAGTGCCCTGAATCGTAACACGCCAACGACAACGCGATCAAATTCCGTGAACGGTTACAACTCGTTTTACTTTCTTGCCCATAATCTTTTTGAAAATCGTTCACGCCACGTTTCGTCATTCCCGCGAAAGCGGGAATGACGAAGGCGATTCACATTTCTTTGTCACCGCCAGCGTCACGCCGAGAAACGCGAGGCGTTCTTCGCGCGTCATTGTTGCCATCACGCGATCTCGTTTGTCCCGAATCGCACGCATCGTCTCTACACACTTGAAACCGGGAATCGTTTGCGGATTATCTGTCATCGTTTTCATAATTCACCACTTCGTTTGGGGTTCTGATTTCCACGAGCGGATAACCGAGTTTGATGTTGACGGAATGATACCCGCGAATGCGGTTGATGTTGACAATATGCCGGAAGTTCCAGCTTACAACAACATCGGCACGATACACGGAAGCAAAGGCGATATGCAAACAGTCGGAGCGGCTAGACTTGCCAACAACCTGTTCTGTAATGTAACGGTCAGCCAAATCGTCAATCTCGACCAACATCGGAATCCGCTCAATAACCGATTCGGGAATGCTTCGAAAAAATGACCGCACTGGCTGCGGTGCATCGTTTACCTCCTCTTCGAGAAGCGGCGAAACCAAAATACGCAACTCGCCATCCATCACCGCGTCCCAAAAACGATTCGACGCCACAGCAAACCTGTCTTCAAACTTCCCGCCTACAACAGAGGTGTCAACGTAAACACGGAGTTTCATAGCTGGTACGCAAAAGATTTTCTATGTTTATTGTTCGTTCACGATTGAATTGTTCTCGCCTGCGTCATTCCCGCGTACTCGGCGGGAATCCAGAGCGACCCTTTCGCGTTCTTTTATTTCGCGAGTCTTGTTCACAATCCGTGACCGCCTGAAACTTTTATCACTTGTCCCGACAGCCACGACGCCTTGTTGGATGCAAGAAATAGTACAGTGTCGGCAATATCTTGTGGAGTGCCAATTCTGCCAAGCGGTATTTCGGGAAGTACAGCAGATACTAATTCGTCATTCATCCAACCCGTCTGCGTAGGACCGGGTGCAACGGCATTAACCGTAATGCCAAGAAAACCGACTTCCATTGCGATAGCACGAGTCAACGCCTCAACCGCCGCTTTGCTCGAACCATAACAAATCTCACCGGCATTAATCTGCGCCCTATCTGTACTGAAATTGATAACACGTCCGTAAATGTTCGCGTTCGATTGCTTTTCAAACTTGCCGTAGTTTACTAAAATTTCTTGTAAACTCTTTTCCTCACTGAATCTGTTGCCTGTCAATCGTTTGACAAACTCTTTCGTCATCATCACCGTGCCGCCAACATTGACACCGTAAATGGATTTAATCGCGGTGTCGTTTGTCGTAAAGATGGAATCGTTCTCGGTGTAGCCTGCGGCATTGTTGACCAAAATGTTTACGGTGCCAAGAGCGTCCTCGATTTTATCGAACATCGCTGGGATTGCTCCCTCGTCAGAAATATCAGCCTTGATAACGAGATAAGACGCCCCAAGTTTTTGCAGCTCGTTTTCAACTTCTGCGCAATCGCCGGCTTGAGCTTTGTAGTACCAATCAAATCCGTCCCCAACCGTTTTTTTGTCGTCGTAAGGAAACGACAATTTTTTGTAAACAAGTGCAACTTTCGCTCCTTGTTTCGCAAATGCCAACGCGCAAGCTGCTCCAATCCCTTTCGGATTGTTCGTGCCGGTAATCAAGACAACCTTGTTTTTGAGTTCGTAGTCGATCATGGATGACTCCCTCAGCGTCTTGACGGTAATGACGGAATCGGTGGTTGAATCCAATTTGGCAAGCGTGGCGATGTGGGAATTGATACTGCATCAACAACGTCGGACAATTCTACTGCCCTTTTGTGTGTTGGCAATGACGGCTTTGCGTTATCGCGTTTTGCTTGTGGCGTGTGATTTAGATTCCTGCCTTCGCAGGAATGACGGCCTCTGCGCCGGATGGTGATTCGGGCACTCGCTTACGCTTCGTGTTCTTATTCGGACGCTTCACGCAGGAATGACGGATGTAGGAATCAACTGTGAACGGTTATATCTATTCAAGCTGCGCGGAAACGTCGTTGAAGAATTCAATGCAACGTTTGCACTCGTCCAAATTGTTGAGCCACTTCTCGTGGTCAACAAACTCAACGTCGAAAATTACGTTGCGGAGTCCGAGCTTGTGCATCTCTTCGAGGAACGCTTGCGTCGCACCAGTTCCGGTTCCCCAAACAACATCGACGCCTTCGACGTTGCGATTATTTAGGTCGTGAACTTGCACAACCTTGACACGATCTTTCAGAATGCGAATGCCTTCGATGGGATCGATTCCGTCGCGCATCCAGTACCCCATATCGACGCACGCGCCGATATACGGGCTGCGGTCTTTGATGAGGTTGAGAAGTTTCTGCGGGGCAGCGTAGTGCGGCGAATCTTTGAGGGCGTGATTGTGAATCGCAACGTGAATGTCGTACTCTTCGCAGAGTTTTTCTATCGCTGCGAGGTCGGCTGGATCAGGTTCGCTGAGAAAGACTTTGATGCCGAGTTTTTTGGCGAAGTCAAAGAGTTTACGACACGCCGCCTCGTCGCCGGGGATCGTGTGATAGTAACACGACAGCATCCGCAAATTCTTTTCACGCAACCAACCGGCAATGGTGTCGATTTCGTCGTCGGTCAAGACAGTCGGATCAAACATCTTGTCGATTCCGCCGCCGACCTTTTGGAAACTCAATCCGCCGATGTACGGAACGCCGAGCGTTTGCACTTTGTCGAGCATTTCGGCGAGTGTGAATTTGTGGAACGTGTACGCGGGTATCGCAAGTTTCCAACCGAGTTTTTCGTGGTTGAGAATGTCGGGCGTAACTTGCGCCGATGGGAGCGTGGGTGCGTCGAGGTCGCCGAGTACGAACTGCGTTGCGGCGAGATAGAACCGCAGCATCGCGGGGTCCCAGAAGATTTTCGGGCTGTGCGCGAACGTGCTGTAGAAACACCGACCGTTCCCGTATTCCTTGACCCACGCCAAGGCGTAGTCTTCGTCGGCGCGTTCTTTGTGGCCAGCATAAGGTTCGCGGTTGAGATTACTTTTGACGTTGTCGATGCGGAGCAAGACACGCTGTTTTTCACGCGAGTACGGCGGACTCACGCGGAAAAACTCGTCTTGATACGGAAACCCATCGCGCGGGAAATGTTGCGTGAGCGGGTGCTGCGGGTCTTCGACGGCGACGAAAATCTTCTCGTCACCTTCGCGGTGATTGGTGCCGCGTCCACCGATCATCTCGCCGAACGCAGGCCAGTCGTCGGTGCCTGCGTTGGGGCCAGCCCAGTTCATAAACGCGGCGGTCGTCCCGTGAACGCCCATAATCCCACCGCCGTTCTTTACGAATCGTTCAACATTTTGACGAAGAGTTGCGTCTGTAAAGATGTTGCCGACGTTGTTGTTGAAAAAGATCGCGTCGAAAGTTCGCAGACTCTCTTCGGCGAAGACCTGCGGGTCGCGCGAGACGACTGCCTCAAACGCACCGGTCTTTTTCCCCATCAGCTCAAACGCGAGATTGGCATACGGGATCGCACCGTGTCCGCCGTAGTCTGCGTTGACATCGAAGATCAAGAGCCGCCGATTTTTCTTCGGCGTAACGACCGCTTCAGCGGGGCTCGCGTCTTCGATAAGTCGCCGCTGTTCGGGCGTGACTGTAACGCGGTCGGCGACGATGTGAATGACCGGCGCAGTCCACGCCTCTTCACTTCGCGCGACAGATAGCGACCAGCAGAGACAAATCACAACCGCGCCGCAGACAACGGCGGCGCGTACACTTCGCAGAATCGACATGCTTTCCTCCGGTGTTGTTCACGTTTTTGGGAGCCTGCTCACGATTTGCGCCCTTCTCCGTCATTCCCGCGTAGGCGGGAATCCATCCTGATGACGCTTCGTTAATGCTATGCCGGTGCTGATTCGGGCACTCGCTTACGCTTCGTGTTCTTAATGCGTTACGTCAATAGGAACACGAAGCGTAAGCGAGTGCCCTGAATTCCGTGAACGCTTACACTACTTCTTCGCAGCGGCTTGCATTTTTTCTTCTTGCGCGGCGGCCTGTTCGATTGTGCCGACGTACATAAACGCCGCTTCCGAAAGATGGTCCCATTTTCCGTCGGCGATTTCCTCGAACGAACGGATCGTGTCTTCGAGAGGCGTGATCTCTCCCGGTTTCCCCGTGAACGTCTCGGCAACCAAAAACGGTTGCGACAAAAATCGCTCCATACGACGCGCGCGATGCACGACTAGTTTGTCGTCTTCGGAAAGTTCATCTGCACCGAGAATGGCGATGATGTCTTGGAGTTCGCGGTAACGCTGGAGCGTTTGCTGCACACGTTTCGCACAGTCATAGTGACGCTGCCCAACATATTGCGGGTCGAGAACCCGACTCGATGACGCCAGCGGATCGACCGCCGGATAAATCCCCTTCTCCGAAATCGCACGCTCCAAATAAATGAACGCATCGAGCTGGCCAAACGCCGTTGCCGGTGCCGGATCGGTCGGGTCGTCGGCTGGGACGTAGACCGCTTGCACAGACGTGATCGCACCTTTGTTCGTTGATGTGATTCGTTCTTGCAGCGCACCCATTTCTGATGCCAAAGTCGGTTGATAACCGACCGCCGATGGCATACGTCCAAGAAGCGCAGAAACTTCCGAACCAGCCTGCGAGAAACGGAAGATGTTATCGACGAAGAGAAGAACGTCGGTTCCCGAAACGTCGCGGAAGTATTCGGCCATCGTTAACGCCGAAAGTGCGACGCGGAGACGTGCCCCCGGCGGCTCGTTCATCTGTCCGAAGACCATCGCCGTTTGCTCGATGACGTGGCGTCCGGTCTTGCCGATTTCGGCTTCTTGAAGTTCGAGCCAGAGGTCGTTCCCTTCGCGGGTTCGTTCGCCGACTCCAGCGAAGACCGAGTAACCGCCGTGAGCCGACGCGATTCGCGCGATCAGTTCTTGCAGAATGACCGTCTTGCCAAGACCAGCACCGCCGAAAAGTCCCGCCTTGCCGCCGCGTACAAACGGCGTGAGCAAATCAATGACCTTGATGCCCGTTTCAAAAACTTCGGTGTTGGTTTTGATGTCGGTGAGCGGCGGGGCGTCGGTGTGGATCGGGCGAAACTCGTCGGCCTTCACCTCGCCGCGTTTGTCGATTGGTTGCCCAAGCAAATTGAAGACGCGACCGAGTGTGTCTTTGCCGACCGGAACGCAAACCGGTGCCTTCGTATCGACGCACTCCATTCCGCGCACCAAACCGTCGGTGCTGCCGAGTGCGACGCAGCGAACTCGCCCGCCGCCAAGATGCTGCTGCACTTCGCCTACGAGATGAATCTTGATGTTGCCGCGGTCGCTGTCGATCTTGACGGCATTGTAGATTGATGGGAGCGACGCCTCGTCAAATACGGCGTCAAACGTCGAACCGATAACCTGCGTAATTTTACCTGTAGCTGTAGAGACCATTTCTTCCTCAAGTTAAACGTGTGTAGGGGGACTTATTCTGCGTTTTCAATGTGAACAATCGCCGTTGCCAGCTCTCGTCCACGCCAGTTGAATACGAACGTGACGCTTCCTGCGTCGTCTTGTTTGCGCGGCATCGGTACGATTTTCCATTCGTGAGTTGTGCTCCCGCCGATTGTGCCTTGTTTTGGCGATGCCACAACTTTTTTCGATAAGGCAATACCATCGTCCGCACTTGCGACATCCCACGACATCCCGATCCCGCCGCTGGAAACGAGAGTGACCGTGCGATTTTTGGGATTGATCACAAAGTCGGTCGTGATTTCGTAGTCATCTTCGGGGACGGCGAAGTGAAACGTCGTTGGCGCAGCGTTGAGCTTGTAAACCACGACTGTGTCGTCATCGGAACCGGCTGGCTCCGATTTGTCGGCGAGTGTTGCGTCGCCTTGCGTCTTCGTCCACGCTGACTTCTCGCCCGCGTTTGAAGTCAGTGCTACCTGCATTTTGTAACCCTTCGCTGTAGGCTGAACCGCCACACTTCGCACGATGCCGCGCGTGCGAACACGCTGCGCCTCCGCCGTCTGCGACGACACAAATACCATCGCCACAAAACACGCGGCTGCGATTGAGAGTTGCTGAAATGTCATCGTAATTTCTCCTCCTAGAATGTGCCGACGACAATTGCGTCGCCGTCC
Source organism: Thermoguttaceae bacterium (assembly GCA_051651625.1). Taxonomy (GTDB): domain Bacteria; phylum Planctomycetota; class Planctomycetia; order Pirellulales; family Thermoguttaceae; genus JBOFSQ01. The sequence continues at coordinate 57,647 of JBOFSQ010000035.1, read as the reverse complement.
ATCGTGCCGTAGCGGCACCGTTCGATTTTGAACTTCAGAACGACCATGTTGGGCGAGTCGATTCCGTCGGGCCAGTACATTGCGTAAGAATCTTTCCAGACCTTCTCGCGCGATGCGCGGTCGGACAAAAACTCGACGGTGCCGTAGAGACGACACTCGCCGAACTCCTGTGAGTTGTAGGCGTAGAGTGCTGCCTTCGGGTTTTTCTTGAGCTGCGCCGATTTTGTGGAGTGCGTCTCGGTGGCGAACCAAATCGCATCAACGCCGTCGGTCGCGCCAACCGCAAGACACCGAACGTCGGGGAAACCGTCGTCCCCCGTCGTCGCCATCACCAGCGGACAACGCCCTTGCAAAAACTTCTCGGCAGCTTTCCGCGTTTCATTCGGTGTGAGTTGTTTGATGTTCATTTGTGTTTTCCTTTCTTGTGGAGTTTTCGTAACAGTTCAATTCTTGATCAGGATCGGGATCACAGTACACCGTTTCCGCTACCGCTCCAAAGGTTGCGATGCTGCTCCTTCGCTTCGGTCTCGGCGGCATGAAGCCGAGACTTCATTGCGTCGGAAAACGGAAAGTTTAGCATCGCTCGCCCTAAACCGCTGCGGAGTAGTTCTTCACTAACCAAAAGCTCCCGCTGACTACCGTTAGTGTTACCTTTTGAAGTGACGTAAATATGTGCTAACGCTCGCTGATACTTGTCGGTGGTCGGCCCATCCAACTCTACGCGGACGCGCGAACGGCTCTCGCTGATAAGCAACTTGGTGTACTCAGTTGCCTCGCGTCCGAACGGTTGCGGCGGAGTGTCTGGCTTGACCGTTTCCGGTGTATCGACCCCAATGATTCGTACTCGCGTGATCTCACCGCGAGCATTGCGAATGATGATCGTGTCACCATCGACGACTCGTGAAACGTTGTAAAACCCATTCGTGAGCGGTCCCGATGTTCCCTCCGCCGAGTTTGGTTTTACCGCTGCTTCTTTCTTCGCATCAGCCGCACCAACACTCGCAACCACCAGTACAGCCACTACCAAAATGCTTGTCAACCTCATAGGAATACACCTCGCTGGTAAGCGTTCTGACCTGTCCTACGTTTTCTCAAACGGCGGCTATTGCGCATTGTGCGGCTTATGCAATTCTGCGACCGGAGTATCGGTAAAAAGTTTGTGAACCGTTACGATGCGGGTTTATTTCAGCGGAAGGATACGGATTCGATATTTTCTTTCGTCAAAAACAACCAGTGATCCGCTTTGGATTTGTTGACGACATATATCCAAGAGCGCGATTAACCGAGGAAATATCACGTCCGGCATGATATTCTGACGTCGGATTTGTACGACACTTGGCGATTCAAACCCGGTCGCCGCCAAAATGGCACCAAAATCCAAATCATGGGTGACGACGACAAACTGATTTTCCTGTGCCCAACGAAGAATGATGAAGTCTTCCGCCGTAGGTTCGCCAACTTCTGACCAATGGTGACATTCGTATCCCGCCTCGCGGAACAGTGTCGCCAATCTCGGCGACAAATTCATGTCGAGGAGAAGTTTCAAACGCTCACCTCGTTTCCATAAGGAATCTCAACCTCTTCCACTCGCCACGCTGCAAATGACAATGCCTGTTGTATGTCGTCACGATCCAAATATGGATATTCCGACAAAATTTCGTCAAATGAATATCCCGACGACACTAATCCAACAACAGTACCGACCGTAATACGCAACTCACGAATACACGGTTTTCCACCCATCACCTGCGAGTTCCAAGTAATTCTATCCAAGTTTTGCATCGTATCGTGATTTCTCCGTCGCGTTTAGTGCTTCCCATATTTCATCGGGACACCTGTTCGTTGTGCTTGGATGTAGGCTTCCATTGCACGCATGCGCGGGTCGTCGCCGCTGAGTGGTTCACCGCGACACGGTTGCGTCAGGCACCAGTTAATCATGTCACGCAAAAGCGCAGGGCGACCGAGCTGTACCTGATATTTCGGGTACGTTTCGGGGTGCGTTCCCGATGCGTCTGGGTGACACATGTCGCACGAGACCGCGATAGTGCTGCCGAGAAGATCAGCACTGTGAAAAATCTTCGATCCCTCGACGACCATGCGTTCGGTCTCGCGTTCCCAGCGGAGCAGGTCTTCTTCGGTGTAGTTACCGTAGATGCTGCCATCGCGCTGGCTCTCTTTCGCAAGCACCGACTTGTTATTGGCAGGTGCCTTGATCTCGTGGTGAGATTTTTCAACGGCGATCCACGCGGCGTCTCCGGCGTGTTGCCACTGGTCGTTCGCTCCGGGGAACGTCGCCGGACGAGACGCAACTTGCGACTCCGCCGGACGGCGTGCCGTGCGGGCGTTCCACTGCGCCAATGACCGGTTGAACGAAGTGTTGACCCAAAGTATGGCAACTCCAGCGACAACAGACAGCAACAAACAGCCAACCATCACAACACGAGAAAGAATCGTTTTCATGGTAAGTTCCTTTCAAATCGACTTTTGTCAAAAAGTAGTTCACAACCCAACACCATCCACATCAATGCCAAGTACCAAAACAGGAATGTCGATGTTCGAGACGCCTCGTTTGGACAAGTCCCAAGCAAACTGCTCAAAGTAACTGACGCCCGTTGACATGTTTTCCGCAAACCGTTTCACTGGGACAATTTCAATTCCAGCGTCAATGATACCAAGGTTGTGAAAAATTGTCATCTTGGCACAGACATTGTAAACCATAAACGCATATTTGCCAAACTGCACTTCGACTCCGAGGCGTTCTTTTACAAAGTCAATGTCTCGAAATGCGCCGCGCGTCGGACACGGCTGGTAGCCCTCCACATAATACGCGTCGGAGTATTCGCACTTCTCTTTGTGATTGCTCCACCCTTTGGCGGCAAACAATTTTTTGAACGATGAGTTCAGTCCTACCGGACTATAGAGCAAACGTCCCTGCATTGTTTTTTCCGTGCTCTTTTTCGTCCGACACTTTTCTGAACGAACCGATTGTATCGCCCATTCTACTTCGTCGAGCAGGTGAACGTACTTTTTGCTTCGCAAAACGTTTTCACCATCGTTGAAACTGTAATTAGCGACAATTCTCATTGCTCTTCCCATTCGATTGGAAACTTGGCAACTTTTTCGCACCCGGTTGGTTTGTGGATTGGTCTGCCGAGCGGACGCAACTTCAATTCACCTGCCGCTAAACTCTTCACTCTGTCGAGCGTTGTTTGACAGTATTCAACATTTTGGTCTATCGACATTCCGCGACGTTGCCATTTTAACGCAGCAATGAGACTGGAACCGACACCACCAAACGGGTCGAGAACCCAATCGTGTTCATTTGTCATTGCTAGCACACAGCGTTCAACAAGTTCGACAGGAAATTGACAAGGATGTTGAGTCTTTTCAGGATGATTCGACTTGACGTTCGGAATGTCAATGATACCTGTTTCCCATTCGTGCTGGATGATTTGCCAAAAATCGCTCGGATTCTTGCCGAGTGGATTTCCAGAAAGCTGTCCGATTTTGTCTCCTTTGTAGTGACGCTTTCCCGGATACTTCGATGGTACACGAACGGAATCAAGGTTGAAGACATAGTTGTCGGTTTTCGTGAACCACAGCAACGTTTCGTATCGCCCTGAAAATCGCTTCGACGCATGGAGTCCGTGATCAAAATGCCAAACGATCCTGTTTCGCAACTTCAAACCGTGTTCTTTGAACAGCGGATAAAAATAGATGTCGAGAGGAAAAACTTCGCCGCGATCAACAAAGTTTCCAACCTGCCAAACGAGACTTCCTTGCGGTGACAAAAGTCTGATCAGTTCTGTGATGATCTTCGCTTGCCATTCAAGATAATTGTCCAAAGAAGTCTGCTTTTCATACACCTTTCCGAGATTGTACGGCGGCGAAGACACTATCAACTGAAACGTTTCACTAGGGAGGTCTTTGCAAGTTATCAACGAGTCTGCGCACGAAACGACAACACTCGCGTCTTGAGAAAACGAAGCCGTTGGCTTGAACTTCACCAATTTCTCTTCGGCAGCCGCGAAAATGTTTTCAGACTGAATCATTGTTTTCGCGCCTCAATAGCTCGGCAAATTCGGACGCAACGGGCGTTTTGTTTCGTCGCCCGCGAGGTACGCGCTGGAGACGATGATTGGTTTACGGTTCCACAAACTGTAGACTTTGTCAACGAGTCCATCAGCCGAGACGCGCATCTCGCCGTAACCGCAGCCGTCGGCGGGGTCGAACGGGTCAGGGCGATTCATCGGGACGGTCAGTTCGGGCATTCCCTCCGGTGCGTAAGGCCAAGGCCACGCCGTCGAGAGTACGCCGTGAAACTGAATGTTGCCGATCCGATTCGAGAGAAGCTGATGCGTGTGACCGTGAATGACCGTCACCTTTTTGAAACGGTTCAAAATCGCTTGCACGTCTTCGGCGTCGTCGGTCCAGAAGTTCCAGTTCTTGTAGAGCTTGTAGAGCGGCGAGTGCGAGAAGACGACGAGTGGCGTGTCGTCCGAGATTGGCGCGAGGTGATCTTTGAGCCACGTCCGCTGCGCTTCGCCGACCGTGAACGGACGCTGTCCGTGATTGTCTAATCCTGCGACGGTTTGCATCCGCTGCATCGGCGTTAGTTTCGCCGCTGTCCAAAAGTCTTGTTCGACGACACTCATCAGCGAAACAAAATGTACGCCGCGATGATCGAACGCCCAGTTCGGCTGTCCGAAGAGCGACTTCCACTTTTCGCCCATATCGAAATACCAATCGTGTTCGCCCGGAATAATTTTGAGCGGAGCTTTGAGTCCACTCAAAATTTCGTAGCCGAGTTGGATTTCGTCGGGCTGACCGAGCTGCGCAAGGTCGCCGCCGTAGAAAACAAAATCTGGTTTGTCTTCGAGTGCGTTGACGTCTTCGACCGCGCGGTAGAGCGCGTTTGCAAAACGGTCGTTTTGCTTTTTGACGTAGAGGTGCGAGTCGGAGATGTAGGCGATTTTGAAACCGCCTTTCGTACTGTCGTCGCCTTTGGCGAAGTTGCCAGAGAAGTTGACAGTTTGGAACGAGCCACGGTCGGCGAGACCGAGTGCGGACGCCGTCCCGAACGACGCCGCCGCAACCCGCAAGAACGAACGGCGATCCAGATTCGTTAAACTCTGGTAGAACTCCGCGCGCTCCCGCTGGACACGCGACTCGACATTTTCACGCTGGTAATTAGTTGTCATGGTTTTTCTCCAAGGTTAGGGAACTTTAACGATTACAAAAACTTCACATCTTGACGGGCATCAAAAACTCGCACCACCCAAACAGTCACCGCATCCTCTTTGTAGAGCACAACAATCGCATCTTGACAAATCATTCGCACTCCTTTAATTGCGATATTCTGCCCTTGGGTCAAACCTTGTTGAACCCAACCCAAACGGCGAGCGACATCTTGAGCGAGACGTTTCCCATAGCGAGGAGAACCGTTTCGCTCTTCGTAGTATGCCAATATCGTCACCCATTCTCTCTTGGCACGATCAGTCCATTCTAACGATTTCTTTCTAGCCACGCGAATGTCTCCGCCATCACCTCTTCGTGAGAATAAACCCGCCCCGCAGCAATGTCGCGCTCCGACTGCTCTATTGACGCAATGTCTTCATCGGTGGGATTGTAAACCCACTCGCCGTCTTCGTTCTGAATCATCCGCGAACGAATGAAGGCTGCACCTATTTCGTCGCCGTCAACATCGTCAACGAAGTCGTCAGCGAGTTCGTCGTCTACGACGGGAAATGTTGGCGATGGTGAAAGCGTGTGAGAAATTGTTGTCATGCTATCCTCGTTCAGAACTTCACATCACGGCGAGCATCAAAAACCCGCACCACTCGAATAGTCGTTGCATCTTCTTCGTAGAACACAACGATTGCGTCCTGACGAATCGACCGCACTCCTTCATCTGCAATTTTCTGCCCTTGGGTCACACCTTGTTGAATCCATCGCAAACGACGAGCGATGCCTTGGACAAGACGATCCCCGTAGCGAGGCGAACCATTTCGCTCGTTGTAGTAAGCCAAGATTGCGAACAGTTCTTCCTCGGCGGGCTCCATCCACCTTAACTGTTTTCTAGCACCCACTCTCGCACCCTCGTCATTACATCTTCGTGCGACGACCATCGCCCTTCAGCATAGGCTTGCCGCGAAAGCGCAATCGCTGCACGGTCTTCATCCGTAAGTTGGTAAACCCACTCGCCGTCTTCGTTCTGAATCATCCGCGAACGAACGAAGGCTGCACCTATTTCGTCGCCGTCAACATCGTCAACGAAGTCGTCGTCAGCAAAGTCGTCAGCGAGTTCGTCGTCTACGACGGGAAACGTTGGCGATGGTGAAAGCGTGTGAGAAATTGTTGCCATGCTGTCTCCTCTTCGCGGGAATGACGAAAATACGGCGTGAACGGTTACCCAAAATCTATCGCACTTCGCCGGGGCGAAGGCGGGGCAACATTCCGCGACCACCGACGCTACGCAAATACTTTACGTTGTCCTGAAGCAAAGAATCCTCTGCCCACATCGCTGGCGTCCACCCTTGGCGGTTGCGAGCATTGACATTCGCACGCTTGCTCACCAAAAACTTGAGTACCTCGACATCGGCACACATCGCAGCGGCGTGGAGCGGTGTGTCGCCATTGTTGTCTTTGGTGTTGACATCCGCTCCGTTGGCCACAAGTGCTTTGATCGTAGCAAGTTGATCTTGGTAGTAACAAGCAAGCATTAGTGGCGTTTTCCCATCTTTGTTTTTCGCGTTGATGCCGCGTGCAACGAGTTCATTAAACTCTCCGGCATCATCAGCACTCGCCCCTTCGAGTCTGGGAATCGTTGTGGACGGCGCGGTTGTGGTCGTGCGCGTTGTTGGTGTCATTGTAGACGTTGCACCGCCCATCGCTTGTTTGAGCAAATCGACTATCACCTTGCATCCGGGCCTGTCTTTTACAATGTCTAACGGTGTGCTACCGGATGTCGTTTTGGCGTTGGGATTTGCCTTTTTGCTAAGCAAGAGACGCACGACCTCCAGTTTTTCTTCACGAACCGCCACATGGAGTGGGGTGTAGCCATTACTGTCTCCGGCATTGATTACAGCACCTTTTTCAATGAGCAAGCGTGCCGTATCAACCTCCCCTTTGTAAGCCGCCGAGTACAGTGGTGTCCATCCATGTTTATTTTCAGTGTTGATTTCAGCACCTTTTTCAATGAGAAAACGAGCCATATCAACCTTCCCTTCGTAAGCTGCCACGTTTAGTGGTGTGTCACCACGGTTGTTTTTGGCTTCGATATTGGCACCTTGGGCGATGAGAATCCGCACCGTATCAAGAGACCAATTCTCGGCCGCCAGATGCAGTGGCGTGTTGCCGTTTCCGTCTTTTGCGTTAACACCACGGTCGAAGAGTTGTCTGACTTCTGGCGAAGCGTCTGCGGGCAAAGAATTGGTACTCGAAGTTGTGGCTTGTGATATTGCGTTCGTCAACTGCATATACCCGTGCAAATACTCGGCGTTTTCTTGCTTATCCGCAGCTTGCGCGCACACAAACGGCGTCGCGCCTTTGTTGTTCGTAGCGTTGACGTTCGCCCCTTTGCTCACCAAAAACCTGATGACATCAAGGTCACAACACATCGCGGCGGCGTGGAGTGAGATGTTGCCGTCGGCGGGTTCTTTGGCGTTCACGTCTGCACCTGCCGCTACGAGAAGTTTGATGATGCTGGCGTTGTTCTGAAAGCAAGCGAAGATTAACGGCATTACTCCGGCTTCACCTTTCGCGCTGGCACCTTTGTCAACAAGCCACTTGACCAATTCGGTCGAGCCAACCATAGCCGCCATAAAGAGCGGCGTAACGCCTTCGCTGTCTTGTGCGTTTACGCCGCGAGCTACGAGTTCTCTAAACTTTTTGGCACCTTCGGCATTAAACTTGTCTAACCCCGGAATCGTTGCGGATGTTTGCTGTGTTGTTGTGGTAGAAGCTGAACCGCCCATCGCTTGTTGGAGCAGATCGGCGATTGTTTTGAGTTCGGGCTTGTCTTTCACGAGGTCAAAAGGCGTGCTGCCACTGTTTGATGTGGCGTTTGGATTCGCCTTCTTGCTGAGCAAGAGACGAACGGCATCCAACTTCCCCTCCTTCGCTGCTTCGTGAAGTGGGGGGTAGCCATTAGTGTCTTTGGCATTGATGTTGGCACCGCTTTCCAGCAACAGCTTTATGTGCTCCAACTTCCCCCAATAAGCCCCATCGTGAAGCGGAGTACCACCGTACTTGTTCTGAGTATTCACGTCTGCCTTTTTATTGATCAAGAGGCGTGCAACCGCTAAATTACTCAAGCTGAAAGCCTGATAGAGAGGGGTGTTCCCCGACCTGTCTCTCGCCTCGATGTTGGCACCTTTGTCGATGAGAATCCGTGCGACATCGAGCGAGCCGTATACGGTTGCTTTGTGTAGCGGTGTCTCGTTTTTGTCGTTGGTGATGTCAATGTTCGCACCTTTCTCAAGCAAAAGACGCACAACGTCGGCGTGATCGCGTCTAGCAGCACAGTGCAGCGGCGTTTCGCCTTCGTTGTCGTAAGCTTCAACATCTGCGCCGCGTTCGATGAGCGACTTGGCAATGTCGGAGTTTCCATCTAGCGCGGCGAAGTGCAGAAGCGTTTGACGCTTCGCGTCGCGGACTTTGGCGTCATCGCCGTACTTGGCGATGAATTGTTTGCTGGTCGTGATTTCTGGTTCAGCTTCTGCCGCGCGAGACCAGTTTTCAACTCCAAACAACATTGCCACCATCAGAGCGGCGACCACACAACACGTTTGTAACTTCAACATTGATGAGCTCCTTTGTAGGAAAATTGGGGTGAACGGTCAAAGTGGATAAACGAACTCAATCGCAGCCTGCGTTTCGTTCTCGAACTTCTTGGTCGGCGGCGCGGTGGCGGTTGCAGTACTCGGTTCAAACTGCAGACGTTTGCGAAGTGCAACGGCGTCGTCGCGGTGCGTGCGGTTTTTCGGCTGCGACGCTTCACGAAGTTGCGACGTTTTCACTGTCTGGTTTTGCGCATCGAAACGTTTGTCGGTCAGCGCGAACAAGAATTCGACAAGCTGCCGAACTTGCGTCTCGGATAAGTTGAGCGGCTCGATTCCGCCGTCGAGCGAACGATTCGTCACGCCACCTTTGTTGTAGTGATCGACAACGTCCCAAAGCGTCGCCATTGATCCGTTGTGCATGTAAGGCGCAGTGACGCCGACATTGAGCAGGCTTGGAGTACGGAACGCTCCGATGTCGCTCTCTTCTTTGGTGACGAGAAAACGCCCCAACTCGGCGGAGTCGCTGTCGAGCGCGAGTTCTTCGAGCTTCGCTTCAGACGTGTCGGACTTGAGAGCTGTGCGGGCGTGCTGAGCCAGTGTCGCAAAGTTTTGGTTCTGCGCCGCGATACCGATGTTGTGGAACTTGCCGTCGCTGCCGACCGGATTCGATGGTGTCATCGGGTGACACGTCGCACACCTCGCCTCTTTGTTAAAGAGAACCCATCCGATCTTGGCATCTTCGGAGACGGCGTTTTCGTCGCCGAGAAGATAGCGTCGAAATGGCGAGTCGAGGAAGATGAACGTCCGTTCAAACGCAGCGATGGCGTTGCCGATGTCGGTGTAGTTGACCTCGCGTCCGTACGCCTTTTTGAACAGGTCAACATAAGTGGGGTCGCCTTTAATAGGAGCAATAATGGTTGCTTCGTCGAGCGGCATTCCCATCTCGATTGGATTCACAATCGGCTGCATCGCTTGATGCTCGACCGACGGCGAACGCCCGTCCCAAAACATCGTACTCAAAAATGCGACGTTCATTGTTGTCGGCGAATTTCGTCTGCCGAATTGTTGGTCGATTCCTTCAGAAGTCGGACGCTGATCGGAGAGTCCGCGTGTTGTGTCGTGACACGTTGCGCACGAGACGGTTCCGTCTTTCGAGAGACGCGGGTCGAAGTACAACTTCTTCCCCAACACGACACGTTCTGGCGTTGAGATGTTGTCTTTTGGAACGATTCCGTTCCAGTAGATGGGGTCAACACCGCGCGGCGCGGTATCGACAAGATTTGTCGGCAGCTTCCACGTTTCGAGTACCTGCTGCTGGTACTTTTCGGTCGCCGCACCGTGCGGTCCCTGCGGGACGCCCTTTTCGGCGGCGTTGGCGGCTGTACTCACGATGAGTAGCAGTGCCACTGTCGTCAGTGATACTGTCGCAAGTGGTTGTGATTTGGTCATGAAATCCTCGACTGGGTTAGAGTTTCTCGCTGCTGCGTTTTTCGATGTTTTTCTGCACGGTATTCGGGAGCGGCTGGTCCGCTTTCTCGACGCACAACATCAGGGAGCATTGTATCGGGGAATACCGTGACAGGTGCGACGATGTAGTTTGGTGCGGTGTCGGGATCAATCGTTGGTTTGGCGTGGACTTGTGGCAACGGTTGTCCATCTTCTGTCATTCCGTACAGATGAAGTGCCAGCGCATCGGCGGCTTCACGTTTCGCGTCCTCAAGAGTGTCACCAACGCTGATGCAGCCGGGGACATCTGGAAAGTAAACGCTGTATCCGTTCTTGGTTGGTTCAAACACTGCCGCATAGGTCATCTTGTGCATTGAACACTCCCTTCTATTTCAATCCTGCTTGCCGCAGGATACTGTTGAGCGTGCCCGGGGCAATATCGCCGTTGTGATGTGGCACCGTCACCTTGCCCTGTTTCGTAGGGTGAACGTATTGACGGTGCGACCCTCTCGTCCTGCCATTTACTTCAACCCAACCATCGTTTTGTAACAGCCTGACCACTTCTCTGACCGTCATTGAAATTCTTGTTTATCGTTTGGAAGAAGTTGCCAGATATTCGTCGCGGAGGGCGAGGATTTCTTCGCGGACTTGTTCGGCGTTTTCAACGCCGTAGAGCACCGCTTCGGCCTGTCCGTTGGGGCCGCCCGCGCCAGCCGTTTGAACTTGGAGTGCCCAGATTCCACAAAACCGCATGACCGGACCTTGAACGAGAGCCAAATCGGTGATGCGGTCGAGCGGAATCGCTTTGCGCGACAAGAAGTAGACACCCTTATTCACGCGGAGTACCTTCCCATCGACGGAGTATTGTAACGCCTCGGATTGTTTTGGCGAGAGCCACGGAGAAATCAGCGTTGCATAGATGATCGCTACGACGATTCCGATGCCAAAAAAGAACGTGAACAACAGACAGAATCCGATGCCGCACAGCGTGAAGTATTGTGCCACGCTGGCGCGGTCGATTGTGTACTCGCGCGTGGTCATGGAATCCTCGACTGGGTTGGAGTTCAGTTCACCGCATCTGCACCGCCGACGATTTCCAGCAGTTCGCCAGTGATTTTCGATTGGCGTGCGCGGTTGTATTTGCGACTGAGTTCGCCGATCATCTTCGTTGCGTTGTCGGTGGCGGCCTTCATCGCTACCATACGGGCAATCTGTTCGTTGACCGCCGCATCAAGGAAACACTTGAAAAACTTGACGCGAAACGCTGTTGTGATCGCTTCGTCCATAATACTTTCAGCAGACGGGTAAAACTCGAACGGAATCTCATTCCCCGCCACGCCATCGGACTTGCGGCTGCTCTTGGCAAACTTTTCTTGCGCCGACTTGATCATCGCCGCCTTTTTCATTTCGGCATCGGTCATCTGACTTCCGTCGTCGCGCGTGGACAACATTGGTGCATCGAGCGGAATCGTGTCTTTGCTCGTCAGTTGCGTCAGCGGCAAAAGGACTTCGCGCACCGCACGCTGTCTGCTGAGAGAAATGAACCGCGTGTAGACAATCTCCAAACGATCCAGCCGACCGCTCAAATAATCTTCCAGATAGCGTGTGGCCAAGGCGTTGACCTCGTCAAAACTCGGCTTGTCTTCAAATTGGGTGTAGGTCGTGCTTACGACAATCCCGCGAAACTTGCAGGCGTTGATCCCGCGTTTCCCAGAGACTTCAAGCATTGCGCCGTCGCCGAGTTCGTGTGAGATTTCCTTCCAGCGCGGAATCGCAAGCCGCAACAAACTGGAGTTGTATCCGCCGCACAACCCACGATTCGATGAGAGCACAAGCAACGCCGCCTGTTTTACTTCGTCGCGATCACGCAAAAGTGGATGCGTTACCTCCACGCCGACTTGCGTTAGGTGTTCAACCAGATTGACCAAGCGAAGCGTGTAAGCGTTGATGGCCATCGAGCGGTCCATCGCGCGCTTAAACTGCGCGGTGGAGATAAGCTCCATCGTGCGAGTGATCTTCCGAATGTTCCGCACCGACTTTCGCCGGCGATCTAGCACTTTTACGTTGACCATAAAGTTCGCCTACATCTCAACAGGTTTTAGTATTGCTGCGTTCTTGGTTCACGACGAGCATCCCAGACGGATAGGACTTCAATCGTATCAGGTTTGATAGAATAAACGATTCGATAGTTTTCAAAGTCAATCACATGTGTTTCAGGTCGGTTCGTCTCTTCGTACATCTGTGGAAAACAACAAGCGTACTTGAGTCGCGTTTCCAATCCATTCAGAAATTTTCTGCCGTAAGCATTGCTCCCGTTTCGTTCCTTGAAGTACGCAAGAACAGACATCAATTCATCTCTGGCATTGGGGTGCCAAGTCAACTTGCGTCTCTTGCCAACCATTGCCTTGCCCCTTTCATCACGTCGTCGTGAGCAACTTCTTCACCTGCGTTCATTTCTTGTTGACGCAGCCGCAGCTCCTGTAGTTCATCTTGCGTGAACTGGTGAACCGTTCGCGGCTGGAGTAGCGTGTGAACCGCCACCAAAACTGCGGGACTGTCGATGCGTCTTAACTCGTCTTGAACCAACTCTCGAAGGCTGTCAAGCGTCCATTCACTAGGCTCAAAAACAGCAGCGTGACAAGTTTCAGCGGTTTGCATCGGTGGAGTCCTTTTTAGTCTCTTGACGAATACAGCACGCACCACGACAGTCGTCTTCAACTATTTCTGCATCGATCACGTTGTCGTCATTTTCCTCGTTATCGTCGTCGAACGTCGGCAAAGGTCGTCGTTCACCGACACATCCGCAACCGCCGCCCGTCTCGTATGACGCCCGCCCTACTCCACGCACAACAAGCGTAAAAATCCCAACCACCGCAGCTATGAGGATAATCTCAACTGGTCCCACTGCAAACCTCCGTGCTTCCAAACTCAATGTCTCGGCGGGCGTCGAAAACTCGCACGACTCGAATGGTTGTTTCATGCTCTTCGTAGAGCACAACTATTACATCCTGACGAATCATTCGCACTCCATCGGCGATCTTCTGCCCTTCAAGCAAACCTTGCTGCACCCAGTTCAAGCGACGAGCGATATTTTGGGTTATACGTTTTCCGTAGCGAGACGAGCCGTTTCGATCCTCGTAGTAGGCCAATATCTTCGCCCACTCTTTCGTCGCCGCCGCCGACCACGCTAATCGTTTCTTTCTAGCCACTCGCGCGTCCTCGCCATGACTTCTTCGTGAGTGTACCACCGTCCTTCAGCAAAGTCCCGCCGCGACTGCTCAATCGCTGCACGGTCTTCGTCCGTGAGTTGATAAACCCACTCACCGTCCTCGTTCGGAATCATCCGCGAACGAAGGCAGTCTGGGATTTCGTCGGAGTCATCAAAGCCACCAAAGTCGTTCACCTCGTCCACGAAGTCGTCTGCGACGGGAAACGTGGGCGACGGAGAGAGTGTGTGGGACATTGTTGTCATTGCTATCCTAGTTCAAAAGTTCACGTCTCGGCGGGCATCAAACACGTCTACCACCTTAATTGTCATTGCATCCTCTTCGTAGAGCACGACAACCTTATCTTGGCGAATCTGTCGCACTCCGTCGGTCGCTGTTTTTTGCCCCTCAATCAAACCTTGCCGTACCCAACGCAAACGGCGAGCAATACCCTGGGCGAGTCGGTCTCCATAGCGAGACGAACCATTTCGCTCCCTGTAGAAAGCCAAAAGTACAAACCATTCTCTCTTGGCACGGTCAGTCCATTCTAACGATTTCTTTCTAGCCACGCGAACGTCTCCGCCATCACATCTTCGTGAGAATGAACCCGTCCCGCAGCAATGTCTTGGCGCGACTGCTCAACCGCCGCGAGTTGCCTTTCCGTGAGCTGATAAACCCACTCGCCGTCTTCGTTCTGAATCATCCGCGAACGGATGAAGGCAGAGACTTCGTCGTCGCCGTCAAAGTCGTCTACATCGTCAACGAAGTCGTCGGCGAGTTCGTCGTCAATAATAGGAAACGTGGGCGACGGAGAGAGTGCGTGAGATGTTGCTGTCATGGCATCCTCGTTACGCAAACGACTTGTTGAACTCTTCGATGGCGGCGGTTATTTGGGCGATCATATCGTCGTCGAGTTTTTTCCTTTCGGCGATTGTGTCCCAGAGTGGCTGTTTGCTTGCGTGGATGTGTTCGATGAACGCATCGCTCCATTCGAGCACGCGCTTTACGGGAATCTTGTCGAGAAGACCGCGCGTCCCCGCAAAGATGAGGAATATCTGGTCGATGACGTGTTTCGGTTTACACGTCCCCTGTTTGAGAAGTTCGGTGAGACGCGCACCGCGGTCGAGACGTGATTGCGTGGCGGGGTCGAGTTCGGTTCCCATTTGGGCGAACGCTTCGAGTTCGCGGTAGGCGGCAAGGTCGAGACGCAAACCGCCAGCGACTTGCTTCATCGCCGGAATCTGCGCACTGCCACCGACACGACTCACCGAAATACCAACGTTCATTGCCGGACGCTGACCACGGAAGAACAAGTCGGGTTGCAGATAAATCTGTCCGTCGGTGATCGAAATTACGTTCGTCGGGATGTACGCCGACACCTCACCTTCAAGCGTCTCGACAATCGGAAGCGCAGTGAGCGAACCACCGCCAAGGTCGCTGGAGAGTTTTGCACTTCGTTCCAAAAGACGACTGTGACAGTAGAAAATGTCGCCCGGAAACGCCTCGCGTCCCGGTGGACGACGCATCAAGAGCGAAAGCTGACGGTATGCAACCGCTTGTTTGGAAAGGTCGTCATAGACGACAAGCGTGTGTTCGCCTTTGTACATAAAGTATTCGGCCATCGCACAACCAGCATACGGGCCGATGTATTGCAGCGGCGCGGGCGAACTCGATCCAGAGACGATAACCGTCGTGTAATCCATCGCGCCGTGTTGACGCAACGTCTCGATGATTCCAGCAACCGTCGAATCTTTCTGACCGACTGCGACGTAGAAACACTTAACGCCGGTCCCTTTTTGGTTGATGATCGTGTCGATGCAGATCGCCGTTTTACCGGTTTTACGGTCGCCGATGATAAGCTCACGCTGACCGCGTCCGATTGGCGTCATCGCATCGACGGCCATCACGCCCGTTTGCAGCGACTCGCGCACCGGTTGCCGGTCGGCAATACCCGGAGCCATCACTTCGACAAAACGAAACTCGTTCGTAGTGATCGGCCCTTTGCCGTCGATTGGATTTCCGAGCGGGTCGATGACGCGACCAAGAACGGCCTCGCCAACCGGCACTTGCAACAGGCGTCCGGTGGTGCGTGCTTCGTCGCCTTCGTTGATCTTGAGATAATCACCGAGCAAGATGACGCCGACAGAGTTTTCCTCAAGGTTGAACGCCAATCCCATGACGCCAGCCTTCGGGAACTCGACCATCTCGCCCGCCATCACGCCGGTTAGGCCGTAGACTCGTGCGATCCCGTCTCCAACTTCTAGGACGCGACCAACCTCACGGATGTCGATCTTCCCTTCAAAATGTTCAATTTCCTTCTGGATAACAGAAGCTATTTCGTCGGCTTTGAATTTCATTGGTACTCCTGTCAATCATTTGTTGACGAACAGTTTTGAGTTGTGTGAATAGAGAAGCGTCGTAGACCAAATCGCCGACGCGAACAACAAGTCCGCCGATCAAGTGAGGATCGACGTGACACTTCAGTATTGGCGTTCCACCGACAATCGGTGCAAGACGCTCAACAATCGACGCGACCTGCGAAGCGTCAATCGCAGTGGCCGTTGTGACGATTACGTCAACCTCGCCACGCCGCAGACTCACGATTTTGCGGACTTGACGCAAAATGTCGCGTACGATGTCGAGTCGCCCGTGTCCGGCAACGACCTTCAAAAATTGCAAGAAAAGCGGCGACGCCTGCGTGCCGAGCGTCCGCTGTAACACGCCGATTTTGTCGTCAACGCTGACCATCGCCGACGCCAACATGCCATCGAAAACTTTCTGCGTTCCCAAGATGTCGGTGACGAACGAGTTAAACTCATCGACAAGACCGTCTAGCGCAACGCCCTTCGCGTCCGCCGCTCCCGCAAGCGCATCGGCATAGACTGCCGCGATCCGTTCGACTGAAACGTCGGGATTGAAGTCTAACGCAAATTGGGCATCACATGGGGCATCTGATGACATGGTATTCTCACGCTCGTGGAAAACTTTGCAAGGCGGCGTCGATCAGGTCGTGATGGTTATCAGCCTTGATCTCACGTTTGATCATCTTCGCGGCAAGCTCTGTCGCAAGCGTGGCACTCATTCGCGCCAGCTCTTGAAGTGCTTGCATCTTGGCGGCGTCAATATCTTGCAAAGCTCTCTCTTGCTGCTGTTTCGCCGCGTCGCGTGCTTGCTGGATAAGTCCGTCGGCTACTCGCTGTGCGTCGGCCTTTGCGGCGGCCAAGATTTGGCGCACCTCCGCTTGAGCTTCGTCGAGTTTACGCTGGTACTCCGCAAGGAGTTCCTTGGCGTCGGCGTTCGCCTGTTTGGCAGCCGCAACGTCATCGGCAACCGACTTTTCGCGGGCATCGAGTGCCTGCGCTATCGGGCCGAAGGCGTACTTCCACAGAATACCAAGCGTGATACCGAAGATGATAAGCGTCCAGAGGGCGAGGTCGGTACTCCACCCGAACGGGTCGGCACCACCACCCTCGGAGCCGTACACCGCACTACCGGCGCACACTCCAGCCACAACCAAACTCACACAACGTGACCAGCGCATCGACATAAACACTCCTCAAACACAGAAGGCCAATGGATTCTATTCCATCTCACGTCAACGCCACTAGAGCACGCACAAGATGGCGATAGCGAGTGCGAAGAGCGCGGCCCCTTCGATGAGCGCGGCGGCGAGAATCATTGCCATTTGGATTTGACCGGCGAGTTCCGGTTGCCGTGCCATCGATTCGACCGCACTGCTACCGATCCGACCGATACCGTAACCGGCACCCATGATGATAAGCCCTGCACCGACAGCCGCAATTGCCGGAAACTTGAACGTCGTTCCGCCAGCCGCCGCTGCTGTCGTACCCGCTGCGGCCTCTTCGGCTGCCATCGCTGCTGGAACGAACGCACAACAGATCGCACATACCACCGCCGCCAGAATCGCACACTTCACAAACTTTGTCACTGTTCTTCTCCTCTTGGGATAAGGGGTTGTAGACACGCCACCGCCTCAAATCGGCAAGCAGCAAACTTTCGGATTTTTCACTATGGCAACCGTTCAAGGTTGTTTTCAATGTTGGTGAATCGACGTGCTTATCAGCAGCGTCGTGATGAAGGTGAAAATGTACGCTTGAAGCACCGCGACGAGAAGTTCGAGCATACTCACCGCGACACTCATTGCGACACTGGCCCCCGTGACCGCCACGAACGTTAAGGCACCCTGCTCCGCCGACATCGCAATAAACGACAAGAAGACCGCAAGCACGACGTGACCAGCCAGCATGTTCGCCCAAAGACGAATCGCCAAGACGGCGTTTTTGATAAAGAGACCGAAGACTTCAATTACGAACAACATCGGTTTCAAAAAAAACGAAATAGCCGCAGGAAGTTCCATCGGCGGAACCATACCGAGCCAAAACCCGACTGGGCCGTGATGCCAGATACCAGTACCGATAACGACGCACGCCGACACCGTTGCCAGAACGCCCGTCACCGCTATCGACCCCGTCGGCGACCCCGACCACGGAATAAGGCCGAGGAAGTTGCAGAAGAAGATGAAGAAGAAAAGCATCCAGAGAAACGGAGTGTAGAGTACCGCATCTTTTTTGTGCAGGATCGGACGAATCAACATGTCGCGGATAAACAGCAACACCACCTCGAACAGATTGGTGATACGTCCTTTTGGTAACGCACCACCTTTGATTCGCTGGGCCAACGGTATGAAGATCACCATCATCAAAACCGCCACCGCAATCTCGACCACCATGAACTTCGTGAGTTGGTGTCCAGCGATAACGGGCAGAGCGACTTCGCCGCCGAGGAAGTGCGGCAAGTGAAACGATATGGCGTCTTGCGCGTGACTTACAGGATTGGCTGACATAGAGTTGTAACGCTTACAGTGGAGAGAAGAGGCGATGGTGCGCTCCCGCAGAACCCACAACACAGGGAACATTCTACCACGAAAGATGCCCAATTCAAGAAGGGTCGATTGAGGTGAAAACCAACGGAACAAATATGCTGTATGGGATAAATAGATGTTATGCGGCATATACGCAAAGTACGCAGCACGTCATTCACTCTGCGCAAACTGCGTTCGCATTGCGGGTGACGCAAAAAATCGTGTCGCGGCGAGCGTTGGTAGACGATGCCCGCTACATGGTGCTCTGTACCTACGCGAACAACAAACGTCACAACGCCAAAAATAAAACCGCACATGAAAATGAACTTCGCAAACTGGAATCGGTTCGCCCTGTCACTCGTCGTTGCGGGAGCGGTGTTTGGTGGCGGATTCGCACAAACGTTGCACGCCGCAACGTACACCGTCGGTACCGGCGGCGATTACGCAACGCTTGAAGCGTTGCGCACGGCGCACCCGTCACTTGGCACTGCCGACGAAATCGTCTTCCTAAACGACGACAACTCGCTCACCGCCGCTTTTGGCTTCGCCGCCAATTCGACGCTCACGCTCTCCAGTGATGCGACGATTGGCACCGCGATCTTCACGCGGTTCATCAACGCCGGTGCCAACGATCTCACGCTCGTCGTTGCCGACGGTTCCAACCTCACCATCAACGGTTTCAAGTCCGTTACCAGTAATGGCGGTGCGATTCGCACCAGCAGCAGTAACGACTTTACGCTGGGCACAGCGTCCAGCACGGGCGTCATCGCCTTCACCGCCAACTCCGCTGCGGTCAACGGCGGCGCGATCCGCGCTCGCAACGCTTACATCACCGGCGGCAACAACACCTTTACCAGCAACTCCACCGACTTGCTAACCGGAAGCAACGGCGGCGCGATTTGTGGCGAAAACCGAGTCGTCATCTCCGGCGGTACGAATACCTTTGTTCAGAACCAAGCCGGTCTCCATGGCGGGGCGATTTTCGCCGGCGACAACCTCAAAATCACCGGCGGCGTGAACACCTTCACCGGCAACTTCGCCAAGCAAAACGGCGGGGCACTCAATTCCAATAGTTCCCTTGAAATCAGCGGCGGCACGAACAGTTTTGTACGCAACCAAGCCCAAGGCGACCCTTTGGAGACATTGGTCAACGGGCAAGGCGGCGCGGTTTATGTTGAGCGGAGCGCAATCTTTCGCGCGTCCAGCGGCAACTTCCTGTTTCAGGGAAACTTGGACAACACAGCGACCAGTAAAAAAGCCAACGCCATCTACATGCACAACCATTTGACGCCGCCAACGGTTACGCAAAACTCGCTCACGCTCGCCGCCACAAGTGGAAACTCGATTCTCTTCGACGACCCGATCACCAGCCGAAAGCAAAACTCCGATGGCGATTTGCTTTTGCTCGACATCTTCATCAACCCAGTTGCCACCGACAGCGGCAAAGTTGTTTTTGACGGTATAGGTAAATCTACCGTCGCCGACCGCACGTCTGCTGTTTACGGCAACACCACGGTTTCACACGGCGAACTCGCATTGCGCAACGGTGTGACTTACGGCGCGAGCGACAACAGCGGTTCGTTCACGCTCGGTGCAAATGCGACGCTCCTCACCAACGCAACATCCACCAACACCATCAACGCTGGCACCATCACGCTCGGCGGCACTTTGGCGTTTGATATGAGCGGGGCAGTTGCAAATACTTCTCTCGGTGCGACCAAAAACCTGATATTGAACGGCACGACCAGCGTGACGGGCGACCCCACCACCATTGACATTCGCGGCTTAAAGGGCAGCGGCGGTGCGCCAACGACTTATGACTTGGCAACGCGCATTATCGGCTGGTGGGATATGGGCACACCGCTCACCATTGACGGCGTTGACATTGCCCTGACTCGCGCCAACGGAAAAATGGCTTTGTTCGGTGGAGCATCCGACACCCTGCAAGTGATGAGTGTCGCCGAAACCGGACTTTTGAAATGGAGTGGTGGCAATGGCAACTGGAACCTGACCGAAAACAAGTGGAACGCCACATTGGCTGGCGGTGCTGCAAGCGATAAGTTCCTCTCTGGTGATTCGGTCCAATTCGATTGGGGCACAGATGGTGCCATCGCCGTTGCATCGACCGGCGTGACGGTCGGCGCAAACTCATGGAACCCCGGCATGGCATTTGGCGCCGGCACTTGGTCTTTCACCGGCGGCGAGATTCGCGGCGGCGAGATTCTTTCCAGTAATATGGGTGACACCACCCTCATCTTCGGCGGTGTCAACGCAACCGGCACACGCGAAATGAACCAGCGCATTGTGGGCTACGGTGCCTTTTCCACGCTCACATTCATTGCCGCTGCTGGCGAAACCGTTTCTGTCACTGGCAGAGACACCCCGCAGGACGGCAATGCCATCAGCATCGCAGGCAACCTCGTTCTGGGCGCAGCGGGCGCGGGCACTTTGCAATACAGCCACAACTACGGCGGCAACTACGGCGGTGTTATGTACGCTGCAAAAACCGCCACGATTGTGGGCGGCACGAACAACTTCACCAGCAACAAAGCCAACGCGGGCGGTGCGATGTATGCAGGTGGCGATATGAGCATCAACGGCGGCACCAACACGTTCACGAGCAACAACGCCGCTACGGGGAATGGCGGCGGCGCGATCTATTCCGGTGGCGCGGTGACGATAGCACCCGCTAGTGGTGACACGGCAACGAACGTTTTCACGGATAACAACGCCAACAAAAGCGGCGGCGCGATCTACGCGGTGGGTGGCGTGCAATTGGCGAACAGCACCAACACATTCAGCGGCAACCAATCCGGCGAATATGGCGGGGCGATCTATGCGGATGGCAGCGTCAGCGTTTCCAGCGGCACCAACACCTTCACCGGCAACATGGCGAAAAATGGCGGTGCGATTGCCTTGTCACCAACCGTGCCGGGTAATGGCATCGAAATCAGCGGTGGCACGAACCGATTCCTCGGCAACGAAGCGAGCGAGTATGGCGGTGCGATTTATGCCGACCACGGGAACGTCACGCTCGCTGCCGATGTCGCGGATATGATTTTCAAAGGCAACCGCGACCGCACCGATTTCGCCGACAACAAGGCCAACGCCATCCACATGAACAATGCCGACAACGTTAGTTGGCTCTTACTCTCCGCCAAAGCGGGTCACAAAATCGAGTTTTTCGATCCGATTACGAGTAACAGTACCAACCCGAATCTGACCATCAACATCAACGCGGCTGCGACCGACACTGGCGCGGTGGTGTTTGACGGTTCGTACTGGAAGTCGAAAAATTCAACTAACGCCGCCGACTTCACGACCACGCTCTACGGCACCAATACCGTTTCGCATGGCAGCGTTGCGGTTAAGAATGGCGTGATTTTCGATCTGTCCGCGAGTACGTCGTTGTTGGGAATCGCAGATGACGCGAAGTTTGATGTGTCGAGCGGCTCAACGCTCATCAGTCGCGTGGACAATAAATTTGGGACGGTCACGTCTAACATAATTGCAAACGATACGCTGATATTTTCCGACGCCACCGCATGCTGGACAATCGTTGCTGGCCCGAATGTCACTGGTTCTGAAGTTAGCGGTTTGACGTTCACGGATGCTACAAACATAGCGAACGCGAACGCCGCGCTCAATGCGGGGAACGCGGCGAATCTGTTTACGGACTGGCAAATTGTTGCGAGCAGCGTCCCCGGAAAAATGATGCTCCAAAACGAGTTGAAGAAAGACATCAACGTCAGCAACGTTGCGAAGAACGTTGCGGGTATGGTGCAGTTCGGCAAGTTTCAGGCAGTCGCCGCAACGCGCGGCAATTTCTTTGGTGGCAATTCCGCGAACGATTATCGCGGACAGAATTGCAGAAGCAATCAGAGCAAGTTGCGTGGGAACAGCGTTTGGATTAACTACGTTGGTCGTTCGACAGAACTTGAAGCGACGAACACTCTCCAAGCGGGTTTGAAAAACAGGTTGTCGTCAAACGGCGTTCAGACGGGTCTTGATTTGTACCGGAGCCGGAGCACCGTTTTGGGCGCGGTTTTCGGTTACGAAGCACTCCGCAGCGACATCGCAGCAGACCGCGTTAAGGGGAACGATTACTACTTCGGTTTGTACGGTGCGCAAAAGTTGGGCAGTGGATTCGATGTTCGCGGCAGTCTCGGTTACGGCCACCAAACTTACAAAATGGATCGGTACGACAATGGTCTCGGTGCGCCGGTGCCGGGGATGTATCACTCCGAGTTTTCGGGCGACACGTTTGAAACGTCGTTTGACGTTGGGCGAAGGATGCACTTGAGCCGTCGTTTTTCGTACCGTCCGATGATCGGTTTCGATTTCTACACGAACGACGTTAACGGCGCGCCCGAAGACAATGACGGCTTGATTTTGTCTAGCACATCGCTTACGCAAACGTTTGTCCGGTTTGGGAGCGACGTTGTTTGGCAGAGTCGGCGGTTAGAAATAAACGGTGGTGCGTACTACGCTTACCAGATGGCACCGAACGGACACTTCTTGCGTACCGGCGTTTCCAATGGCGTAGTTAGCGGCACCGCTTACGGCGCGAGACTCGGCAATTCGGTTGTGACGTTCAACGCCGGAACGCAGTATTACTTGAACGCGCAACGAACGTTGAGCGTCTACGGCAACTACTCCGGCAACCTCTTCGCCGACCGTCCGAGTTCGCCGTGGGGACACACAGTCTTCGCGGGTGCAGCTTGGCGGTTTTAGTAGTTCGCGGTTCGGC
Source organism: Thermoguttaceae bacterium (assembly GCA_051651625.1). Lineage (GTDB taxonomy): Bacteria > Planctomycetota > Planctomycetia > Pirellulales > Thermoguttaceae > JBOFSQ01. The sequence goes on along the minus strand of JBOFSQ010000035.1, from coordinate 34,580 downwards.
ATAGCCGAACCCTCCAGTAGGCGTTTGGAGGGTTCGGCTATGCCGAACCGCTGTGCTTTGTGTCCTTTGCGCTCTTCGTGCCTTTGTGCGAACAAAAAAGAACTGCTCGTCAGCGCAAAATCCGTGAACGCTTACATTTCCGGTTGCGTGTTCACAAACGAAAACAGCCCACGTCTCACTCCCCAGACGACGCCGTAGATTGCGTCGTTGCGAACGATTCCGATCTGTTGCCACGTTGCGCTGTCGGTTGGCATTCGCAGAGCGCGTCCGGCGGCGACGTATGTTAATCCAAACCATCCGAAGCCGTATGCCGGTGACTGAAGCATAGCCATCGGCGCGATGTAGCAGCAACCTCTTGGTACGGTGAACTGCACGTCGGGAACAGTGCCGAACGGAGTTCCGAGCGGAGAAACTTCCGACGCAACGCCGTCTACGAACAGCTTCCCACCGCGCCACGCAACCTCTTGACCTGCCACCGCAATGACTCGTTCAAACGTCGCGCCGCCAAACCTGTTAACTGCTCCGGTTGTGGTGTACTGATAATCCGGCGCGTTGTAAAGAACAAGTTCACCGACTTGCGGCGTGAACATCACAAGCGAACGACGAAAGAGCAGCGAGTCTCCACTCCGCAGCGGCCCGATATTGCCGACGACAGTCTGAACGCCGATGCGATTCCAAATGATCACAGAAGTCGGCAAATAGAAAAGAAGAATCGCACCGATTACCATCACACTCAAGATCGCAATTTGGTCGCTCCTGTGGCGGCAAACCGTCCAGACGGTATCAATGATCGACATCAAGAAGAACGAGACGACGAGTCCGAGTGCGATGTTCGAGATTGAAGTGCCGAGCGTGACGAGCGTCACGAAGAGTGCTGCGAGGAAGCCGAAGAAGAAAATGCGTGCGTGCTGATAGCGTCCGAGGTAGAGCTGCGACAGTCCGGGGATCGCGGCTTGCCAAAAGAGTGAGGCGGTTTGGACGTTGCAATTGCGAAGCGTAATGGTGGCAACTTCATCGAGTCGGAGCAGTCGTCCGAAACGTCCGAGCGACTCAAACTGATTGTTGACAAAGCGAATGAGTGTTGCCGTTCGCAACCGCTTTTCCCAGCTTCCGGCGCGAGGCGGCACGACCGATGTGGCGTCATCGCTGGTGAGCGCGGCTCCGCATCGTGCGCACCGCGTCATCTGCGGCATGTTCTCGAAACGACAACTCGTACACTGCATTGCGAAGTCTCCGCATCAGTTTTTCTTCAGCGATTCGATGAACGCTTGCCAGAGTTCGTCGAGAGTTTTGCCGGTGGTTTCGCTGAAGAAGTTGTCGTCGTATTTCCCTTCACGGCAAACGGTGTTGAGTTTCTTGATGAAGTCGCGGTCTTGTGTTGTGACGATCCAGTTGAAGAACGCGGCGGTGGTGCGATAACTGTCGGTATATTTCGCGCGGCTTGGATCGACGCGGCACGTTCGGTCGCCGTTCTTTTCGTAGACGAAGAAGCGAATGTAATCGGCGATCCCTTCCGTCACCCAACTTGGAACGCGATGACGGTACGCTTGAACGATGTGGATGAGTTCGTGAACAACCATTCCGATGTCGTCGGGGTGTGCGGTGATCCACGCGACAGAAATGACAATGTTGCCGCCAGCGGCGTGGGCGACGCCGTCCATCTTTTTGAAGACGAGTTTGACCGCTGTTGGCGGTTTATATCCGGCACTGTCGAGTTGTTCGAGCAAGTTTGGAAACTGTTCGCGTGCGACGCGGGCGGCGTTTTCGGCCCACTCGGCGGCTTCCGGCGCATCGCTGCAATCGACAGAAACGTCGATTGTTGGCCGCAGCATCGCATATAGATACGGACGCGCCGGTGCTGGAACTTTGTCCCACTCTCCTTCGACACACTCGACAACTTCTTCGTCTGCAATCTTAACGCGAATCCGAGTTGGCGTAGAACCTTTCTTGTCGATGGCGACGTGTACGTCGTCGGGGAGCGTTGGCGCAGCGGATAGTACAATGCAGTTGCTCCAGACGAAAAGTAGTGCGCAAGTGATAAGGCGTGTTGTGGTCATTGTCGGTTTTCCTTTTGGTGAACGGTTACGGCACGAGCAACGTGATGCGTTTCGGTAGCGTTTCGATCTCGACGGGTAAAACTCCGCCCGGATCGCCATCGAGTTGGTACGGTACGTCGTCAGAATCGGATGTGATTCGGTATCGCGGCGACTGACCGAGCGAGACCGACGAGAGTATGCGGTGCGCGGCGAAACATTGAACCCAAGCGGTGTACCAAAATCCGTGTGGCACGGAGCCGCCACGGAAGAGGCAGTGATCGAGTTTCCCGTCGTCGCCGCGTGCTGCGGGAACCATCGGCAGTCCCCAACCGTACCGATTGAGATTGAAAATGAACGCCCAGCGGTGGGCGTCTAACGTTTCGCTGGTGTTGTCGCCGTCGGTTAGTTCGACGCGAACTTGCGGAAAGCTGTATGACGCTATCGAACGGCAGATCGGTTTTATGTACGAAAAGTAACTGATGTGTGCGCCGCGTTTCTGTCCGGCGCGGTACGATTCTTCGCGCGCACGATGAACTTGCCGCACGACATCCGCATCGAACCCGACACCAACCATCACAATGAAGAGCCGCCCGTTTGCAAGGCCGCCGTCGATGGTGATCGTCTTTCCCGCTTCGATAACGCGAGCAAGTTTTTCTGGACGCGATGGGAGACGATAGTGTTTGGCGAGAAGATTTGCTGTCCCAGCGGGGAGTAGCGAGACGGGCGTTCCGCGATCCGTTCTGTTGACGAGTTCTGCCGCCGTTCCGTCGCCACCGACGCCGACGAGACACCGCAGCCGCCCTGCCGCATGCAGTTCGTTCGCCTTCTGACAGAGTGCGGGGAGATCGGTTGAAAGTTCAACATCGAATCCGCGTGCGACGAGTGCATCTCGCAGACGTTCGGCGCGTAGAGCGGGCGAACTCCGCCCCGCTTTTGGGTTGACAGAAATCAAAACGTGACGATTTTCTGGAACAGACATTTGGCCAACCACAACAGAAGTTTTCTTTGAGATACGACTCCCCCATTTATACAGGGAAAACGATTTCATCAAAGACGGGTGCCGAGAAGTGACACCGAATCACGCCGCGTTACGGCGTGGCGAAGAGACGAATTCGTTGCGACGAATCGAGATAGCGGTGAGGCAGGTATCGCAGGCGTTTAGAAAGCGTTCGATGTTTAGAGAACGTGATGTCGGCAGCATCGTGACGGAGAAGAATTGTTCGGCCTTGAACGGGACGTTTCCCGCAATCGATTCGACTACGGTGTGTGGCAACGCCACAACTGCTGGCGTCGCGGTCGCCGCAGCCAAGTACGCCATATCCATTTCAGGGCCGATGACCGCAGTCGCCCGCCGAATGAGCGATGTCGTCTCGCCGAATCCTAGGGTGCCAGCGAATATCTTTACGTCGTTAGTCGCCGCAACATTCTCCGCCAGCGGCACCGCAACCGCATTTTCTGGCAGCAGAAGGACGTGAAGATTCCACTGGCTCTTGAGGAAGTGGATGAGTGATGTATACTCACCCTGTTGCCAGACGACGCGAGTGGGGTGTTGGTTCGTCGTTTCTCTCACCGGCACAACAACGAAGTCGTTGGCGAGTCCGAGTCGCCAGTGACAATCGGCAGCCCAGAGGCGGTCGTGTTCGTGTTCGTAGAGATCGAATCCACGGCTTCCACCTTCGACATCGAGAACGCTCAACAGGTCGAGGTAACGCGAAACGAGATCGGTCGCGCCTGTGGCAACGGGATTGGTGTATGCAACACGTCCACCGAGTGACGCACCTTTGATTCCGACGCGATACTTCGCACGCGACATCCACGTTAACAGTCCGCTACGGAATGTTGCTTCGAGATCGAATGTGGCGTCGGCGTTGAACGTGGCGAGGTGCCGCGTGAGAAACGTTGCTTCACGATACGAGCGGTTCCAGTGTTCACGGGCCGCGATGATGCGATCTGTTGTCGCGTGGCCGTAGAGAAATGCACCGCCACGTTCGCTTGCAAGACACGCAATTTCAGCTCGCGGAAGCCGCATCCGTAGTAGCGCGAGAAACGGGAGCGAGGCCACAACGTCGCGGACCTCTCCCGTTTGAATGACAAGAACTCGCTGCGGTGATGCGGGAAATTCCATAACGAAGATTGTGTACGCTTCGCAGAATCGAATTGCGTTACATCGGAAAATTGTCGGAAGATGGTTGCTTTGGGAAATGTGTACACGTCTTATCGACTGCTCGACCGAAAGTCAAACAGTTTTTTATTCCGCACCCGTTTTTACCAACACTACGCCGCCACGAATGTCCGAAAAGTGAGGAGGCGTTTCGTTTGTGGTCGTTCCACGTTTGTACCACTTCGCCAGTCTGCCCAGTTTGAGGAGATGTCATGATTAACGTTGCCTGCGTACTTTTGTCGCTCCTCGTGAGTGCGACGCCGATGGTCTCGCCCGCAGGCGAGGTGTTTGTGAAGGAACGCACCGCAGACGACCTCTATGGTCGCGGAGTTCACGCATATTACGCGAAAGACTACGACGCTGCAAAAAAACTGTTCGACGAAGTTGAGAAACTTGGAAGTACCGACCCGCGTCCATATTTCTTTCTTGGGCTTACGCTCCTAAAGCTAGACAAAAAAAGCGAAGCCGACGTCGCATTTCGCAAAGCGGCGTCGTTGGAGTGGGAAAGTCGCAACGCTCGTGACTACGGTGTTTCCGGTGCCCTTACTCGCGTGCAAGGAATCGACCGAGTTTATCTTGAACAGTTTCGTACCGATGCGCGTCGTGATGCAAAAGATGCGGCGGAGCGCGACAACGCCAACCGTTTCGGCAACCAACCTGCCCTCACCGACGTTGCGACGCGACGTGCCGCTGCAAAATCCGGCGATACAGAACGCCAAACAGCAGTAGAGTATTCGCCGATTTGGTTTCGTCCTGCGCGTCCGTTCGTCGGCAAGGCCGCGTTTGGGGCACGCTCGGTTGATCCGTTTCGCGTTGGATACGATGACAACGTTGACAACGTAATCAGTGGCGGAGTCGTTGCTCCAGTTGCGAAGCCTGCACCGACAACACCGCGGAAGCCTGCCGTACCAGCAACGACGACGCCAGCACTGAAAACGCCCGCACCAACACCGCCAGCACCCGCGCCGACCAAATCCGACAATGCCAACCCAGTTGACGCAAAGTCTGATGACGCAGATCCGTTCAATTAATCGTTCAAGCCGCGTGTTCAACAATACCGATAACAGCGTGCACCGGAACCGTATATTTCCAACGCGGTGAAACTTTACACCGGTCTCGAAAATAGGACTTGCTATGACTTCGCTTCGCAAATCGATTCTTTTGTTTTCACTCGCCGCATTTTTCGTTGTTGCGCTCCTTTCGGTTGGGTGTGCGGTACAGTCGAATGGTATGACGCTGCCGAACCCGTATTACCAGAAGAATCGGGTGCAGTATTTCCCGAAGGGGCCGGAGTTCTCGTATGCCCGCGAGGCTGCTGAGGCCGAAGCCGCAAAGCCAGAAAAGAAGTAGGCTGGCGCAAGTTTTGTGTCAACGCAGACAGCCGCAGCGTTTCGCTGCGGCTGTCTGCGTTTAATGCCAGAAACTCTTCGATGGGGAACATTTTCTCACGACCATGCCACAGCCCGTATAAACAAATGGGGTGAAAAATCAGAGATTTGCTCAACGCACACGCCCCAAGTTGCCGAAAATACGCTATGCGCCCCCGTTGTGGTTCTGAGTGGGCGTCCCATAACCTTCACCCTGAAGCGGCATGAACAGCGAGGCATCACGTATGAGAACACTTCTTGCGGGTCAAACTACGGTTTTGTTGTTCGTCGTTCTTGGTGCCGGTGTTGTAGCAGATCAGCGGTCGGCTCCGATGCCACCAGACCTCTCTGCACTCTCCGTTACGGAAACTCAGAGCATTTCGCCAACACGGAAGACAGCGCCTCTGCCACCAGTGCTTGAGCCTGCGTCAGTCCCTGTTACGAGAAAGAAGTCTGCGCCGCTGCCGCCAACACTGGAATCTGCGTCAACAGCCACGCCGAAGCGTAAGACGACATCACAGGTCGCCGCGCCAGAGGCCGCTCCTGCTCCCGCTCCGATGCCAGAGGCCGTGCTTGCCCCTGCTCCCGCTCCGATGCCAGAGGCTGTGCCTGTCCCTACTCCCGCTCCGATGCCAGAGGCTGTGCCTGTCCCTACTCCCGCTCCGATGCCAGAGGCTGTGCCTGCCCCTGCTCCCGCTCCGATGCCAGAGGCTGTGCCTGCCTCTGCTCCAGCTCCGATGCCAGAGGCCGTGCCCGCTCCCGCACCGAAGCCGGTGTCTGCACCTAAACCAGTCCCCTCGCCCGTTCTAGACGGGGCGACGCCGGTAACGCCACCGGCCATACCGTCGGCACCGATCCCCGACCTACCAGCTTCAGTGTCGGTTCCCGTTTCTTTGGCCGCATCTGCGTCACCGACAGGGAGCTCCGTATTCGACACGATGCAGGCGGTGTTACGTTATAGCCCAAGCCTTGAATCAATCCGTCAAAGCCGCCACGCGCAGGTTCACGAAGTACGGAAAGCACGCAGTGGTTATCTCCCCACTGTCGATCTCAATTCACGTTTGACTGCTGGAGTTGTTGACAATTCCACGAGTCGTGCAAACTTTCCCGGTGACAACTTCGCTACAACAGGAAATGTTGGTGTCACTGCCACGCAAATTTTGTGGAACGGTGGAGCCGTTGGCAACTCGGTCGATTTCAACATTTCACGAGTAGAATCACTCGACCATCGTGTCTACGACAACGCAACGTATCTTGCACTCGAAGGATTGATTGCTCACGTCGATTTGCTTCGTAGCCAAGATGTTGTCACTCTTGCAAACCAGTATGTCAAAGTTCACCGTGACATTTTGGGAGTGCAATCTAGTCTCAAAGATTCGGGATTGAGTACGTCGGCGGATGTGGCGCAGGCGCAGGGGCGACTTTCACGAGCTTTGTCTACACAAAATAGTGCCCGCAACGCATTGCAAGTGGCTATTGTGAACTACCAAAAACTCACCGGTCAACAGGTGCCGCCGGGACTGGCAGCACCAGTCTATCCGCAACAGCCGCTTGCGACGCCCGAAGCCATGGTTGCCTTTGCGCTTTGGAATAATCCAAAAATTCGTGCGTTGACTGCTGATGCGCAAGCGGCACAAAGTCAAGTCAAACTGGCAAAAGCCCCGTATCATCCGCAAGTGATGATGACACTCGGTACAGACTACTCCGATCCAAACATGTCTCAGGCAAACGACTTGCAAAGTTGGAATGCCGGTGTGGGGGTTGGTATGCGGTGGAATATCTTTAGCGGTATGGCTACCACGAACGCCGTGCAGGCAGCCCAAGCTCGTGAACTAGCCGCAAACCGCGACATCGCTGCAATGCGTGACACCGTCACCGGTGACCTAAACACGACCTATGCCAACCTGCTCCTTGCTCAAGAACAGGTGCAAACACTCGAAGAGATGATGATCTACAACCTGAAAACACGCGACGACTATATGCAGCAATACAAGTTCGGTACGCGACGTTTGTTAGACCTCCTCGACGCCGAAGGCGAACTCTTCAACACTGAAACACAGCTTTTGACGTTCCAATCAAACACTCTGATTAACACTTGGAAAATACTAGCACTCCAAGGTACGTTGTTGCGTGAGTTTGGTTCTACGGCTGGTGTTGGTGGAAAGAGATTCTAGTGTCGTCAACACTCATAATCTTTGGTGCCTCTGGCGATTTAACGTCGCGGAAACTTATCCCTGCACTCTACACCCTCTTTCTGAAGGGGCGGCTGCCGGAGCGGCTCACCATCGTTGGTACATCGCGTTCGCCATACAGCGACGCTGCGTGGCGAGACAAGCTCCGTGAATCTACACGGTCGTTTGTCGCTGCGTTTGACGAAGCTGCGTGGGAGCGATTTGCACCACGTCTGTTCTACGTCGCTGGCGACATAGATTCAAAACCGTTCTTCGCAAAACTCGATCAAAAACTCGCCGAGTGCGAAGTGGCAAGCGCGACGCGCGTCTACTACTTCTCGACTGCGCCAGCGTTTTACGAAACGATTGCGCACAATCTCGCAGACGCAAATATGCTGTCGCCGCAGCACAAAGTCGTCGTCGAAAAACCGTTCGGACGCGACCTAAACTCGGCCCGCGATCTCGACACAAAACTTCACCGCGCAATCGACGAATCGCGGCTATTTCGGATCGACCACTACCTCGGCAAAGAGACCGTCAGCAACATTCTCGCGCTGCGGTTTGCAAACGCGATCTTCGAACCACTCTGGAACAATCATTCGGTTGCGTCGATTCAAATCACGGCGAATGAGAGCGGCACTATCGGCCACCGCGCCGGATATTACGACACGTCGGGCGTTTTGCGTGACATGGTGCAAAATCACATCTTGCAAATTCTCACGTTCGTCACTATGGAGCCACCCGCCACGCTCGACGCCAAAGCGATACGCGACGAGAAGGTCAAGGTCCTGCAAGCGATTCGTCCGATGATGCCGGACGAAGTTGCCGTCGCAACGCTTCGCGGTCAATATGATTCGTATCGCAACGAAAACGGTGTCGCGCCGAACAGCACGACTCCGACATTCGTCGCGCTAAAACTGGCGATTGACAACTGGCGTTGGAAGGGCGTCCCGATCTTTTTGCGAACAGGAAAGGGGATGAGTTGCCGGACGACGCAGGTTGTCATCGACTTCAAACAGCCGCCGCACCTGATGCACACTGGCGTTGGTGACGTTGCAAATCGTCTATTGCTACAGCTTCAGCCCGCCGAAGGGATCGAGCTTTATTTCCAAACGAAAGTCCCCGACAGCGACCGCGATGTTCGCACTACATCGCTCTCGTTTAACTTCCGCGACAGTTTTCACCGCGAACTCCCTGATTCTTACGAACGCCTTCTTCTCGACGCGATTAACGGCGACGCATCGCTCTTCGCACGCAGCGACGAAGTGGAAGCGGCGTGGCGGATTATCGACCCGATTCAGCGTCATTTCGACGCCGAATCTTCTGCGTCGCAGTTATGTCACTACGAACTCGGCGGCTGGGGCCCCGCCGAATCCGCCGCGTGGATCGCTCAGCACGGAAGCGAGTGGTTCGATCTTTGTCCGGTGGTATAGAGTATGTTTCGGTCGTGACAAAGGCAAAGACTTGCGCAAGGGCCTGACATTTCCAATGAAACTTCACACAATTCATCTTTCAAACATCAATTCTCTTTCGGGTGAGACGTTTATTGACTTTCGTCACCGCGATTATGATGACGGCATCTTTGCGATTGTTGGGCCGACGGGGTCGGGGAAGACGTCGATTCTTGATGCGATCTGTCTTGCGCTCTACGGGCGCACGCCGCGGCAATCGTCTGTCTCGAAGAGTAACAACGAGGTCATCACGCGCGGCGCGGTGACGTGTTTTGCTGAAGTCGAATTCGAGACCGCCAAAGGGCGATTTCGCGCACGTTGGAGCCAACGACGGTCACGGAATCGAGCCGAAGGTGCGTTGCAAGAGGCCGAACACCGTCTCGATGACGCTGTGACAAATGTGCCTATCACCGATGGCAGCAAAAAGAGTGATACGAAAAACAAAATCGTCGAAGTGACCGGTCTGACGTTTGAGCAGTTCACACGCGCAGCACTCCTTGCGCAAGGCGAGTTCGCCAAGTTTTTGCAGGCCACGTCCGGCGACCGCGCCGCAATTCTCCAGCAAATCACCGGCACCGACCTCTACGAACGCATCTCACGAGCCGTGTACGAACGGCATAGCCGCGAAGAGAACCAACTCGTTCATCTCGCTGGTTCGTGTGAATCAATGACACTGCTGACTGACGACGAAGTTGTGTCACTTACCGAAGAGGCTTCACAACTTGCTTTGCAAATCGAGGAATACGTCGCAAGGCAAAACAAACTTCAAATCGAACAACGTTTGCACGCCGCTTGGAGCAAGCTGACGAGCGACGCGGCATCGCTCGTCGAGCGATCTGAAGAATGTCGCCAGCAGCGTGAGGCGTTTCAAGCCGACCGTGAAAGGTTGCGTCTTGCCCGCGCCGCAGCCAGCGTGATTCCGCTGGAAACGCAAGCATCGCGGGCCGCGAAGCAGTGTGACGAAGCCCGCCAAAGCGAGGCAAAACTTGTCGCGGAAAAACCGATATTTGAACGGCTACACAATGAAGCCATCACTGTACGCACCAAGGCCGGAAAACTACGCAACACCGCCCGCAAGGCGTATTCACAAATCGTCCCAATTGCACGCAGCATCGCTGAGATCGACACAAAAATCGCCACAATAAAACGTGAGATAAAACGGATCGGCGATCAAATCAAAACTCGTGATGCAGAAAACGCCGAACTCAGTCGTCGCGTCGTAACGCCCGCCGAGATCGACGAACGTGAACAAACCCTCACGACCGAACTAGACAAGTGGCGTAAACGCCGTGACTTCCTGCTTCAGCGATGCGGACTCACACCATCGCTACTCGTCGCGGGCGAGGCGTGCCCACTCTGCGGGTCGCACGAACATCCGCGTCCACTCACGGACGAAGTATCGTCGCACGACGACCAAATTCGTCTCGAACTCGAAGCGAGAATCAAACAGCACGAGATCGACATCGAAAAACTTCGGCGTAAACGTAGCGACAGCGAGGCGGCGGTGAGTCGGTGTGACGTGCTTTCAAAAGAGTGTGATGAACTTACAGCAGACCGCAGCCGCATCGCCGCTGAAGCAAACGCATTGCAAGTCAAACGCGGCGAGGTTATGAACGACGCCGACATCGAAAAAGACCACGACATAACAGAGGAAGAAAATCGTCGCAAAAAATCGCTCGAAGACGCGGAGAAGGCGTGTGAACAGGCAGCCGGTCAAGAGGCCGCGTACGCCAACAAGTTGGCCGTTGCGTCCACTTCGCTCGATCACGTTACGGCCCAGCGAGAGAGTTTGAAACAGGCGGTTGCGGAAGCCGATGCGGCTTTCAGCGAATCACTTGTGGCAAACGGTTTCGCCGACAGAGCCGCGTGGAACGCCGCACGTCTCGACGCTGCAACGTGCAACCAACTGGAACGCTGCGCAGGCGAACTCGACCGTCAAACAGCAGAACTAGCAACACTCACCGAGGCCAACAACGTCGCGCTAAATGAACATCCGTGGGGAAGTTTGCCGAACGAATCACGCACCGAAATGACAGGCGACGAAATCAGTGCGACGCTTGTCGATGTCGCCAAAAAACTTGGCGAGTCGCAGCAGCGGCTCGGCGTCGTGCAGCAGCAATTAGCCGACCACCACTTGCGCGCCGCCGTCTGGCGAGAGCGAAAAACGGCACACGAAAAACAAGAAGGAATCGTGGCGTGCTGGCGTGAACTCAACGTCTTGATCGGGTCGGCTACAGGTGCAAAATACCGCGACTTTGTTCAGAGAGTAACGCTCTGTACACTCGTCGCGCGGGCCAACGAAAAACTCCGCACGATGACCGACCGTTACTGTTTGATCACCGACCAAGACGAGTCGCTCGGTCTGGCCGTAGTCGATCTGTGGCAGGCTTCAAATATCCGACCAACGACGAATCTTTCCGGCGGCGAATCGTTTATGATCAGCCTCGCACTCGCGCTCGGACTGTCGTCGATGGCAGGCGAAAATGTCCGTATCGACTCGCTCTTTCTCGACGAAGGTTTCGGTACGCTCGACGAGAATACGCTCGCAAGCGCGCTCGACACGCTGACGATTGTTCGCGGAGAAGGAAAACTAATCGGCGTTATTTCACACGTCCCGCTGATTAAGGAACGTATTGCAACGCAGATTCGCGTCTTGCCCGCGAGCGGCGGCAAGAGCCGCGTCACCGGTCCGGGCGTGGAAACGAAGGCGGCGACATAGAGTTGTCGTAACCGTTCACGATTTGCACATATCTTGAATTTCGCTGATGCTATCGCCGGAAAACTTTTTGAGATATGCGCTGGTGATAGTTGTGGCGACGACAGCTTCAGCAACAACACTCGCCGCAGAGACCGCGCAAACGTCGCTCCGTTCGTAGAACGCCTTGGTCGCTTCTTGTGTCTTCAAGTCTACCGATGGCAGCGACCGCGTCATCGTTGGTATCGGTTTGAACGCCGCACGAACGACGACCGGCATTGTGTTGCTCATTCCACCTTCGATTCCACCAGCGTTGTTCGTCGGGCGAGTGAGACCGCAGCAGCGCGGTTCACCGCCATCTAGCGGGACAATCGGGTCGTGAACTTGGCTCCCGCGACGCCGCGCCGATTCGCATCCGAGTCCGATCTCAACACCTTTGACCGATTGAATCGCCATAACACTTTGCGCGAGGAGTCCATCGAGTTTTTCGTCCCACTGCGTATGACTTCCGAGTCCGAACGGCAGACCGAAAACACGCACTTCTGCAACGCCACCGAGCGAGTCGCCGTCGTGGCGGCACTGGTCGATGAGCGACTTCACAGCCTGATCGTTTGTGCTGCTGAGTGAGTAGAGTTCACTTGCGTCGCGCATCACACGCAACTGGTCTGGTGCCAGCGATTCCGCATCGGATCGAGTTAACGAAACGTCACCAATCGCAGTGACGTAACCGACAACATCAACACCAACGATGTTGAGCAGTTGTTGGCAGAGCGCACCGACAGCAACGACAACCGCCGTCTCTCGCGCGCTTGCGCGTTCGAGAATCGGACGAATCGCAGAGCGATACTTCATCGCGCCAGCCAGATCAGCGTGACCGGGGCGCGGGATACGAAGTTCGTCACGCGATTCGAGTGTCGCATCGCGGTTTGCAACAGTGAACGTAATCGGCGCACCGGTCGTTTTGCCTCGCCAAACACCACTTGTGATCGCAACTTCGTCACGTTCAATCGTTTGCCTTACACTGCGTCCGTAACCGCCTTGGCGTCGCGCGAGGGCCGCGTTGATCTGTGCAACATCGACGTCAACACCGGATGGAAATCCAGTTACAATCGCCGTCAAACATTTTCCGTGAGACTCGCCCGCCGTAAGCCAACGCATAGATTTGTTCCTTCGCTATGTTTACGCAAAAACTCATCATTCCCGCGTAGGCGGGAATCCATCCTCATGGCGATTCGTGAATACTACGTCCGCTCTCGCGGGCACTCGCTTACGCTTCGTGTTCCGATTGGTTTGCCAACGCTTCGTCACCGCGACGGACAACTTCGCGCAGCATAAATATCACCGACTCGCGGACGCAAAACTCCGCAATCCAACCAAAGACGTAACCAATCGCCGCGAATGCGAAGAGCGATGTCGTCGCGGTGTCGATGATTTCTCGCGGCTCAACTTCACCAAGAAGACCAAAAATGATCGCAGCAATCATTCCAACAACGCCGAGGTACGCGGCGTATGTTATGCTCAGCTTGTGGTGCTGGCGTATCTGCGGCGGTAGTTCTCGCGCCTGCTCCGCCGCTTCGGCTTCTTCGAGACGTTTGCGACGCTCACGCCAAACATAGAGCAGGACAGGATCGATTCCGCGCGGAGTTGCCTCAATCGCTGGTACCGAAGACGCGGCACCATCAGGGGCGAAACTTTGTTCAGAGTTTACGTCGTCAGCGACGGGAAATTCAGAGTCAGACACGCAGCACCGGTTGCAAAGAGTTTTGGAAAGCCCTCCGCGTATCGTCCCACGCCGTTCGCTTTGTGAGGGTTTTTCCGAAAATCAGGGGACGCCGCGCGATATTCACGCAACCAGCTGAGAAGATGGGAAGGACACGCAAAACGTGTTTACGCTGCCGGTACATCGGTCGCAGTATCTGCTGGCGGCGGCGGTGGCGCGATGCAACCCGGCGGGCCGGGAGGTCCCGCTGGCCCGACTCCACGCGGGCCGCCTCCCCAACCACCGCCCCATCCGCCGCCGCCCCACGGATTACGCTGACGCTGGTCTCGCAAAAATGTCTCCCACGCCTCCGCACGCTGCGTCCCCAAAACGTCAGAAAGCTCTTTGCGCATGCTGTCGAACTGCTGACGAATCTCGTCAAAAGATACCTGACGAATTCGCTTGACCTCTTTCATTCGCCGGTCAATGATCTCGCGTACACGCCCTGTTTCATCGTCGGTCATGTCGAAGAGCGACGACATCCGCTCAAGAAGTGTAGACGCGACAACATCAGGATGCGGCGGTCGCGGAAACATTGCGTTACGCATCGTGATGATCGTAAGTCCCGAACCGATAACGCTACCTGCCACAACGGCCAGCAGTGCCAGAGCAGTCATCAGCAAACGTCGCCGCCAAGAGTTTGTTGGAGAAGTCATAGGAGAAGTTATGTTGGTTGGAGTTTTCACGGTTCGAGTGCTTCGCTAACGATTGACGATGATGCGAACACGTCCATCAGCGAGTCCATTGCAGCGGCGGGGTTAGACATTTCCGACCAAGCGTGGACGGCCAAAAACAGAACGAGTGCGGCGGCAGCGGTCGCAACAAAGCCGACGCCCGCGAAGAGTCGCAGCGATTCTTCACCTGCGACGACGACCGCGCGGCAACGCTCAATACGGTTCATAAGTGCGGCAACATCGAGCGGTTTCGGTGCGGGTTCACACGCAGCGAGTTCGGTGAGACGTTGCAACGCCGTTTCAAACGAGTTCAATCGAGTACCCATGATATTCTCCCTTTCCACGGCTCTTCTTCGCCGATCTTTTGTAGTTTCTTTTTTGCACGATGAATTCTAACTGCCACCACAACTCGCGTACACCGAAGTCGTGCGGCGATCTCTTCTTGCTGACACCCCTCAAGATACATCAGCGTCATAACCAGTCTATCGGCTGGCGGGAGCATTTCCAGCAAGTCGAATAAGAGCTGCGCTGCGGCGGCTGGATCGGTTGTGGTTTGAGGCGATTTATCGGCAACATCGAAAATCGTTGCCAGTGATATATCACGTCTACGTTTGTCACGTTTTCGCCAGTATTTGTAACCGTAAAGCGTACCGATGCGGGCAAGCCAGTGCCGAAACGGAGCGTCACCGCGAAAGGTGTGGAGACTCAAATAAGCCTCGGTAAACACGTCTTGTGCAAGCTCGTCGCTGACCTGTACGTCGCGTGAAAAGTTTCGCATCTGCCGCTGAACGGTGAGGCAGTGTCGCTCGACAAGCCGCGCATACGCATCACCATCCCCCGCGAGGGTTGCACGCACATCAGCAATGTCGGCGGCATCATCTGGAAACATTGTGAAACTCAAATCGACTTCAGTGGACAATGCCCATAGTGTACCGAAGTTGTGGTTGTTACACACCCCCACCGTTTGTTTCACCATCGTTCGACGTGTAATGTGTCTACAAATCAAACGCCCCTCTCGTTGACGAAAGCCGCGGAAAACGTATACTACACGACCAGTTTTAATGTGATCACGAAAAACTCAAGCCGACCTCGGTTTTATGAATCTCTCCACTCGCTCTTCGGGCGTCTTGCTCCATTTGTCATCGCTTCCCGGCCCGCCGTTTTGCGGGTCGCTTGGGGCGTCTGCGCGGCAGTTCGTCGATTTCCTCCACGAAGGACACTTCCGGTGGTGGCAGATGCTCCCGATCAATCCAATCGACGAGTGTCACTCGCCATATTCGAGTGCGTCGTCGTTCGCGGGCGACACGCTCTACATCGACCTCGAAGACATCGTGAACGAAGGGCTTCTCGATCACGACGACATCACTTGGCAACCGAGCGTTTCCAAAACTCGTGCCCTCTTCGCCGCTGCACGCGACTTCCGCCAAACAAAGTGGCGAAAGGCGTTTGAACGGTTCCGCGAAGGACGCGGCGGCGAAAAATATCGCAATCACTACGAAGCGTTTGCTGCCGAGAGTCCGTGGCTTGCAAGCCACGCAATCTTCGCCGCACTCGCAGAAAAATTCGGAACACGCCAGTGGTCGCAGTGGAACGATGCAACGCTCCGTCGTCCAACTCCGCAGCGACTCGCCGAGGTCTCACGCGAACTCGAAGACGAAATCGCATACCACCTGTTTTTGCAGTGCGTATTCGATTTCCAGTGGCAACAGCTCAAGCGTTATTGTCACGAGCGAAACGTCGGATTGATTGGTGACGTGCCGATCTATGTTGCTGGGGCGAGTGTCGATACTTGGGCGAATCCGACGCTCTTTCAGATCGAGCCGGACGGTCACCTCGAACGAGTTGCGGGCGTCCCTGCCGATGCGTTCAATCCCGACGGCCAGCGTTGGAACGCGCCGCTCTATCGCTGGGAAGAACACGCGAGCACCGGTTATGCGTGGTGGATCGACAGACTCAAAACTTGCTTCCGCCGGTTCGACGCGGTTCGTCTCGACCACTTCATCGGTTTCTACAACTACTTTTCGCTCCCCGTCGAGCCAACGCCAAACGACCCCGGCGCGTGGATTCCCGGCCCCGGTGCTGCGCTCTTTGATGCCGTAAAAACCGGACTCCCAAACGCGCAGCTCATCGCCGAAGACTTGGGCGTTCTCAAAGAGGGCGTCACAAACCTGCGGCAACAGTTTGGTTTGCCCGGGATGAAAGTCTATCAGTTTCAGTTTGACTTCCGTGCTAACACAAACCCGATTGATTCTTGCGATCCGAACACCGTCGTCTGCACCGGCACGCACGACACCAACACGCTCTCGGCGTGGCTCGACGAAGTGGCAGCCGACCGACTGAAACCGGAACCGTTTTGGGACTGGAACTTTTTGTGGTCGCAGTGGAAGTCGTTTGTCGCGGGGACGCCGGAGTGGCACCAGCGTTTTGGCGGCGTGCCGCGTCCCGATGGTTCGCCGCGTCACGCACCGAGCGAACCGGCCCCGATGACGCGACAAACTGTTCTTTGGTCGATCATCGAATCGGTACTCCACTCGCCGGGGAACGTCGCTATTTTCCCGATGCAAGACATACTCGGCCTCGGCGGCACGGCGAGAATGAACTTCCCCGGTCACGTTGACGACAACTGGCTCTGGCGAATGGACGAAAACGCCGCGTCAATTCCGCTCGCCCACCACATAGCCTATCTCAACTGGCTCTACGAAAGGAAGATGTAGATGTTGCGTTCAGTGTCGATTGCGATTTTTGCGACGATAGTTTTTGCGACGATGGTGTTGTCGATGCGCGGTGTTGTCGTCGGTGATGAAACTCCGCCGCCGCTACCGGCCCCCGGTGCGCCCGCTGGCGGTGGATTTGGCGAACCGATTGTTGACGACGATGCTGTGCCGCCGGCACCACCATACGTTCCGCCGACTGGTACGCCAACTCCACTTCCAACTCCGTCTGGCACGCCGACGGGGAATCCGGCTGGAACGTCCTCATCTTCGCCGCCGCCTGCGTTCCCGCGTGCCCCTGCACCGACAACTCCGCCAGTCGCTCCGTCGCCAACTCCGACGCCACCTGCGGTCAGCATTCCGACAACGAATCTTCCGACGCCAACAATGCCACCAGCAACGCCATCGTCACCAGTGTTACCGTCGTCGTCACCATCGCCACCGACGTTGCGTTCGCCAGCGAGTTCACCAACATCGCCGACATCGCCAGCGTTTCCAATTTCGCTCACACCTGAAACCGATCCGCAGACGACGCCGCGTCCACCGGTCAAGATTGTCGGCGAACCGCCAGCGTCGGTTTTGCTTCAGCGTCCAGAGTTGGCCCGCAGCGTCGCCGATCCGCAGCACCCGTTTTTCGGACTCGTCGGGCCGCCGCGAACGACCGACACCCGCATCGAAGGAACGCCGCTAACTCTCTACACGGTGTTACAATCGACGCGGCAACCGCTGCGACGGCTCCAGCGGATAACGGCGTACTGGGACGCCACCGAGTCGCTTGCCAACTATCATTTGCGATGTGCGTTCGAGACGCAGCTTCAACTGTGGATGGAATCGCTGAAGAAGTCGCCGAGTCGTTCGGTTGAAACCGAGTCGATGCTTGCACTTCTTGTCCCCGCGCAGCAACTTGCGGCTAGTGAACGTCGCGCTGCCGAAGTGCGGTTCATAAAACAGCAGCACCGTTTCGCAGAAGTTTTGTCGGGCGGCGAACCGACGGACGTGCTCCCGATTCCGTGCGACTTTCCGCTCGTGAAACCTTATGACACCAAACTCGACGCAATCGCGCGTCAACGTGGCGTCTCGCAGCGGGCACGCGAACTCGACGCGCAGTTACCGATGGAGCATCTCCTTCTCGGTCACTGCCGCGACGCGACCGTCGCCGCCGAGGAGATGTTTCGCATCGTTTACGAGCGGCAGTCGTCGCTGATGGACGCACTCGTCGCGCTGCGGCAAGTTATGTCGGCCCGCCAAGAACTCGTCGCCCAAACCGTCGCCTACAACAAAATGATCGCCGAGTACGTCACCGAAACCGTTAGCAGCGACGCCAGCCCGTACCGACTTTTGAGCGCACTGGTTGAACTGCCACCAGTGGAGTGATGTGTGGTGAAGTGACAGAAGTCTGAATGGAGCAAAACGCAATGTCCACATCAACGCAATACACGATTGACGAGATCAAAGAGTTGCTTTGTCCGGTATTTGCCGAAGTGCCGATTGCCAAAGCGATACTGTTTGGTTCCTACGCTCGCGGAGACGCAACGGAAAAAAGCGACATCGATTTGTTCATTGACAGCGGTGGGCGTTTACAAAGTTGGGACTTTTACCACTTCTGCGACCGGCTGGAAGAGCGTGCGTGCAAACGAGTCGAAGGGATCGAGAAAATCGACTTAAACATTGACAGCCAACTCTATCGCACAATCGAAACGGAAGGCGTGACGATTTATGAAACGAAGTAAAGACCGCGTCATCCTCGAAAAGATGCTCGGTTACGCGAAAGACTCACGAAAATACAACGAGTCGATTGATCTGGACGACTTCTTGAATGACGAGCGAACGATTGTTTTCACGGTGTTCAGCTTGTCGCAACTTGGTGAACTGGTCAGTCGATTGAGCGATGCTTGCATGGAAGAATCGCCGCACGTTCCGTGGGCAAAGATCAAGTCGCTCCGCAATCGCATTGTTCACGAGTACGAAGGAATCACATACAAAACGGTTTGGCAAATCGTGCAAAACGACATCCCAAAATTGATCGACGACCTCACAAAGTTGTTGTCACTCACCACCTAACCCACATCACACACCATGTATCACAGTATTGTTTTGGTCAAACAAGTTCCAGACACAGCGAACATCACCGCTGAGGCGATGAAGGAAGATGGCACGGTCAACCGTGCTGCGCTGCCGACGATTTTCAATCCCGAAGATTTGCACGCACTTGAGATGGCACTTGCCGTCAAGGAGCGATTCGGCGGGACGGTGACGGCAATCAGTATGGGGCCGCCGAAGGCTGCGGACGTTCTGCGCGACACTCTCTATCGCGGTGCAGACCGCGCGATTTTGGTGACAGACCGCCGTGCCGCCGCCAGCGATACACTTGCGACGAGTTATATCTTGAGCCAAGCGTGTCGTACTGTTGGAAAGTTCGACTTCGTTTTCTGCGGACGCCAAGCCATCGACGGCGATACCGCACAAACGGGGCCGCAGTGTGCGGAGAAACTTGGGATTCCGCAAATCACTTATCTCGAAGAAGTTGTCGGAATCGAAAACGGCGTTGCGACGCTGCGGCGAAACATCGGGAACGGTTACGAGATCGTTCGCGTTAAAACTCCGTTCTTGGCGACGGTTGTCGAGTCGGCGGGCGAACCGCGTCCGTGGAACGCGATACGAATGATGCGTTACAAACATTACCGCACACCGTCGGAAGTGGCAGCGGCTGTCCGCGACGCAAGTGCAGCGGCAGATGATTCTGCCGTCGCAGAAGCAACGAAACAACTCAAGTCGCGCGGACGCCTTCTGGAGCAGTGGAGTCTCAACGACATCTCCGCGGAACTCGACCGGTGCGGCCTCGCGGGTTCGCCGACGAAGGTGTTCCGCATTCAGGCGATTGTCCTCAAGAAGGAAGGTTTCACCGAAGTCGCCGCAACCGAAGAAGGCGTTGGTGGCCTCATCAACGAACTGGTCGTTGAGAAGACGATTGGGTGATCCTGTCTACGGTCTCGGCACTTTTAGCACTTCGCGGTCGTAGGTTTGAAGTCCGCTTCCGTCGGCCTCGACATCTGTTAGTTGGTAGAATATCGCGGCGTCGATGCCGGTTTGGGTTCGCATCTGTTCAATCGTTTGCTGCATTGTTTTGTATTGCTGCAAGAATGCGTCGGCGTCGGGGGCGGTGTAGAAACCTGTCGTCGCCGCTGGCTCCCAAGTGTGCCCGTTCACACCGAGCGTAACGCCGCCGTAGATCGCCACAACCGATGCACGACCGTTTGTCCGTTCCGGTGCGAGTGGATACGGCAAACGATGCGTCGCCGTGATGTCGCCTGTCCCAACGTCGTTCCATCCACTCGCCGAACAGACGAATCGCGTTGGATCGGTTTGCTGAACAAGTTGTGTCAGTGAGTCGGTCTGAAACTGCCCGCGTCCCTCGCAGAAAATCGACCAGACCAAAATCGATGGGTGAAAATCGCGCGACGTGAGCAACGTCTGAAGTTCGCGGCGAAACTGTTGTTGGTCGTCGGGTGTCTCGTTTCGTCCGCTCGGCATGTCTTGCCAAACCGCCATTCCGATTCTGTCGCACCAGTAGTACCACCGCTCCGGCTCGATTTTGTCGTACTTACGAATCAGATTGAAACCGAGCGACTTTGCGGTGAGGATGTCGCGGCAGATCGCCTCGTCGCTTGGCGACGTGTAGAGGCCGCCCTGCCACATCCCTTGGTCAACGACGCCGCGCAAAAAGATCGGTGTACCGTTGAGCGTGAGGCGATAATTTTTCTGCGAGTCTTGTGCGAGTGCGAGTGTGCGAAACGCAACATAACTTGAGATGCGATCAACACACCTGTCGCCATCGACAATCGACACGACAACCGCATCAAGGTGCGGCGACTCCGGCGACCACGCCTTTACTTCCGCATCGAGTGCAAGCACAATCGGTCCGCCGCTCCCGCCCGCACCGCGTCCGATGACGTTCCCGTCGCGGTGAATCTCTACTTCAATCGTCTCGCCAGCAAGAAGTTGTGTTGCCTCAACGACGAACGTGATCGTCTTCGCCGCGATGTCGGTACGATAACTCACTCGCCGAATCGACGACGCTGGAACCGGTTCGAGCCATACCGTCTGCCAAATACCGCTGCTTGGTGTGTAGAACGTCTCGCCAGCGGAACGCGACTGGCGTCCGCGTGGTTGACCACCTTTTTCTGTCGGATCGAAGACGACGATTTCAATCGTATTCGTCTCGCCGCGTGAGTTGAGTGCGTCTGTGATGTCAAACGAAAACGGATCGTATCCGCCGCGATGTTGTCCGACAAACTTTTCGTTGACCCAAACTTGCGTCTCCCAATCGACGCCGCCGAAGTTGAGGACGATACGTTTGTCGGCGTCCCAGTCGCTTGGTATTGTGAATGTCCGTCGATATGCGAAGTGGTCTGCCGCAGCTTTCACGCCCGACAGCGGCGACTCTATCGGGAACGGGACTTGAATCCGCTGTGCAAACGCCGCACGCCTGATCGCTGCGCGGAGCTGTTCCGCTGACGGGCCATCTGCGACAGGGCGACTCGGCAACACCGCCAGTTGCCACGCGCCGTTGAGTGAGAGCCACTTCTCGCGGACAAGTGTCGGTCGCGGATAATCGCGCAGCGGATCGTCCGCCGCAAAGACCGTCACACAAACCGAAACAAGCACGACAGTTAACGTCAACAGTTTTTTGACGAGAAAGTTCATGCGGAATCCTTTCGTAATCGTTCGCGCCACGTTTCGTCATTCGACGCATAAGCGTCTTACGATCATAACATATGGGATTATAATTGTGAGAGGCAACGCGGCGAGTTCTTTCGCATGAAAGACAGAGATGGTACATCAACCGTGAACCTGTTACAAAGATTCTTGACAAACTCCGCCTGCCATTTCTATTCAAGCCGCCACTCATCGTTCGAATCGGTGGATTCTGGTTTGTTTGACCCACGTAAATTATCTGGCGACATCATTATGCGTGCTTTAGTCACTGCTTGATTGGATATTTGCGCAACTTTTTCTTTCAGTTGTTGACGCTGCTGTTTTCTTTGCTCCAACCGGTGCTGGGCTTGTGTATCGCCTTTCGCAGCTCGATTTTTCAATTCGTTTGCTGTTTTAACATCCCACAGTTTCACCATCGCAACAACCAAGATTATCGCGGTGGGCACGAAGATAAACCATGAAAGTCCCCAAAACTTAAAAATGCACAGACCACCGAACACGATTGCCAAGATAATCAATAACCACGTTTCCGTTGCCAAAGCGTCTAACTTGCGAATGTCTAACGCAGACTGTGCCATAGATGATGGTTCGGATTCATGTGTCTCCGGCTTTGGTGTGACAGACTCATCGAAAGAATTATCCATAGTTGTCCCTTTTTCTGATGTGCGAATTCAGTTACACATTTTCAACAGCCGATTGCGCTCGTTTATTGCGGCTTCTAACGAACCTGCCAGAGAAGTGATGCTGCTACTGTTTTTTGCAGCGACCGCGTCTTCTAACACACGGATAGATTGAAGTACATCGCCTTCAATTTGCGCCAAACTCGGATGCGATCTGACGGGGCTGGAATAAATCGCATCATACGCTCGCTCAACTTTTTTCTTCGCCTCTTTGTCGGCGATGCTTTCCAACAAACCTTGCAATTTTGCGGAAACACGTTTCACATACTCAATTTCCCCCTCTCGTTTTTCCTCGACATCTGCGGTGTACTCATTGGCAAGCAATTTAGAAGTCAGCGCAATTCCATAGAATCCAGCAATGCAAAGTTGAATCAGCAGCGCAGCTTTGTAACCGTTCAGCGAGAGCAGAATAAAAAAACTGCCGACAAATAATTCAACGAGAAAGTAAGCCGCTGATACGGTATAAAGTGAAAAACCAAATATCACATCTCGTTTTCCCGGATGAATCAATTTTGCCGTGAATAGTAACGCAAAATATGCGAAGTGAATGAATACATACGAAATCCATACCGACGCTTTGTGCTCAAAACCACAGATGGTAAAGAAAACAATGTTGAAGACAACGAGGAAAAGGGAAGCGAGAATAACCCACAAAATCTCTTTCTTGTTCATAATACATCTCCTTTACATTCTGCTCATGATTTCTGCTTTTTTCGTATCGAATTCCGTTTGCTCAATCAAACCGAGTTCAAGCATCTCTTTCAACTTCTTGAGAGTAGCAACTGGATCATCCGCACCACCACTCGGAGTTGGTGACGTGTCTGCTGATTTTTGCGTGAATCTACCGGACGGTTGCGGAGCGATTGGCTGCGGGGCTTGTTGCTGCATCGGCGAGAACATTTGCTGTGCCATATTGCCAAACATTCCGCCCGCCGCCATTCCCATGCCAAGACCAGCTCCGGCGGCGGCAATTCCACCCGAACCCGGATTTGCGGCAACTGTTCCAAGAATGTTCGCCGCTTGCTGTCTGCCCCAATCGTTGCCGAGTACATCCATAACGCCTCTATCGGCTTGCGCGTTACGCATTTTGGCTATGGCATCCATTCCAATGGTGTCATAACGGCGGCGCAATTCGTCGTCGTCAACATCAAGAGCGGCTATCGAAAATTTGATCATTTTCAAGCCGTAATCCTCGAATGCTTCGCCGAGGAATGGCTGAACCGCTTCCGCAAATTCTTCTATCCGCGACTCGATTCCAAGAAGCTCGGTCTGCGTTTCATTGAGCGCGCGAGTAATACTTGATTTTATCTTCCCTTGAAATTCGTTGGCGAAATAATCATCCAACAGTTCTTGCGATGCCAAAGAGGGATTATTATTCCCAAAAAGTTTGGTCAGAAATTTTTGAGGGTTGCCAATTTGGATTTTGTACGCTCCTCTTGCGCGGAGTTTGGTGGCAACGCCAAGCAATTTATCACGCACTTGAATTGGCGACGATGTTCCCCATAAAATCTCCATGCTGTGTGCCTTGCGGACAAAGTACACCATGCAGTTAAATGCGCTGATGCCTCCTGTAGCGGCGTTACGCAGACGGCTGATAAACGGATAGTTTTCGGTGGCAAGTTTATAGGTGCCGTTATCAAAAGTTTGCTCGATAACACCACCTTTGATGAAGATTGCTTCTTCGCCGGGCATGACAATAAGCGTAGACCCCGTGTTGAAATCTTCTTCCGGCTGCCGCCAGATCAGAAGATCGCCGGGACCGGAGTTTTTGATAACGTCTGCAAAATGTTTTTTGCCGCCCGCATAAGCGGATTCGTTCGGATTTTTGCCAAATAGTGCCATGTTAGTTTGCCTCCTGTTTTGTTGTTCTTACCTCTTGTCCACCACAAATTCGACATAGGTGGGTTTCAGTGAGCCATCTTCAATATGGGAATCCAAAGTATTGGGAAATCTTTGTTGTGTCCCACCTCCCTCTTGATTAAAGGCAGGAGCTGTTTGCCCCTGTTGAACTTCTATGGGAGCAGCAACTTCAAATTGATAGTACATTTGACTGTCTTGGTCATATGGAAGTGATCGTTGTTCATACGTTGCGTCACCACTTGCTGTGTACCTCGCAGTCGCCACAAGATTGCCATATTGGTCTACCTCCCCAAGATTACCGTACCGGTCCACAATAGTCCCCGGTGCCAGTGTTTCGGATTGCGGCTCCGACACGAACCCATCATTTTCTGGCCACCTCGGTTTCCCATTCTCGTCAACGAATTCAGGATTATCTTTTATATCATCCCGCAAAGCAGGCAACTCTTCCGTTGCTGGCGATTCAGTTTCTTCAGGTGGCTCTGTCCTTTCAGGTTCGGTTTCTACCTCCGGCGATTCTGTCTCTGCTGGGGTTTCCGTGCTTTCGGGCTCGGCGCAATTTAAGTCTTGCCCCAAATCCTCCACAGAATCAGCGTCTGCGCCGGTATCTGCGTCCCCCACACTTTCGCCGACATCGCCGTTCAAATCGGTTCCGGTGTCGGCTGCCAAGTCACCGCCGAAATCCGAACTGGAATTGGTATCGCTACTGACATCGCTCGCGGTATCCGCGCTTGTATCGCTACTTGAATGAATGTCGTCGTCCATAATTAAAACCCTCTTACTTTCTCGGAAATCCATCAGTAATGATACGTTTGGCGTTATCGGGACGCTCCGGAAGAGTCGTCAAAACCTTTGCCCATTATACTTCACCTCCGATATACCCGAGTCGGGTAGGACAACAGGCTGCGCCATCGTATTCAGCCGCCTCGTTGGGCGGCTTGCCGAATCCGCTTCGGGGATTTTCAAGTGGCTTGGGTATATTTGACAAAGTTACTTGAATGGTCGCATCGGAGATTTTAATTTTTGTGCCGTATTTGACTCGACGCATCAAGTGAAGCTCAACGCAGGCGAGTAAGTTTTGATCGAACGGCTCGTCGTTCAGTTCTTGTTTGATAAGTGAGGTCATTTGCCGGAAGACGCTTTTGACCAACTGCGAATCGGCACTGTTCGGCTTGAAGTTTTTGACGAAAATTCGTCGCGCGATTTCACGTCCCAAAATTCGTTTGTGGTAATCGCAACCGCCAGCGCAATATCGGCAGTACGCGCATTCGGGATACGGACGCAACAGGTCTTCCGTTCGTTCCAATAAGTAGAAAGCGACTTGATGCCGTCATCGGATAACGTGATGTTGATATTGTTTGCCAGTCGGTAATCGTCGGTTTTGAGTTCTTCCGGTTCGTCGAGTTTTCCAAAAAACAGAAACGCCTCGCCGGGCTTCAGTTTTGCCAGTCGCTGTTTTTGGACTTCGTTCATGTTTGAACTGTCCGCAAGAATTTGTTTGTCGTTTGCCTCAACCAAACGGAAAGCAAGTTTTATATCGGTAAGTGCGACAACATCTGTCGTCACCTTGCGCGGTGATTGGTCTGCAATCACAATCCCCACGCCATAAGAACGGATTTCCGCAAGCATCCGTTTCACTAATCCCTGCGCGATGGCACTCGGATTCGCCTCGCCTTCACCTTTGTTGGCATCGGAATCAAGCAGAACATGAGCTTCTTCCAAAAGAATGACGTTACGCAAACTCCCTTCACCAAGATAATTGCTGTTCACATACGCCAAAATCGAAAGCAGCAGCAGCGAAATAATCAGGGCTTTTTGATCGCTGTTCTCAATAGCCGCAAGTTCGATGATGGTCGGCTTGGTCAACAGGTCTTCAATCGGGATGGAGAAATAATTGTCGAACAAATTGACAAGGCTTTGCAAACGAACCAATCCAGCACGCCCGATATTTTTCGCTTCTCCGGTATACCCGATTGCCTCAAAAGTTTCTTCAAAGCACTTGATAAAGTCGGTGATGTTGAAAATTCGTCCTTTGTCATCACTGGTGTAGGTGTCAAGCCACCGAAAATCGGAATAGCAATTATTGACTGCTTCTTCAAAAATCTTGTCGAGCGGTGTAGACATGGAAACAGCCGCCGCAAATGCCGTTTTTAACGTCGATTTATACGTTTCTAGTTTTACGTTCTTCGGCGGCACGAACGGATTAAATACGAAGGGGGAGATAAAGTTTTTGCCCGGCGTAAAGACTTGCAAATCGGGTATACTTTGCACCAAAGCGCGGTATTCATTCTTGGCGGGTTCGATGACCAAAAACGGAATCCGGTGATCTTTCCAAAGACGGTCAAGCAGACTGACCGAGAAGGTTGTTTTGCCCGAACCCGGAGTCCCGACAATCAACATGTGCTTCGTAAGGTCTTTCAGCGAAATACCGATGGTGTCACCTTGCGATGATGACTTTAACGTGCCAACAAGTATATCACCACCGCCGACAAGATTGTCGGCATAAGTGCGGCTCGCTTTGCCAGATTCATTTACAACCAGCCCCGCGTTTACCGAATCGCTCCCAACGGGAAACCGAAAAAACTCCGACGCTTCCTCGGCTGTGATAACATAAGGTAAACTGTAAAAAGCGTTTAGGTTTTGTCCTGCACTCCAGACCGACGGATTTCGATCCGTACCAAGAATGACTTCATGCACCGCCCACGGAAGCGGATAGAAATTGTCATCTTTCCGCACGTCATCGGAAGCCAGAGAAATAATGCGCAGTTCGCTGGAGTTGTTTAGTTGCGCGAGTATCCTTGTTGCAATCGCGCCAGTGACACTTGTTGCCCCATAGACCAACACGTTGAACGCAAACAGTGCAGTGTTTTTATTACGGGAATAATACTTGTACGTCTCCGCGTGTTTTTCTGCTAGCGCAAAGCTGACGTTACCAATCCCTTGATCGTGAACCCCTTTTGCAAGCGTGTCAAGCATTTGAGAGTTCCCGTCAACTGCCGCCGCTTCCTCAGCAGTGTACGCAACGGGTATCAGATGAAAAGATACCGCACATTCAGGATACTCTATCAGCGAACCGACAACACGACTCAGATCATTCTCCGTAACCGGAATTCGGTCAAACGCCAAACAATACGGCATGAGGTTGTTCTGCAAAACCTCCACCCGTTCACTTTTCACCACCGCTTTCATCGATTGACCATTGATGTTTTTGACGCAAGCAGTCAGTTCATCAATGCTGGCATCTCGATAGTCATATTTCCCAAAGTTCAAAGTCGCTTTGCAAATTCGCATCAGCGACGTTATCGCATTTTCAATCTCCGCATCATCACTCCCAATAGCACGGATGATAAGATGCAGAGTAACCGACGCTTTATATGGCTGATTCTTAACTTCTTTCGTTGACCACAAAATTTCCAGCGAAATATCATTGCAACCGCCAGCGGCGTTTTTGTAGTTTTGAAAAACTTCCGAAAGCAGACGCGCCATGTCCTGCTTGTATTCAGTGTCGATATTCGCAGCAGAAAACCGCTTCTGAAGAATCGACAAATGCGGCACTGTCGTGACCTCGACCGCACCAATACCAATGCGCTCACCACAGGCAAGTTCGACGATAGAGATGAGATTCTTTTCGCTGGACACGATTAGCGTTCCTTACAAAACTTCCGGGCGCGAAACGCCCAAAATCCCAAACAACTGACCAACATCGGTCGGGGAAAGCCCAGATTGTTTTGCTTGCGACAACAACCCTCGATACGTTGGCGTTGTGTTGAGAGACTTACGCTCGAAATAGTCGTACTTTATGTACGCGAGAAAGTAATGATAGATTCCCTTTTGTGGTTCTATCGCCAGCGCGGCGTTGACGTATTCCTCGATTTTGTCTATATCAGGACGCTGCGCCAAAAACGCTTTTTTTCCTTTCAGCAAACAGATTGCCGCATAAAAG
This sequence comes from Thermoguttaceae bacterium, assembly GCA_051651625.1. Lineage (GTDB taxonomy): Bacteria > Planctomycetota > Planctomycetia > Pirellulales > Thermoguttaceae > JBOFSQ01. The sequence continues at coordinate 6,359 of JBOFSQ010000035.1, read as the reverse complement.
AATGTTTCCGAATTGTCAAAATTTTCTTCCATTGCCTTCTCGAATGAACCTAACGCTTTGTCGTAGAGTTTAAGTTTCAAGTAACACATGGCGATGGAATTATTCAAGTCTTTGGCGTTCGGCTCGGATTGCAATGCCTCACGGTAAGTGGCCGCGTACTGATTCACCATTGGCATCGGCATAGAGTAGACGCTGTTGAACGTCGTAATCACTACAGGACTTTTGCAAAACTTGCATTTCGTTTGCCCAATATCCGCTGCTGCCCCGCAATTACGGCATGTAGTGTCATGAACTTGTACCGACATTCTCTGGTCTCCGTTTTTTTGGGGGTTATTTCAACTGTTGTTTTTTGCTGCGCCACAAACTTCTCATAGCTTTGATAGAACGTCCGTTTTCTTGAGAATCCGCTGCGTTAAATGAGGTCGCTATCTCTGTACCTCCCGATGTGGTCAAGCAAAAAATTGTCTTGTATTCTTTCTCTACCTTGTAAAATCCAAAGAACTCGAGTACCATTGTTATTATATTTTTAATAAATCCTTTTACCATTTGTTGTAATACAAAAATTTCCTGAACTTTCGTAACAAACGACACGATGTCCGTATAGAAATTTTCTTCACTAACCTCTTCTTGCAAATCTTCTATGAGCGAAAATCTTAAAGTATAACTATAAATTTGTTCCGCAGAGAAGAAAAACATAGTTGCATTGTAGTTTGATGACCTATATCTTTTATCTTTTCCCATTTTGAACATCAGATTCAAATTTGACATGGGATTTGACATGGGGTTGTGATAATAACCAGCGATGGTTATCGGCGTTGCCTCTTGAACTTGATCTTCATCCAGACCAAGTTTTTCTAGTGCCACGAGCTTCATATTCCGTATTTGGTTTGCACATATTTGGTCCATTTCTTTGTCAGTTAGTTTGCTTGTAGCTCTTATCAACAGGTAAATGCCATAACACAATGGAATAATGCCAACAACAAATACTAAAGTTAGGATACCAACGATAATGAAAAGAAGACTCATCCAAATAGAAGAACCATCTTCAAAATATCTCCTGTTGCGTTTGTAATCCATCGTTATTCGCGCGGTATTTGTTGATGGAGTGTAATCGTTATAAGATGGAGCGTCGTCGTGATAAATTGATGACATAGGTGTGGTCGTTGCTTCACTTTTGTCAATCGGTGCGGGATACCCTTCACACGCCAGCGGTGGCTTGTTAGCCACACTCCCAAACACCAATCCCCTTATTTCGCTTGCAGTGGTAGTGCGTCCTTGCTCATTTTCGATAGTGGTTTCGGGGGTAATCACCCCTTGGTGCGCCAATGCTCTCATCGCAGCACCTGTTATAGGACCGACTTTTTGTCCGCGTGCATCAATGTAAAAAAAGGTTCTCGGTGCGTTACTCATCGCAATGTTACTCCTGTGAAAATTGGGGGAGAGACGAAACACGGTATTCGGCACGAAGAGCCAGCCATCACAACAGATCGGCGCAGCTTGACTGCCAACAGAGGTGGGCGAAAGCAACAAGAATGTCGAGCAGAAGCAGAAAGGGCGGCATCAGAGAAGATGCCAAAGAGACAGCAAAGTTCGTCAGACCTGCTTATAACATCAATATTAACAAGAAACGCGTATACCGAGTCCCGCGCCATCACCGAAGCGAGCGTAACCAAAGTAACGATTTGATTAAAAACTTTGTCCACTGCCAGCGTCCTCTTCATCACAGATCGCGAATCAAAAAACCACCGCTACGAACTACTGAGAGGGATTGTAAGCGGCTTTGCAAACCTTGCAAAGGGGGGAGAAAAGATTCTTTCACACAAGCAGACGAACATGTTCACTACTCCAAACTCGGCTCGACTGTTTCGCCGCGTCTTACGGCTTCGAGGTTTTCTTTATCGTATACGCCGTAGAAGTCGCCGTTGTTGTCGAGCCAGAGTGCGACCGCGCGGAGTTCTTCACGCGACAAAACGACGTTGTAGTGCTCCGACTTGATGAGCGACCAGAGCCGCGAAGCGTTCGCGCCGAACTTGCCGGGGACTGTCTTCGCCTGCGTGAACGCCGCGTCGTTGAAATAGAAAACGTAAGGTCGCAACTTTTCAAACGACGTTGAAAAATGTTGCTGTAGCGTACCGCGATCTAATGGAAACGTTTTTCCCGCCGCCGCTTCGGTTGCGTGACAATCGACACAGTGTTTGTCCCAAATCGGCTGGATGAGCTGCGGATAACTGAACGGATTCGTTCCCGCCATTTCCGGCTCGATCTCCGACGGCGTTCGCCGAAACGCCGACTTGAAAAGTTCGGGCCGCGTCGCCGACGACTGACGTCCTTCGTGGCAACCAAGACAAACAAGCGTCTCGCCCGGTTTCACATACGTCGCACTTCGCATCGTTTGAACAGCAACGCCTTCAGAATCGAGAAGTTGAAAATAAACCGGCACGTCAACCGGCATCGTGAACGACACGCTCCCATCAGACTCGACCGGAACAGTCCCCAAGATTTTTCGCGCACCTTTTTGATCGCCGTAACCGATTGGCGGGTCGTGCGCGATGTGATTCGTCTTCGGCAAGAGCTGCACGATTCGGAGCGACTCGATCTTCGTCTGCGGCGGAAACGGACGAACCGTGCGATAGACGTCAACAACGCCAACTTTCGCCGTCGTCGCAAGCTGCGACTTGTCGGTTGGCGTGAACTTTTCGCCTTCTGCAAGCGGGCGACCAACATCGACAAGATGCGGCAAAACCGGCGGAACTTCACGCGGCTTCACCGGAATCGGACACTGAATCGAAATCGCCGGATCGCGGTAGAGCAAAACTTTGTTACCGAAACTGTCGAGCAAATAGAGTCCGTAATTGTTGTCGGTGCCGCGTCCCATTCCGCTCATCGCGTCGTAGGCGACGAGGTAAAAATCTTCACTCAACGGAAACGGCTGTCCATAATTTGCGGCGTCTTTGTGTGCGGCGTTTTCGACTTCGGGGAAGAGCTGCTCCGGTGTGACGCGGCGCACCGGCCCCATCGGTTCGCCGCCGCTATCGTCGTCGGCGACGGTTGGATCGATAAGTAACACCGATCCGAAATACTGTCCGTGGTGCATCGCGGCGGTGCCGAGAAGTTTGTGTGAATTCGGAATCGGCAAAACGCTCGTCTCAAACTGTGGACGCGAACTCTCAACGTCAGAAGCGTTGCCGTGAATCGCACGCGGGTCGCGCCCGTCGGGAAAAGTCGTCCACGGATGATGGGCTTGATTGAATCCTCGATCAACGTAGTCCCAACGAGTGTAGACGATCATTCCGTTTTGGTCAACGCGCGGGTGCCACTCGTTTGTCTCGTGCGGACTGAGCATTGTGATGTCGCTGCCGTCGCGGTTCATCGAGTGGAGCGTGTAACTCGGAACGGGGCGACCGTGGCAACGCCCGAAACCGCCGCGGCGCGACGAGATGAACGCAATTCGCCCATTCGGCAGATAACACGGATCGATGTCTTCAAACGCGCCATAAGTTAACTGCACTATTTGCGTTCCATCGAGCGACATCTCGAAAATGTGGTAACTGTTTTCGCACGTCCACTCATAGACATGTCGCGGCGTTTTGGTGTCGGCGGCGCAGAACAGAAGTTTGGTGGCGTCGAACGAAAGTTCGGGTGCGAGAAATCCCCAACTGGCGTCGAGCGTTGTTGCTGCTGGTCGTTCGGTACAATCGCCAGCGACGACATCTCCGGCAATGACGGTTCTTCCTTCGACGATGTTGCGAACGCGACGTTCGTTTGGTGTGAATGCGTTTTCGAGAACGAAAACTCCGCCGCCCGGTCGCGCGTGAAAACCGAAGAACTGGTCACACATGTGGTTCCCAGTTTTTTCGGATTCGGGATTGAAGTGACGTTTGATGAAGAGAATGTCGCGGAAATCGAGGAGCGGATTTTTGAGTGCGATTTTTTCGCGTAGCGCGGTTGCGTCTGCGAAGAGTTTCTTTCTCGCGGAAGTGTCGGCGACTTCGGCTCTGTCGCACGATTTTTGGAGCGAGTCGAGACGTTGCATCTCGTCGTCGAGTGCGACGTGTTGTTGACGAAGATGTTCGAGTAATGCGCGAGTTCGGCGGAGGACGACATCGAGCGGATCGCGGTCGGTCTGCAAGAACGTTGCCTCTGGCCGGAGTGCCTGCGCGGCGCGTTGTGGCGTGATCCCGATTTGCATCTCGCGCTGGAGTGCCGCGAACTCGCGGCTGTTCTCATCGAGAGTATCACACCAAGCGACGCCGCCGAAGAGAAACAGCATCGCCACAACCGGCAGCAAGATTTTAGAATCCAACTTGCTCCGGTAGCCCAGAATCGGGGACTCAATAATCTCGCGTGTTGTTCTTGAGGAACTGGAAGAAGAACTCTGCATTGGAGTTGAAACGTGAGAGGTTTTTGGTGAGGGTTTCCATCGAATCGACGGGGTTGCGCGACGCCAGCGTTCGCCGGATGAGTGTCGCGGCGTGGAGCAGATCGGGATGGAGCAGTTTCTCTTCGCGCCGCGTCCCCGACTGTTCCATGTCGATTGCGGGCCAAATACGCCGCTCGGCGAGTTGCCGGTTGAGAACGAGTTCCATATTTCCCGTCCCCTTGAACTCTTGAAAGATAAGGTCGTCCATGCGGCTGCCGGTCTCGATCAGTGCGGTACCGATGATCGTGAGCGAACCGCCTTCTTCAAACGCCCGCGCTGTACCGAACAGCTTCTTCGGGACTTCCATCGCCTTGATGTCAACGCCGCCACTCATTGTCCGTCCGGTGTTGCCGACGTATTTGTTGAACGCGCGGGCGAGACGAGTGATCGAGTCGAGAAGCAAGACGACATCGTGTCCCATTTCGGCGAGGCGGCGACACCGCTCAACAACAAGTTGTGAGAGCCGAACGTGACTCTCGATCTCGCGGTCAAGACTACTCGCAACAACTTCCGCAGCGGTGGCGCGGCGGAAGTCGGTAACTTCTTCGGGACGTTCATCAATCAGAAGAACAATCGTCTTGATTTCGGGATGGTTTTCGACGAGAGCCTGACTTATGTGGTGAAGCAAAATCGTCTTCCCCGAACGCGGCGGTGCGACGATCAGTGCCCGCTGACCTTTGCCAAGTGGCGTGACTATATCCATCACTCGCGTTGTGAGTGGCGTTGCACCGGTTTCAAGACGAATCCACTGTTCGGGGTTGATTGGCGTTCGTTCGTCGAACGGTTTTATTCCTGCGAAGTCTTCGGGCGGCATCCCATCGACATCGTAGACTTCGCGCATTCGCGGCCCCTGCCCTTTTCCGCCGTATTGAACGAGACCTCGCAGCAAAACGCCTTCGCGGAACTTGTACTTTTCAATTATACTGCCAGCGACAAACGGGTCGGTGATTTGGCGGGCGTAATCGTTTTTCGGGTCGCGTAAGAAACCGTAGCCGTTGGGATGAAGCTCCAGTGCGCCGACACCCTCGTAGGTCGCTTCGCCGTTATCGACATCGACATCGGGGAGCGTCCCAGTCGGGCCGGGGCCGGGCTTCGATGGGCGACGGTTTTTGTTACTGCCCATGCCACCACCGCCGTTTCCGTAGCCGCCACCACCGTTGCCTCCTCCTCCGCCGCCGTTTCCACCGCGTCCGCGTCCGCCGCGACGACGACCGCCCCCTTGACCGCCACCATTGTTGCCACCACCATTACCACCACTCTTGTTACCACCACCACGACGCGACATAGAAAAGACCCTGCAAACCAAAATAAACAGACCGAACCCGAAAGGAATTTGAAAAACCAAAACGCCAAAGACAAACGATAAACGTCTGTGACTTCAAACGAAACTGGTGAGACGTAGGAAGACGAAGTCTACAATTAGACCCGTTTGCGGGTCCGCCAAAGCTACACTTTCGCCGTACTTACGGCATCAGAGAGCAGCATGCAATGAATCAAGAGAAACAAAGCAGAGGTTGATCCGTATTTACGGATCGGAGAGCAATGATCCGTGTTCCGGATCGGAGAACAATGATCCGTATTTCGGATCGGAGAACAATGGCTGGTATCTTTCGTGAACGAGTTTCACCGCATATCCGTCGCGGCGTTTCAAAAAGCTCGTTCCACAAAGTCCAAGACGAGACCCACCAGAGGCGGGGAGACACTTCTTGTTGCTACAACCGCTCGCACAAACGCCGCTTCCGCAGCTCCTTCAGCGAACTTGCAGTCGCACAAAAACGACCACAGCCAGCAGCAACGGGTGGCATCATAGCCGAAAGTTGGGGGTGTGTCAAGGGCAAGTGTACGACTTTTTTCTCGCGGCTTGTCACTTCGTTTGGGCCGCGTACAATGGGTCGCCGTGTTTGGTAGCGGAATGGCCGCTAACAAGTACACGCACACA
>JBOFSQ010000034.1:0-4578 GCA_051651625.1 Thermoguttaceae bacterium | reverse complement strand
GTGCGGAGGAGTTCATCAACAACGGGAGACGATTTTGTATCTGGCTCAAAGGCGTTTCGCCGCACGAATACAGGGGCTTCAAACCGATTGTCGAACGTGTTGAGGCGGTTCGGCGTGCGCGGCTTGCGAGCAAACGTGCAGGGACACGCGAGCTTGCAAAAACGGCGACAGAGTTTGCGTTCATCAGTCATCCCGATAAACCTTACTTGCTCATTCCGTCGGTCTCGTCCGAAAAACGCGACTATATTCCGATGGGGTTCATGTCGGCGAAGGTCATTGCCAGCAACGCTTGTTTGATCATCCCCGACGCCACGCTCTACGAGTTTGGCGTGCTCACGTCAACGATGCACATGGCGTGGACTCGTTACGTTTGCGGACGACTAGAGATGCGTTACCGTTATTCGGCAAGCATTGTGTACAACAACTTCCCGTGGTGCGAACCAACGGACAAACAGCGTTCAGCGATTGAAGACGCCGCGCAAGGTGTACTCGATGCGCGTGCGGAGTTCGCAGAGTCTTCGCTTGCGGACTTGTACGATCCGAACACGATGCCGCGAGTGTTACTCAAATCGCACGAAAAACTTGATCGTGCGGTTGAGAAAGCGTATGGTCGCACGTTCACCGACGACGCTGCGCGGGTTGCGTTTTTGTTTGAACGTTACCAGAGTTTGACCGCAGATTTGATTTCTGAACCTGCGAAACGTAAACGAAAAACGGCGAAGCGACCGAAGAGCGGTTAGAATCGCCTCACTGATGAATATGAAAACAACTGCAACATGTTAACAGTTCACGTCCTATTGCACCGTGCTCGCTTGGTTGGCGTTGCTGTGGTCTGTTTGTGTGTCGCGTCGGTTGTGGCGCAAACGTCACCTCCGCAGGTGCCGACGCCAGTTGTGCCGCCAACGCTGCCGAACGCGAACCGTGTCGTCGGACTGTTTCCGTCGCCGGAAGGTGGCGGTACGCTCTATCGCTGTCTGTTCGACCGAACGTTTGACCTGACGGGCGACCTTTGGCCCGATGGTTGGACGCGAAAGAGTGGTGTTGATAACGGCGTCATTTATCCGAATTACGTTCCGATGGAGATCGTCGAAACCGACAGCCCGGTGAGTGCGTATGCGTTTCACGTCGGTGTTTCGGGTGGTGCTGCCGCTGCGTTTTCACCTCGTATTCCGATTCGCCCCGGAATGGAATACTCTGCATCAACACTCGTCAAAGCAACAGGACTTACGCGCGATTGCGTCTTCATGACGCTCGCGTTCTTCGACAACGAAAATCCGGCACCGCTGGCGGTTTACACGTCATCGACGATTGAAGACGCCAAATCGTGGACGCTGCTTACTGTGCCACCCGCAGTCGCAACCGACAGCCGTGTTGCGTATGCGATTCTAGGTTTATGTGTCGCCCCGCGTTTGCGACAAGACTACAAAGGCGATGTCTATTTCACCGGCGTTACGCTCGAAGAAAACCCATACATCGTACTTACAACCGATCAAGAAGCGACAAATCCATCACACCTGTTCTTCTCGCCACGCGACATCAACATAGATTGCTGCATCAATGGCGTTCCACCCGGGCAAAAGAGTGCAACTATTGTCGCCTGCGACCATTTTGATCGCCCCGTAGCGTCGCGCGATGTCGATCTCGAAATAACGCCCGTTACCGAGATAGACCCAATCAGCAATCAAGTCGTCATACGCAACTTAACCGGGAAGGGTGTGTGGCAATCGGTTCCACTAACCGACCCCGGATTTTACACGTTTCGTACAACGCTTCGTTATTACGACCATAATCGACAGGAAGAGCGAACACTCCGCTCCAAGAGTCAACCTTTTTCGCTTGCGATACTCGAACCAGCAGTGTCGCCAGTCGGTAGCGAGTTCGGATGGACGCTCGCCGGACAGTCACCGCAAGAAATCGCATCACGTTTGACACTGCTGGGTCAGGCCGGAGTCGGGCGGCTGAAAATACCGCTTTGGCTCTCATCGACCGCTCCGGCGAGTGATTGGGGCAAACTGCGTGACTCGGTTGACTGGCTAACACGCAGACAGATTGAGCTTGTCGGACTTTTGTACCCGCCGCCAGCCGAAGTCACCGCCGCGATCAAAATCGGTGGCGATGTTGCGGCTGCCGTCTTTACGGAACCGTCAGAGGTTTGGTTCCCAACTATTCAGCCCGCACTGTTACAGTTTACGCTCTTGATGAAATACTGGCAACTCGGCAACGACAGCGACCGTTCACTTGCGGAAGTTCCAAACCTTGAGAAACTACTCGAAGACGTGCGCGGTTTGTTCAATACGATAGGTTACGATGTAGGTCTCGGATTCGGATGGGACTGGTCGTTCTCTATCCCACCGAGTTTTCGAGCGACTCCGATAGAGCCATCGCTCGTACCGATTGCGTCGGCAGATATTGCTGTGACATCTCCGCTTACACTGTATCGCGTTACGCCTGCGGAGGTCGCCAGCGACGCTCTCCGCCGAGACACTGCCCGCGAGTTTGTGCAGCTCTCGTCCGACCCGGCACTCACCCCCGCAGAGCTTGCCGTTAACCTTCAGCGCGGACGCGATTCGACCGTGCTTCGCTGGGTCGGAATCCAGCCGTTACCGATGGACGACTACACCACTCAAGACCGCGTTAACGACCTTGTAGATTCTATGCTGATGGCAAAGATTCACCGCGCCGACGCCGCGTTTTGTCCGACACCGTTTGACGATGTTCACGGGCTTCTCAAACGCGATGGCACTCCAGCGGTTCTCTTTCTCCCGTGGCGAACGACTGCGCTGCAACTTCACCAACATCGCTTCATCGGTTCGGTTCGCCTTCCGCAACGGAGTCGCAACTTTATCTTTGAGGGGCCGAACGAGTCGTGTATGATGGTCGTTTCAAATCCGAATGCAACGCTTCAAGAACCGATTCAAGAGGTACTCTATCTCGGCGAGGCGGTTGAAGAGATTGAGCTTTGGGGGCTGAAGCGCACGCCACCGAAAGACCGTGGAAATCAAGTCATTACCGTCGGCGCGGTCCCATCGTTTGTGACGGGGCTTGATCGCAACGTCGTCTTGTGGCGACAGACGCTAGAGTTTGCGAAGACGGAGATTCCGAGTTTCATCGGTCAACGAAACAACGATTCGTTTCGTTTTATCAATCCGTCGAACGAAGCGGTGAACGTTCGCGTTAATTTGGTGATGGACGACGCAAGTGGTATTCAGCTATCGCCAGCGTTGCACAGTTTTATGTTGCAGCCGGGTGAACAAGCGCAGCGTGACTTTGTTGTAACGATTTCACCGACTACACCGAGTGGGCGACATCCCGTTCGTGCGGACGTTACGGTTGAAGGGCTTCAAACGCTGCGTTTTTCGGTCTACGACGATTTTTACATCGGCAAGAGTGACTTGTCGATGTCGTTCTTGACGCGGCTTACGCGACGCGGCGAACTGGAGGTGTTGCAAAACTTCACCAACGAAGGCGAGGACGTTGTGAGTTATCGTTTCGTTCTTTACGTTCCGGGGCGACCGATGGAGCGGACACGAGTCTTGCAGCAAGGTCCGGGGCGGAACGATCAGAGTTATACACTTCCGCGTGGTCAGGAACTTCTCGGACAAGAGATCATCGTCCGAGGCGAACCGATCCCACCAAGTCCGGGCCAGCCGCTGCTATACAAGTTTCGTGCGGTGGCGTATTGATTGGGTGGCCATGTCTCAACGTTGATTGCCGAGTGCGAATGTATCGCAGAAGATACGGCAGTCTCCGAGGGATAACACGACAGAGATGTATTAGCCGTCCACGATATACTGAAGCCGGTTTGATTTTTGCGTGCCAAAACGATAGCGGTCCAGCGAGGCGTCATTGCCGCAAGCCGCGGCGCGACGAAGGGCGAAGCCTACAAATTGATCTGTAACGGGTCTACTTCTGTTGTGCTAAATGTCTTTCACACAATTCAAAATCTTCATCAAAACAATCGACAAGCCAGCAGCCAGTATCACTATCTGTAAATCTTAAAATTACTCCGCTCAATACTCCCCACTGGTGAGCGCGAACAGAATTTGGTTGAATAATCTCCGCAACAAATGCCATACGATCCAGACCAACATTGATGCTATCTCCCAACAACACCTCGTCTCCTGAACAATAATAAAATCTTTTGTTCACAATACACCTCCACCACTGGCGTCGCCAATCGGTGTTTCTAGGAGACCGGAAGAAGAACAACTGACCTGCTCCACGTTTCCCGAACAGTGCAACGCTACGGCTTCGCTGTCTCAATCTGTTCGCGGACGTAATCTTGGTCTGCCTTGCGTAATGCGGAAAGTTCTATCGTGGTCTGCTTGCCGTCGGGTTTTTCGATTGTCACGTCTTTGCCGTCAGAAGAAACGTACTTCGCACTCGCTTTGAATAAACCGTCTTTGGTTTGCCAGTTGCGATAATCAGAAGGCGGCGGCGCATTCTTCTCGGCTTCTTTCACAGCATCAAGCACTTCTTTGGCAAGAGCATCATCAACCTTGTGTTCCTTCAACAACGCTTCTAGTTCTGCCGTCGCAAAGGGGTGAAGCGAGTATGAATCGATCAAGTATTTTTTCA
>JBOFSQ010000033.1:0-90816 GCA_051651625.1 Thermoguttaceae bacterium | reverse complement strand
CGTATTTGTACTCGTTCGCGGCGTCGGAAAGTAATCGGTTGAACGCTCCCGTCTCGAAATTCTTTCGATTGCCGTTTGCATCGTATGCGTATTTCTCACTCGGTAATTTGTTGTACGTCGCCGACACAAGTTGACTCGTCTTGTCGTAACCGTATCTCCCGTCATTGATGGAGGTTATCCGGTCAGCAGCGTCCCACAAAATTACATAAGACGAAATCGCAGACTCATTCTTGTTGTGCGAAATGTTCACGACGCGGCCAAGATTGTCAAACGTGTTCGCTGTTTCCGCCACCGGATTTTCTGCTTCAAAACGTGATTGGCTCGCAAGCTGTCCGAACGCATCGTAAGCTATTGCCGCAAACTTACACCATCAGTAGTTCTAACAAAACATATAGTAAAAGCAGCACAACAACAGGTGCCCACACTCTTTGATTATTCTCCCGACGTAATATAGCGATACTACAAGACGAGATCGCTAGTCCCACGATTACAAAACTTACTGCTCCCCAGTATTTGGCATCCAGCATTATTTGGGTTATGTGTCGCACATCGTCTTCTTTCGCTACCGCTATGGCGATAGCACTCTCGTACTGTTTTTGGACGAATGCTGCAATAACAGCCCCAAGTAGCAAAAATATCGCGGCAAAGTAGAAAATACGCCGTTTTTGCGGCGGCGTAGCGACAGCAGATAGGTGTTGCATATACGCACCCAGCGTTAAAATGTTCATGAAAAAGTTGTAATCGTTTAGTTCTTTTCTACTCCGGTTTCACCGTTTCCATTACTCGTACTCGTTTCGGAAGACTCACCCAAAGAATCTAGACCAGCATCTCGGTCTACTGATACTCGCATACTTTGGCACACTTGTCGCACGAATTCCGTGAAATCATTCTCTGATGTTCCATTCCCGTTTTTAATATGGATATAGCCAGCGTTCAAACCGGTGGTGCTCTGCCAGTCGATCACTACTCGCTTATCGTAGAATAAAGCAATTCCATCTATATCATCGCGGAAAAATGTTTCTGTCATTTTGACATGATCGTCAATGAGCAATGGTCTGAATACAAGAAAATTCAGATCATGCGAGACTCTTTCGGGAGATGCTGACCAGTCAAAACAATCTGCGCCAACCATGCTGCACTCTAGTCGCAATCGAGGAAGTGTTAGCGTCTTTTTTGAACTTTGCTCAAAGGAAGAAGCCATGCTTAAGAAAGCGAGCATCTTCTCATCAATAATCGATGATTTTATGATTACGGATTGGAAATTATTTTGAAAAACAAGGATGTCTTTTTTTCTATATTTTTCCATTTCTGAAGACGCTAAATCAGGTGGCAAGGAGAAACTCAAGTCGCCGAGTGAAAACTCCACCCAGTCTTCAGGAACTACAACTTGTGGCATCGGTGAGTTTGGAATCACTTTCGTCGCTTGCAATCCAGCATGCCACACTGTGTACTGCCACATTAAGTGAAAACGATAATAGTACGCCGCCAACGTTGCCAGAAACAGCACCACCAGAATTGCCGCGAAGATGAACAGCAACCGCGACCACTTGCGTTGTTCAGCAGGCGATCTGTTGGTGTGGCAAGATGTGGGGCACTCTGATTTTGTCATTGCTTGCTGTCAGTGGTCGTTTCCAGTGTTGCAGACAAAGCATTCTTAATGATTGTTGGCCAACAATTCCTTGCGTAATCATTGTTGATCGTGAGAACAAGTTTATCCCCATCTACTTTAGGCAATAACTCGAGTAACAAGGCGATTTTCTGCTTTTTTGTCCACGAACCATCCGTTCCCAATTCAAATTCAAGAATACTTTTTGATTCAATGTGCTCAACATAATTGTCGTATATTTCTTCGTAGACACGATCCATGATTATTTTGAGTTGGTTAATTTTATCCGGCTTGGATTTAATCACAAGTTGGACTTGCGGTTCAGTAGTGTCGATTGAAAACGTGGCGTAGGACCGACTCTTCTTCAAAAAGTCAAACGAAACGCCGTTGACGGGATCACCCATGTTCTTCAGGTGCGACAGTTCCCAAGCGACAACAGAATCTGGAAATAGAAACACCGCCTTGACGAAATTGGCACCTTCTAGACTTGCGATAGCTTGTTGGAAATCGTCAGATTTTACCGACAGAAAAGTCTCAAACCTGTTATGAATATACTCTTTCTTTTGTTCTGCCGTAAGACCATAGAACCCGTTTAGGGTTTTGATGTACGAAGGAAAAAACAAGAGATAGGTTTGGTCTATCAAAGGATGATAACACATGTGGAGCATTGAAAGCATTGGATGCCCGGCAATGATCATGGCATCACGAGAATACACAACCCAGCAATTCGCCTCTTGCCCATTGGTTTCTGAAATGCCCATAAATTGTTTTACTGCACGAGATTTGTCGGAACTTTCTTTGACATTAGGAACAACAATATAAGGGCCAAACTTTAAGTCTTTCATGTTCAAGACTATGTATATGTGCGTAATATCATTTTTGAGGAGTGATTCTAAAGCATCCTTGCCTTGCGAGTATGTCTTCATGTTGTCAAACGCAACCTTGATAAGAGACAGCGTATTTCGAAGTCCGCGATCTAGTTCTTTGGGGCGAGCAAGTTCTTCGGCAAGACTTGAGAAATCGCTAACCTCTAATAGCGAACAAATATCTACATAGCATATCAAGGCAGTATCATTGTCAATAAACGGCTCAATCTCTTGCGAAATAATTGACGGTGAAATGTCACTTTGATTCTCATTACCCCGTGTAAATTCTGATAACATGACATAGAAAAAGACAATTGCTATAATATGGATATAGTTACCTACGCTTTGCATGTTATGGTCTCCTGTTTTTATTTTTTTGGTTGTACTGCAGTTGTTGACATTACCTAAAAACTTTTGGTGGCCCCCGTCGTATATTGACATGATGGTGCTCCGCTGAAACGGCGTGTTTTACACGAATTGAGTGCGAAGTCATAATGGTTGGCAACGGCGGGTACCAATGTTTTCTATAGTACCGTTATTGTTTGGGGAGAGGTGTTGGATTCCGTGAGCATTTATTTTTATCGTATTTTTGCGGACGCACAAGAAGGTATGCCTAGAACACGGAGCGTTCTTTGAGAAACTTTCTGACGGCGATTACCTGTCGCTCGACTTTGTCGGTTGACTTATTGTTTGGTTTTGTTGTGCCGGTTTTTTTGTTGTGAAAGTTTAGTCTGTCGAGTCGTGTTTCCCTTTGGCGAAGTTGAGCCATCTATGGACTGTTGGCTTTGCTCGCCATTCGAGTTTTGAGAGACACCACACCACATTACGTCGTCATATTCGTCCGCAGATACTTGACTGCCATTGGAACGTTTAGCTGTTAAACCATACTTCTTTTCAAGAACGAACATTTCGTTTTTCAGTGTCTGGTCTCGAAAGACCTTTGTATTTCTAGGCAAAAAAACGGCATGATTTTTTCCAAGCCCGACAACCGTTAATGAAAAAACATTGTAGTTGCTCATGCTTGCTGTGATTGTCGGCGGCTGCACACTTCCACGACTTGGAAAAACGCATCCACAGATCAAAAGAGGCAATAGTAGCAGGCAGCACGCAACTATGGCAACTTGGCGAAACTGGCAACTAACATTTCGTTGAAAGCCATTCATGATAACGTCATTGTTGTCCGATTTTGATTCATTCATTGTCATATTTTTCTTTCAAACACTCGATATAGTTTTCAAAAGTAGAGGCGTTTGGGACTAGGGCGTCTTGACACGCGTACTCGAAGCATTGCAATCAAAACTTGGTATCGCCGCCAACGTCACGGCTTTGTCGCTCGATAGTACCAGCGTCAAGGTTCATCTCGACGGTACCGGTGCGCTCAAAAAAAAGGGACGCAAGCTATCGGAAAAAGCTGTGGAGGACGAAATACGAAAATCCACTTGGTAGCGGCGAACGCAAAAACGCCTATCGCCTTCCACTTATCGCCCGGACAAGCGTCTGACGATCTGGAAGGACGCAAGCTGTTACCAAACCTTCCTGCCTCCTATCGCAAACGCAAGAAGAAAGTTCCCTTATTGATGGACAAGGCGTATGAAGGTGATGAAATGCGTCTCGTGGCGAAATCGCAAGGATTTCAGCCCGTGGTTCCACCAAAAAGCAATCGCGTGAAGCCGTGGAAATATGACAAGGAACTGTATAAACGTCGCAACGAAGTCGAGCGATATTTCCGCCGCTTAAAAGGTTTCCGACGAGTGTTCACGCGATACGACAAACTCGATACGATGTACGCCACTTTTATCACCTTTGCTATGATCTGCGAAACTCTACGATGTTAGTGGCAACACGTCCTAGTATCAATTCCATGCTTTCACTGGTGGCTGTTCTATTAATATGATTCTCCTAATGGGGAAATTGTTCTCGCGCCATAACCAAAACGTTCTGGGCGCGGAACCGATAGAAGAAAACCAGTCGAGATAGTAGAGAGCGTATCTCGTCAAGACTTTAGTTATCGTCTCCAAAAGTAATCGTACTCAACTTTACAGGTACGTATTGAATACTGAGAATACCACTCCTCTCTCGATTGGTCTTGGGCGAAGACGTGTTCTTCTTGTTCACGCCATCGTTTTATGCTTTCCATACTACCCCAGTAGGAAATAGAAAACCCCAATCCATCAGGCGATCTATACCTGTCCATTCCTAACAATCCGGGTTGTGTAGATGCTAACTCTACAATTCTTTTTCCTACTTCATCAAAAGCTGTATCCTCACTCTCCTTTTCGGAGATAAAGATAACCGCATAATACGGAAGAGGAAATACTTTGCTTAATTGAAACATACTGATCTCATCAACATTCACGCTCCACCAACTTCAGTGGTGGACTGATGGTGAATCGTTTCATTGTTGGGTGGTGTGGTCGCCATCTTTTTCATCATTGTTTTATCGAAGGCACCGAATTACGGTATTGGTGATTGAATCCCAAAACGGTGCCACGAAAGCATAGCCGTTTTCGCGTTTCCTGCCTTCACCGGAATAACGAGTTCTGCGTCGAATGGCGATTCGGGGCACTCGCTTACGTTTCGTGTTCTTGTTCGGACGCTTCCCGCTTCCGTCACGGGACTGACGAAACGGTCCGTGAATGGTTACAGATGTGGTTGAATTGTCACCGAATAAACTCCTCGTTGTCGGTTTCTGAAAACTTTCCTATTACTGGTAACACGTTCGGATCGTAGCCGCTGCGGAATCCGTCGAACTGTTCTTCGGCGGTCTTGGCGAGTGAGGCGTTGAGCAAACCGAGGTCGATCCCGACCGGACAAACCGCACCGCACGAGCCACACATCGTACAGCGTCCGGCGAGGTGAAACGCTCGCGTCACGTTCCACGCAACGTTCCCTTGCAAGTGCGACGACGTTTCGATCCGCTGCGGACGATTCTTGTCAACGATGCACTGCTGACAGTAACATAACGGACAAACCTGCCGACACGCATAACACTTCAGACAACGCGAAAGCTCACGTTTCCAGTATTCCCAGCGTTCTTCTCGCGGTTTGGCGCAAAACGCTTGAACCGCCGCGTAACGTTCTTGCGGTGAAACGTTTTGCGATGTCGCCTCGCCAACAACAACGTCGCAGCCACGCGGCATCTGAACGTCACAGACGTTGCAACGCGCGAGAACTTTGCCGTCATACGCGACGCCACTGCACGCAACGCCGATCACGACGAGCCGTTTGCGATCAATCTGTGACTCGGCTTCGAGTACCGCGAGCGACTTCGCGTCGCAACCTTTCACGACTATCGCCACACGATTAAACTTCTTCACTTCGGGCCGGTGAAGATATGTCGCCAAGTTGGCAACACACGCATCGCTCCAGACGAGCCGATCAACGTTGTTCGCATCCGTCACAAAAATTGGAGCGACTTCACTGTCACCGACATTTCCAAACCCGATAACGAGATCGACACGCTTTTCGTTGTCGGCATCGGTCAAGAGTGAACGGGCGAGTTCGCGGAGTTTTTCTTGAATCATTGGTTAGTCTTTCATCAATTTCATCAGGAGTTGGACATCTTCCCAAGTATCTTTTTTCGCGGCTGGGTTACGGAGTAGGTACGCGGGGTGGTAGGTACAGACGACGGTGATTCCACGGTACTCGTGTGGTCTGCCGCGAAGTTTTCCGATAGCGTCGGTGGTGCCGAGTAGATTTTGTGCGGCGACGGCACCGAGGCAACACACAAACTCCGGCGCGATGATTTCGAGTGTGCGGTCGAGAAACTCGCGGCAGTTTGTCGCTTCGTCGGGGAGCGGGTTGCGATTCCCCGGCGGGCGACACCGCAAGACGTTGCAGATGTAAACGTCTTCGCGGGCGATTCCCATCCCTTTGGTGATGATGTCGGTGAGCAACTGCCCCGCACGCCCGACGAACGGCACGCCTTGTGCGTCTTCGTCGGCCCCCGGTGCCTCGCCGAGAAATACAAGTCGCGCTCGCGGATTTCCCGAACCAAACACCGTATTCTTACGCAACCGCGCAAGCTCCTCGCATCGACGACACCGCGAGACTTCGCCAGCTAACAATTCAAGTGGTGTTGCGTTTTGCAGCGGTGACGTTTGTGCGGTGTTCACTGGCATTGACTTCGTTTCGTTGAGACGTTCGGTTTGGTTATCGTTGACGGCGACAACGTGTACTGGTGACACCACACTCGGCGACACCGCGCGCGACGAGACCTGCACAACCGGCCCCCACGATGCGAGTCCGGCCAAACGCCACGAGTCGAGCGAGTCGATGATTGCTGGGATCACGGTGGCTCCCTTCATACACAGTTCGTAACAGTTCACGGAAGTTGACCGCGTACAACAAAAGCCGGAAAGGAGGCGTATTCGCCGTATTGACGGTGAGCAGCGAGTTGACGTTGTTTCCTCTGTTCCCGTCAATACGCTTCGCTCTTTTCCGACTTCTATTTGTTTCGCACGGCACAGACGGCGGCGATGAACTCTGGCGTCGTGCCGCAACATCCGCCGACGAAGTTTGCACCGGCGGCAACGAGGTCGTCCACGCGCGCGGCAAATTGCTTCGGCGTTTGCGAATAAATTGTTTCGCCATTAACGACGGTTGGGAGTCCGGCGTTCGCTTTCATCCAGAGCGGGAGAGTTGTTGCGGCACGCATGCGTTTGCAGATCGGGATGAAGCCGTCGATTCCTTGTCCGCAGTTGGCACCGATGGCGTCGGCACCGGCGGCAGTCAGCGCGGCGACGACTTGTTCGGGCGTCGTTCCCATCATTGTGCGGTCGTGGTCTCTTCCTGAATCGAAAACCATACACGCGACGACAGGAAGCCCCGTCGCCTTCGCCGCTTTGACAGCGATGACGGCTTCTGCGGGGTCGCTCATCGTCTCGACGACAATCGCGTCGGGTTCGGCCTCGGCGAGTGCGACAGCTTGGTCGTGAAACGCCTGATAGAGTTCGTCTTCGGAGACGTTGCCGGTCATAAGCATCACGCCCGACGGTCCCATCGACGCGAAGACTTTCGCCCTTCCCGCCGCCGCTCGCCGCGAGATCGCAACGCCAGTGCGGTTGACATCGGCCATACGGTCGGTCTCACCGTGTCGCGCGAGGATGAACCGATTTCCGCCGAAGGTGTTGGTGAGGATGACTTGGCTGCCAGCGTGGACATACGCCGCCGCGACCTCCTCAACTTTGTCGGCACGCGACAAGTTCCAGAGATCGGGGTGCATCCCCATCGCAAGGCCGCGAAGCTGGAGTTGCGTTCCCCAGCCGCCATCGGTGATTACCACGCCGCCACTTTGGGCGACCCACGAAGCAAGAAGTTGTTGTGTATTCATGGGCGGCATTTTAATCTACATCTATCACGTCGTCAACGGTCGTCGCGGAAGCAGATTGCGCGGTCTGCATCTTCTGGCGGTGAACCATGAAACGGCGAACAGCGTACCGCATTGCATAACGTCGCATCGGCGGGATGAGCAAGAGAATCCCGATCAGATCGGTGAGCAGTCCGGGCACGACGAGCAAAAGTCCCGCGACGAAGATCAAAACTCCTTCGACAACGGTTTCGGTCGGTTGTTCGCCGCGGTCGAGTTGTGCGTGAAGTTTTTGCAAGCATGAAAACCATTCACGTCGCGCCAGCAAAACGCCTATCGCTCCCGTCCCCAAAACGAGAAACGCAACATTGGCCCACCCAATCGACGACGCCAACGCCCACAGAATCGCGATCTCCAAGATCGGCATCGCAACAAAAATCACAAACAAAGTGTAAAGCATATTTGGCTTATCACGGTTAGAATGTTCACAAGACTTGTTCCGAAACTTGCGCCCGCACAGGGGTTCGGCATAGCCGAACCCTCCAGACGCCTGCGGCGTATGACAACTGGAGGGTTCGGCTATGCCGAACCGGAACTACCTACATCGGTGCCAGCGCGTCGTTGATTGTTCCGATGTAAAACATTGCCAAACGGAAGATGAAAAAAATGATGACCGCCGCAACCAAACCGTAAATCAGAAAGAAACCGACGACCGAAAGACGACGCATCTGAAATGTCGCGTCGGTCATGAACTGCTTCGAGAGACGGTCGCAAATTTCCGGCGTGTTCCCCGATTCCTCACCGACAACCAACTGCGACGGAATCGTGTGGTCGAACCAACCGAGCGGCGCGAGTGCCTCGGCGATTGTACCGCCGTTTGCTATCGAGTTAAGAGCGGCGTCTCGGCCACCGCTCACTGGCGCAAACGCCACGCTGTCATACGCAATCGTTAACGCTGCGCGGACATCCATTCCGGTTCGCAGCGTCATAAAGAGCGAACGCATCAGCCGCGCAAGTGCCAGCGTTTGTAGCAACTTTCCAACAAGCGGAATCTGCGCAAACAATCGCTGTACTATCGCGCTGCGATGTGAACCTGTCGAAAAACTCTGAAAGACAAAGTACCCCGCAATCCCAATTCCAGACAGCACCGCAAGGTACACCACGAGTCCGCGCACGCCGACAAGGCCGAGTCCGAGCGGGTCGATATTCATGTTGGTCATCTGCTGAACCCAACCGAGAACGAGAATCAAAATCCCGATGATGACGATTGCGATTCCAAGTTCGCAGAGCGGCAGAAATAGCGAGTTGAGAAACTCACGGCGACGCTGAAGCGTGTTTGCGTAATCATCGGCGAGTTCTTGCATCCCCTCGACCAGCATCCCCGATTCTTCGGCGACTTCAACGAGGACAATAAACATCGGCGGAAAAAAGTTCCCCGTTCGCCGCAGTCCTGCCGCGAACGTCTCGCCAATACGAATCGCCTCCGCCACCTGCCGCACCGGCGGCAGCGACGCCGACTCACGCTCAAGTGTCGAGAGAAGGTCGAGTCCCGCGCCGAGCGAGAGACCAACACGCCGCGAAAATCCTTCAAGCCGTTTTAGAGAAATCATAGTTAGACCTGTTCGGAAACGTCAAAGTGGGGCGATTTGGTAGTTCTGGTTCAGCATAGCCGAACCCTCCAGTTATCAACGCCGTAGGCGTTTGGAGGGTTCGGCTATGCCGAACCGATGTGCGGGTGCAAGTTTCCGAACAGGTCTGTTCTACTCAAGACGGTTTGAATTTCGCGTACCAAAACGGTAGCCGCCCATCGAGGCGTCATTGCCGCGAGCTGCGGTCTTGCGGATGGCGAAGCCTACAAATTGACCCGTAACGGGTCTCTCACTGCACCGTATATTCTGCCGCGAGTTGCGTGTATTCGGTGACTTGCTGTTCGCTGAGAAGTCCTTTGCGGTCGATCTCGATGACGGCTTCTTGGCCGCTCGTCTTTTCGCGTGCTGACACGGCGATACGTCCAGCCTTGTCGAACTCGTAAGTGACCTCAACCGGCGAACCCTTCGGGAGATTTTCAGGAAGGCCAGAGATCGAACACTTTCCAAGCAAGAGACACGCCGCCGGATCAGGCGCGTCACCTTCGACAACCTTCACGTTGACTCGCTGCTGGTTTTCTTTGTTGGTGTTGAAGACTTGCGTCATTGAAAATGGGAGCGTCGTGTTTCGTGGGATCATCGTGCGGTTGATCGGTTGCCCCGTTTTCGGATCGAGTACGACGACGCCAAGGCTGTGTGAATTGACATCTTCTTGCGTGATCGCCTCAAGCATCTTCTTGACCTTTTCGCCGCGTGAGGCGTCGCCACCGCCACGGTGTTTGACTTCGAGAATCGCAGCGTGAATCGCGGCCCCCTTCGCAACAGACGTGTGCGGGTCGATTGCGGTGTACGGCTTGATCCCCGATACTTCTTCGAGCATCCGCCGCACGGCTGGCATCAACGTCGATCCGCCCGTCAACACAAGTGCATCGAGCTGCGAATACGGAATGCCCGCTTGCTCAATAACGAAGTCGGTTGTGTCGCGCGTTCGCTGAAGCAAGTCGGCGGTCATCGACTCAAACTCGTCGCGCGTAAGGCGCAACGTGAGACCTTTTCCTTCAAAACGGTAACTCATCACCGTTTCGGTTTTTTCCGAAAGTTCGATCTTCGCAAAGTCGCACGCCAAACGCAACTCCTGTTTCGCCTGCGCCGACTCACGCGGATCGATACCGTTCTTCTCACGAAACTCTTCACAAAAACGGTCGAGGATTCGGTCGTTCCAATCGACGCCGCCAAGCTCAACGTCGCCATCGGTCGCCAAGACGTGAAAGTGTGACGGCGTGTAACGAACGAGCGTTGCGTCAAATGTTCCGCCGCCGAGGTCGTAGACGAGAATATGACGCGGCCTGAACCCCGCGCGTTCTGCACCGAGTTCGCCGCAGTGCCAAGCGTATGTGAGTGTTGCGGCGGTCGGTTCGTTGATGATGTCTACGACGTTGAGTCCGGCGATCTCACCAGCGTCTTGCGTCGCCTTGCGACGAGAATCGTTGAAGTAATACGGAACCGTGATAACCGCGTTACCGATGGGGCCGATCCGCTTCTCGGCGTCTTGTTTGAGTTTCTTGAGAATGAGTCCAGAGACGAACTCCGGCGTCACTTCGCGTCCGTCGAACGTCCGCTGAAAGTCAGACGTCCCCATATCGCGCTTGATCCGTTCGATAACGTTCTCTGGTTTTTCGAGAACGGCGCGACGCCGGTCGGGGCCGACAATCACCGTACCCGCATCCGCCAGCAAAATTAAACTCGCGGTCTCAACATCGTCGTCCTCGTTCGGGAGCGGGATCGGTTCGCCCTGATCGTTGACGTGCGCGATTGTTGAATACGTCGTACCCAAATCTATTCCGACTGTTTGTCCGGCAACGAACTTCATTTGTTGTGACCTTTCTGTGTGCGTGTTTTATACTCAAGACAGTTTGAATTTCCCGTACCAAAACGGTAGCGGCCCAGCGAGGCCGCGGTCTTGCGGAGGGCGAAGCCTACAAATCGACCCGTTACGGGTCTAGATTGTCCGCAATAACGACATCACTGCGTATGCGGTGCCGTATTGTTGGTGGTAGTCGTAGAGCGGATAGTCCCACCACGAGCCATCTTTTTCTTGGAGCGGCACCAAAATTGTCGCAAGGAGTTCGCGGAAGTGCGGACGCTGCGGCTCCGGCAACAGGTCGATGCAGAGGGCGGCGTAGTAGTGACCGTAGTAGAAAAAATATCCGGCGACTTGGTAAAACGACTCATGCGGGACGGGTCGTTTGCGTCCGACATCGAGCCAGCCATTCCTGTCGGAGAGACGCTGAAGCCACTCGGCGACAACGGTGTCGGTAACTTTTTCATCGCCCCAAAGTCGCAGTGCGAGGTTGCAAGCCTGCGAACGACCGAGGCTGCCGGGAGCGCGGTTGATGTCGCGTCGCGGACGACCTTTGGTGTAGTCGCCATAAGCGTATGTGAAGTCTGGAAAACGCTGACGCACAATCGACGACACTCCGCGACGCACTACGTCTTCGGGGACTTCGATTCCGCAATCCGCCGCTTCACGAAGCGCGACAAGAACTGTCGCCGTGACGAAACACGCCGTCGTCTTTGCGATGTGTTGAAACGCCGGATCGTCTTCGTAGTAAAACCAACCGCCGTAAACCGCCTCGCACGCCGCCAGTCGTTCGATCTGAAAACGAATCTGCGCACGGATTTTTCCGCACCGTTCGGCATCGTCGGGAAAACGGTTCAGCATTCGCGCGAGACATTGGATACCGTATGCGTGTCCCCAGATGTTGTAGAGAACGTCGAGTGAACTGCGACGAAGTTGCGGCAGCCGTTCGAGCAGCCACGTCTCTCCGCGTTCGATTGACGTTGTGAGTTGTTCTTCGGTGATACCGAGTGCGTTATATGTGAGGCGTCCTTTTTTGATTGCGTCTTCGGTCTCGATGAGCGACGCCAGTGCGAGTGCTGTAGTTCCGGCGCGGTAGCCGCTGTGGGCTTCGCCGGGTGCGTAGATGTTGAGTCGTTTGCTGTTGCGCGGCGATCCCCAACCGCCGTTCGGCTCCTGACGTTCAATGAGAAACTGAACACCGCGACCGATACTCGTCACGATCTCGTCGTGCGACGGAGTTGTCGCCGCCCGCACCGAACTTGACAAGATAACACACGCCGCGAAAAGCAGCGTCATCGAAATGCGAACAAAAAATTGTTTCATTGCAATCACACCTTTCAAGAAATCGTTACCGATCACGCCGTCTGTCAGTCCTGCGGGAATAGACTGGCAGACGACGTCGGAACAACAAAAAGCCATTCTGCGGGGATAGGGATTGGTATATTCGATTGCGGTGGAGTGAATGTATTTGGTAACTCGACCAACAATAAAGGCGTTGTGGTAGTATCAGCACAATCTTGTTCTAGCGAGAAGGTGTAAAATCCCTTACGGAAAAAACCGCGACCAGCAACTCTCATCGGTGGGTACGCTAATCTTTTTTCAATTTGAAAATCTTTCCCTATCGTAAATTTGCCCGTTCCCGGCACCGCAAGATAAAACACATAACTGCCATCCTGCGGGATAGAGATATAACCCGAAGACAGTTTTTGTGACAAGAAAGCAGTGTCGCTTCTACTGACATTACCAGCAGCAATAACTTCCGAATTGTCAAGAGTATCGGGTGTAAATGGAACATAATCGGGAGTTAGAGAGACCGTCCTTTTCTCACCATTTGAATTACACAGCGTCAACGGAAGTGGCTGGTCTTTATGCTCTGAAAACCATGCAAAGATTGATAGTGAAAGATCGATATGGTTGCGTACCGTCCAAGGTCCAACTGCAATGATCTCATCTCCGATAGCGAGACCGTTTTTTGCGGCTGGCGAATCATGACAAATCCCATCAATGAACGGAACACTAAAGCACTCACGCGAGGCTGTCGTAAAGCCAAAATCATGTCCAAACAAACCTCTTGGGGTGAACGTCTCAACAATCGATTCGGCTATCTGTTCCGCTGGATTGACGGTTGTTAACATCGAACAGTCCCTTGACCACCCCATAACCATTCCTATAACATTACCATCGGCGTTACAAACAGCGGCACCTGACGCACCTCCAGCAACTGGCATGTCTAGGGCCAAAGCATTTTCCACTGCCACGCTTTCCATAAAAACACAATTTTCACGAGCAGCCAAAAAACCCCTTATTGTGTAAAAATTTCTATTATAAAAATTGGCAATGGTGAAAACTGGCATGCTTAGGTTTAGTGATACACTGCTCTGCCAATTTACAGGCTTAAAGTTAGCTGAATGAGTTGTTTTTAGAATTGCAATATCTGTTTGCGGAATTCTGCCAACAACAACACATGGCAATTCCCCTAATTGGGAGTGGGTAACATGACCTTGTGTCCCCTTTCTTGCAACGTGATTGCATGTCAGCAAAATCCCCGACGGATGAACGACAAACGCTGTTCCGACTTCAAAGTCATCTTGATCTGTCAGACTTTTAATAGTCACCGCAAATGTTGCATCGTGGGCAGCCTCGTAAACGTGTACTGGAATAGCACAATTCCCGCATTTTGAATCGACTGGTTCCGCCGCATATTGTAGTGGTATACAAAACAACAGAATGATTAGAATCAGATATGAACTATAAGAAAACGTGTGAGTCTTGGACATCTCTATTCTCCTTGACAAAAGTAATGGCGTGTTGGAATTGCACTTCGGATGGAGTATGGCCGATGAAGCTACACAGCTCGATTATCGCATTTTCCGGACACAAAAGCAAACGCTTGAGTGACATGCGTAAAAAGCGAGGCGAATACTCCTCTAAAAAACGGTCTCTAGCTACTGCCTGAAGACGTATGGCATGGTCGATGGCGTAAGGATGCCATCCCCAATTCACTCTTTGGACATCGATACAGCACGCATCGTGATTTCTATCAACGCAGACAAAATATGGGTCCCGCCACGCATCAAGCAATTCTTGCCCCATGAGCGACAGTACAGAATGCTTGCCCGCAAAAAAGCTAGACTCGCCTCTGTTGTTCTCACATTGAATCCCAGCCCAGTGACGCAATTGATTTGTACGGTCAACATAGACACTATTTTCATGTAGCCACGGTTCGTTGTATGATTGGCGACATATGTGCCCAAGATGTTTGTCCTCAAACGGACAATAGACCCGTTGTTGATCGACTTCAGGCAATGCCGCCCCCAAACTTATACCAAGGGAGTGCAGAACGCCCGCCACACAAGAAGCACCGCTCCCAAAAGTTCCAAGGATTGCGATGCCATTCAGGTCGATGCGAGGATAGACCAAATTTTCTGCCCCAGCAAACATTCGCAATTGTAAGTCTTCATGACAAATGTCACTGCGGCCTTCTGCTTGTCCCACAAGCCATTCACGGGGGCAGTAAAGTCCGGGTGGAGATGTTTTATGAAGCTCGCCAAGTCGATGATCAGTGTGGTGTGGCAATCCCCAAGCTGGGCAATTTGTCAAGTGGCGAAAATAAAGTTCTATTGCTCGCCGACCGCGCAAAATATAGCAGTGATTTCTATTGACGTTGTATGGCTGATATACCCAGTCGTTGACTTTTCTCGGTAGACGTTGATCTGTTTGAATGTGCTGCCCACCCAAATAGACGATTTGCCAATCATCTGGTAGATTATTGAGGAATGTAACAGCTTTTCCAGCAAAGCCATCAACAAAAACCGCGTCGTCCTCACAAATCATGACGGAATCAATGTTGTTGTTAAGACAATCTTCTTGAATCCTCGTGTGAGATCGATAGCAACCCCACGCACCACCACCGCTCTCCCACCATGTTGGTGGCGGAACAAGTTGTCCTTCAATAGCGGCAAACACTTCTGGATAAGGGAATGGCCAATCAACGGGAACCCGTTTACGAAATGCTTCCAACCGAGCTGGACGCGAAGCCAAATTGATAACGTATACTTTTTCAAACATGTACGACTCTTTTCAGGCAGTAATTTGACTCTATCTGTGAATACTAACCCCGATGGAAACGCCGTATGAACCACTGCTCCCATTGCCGCTATAATAACCACTTCCGCTCCCTCCAATTGTAACTGATGACTTCCCTGATTGTGATGTTGATGACATACTGCCACCTATGGTGGCGTGTGATCCCGATGGTCCAACACTACTTTGGGCGAAAATGCCTGCCGACGACAGACCAGATTGCGATTGCGCCGACGCACTGGTCAAGACAGCGACGTGCGACCCCGATGGCCCAACGCTACCTTGAGCGTAAATACCTGCCGATGACAAACCAGATTGCGATTGCGCCGACGCACTGGCCAAGACAGCGACGTGCGACCCCGATGGCCCAACACTACCTTGAGCGTAAATACCTGCCGATGACAAACCAGATTGCGATTGCGCCGACGCACTGGTCAAGACAGCGACGTGCGATCCCGATGGCCCAATACTACCTTGGGCGTAAATGTCCGCCGATGACAAACCAGATTGCGATTGCGCCGACGCACTAGTCAAGACAGTGACGTGCGCCCCCGACGGCCCAACGCTACCTTGAGCGTAAATGCCTGCTGACGCCAGACCAGATTGCGATTGCGCCGACGCACTAGTCAAGACAGCGACGTGCGACCCCGATAGCCCAACGCTACCTTGAGCGTAAATACCTGTCGACGACAGACCAGACGCCGATTGTACCGAAGCACTTGCACTCGCGGATACTTGTGGTCCCCCTGGTCCAGTACTAACTTGGGTTCCCAAAACGCTTGACCAGACTGGCAGATTACTTGTAATTGAACGTGTACTACCAAATACACCGAGAGAAGCATTCCAGTCGCTACTGCCTCGTGAAGCTGGCAACGATAAGTTAGATTCGGAATAGATGGGGCCTGTCGAATATATTGGTGATTGAAACTCGACAGTATCATTGTCATCTGCCGATACGAACGGCGTAGTGCTAAAAAGAATTCTGTCTTGCAGATTTTCGAACTGTAGCCTACGGCTAAATAGTTTGCGAGTAGGTTGTTGGTTTGATTTTCTGAACATTTTTCTTCTCGCATGGTTAGTGGTATAGTGACAGACCTTGCTGGGAGACGAGATAGATCGTGTAACGTATACGATTTCATGAACGTCATCGACAGTTGCCATGACTACCACACAGACTCTTCGGCGGCGAAGTAACGTGTTAGATCAGCCTGCAATTTATCAACATCATCGGCGGTGATATATTCGCCGCGTTGTAACGAGATGTTGCCGCGTGCGAGCGAGGCACAGACTTCGCGCTCCATCGCAAGAACCGATGGACGTTGACATGATGTAGTAGCGTGACGCTGGCGAGTCGTTCCCAGCACCGTGGCGTTTTGTTGATTCACAAGAACACTCATTAACACCTCGCTGATTGATTTCTGGCGGCACATCACCACCAGCGTTGCGGCATTCTACCCGCAAATGTCGCTTCGGGCAGGGGGCCTTTTCCTCGCCCCCATTACGTTCACAGTTGCCATTCGATTTTGATGTCGCGTGTGTCGGAATTGACGATCTCGATTGAAACTTTGACAAATCGACTCGGCAGCAGTTCTGGGAACTTGTCGCCCCACTCGATGACGGTAATCGCATCGTCTTCAAAACACTCGTCGGGGCCGAGGCGTGCGAAGTCGGTCGCGGTTTCGAGACGGTAGAGATCAAAATGAAAGAGCCGCGCGGCCTCTGTATCGTAGTCACGTCGCAAGACGAACGTCGGGCTAACAACTACGCTTTTATCTCCGCCGAGAGCCTCGACCATCCCTTGAACAAACCGCGTCTTCCCCGCACCGAGCGTCCCGACAAGAACGACGACGACACCTGACCGCCGCGACGACACTTCGCCAGCAAGAAACTCGGCTAAATGACCGCCAACGCGCCGCGTTGCATCCTCATAATCGGTACGAATCGACCAAGAATGGCCCTCACGAAGAGCCGCTTCGAGAGTAACTTGCATCACCGTTCGCGGAAGATAATTCGTCCGTGTCCCATATCGTATGGACTGACTTCGATTGTAACACGGTCTCCGGGGACAACGCGAATACGAAACTTCCGCATTTTCCCCGCCAGTCGGCAAAGTACGATGTGATCAACATCGTCTAACTTCACACGGAACGCACCGCGAACTTCTTCCACCACCGTCCCCGGCAGTTCAATCGCTTCTTCCTTCGTTTTCTGCTCACCACTCATACAAACACAATCTCCAGTTCTTAATGCCGCCGCAACTTAACCACGGCCCCCAGTATATCCGCCGTCCCCAACTTGACAAGGAGACGCAGCAGTTCACTTTGCGTTGACGAGGTCACGCTGGCTCCAGAGTTGGAGCAGGTTGATAATCAGAAGCAGGGCAAACGACGCGATTAGCATCACCAGCGCAAGGGCCGCAGCGGGGAGCGTACCGTTGTCTTCACCAAGACGAATCGCAATCAGTTGCGAGATGATTTCGGTCTTGAACGGCATAAGTCCGGCGATGAAGATCACGCTGCCATATTCGCCAAGTGCGCGGGCAAACGCCATCGCAAACCCCGTGAAAACCGCAGGCCGAACCGACGGAAATATGACCAGCCAAAACGTCTGCCATCGCGTCGCGCCAAGACTCGCGGAGACCTCTTCAAGTTCGCGTTCAACTTCTTCAAGCGCGGGCTGAATCGTTCGCACCGCAAACGGTAGCCCGATGAACGTAAGCGCAACGAGCACACCAATGGCAGTACCATTAACCTCAAACGGCAAACACGAACCGATCCAACCGCGCGACGAATAGAGTTCGGCAAGCGCGATCCCCGATACCGCCGTCGGCAGCGCGAACGGTAGATCGACCATCGCGTCGAGAAGACGGCGACCATAAAAACGGTACCGCACCAAAACCCACGCCACGATGAATCCGAAGACAACGTTTATCGCCGCTGCCGCAAACGACGCACCAAACGTCAAACGAAACGACGCCATCGCACGCGGCGAAGCGACCGTCTTCCAAAAGAACGCCCAGTCCATACCGCTGACGCAGACAAACAGACTCGCCAGCGGAATCAGAACCACCAGCCCAAGATAGACGACAGTAACGCCCATCGTCAAACCAAACCCCGGAATCACACTCCGCTGCACAAACACAATCAAACCTCGTTCATCGCTCGGTGTTCCGCCGATTCGCACCCAAGAACATTCGGATGACCGCCGCAATGGCAGTCATGGCCGGGACACTGACCATCGCAAAAAGAACGTCGCCCCGCACACCAAGCCATCCAAATACGCCCATCAGCGCAAAGTATGACAGCAGGACAACAACAGATGCACAAAGCCCACGGCAATAATTTGTTTTGGCCACGTCCATTCGCTGCTTTTCGCTCTCTCGCTCCGCTATGTCTTTCTGGATGCGTCGTTTTTGTTCTCGTTCCGCCATAGCAAGGAAACGGTCCGCCGCGCCCGGCGACAACCTATCGTAGGCCTCAACCGTGTCGGGAGACGGAACAGGGCCAGAATAAGCGACCGATACACGCCCAGCCGCGATCAGTTGTCCCCTCGCTTCTTGGTTGATTGTCACCACAGGCAACGCCGATTCACCGCTTTTAGACGGCTTCTTTTTCTTGCTCATAAGTCTTGATGGCCCCTTCTAGGTAACCCCCAACAGACAACCAATCTTTGTGAAGATTTTGCGCATCGTCGTCCCAACTCTCCTCGCGTCGTGTAGAAACAGCAGACGAAGGATACGCGGGAAAAATCAACACGTCACCCAGTAGCGGAGCAAAAAAACCACCGACAAAATCACTATTAACTTCACCCATTAGATATTCTCCAAACGGCATTGCTCAAATCGGTTTGAGTTTTCAGAGGCCGCGTTTGTTCCCTGTCTACTCACCGTCTATTCGCTGATCATCCGTGCTTCGATCATTGCGATCTGTTTTTCGACTTGCGTCAGTCGCGGGTTGATTTTGAGTGCGTGGTGGAACGCGAACAGAGCGATCCCGTACTCGCCGAGTTGGAGGTATGCGTGTCCCATCCCGACGGCGGCACCAAAGTGAAACGGGTTGTCTTCGAGAACGATTGAACAGTCGCGGACGGCGTCTTCATATTGTTGAAGTGCAAACAGCGCGATTGCACGCTGGTTGCGCACTTCGGCGAAGTGCGGCGTTCTTTCGAGAAGATTGTTGCCGAGGCGGACGGCTTCGGCGTAGTCGCCGTTTGAAATTTCCTGCATCATACGGCAGAGTTCTTGACGTTCTTGGAGCGTCCCGCCGCGTGTCCAAACACTTTTGATGCTGCTCTCGGCGAGGATGGCAACCTGTTTGTCGTCATCGACGAGTAGCCGCCCAAGTGTACTGTTGGCCTGAAAACTTCCGACGAAACCGAGTGCAAGCGCGGCACCGCGACGCGACGTAACACACCGCGAACTCCCCAAACGAACGAGGGCCGCCTCGGTGTAGTGCTCCAGAACTCCGTCGATGAATTCTTTCGTCTGATGGTGTTCGCAGTACGCAGTGTAGAGATGCGCCAGTCGCGTCGTGGGGTGATTGTTTGGGGACACTTCAAACTCCTCTGCGGCAAAAAAACGGATACTCTTTAGCAAAAATCTGCCGCCCATTATACAGCTTTTTGGAAGCTGTCACGGTGGGTGCAGAAAAAAAACGCCAGCGGCGACGCACACACTACGCCCCAAGAGGTGGAACGGGTGAAGAGAATGAGAGCAAAAGTCGCCAAGAACTAGAACGTATACCGAAAGATCGTTTCGATTCTTGCGGTGCGTCCGGGCGACAGAGCGCGACCGGTTGTGGTGTTGAGCCAGTCGGTTTCGTAGTACGAAAACTCAAGTCCGGTGAGGAGTGAGTCGGTCCAGTTGTGGAGCCAGTTTGCGAATCCGATTTGGTTTCGCGTTCGGTCGATGCGTGCGTCGGGCATGTCTTCGATGCAGTAGCCGACACCGAAGCGGTCGGTCTTTGTTGCTTGGTAGGTGAGTGAGAGCCACGCCACGTTCGCGCGGACGGCGCGGTCGTTAACCGTGTCGTACCCGATCATCGCGCTGCCGAGGAGCGTCGAGAGGCACTGTCCCGTCGCAAGTTCGCTGCTGATGCGCCACTTGGTGTGAAACGGAATGTCAACGTCAACGACACCAGACCACGTTGGGACAAACCGCTGCGTCAACGTCTTTCGTTGATATTCGCCGATGTGGCCAGAAAGTCCGATGACGACCGGCAGGTCGCGCGAGACGCCAGGAAACTTTTTCGCAACGCGACCCTGTAACTGCGGCCAACCCATTCCATTCATCGCACCGGTTGATGTGAGTCCGACACCAGCGTCCATGTTGTCCATCACGACGTTGTCGGTGAGTGCGAACTGTGCGATCCAACCGCGTCCGGTTGCGTCGGTGCGGTTTTTCTCAAAACGAATTTGTGCGCGGCGGTAGCCGAGATTTGTTGTCCCGCCCGGGACGTATGCGAGCTGTGCCGGAACGAGCGGTGCGACAACATCCCAAGTCTGGCCGACGAGAAAACGGTTTTCCTTCCCGACAACTTCCACATACGCTTGACGCAACATAACGCCGCCGCGATTTCGGTTGACGTAGGCTGGTTGCTGAAAGTCGATCTCGACGGTGCCGCCGACTGTCGCATTGCAAAGATTCTGCACCGGCGGCCCCGCGACTTTGAGACCGAGTCGCGTAGACTTCGGGTCGAGAAAAAGCTCAGCACCTTTGCCGTTGTCGGGCGAGTTCGACCACAGAACATAGTCACCGACGCCAGCACGCTGCGAATTGTACGACGCCGAAAGATTGAAGTAGCCGTAGGGCGTGATCGTCAGTTTACCTTTTTTGATCCCTTGCGGTGGCGGCGGCACTGGACGCGCGGCTTCGAGTGCCGCCGTTTGCCGCGCGACTTCGTCGGCAACAATGCGATGCAAGTCGCTTTCTGTTACCGTGATGACCTGCTCCGCACGAACGGCGACAACAGCAGCGAACAACACCACGAGACTCGTTACCACCGCTCCTGCCAAATGATTTCGATTCGCCATCGCAGACTCCGTTTTCATTTTCTACTCCGTTACGGTCACTATCGTCGCGGCGTGGCGGCGTGGTTCACGTTGACGCTGCGGGCCGTTACCAGTTTCGTAGGCTTCCCAAAACTTCCCGTCTTCGCGCTCGCCCTACCTAACCGACTCGATTTCGTCGGGTATAATCTCTGGCACTTTGGCGCGGCGTGCGCCACGGCCACAAACATTTTAACCAACACAACATTACATTTATGGAACGGTTTTACACAACAACGCACGAATGGGTTACGTTATCGGGAACGACGGCTACGGTTGGGATCACCGATGTCGCCGTGGAGCTGCTGACCGACCTGATTTATTTGCAGCTTCCCGAAGTTGGCCGGAGCGTCGAGGCGGGGAGCGGGATGGGCGAGGTCGAGTCGGTCAAGGCCGTCAGCGACATCAACGCGCCGGTGAGCGGCAAAGTTATTGAGGTCAACACCGCCGTCGCCGACGCGCTCGAAAAACTCACCGCTGACCCGTTCGGGGCTGGCTGGCTCGTCAAGATCGAGACAACGCCACCACTCCCAACGACGCTCCTGTCCGAAACGGCGTATCGTGCGATTGAGAGAGAACACTGAATAACACGGGCAAACACATACCGACACGGACAACTCGTTTGATCTGGTGTTGGTCGGTGTCAGTCCGTGATTTTCATTCACGGTTTGGGCAAGTTTCATTTTTCAGAAAGGGAGAATGCCATGAGACGTTTTGTGCTGGTGTGTGTGGTGTTGTGCGCAGCGAGTGTCGGATTTTGTTTGGCCCAAGACAAGCCGAATCCAGACAGGCCCAATCCAGAACGGGCGGCGCGTTTCGAGAACGCGATGCGTGAGATGAATCAGCGAGCGAACGAGCTTCGCGGCGCGATTCGTGAGGCGAAAGAGAAGGGACGCGAGCGGGCCGTCGAAGAAAACACAAAGGCCCTTCACGAACTTGAACTGCGGATGGCGAACACACGCCGCGAGTTTGAAGGCGACCGTCCGCAGCCGCCGCGAGATGGACAGCTTGGCGTTGGCGAGGAGAAGCTCCGCGAACTCAATGCGAGAATGGAACGTCTCAAGGGCGAACTCGCAACGGCCCGCGAGAACAAACGCGAAGTCGCAGTCCGCGAACTTACGCAAGCACTCGAAAACACCGAGAAAGAACGTAACGCGGTTCGTCAACGTCTCGAAAACGCGCAGCGTGAAGGTGGCGACCGTCCGCAACCGCCGCGCGACGGACAGCGTGAACCGCAGCGTGAAGGCCAACGCGGCGACATCGGCCCCGACGCCATCCGCGAACTTGTGACAACCGTTCGCCAACTCCGTACCGAAGTTGAGAACCTTCGCAGAGAAGTTGAAAACCTCAAACGCGAACGACGGTAGTATCTCCGCGAATTGACAAGAAGCCAACAATGTCAGACAACTCTGAAAGCCACAACACCGACGACGCCACTCCACATCGCATCCTTGCTATCGCAACGGATGCCGATGCCTTTCGGTGTGTGCTGGAGCGGTTGTCTGCCGATGAAGTCGTCTTCGCTAGCGGGCCGATTCAGGCGTTGCAGCTTCTCTTTGAGTCGTCGTTTGATGCGATGTTTGTCGAACAGGAGCAGATCGGTCGCGTGCTGGAGTTTAGCCGTCTGGCACGCGCCAACTCCGTCATCGACATGTTGCCGATTGGCGTTGCACTGGTCGATCCGACTTCGCTCTGCACCACTTGGCACAATCGCCGTTTTCGTGAGTGGTGCGCAACGACCGCGATCACCAGCGTACCGTTTTTCGACGCACTCGGCGGACACGAAATCGTCGGCAAACACGACCCGTCACCGTTCCACTCGGTAAGGCTGCGTCGCCAGCGCGTTACAACTCTGCTCAAGACGAACACCAAACAGTTTTTGGCGATGGAGGTGCTACCGATTCTCGATTCGCAGCAGGTGCTCAAACACTACCTCGTCATCCTAGAAGACCGTACCGACTCGACGATTGCGTCGCAAAAACTTCAGTCGCTACAAGACGCTGGCCGCGACCTCGGAAACCTCTCAACTCGTGACATCTGCCTACTCTCCGAAGATGAACGAATCGACCTACTAAAAGCGAAAATCATCGCCTACACCGAAGATATTTTGCACTACGACAAGATCGAGGTTCGACTTCTGTCGCACGATTCTGACGGGCGACTCGATCCGCTTTTGGCTGTCGGATTGCACGAAGAGGCGATGCAGCGCGTTCTCTACGCACTCCCCGAAGGGAACGGAATCACGGGGTTCGTCGCCTATCACGCCAAGAGCGTCTTGGTCGAAGACACCGATTCCGACCCGCGATTCCTCATCGGCGCACTCGGCGCGAAAAGTTCGATGACGATTCCGCTGGTCAGCAGTCGCGATCAAGTGATCGGGACGTTTAATGTTGAGAGTGTCGAGCGTGGTGCGTTCACACAAACAGACCTTGAGTTTTTGGAGTCGTTTGGTCACGATGTCGCCTCGGCGATTCACACGCTTGAACTTCTCTCGGTCGAACAGAGCGACGCAACTCTCAAAAGTGTTGAGGCGATTCACCGCAACGTTGCCCGTCCGATTAGCGCGATTCTCAATCACGCCGCGCGTCTGATTCCGATGACTGTCGATGCGAAGTCGTCCGATTTAGTCCGCGAGATGCCTGCCAACCGCGACGAACAGATAAGCGAAGGCCTCCACGCCATTCAAGACCTCGCACGCGAAATTATGACGCTGATACAAAAAGTCGGTCAGCGAATGACGCCGAGTTTCGCAGCACCAGTCGCACCGGCTACGAAGAATCCGTTTCTCTTCAAACGTCGCATACTCGTTGTCGATGACGACGAATCTGTTGGCATTGCGGTTAACAGTATTCTATTTCACTACGGCTGTTTGGTTGAGTTCGCGCCGAGTGTTGAGCAGGCGGTACGTCTGGCGAGCCAAACTCGCTACGATGTTTTCTTGAGCGACATCCGCCCCGGCGAACAATCTGGCTACGACTTACTCATTGAGTTGCAGCACGTTTTGGCGTGGCCTTATATCCCGCTGATACTAATGAAGGGTTACGGCTACGACGCGGGTCACGTCACGGTCAAGGCGAAGCAGGCGGGCGTACTCGGATTCCTCGCCAAACCGTTTATACTCGACCAAATGATCACCAACATCGAAAAAGTTGTCACCGAATCACAGCGACTCAACGGCGACCACTGGCCAATCGCAAAAGAAGATGACGATGGGCGAGAGACGCGAGGTTAGGCAAGTCATTCTTTTTTTGGCTCACAAAAATGTTACGCATTCTATTTGTTTTCGGCACACGCCCCGAAGGGATCAAAATGGCTCCGCTGGTACTGGAGGCGATGAGGCGTCGTGCCACGGTGGAATCGACTGTTTGCGTCACCGGTCAACACCGTGAGATGTTGGCGCAGGTGACAGACTATTTTGAAATTGTGCCCGATATTGACCTTGCGCTGATGCAGCCGAATCAAACACTCGCATCGTTGACCAGCCGTTGTTTGGAAGGTATAGACCGCGTCATAACCGAAACGCAGCCCGACTTCGTAGTTGCACAGGGCGACACCACAACAGTTTTGGCCGCATCGCTTGCAGCGTTTTATCGCAAGGTTTTGTTTGTTCACGTCGAAGCGGGACTCCGAAGCGGCAACGTGATGTCGCCGTGGCCCGAAGAGATGAACAGGAAAGTTGCAAGCATTGTCACCGCAAGACATTGTGCGCCGACAACACGAGCCGCCGCGTCGCTCCTCAAAGAAGGTTATCAGCCAGATTCGGTGAGAGTGACGGGCAATACTGTCATTGACGCTCTGCGATTTACCGTCGAAAAAGAGCGAAAGAGTCCGGCCCGTTGGGAAGAGAAGTATCGTTTTTTGGAAGACCGTTCCAAGAAGTTGATTCTCATAACCGCTCACCGCCGCGAAAGTTTTGGCGAAGGTTTTGAATCGCTTTGCAGCGCGCTTCGTGACCTTGCAAACCAGTTTTGTGACCACGAGTTTGTCTACCCTGTTCATCTCAATCCAAACGTTCGCAAACCGGTCTACAGCATACTCGGCGGGCTACACAATTTTCATCTGACGGAACCAGCGATTTACCCAGAGTTTGTGTGGCTGATGGATCGCAGCACAATAATACTGAGCGACTCCGGTGGCGTTCAGGAAGAAGCACCTTCGCTCGGCAAGCCAGTTTTGGTGCTGCGCGAAACTACAGAACGCCCCGAAGCTGTCGATGTTGGTGCGACGCGGCTGGTCGGAACGGACCGAAAGTTGATAGTTGAAACCGCTGGTAGGTTGCTCACAGACTCGGCGTTTTACAACACGTTTTTGTGTAAGAGCAACCCTTACGGCAACGGAGATTCGGCAACTCAAATACTCGACTGGCTCGAAAGTTCACCGCCGACAAATGCGACCTGATGACAGACTACATTTTTTTTTCCGACGACCACAGCGGCAACCCGACATCCTCAATGCACCTAGCGGAACAGTTGGGGAAGCGGAACCGCGTTTTTTGGCTCAATACTTACACACGCGCCCCATCGTTTTCGTATAGCGACATGCAAAAAGCGTTTCGCATACTGTTTGGGAGAACGGTTGCGAAACCAGCCGCGTCTCTTTCTGTATCGGATGTGGGGGTGCGGTGTTGTACACCAAAGACGGTCCCTTTTTTTGTGCCACCGTTTCGCTCGTTGAACGGAAAAATCGGTGCTGCTTTTTTGCGTAGACTTTGCCGCGACAACCAAATCGACAACCCTGTCGTCGTTACAACGTTCCCCTGTACCGTAGATACGCTGCGGGAGTTTCGCAAGACGCACCCTTCCGCAAAACAGATATATTACTGCGTGGACGACTGGACAAACTACCCCGGCTTGAGTCCAAAAACTTGGGGACAGATGGAATCGGAGATGCTGCGAATCGTAGACGGAGCTGCGTTTACGAGCCGTGAATTAATGGAGAGTAGGAATGCGATATTTCCAGTCGAGAGTCTCTATCTGCCGCACGGTGTAGACTTCGATCATTTTTCGCTTGCGAACAAATCAGAGAAAGTAAAGGTCTCGCAACTCGAATCGTTGAACGCACCGATAGTCGGTTTTTTTGGTGTGATCGATTCTTGGGTCGATATTGACGCGATTGCATACCTTGCAGAAAAGTTTCCACGATACTCATTTGTTGTCATTGGACGTGCAAACGTATCGTGTGATGTCCTGAAAAGACTCAACAATGTCAGGCTGCTTGGAGCGGTTCCGTATGCGGAGTTGCCGCGTTATGCAGCTTATTTCGATGTGGGACTGATCCCTTTTTTGCTAAACGATTTAACCAAGGCTGTCAATCCACTCAAGCTGATGGAGTATTTTGCGATTGGAATCCCCGTGATTTCGACACCACTCCCCGACATCGCCGACGCGCCCGGACCGATTTATTTTGCGAGGTCTCACGACGAGTTCGCATCGTGCCTCGATACAATTTTGCAGTCAAATCGTCAGACGCTACGTCTCAAGGCCCAAGAGGCAGCGACGGCCAATTCGTGGTCGCGCCGTGCTTTTGACCTTGAAACGTTTGCGAAACAACTTCAAACCATTTCACTCTTTCAAAACAATCACCAATGACAACACCCAACACACCCACCGACGAAGTCGGCATCACGTTTGACGACGTTCTTCTCGAACCGCTCTACAGCGATGTCGTTCCGTCGCAAGTCGATACGACAACGCATCTCACGCGACGCATTGAGATGAAGATTCCACTCATCAGCGCGCCGATGGACACCGTCACCGAATCGGATATGGCGATAGGTCTGGCTCGCGTCGGCGGGATCGGGTTTATCCACAAAAATCTCCCGATGGAAACGCAGGCCGAAGAAGTTGCAAGAGTCAAGCGTTCGGCGAACGGGATCATCACACAACCCGCGACGCTCCCGCCGACAGCGAGTGCCCGTGTCGCACGCGAGCTGATGGAGCAGCACAACGTATCGGGCGTTCCGATAGTTTGCGAAGACGGCGTGCTCTGCGGGATTTTGACAAAGCGTGATCTCCGCTTTCTCGAAACACTCGACATCGCTGTTTCCGAAGTGATGACGTGCAAAGATTTGGTGACTGCGACTGGAAATGTAACGCTTGTAGAAGCTGAAAAGATTTTGACGGAAAAAAAGGTCGAGAAGCTCCTCCTTGTTGACGAAAAGAGGCACCTAACAGGTTTGATCACGATCAAAGATATTGATATGATGCGGAAGTATCCGCAAGCCTGCAAAGATGGGCAAGGGAGGTTACGAGTCGGGGCTGCGGTGGGTGTACACGATGACGAAAGAATCGCACGCCTCATCGCCGAGGATGTCGATATTCTTGTTGTCGATAGTGCGCACGGTCACTCGTCAAACGTGATTGATGCTGTACGGCGAATCAAATCGCAATACGACATCGACGTCGTTGCTGGTAACGTGGCGACTTATGATGGTTGCCGCGCACTCATTGACGCTGGTGCCGACGCGGTGAAAGTTGGGATTGGTCCCGGATCGATTTGTACGACGCGGGTTGTGTCTGGTGTTGGCGTTCCGCAGATAACTGCGATTCGACGTGCCGCCGAGGCCGCTCGTGACAGTGGTGTGTCGATCATCGCTGATGGTGGCATCCGTTATTCGGGCGACATTGTTAAGGCTATTGCGGCTGGTGCGAACGTTGTGATGCTTGGAGGATTGTTTGCTGGTCTTGACGAGAGTCCGGGCGAGTTGATTTTGTATCAGGGGCGTTCGTTTAAGAAGTATCGCGGGATGGGTTCGATGGGTGCGATGATGAAGGGGTCGAGTGACCGCTATCGTCAGAGTTCCAGTAGCCAGCCCGACAAGTTTGTCCCTGAAGGAGTTGAAGGTCGCGTCCCGTACAAAGGTTTGCTGGAGTCGTTTGTTTATCAGATGGTCGGCGGACTGCGAGCGGGGATGGGATATTGTGGAGCGGGAACGATTGACGATTTGCGAACGAAGTCGCGTTTCATTCGCGTCTCGGTTGCGAGCGTTCGTGAGAATCACCCGCACGACATTACGATCACTCAAGAGGCACCAAACTACAGTAGCCTGATTGAGTGATGTTGACATTTGGAAAGGAATCCAACGATGAAACGTGTTCTTGTTGTCTCGCTTTTTGCGTTAGTGGTGCCGGTGGTTTCGGCGGCGGATGTTCGTTGGCGTCAACCGCAGGAGCCGCAACGTGCGACGGGCAAACCGCCAGTGATTCGCACGGTGCAGTTCGCAACCGACGCGCCGTTGCCGGACGCGCTTCCGGCCTTACAAGACCCGTCATCTCCGGTTCCGTTCACGCCGATTGCGCCGCCGGTTTCGCCAACTGCGTCTGACGCACCGCTACCGCCGGAACTACCAACGACGTTTCCGTCGATGGTGCCGTCAACAGACTCATCTACGCCGCCGTCGCTCTCACGTTTTCCGACAACGATCTCAACACGTCCGGCGCGTGATGCTTCGCCGGCGTGTCCTGACGCACCGGGTTTTCATCCTATTCGCAACATCTCGATTGACATTCGTCCCGATTCTGCGAATGGGCTTCCGAAGGAGTGTCCGGTTCCGCAAAATCCGTATGAGGCGCGTCAGCGTGAGACGACTTGTTTTCACTGGAAGGCTTCTGCGCTGGCGACGAAGGGTGCGTATTTTGAAGACGTACAACTTGAGCGATATGGTCACACGATTTGTCCGGTGTTGCAACCGGTGATTTCGGGCGCGAAGTTTTTTGTTGGTGTTCCGCTGATACCGTACAAGGCTGGGGTACGTTTGCCGAACGAGTGTTTTTACACGTTGGGTTATTATCGAGTTGGCGACTGTGCGCCGTATGTGGTTGAGCCGGTTCCGCTTTCTGTTCGTGGCGGATTGTTTCAGGCTGGTGCGATAGTTGGTGGTGCGGCGATGTTTCCGTAGTGTGTAATTTTTTGGAGCGTGTTGACGCATTGGCGGGATGTGCTACAATTCCGCCGCCTTGGGGGATTAGCTCAGTTGGGAGAGCGTCTGGCTGGCAGCCAGAAGGTCATCGGTTCGAGCCCGTTATCCTCCATACGCCGTTCTTGCGGCGTTCTGAAAACTCCGCAGAGACCGGAGTTTTCGGCGTTTTGATGCTCGCGCAATTTGTGTCGTTCTGGCTGTTTCTGGCAACCGTCGAAGCGCGTTTCGTAACGATGACATCGTACCTGCGGTGATGTCAAGTTCAACCGAGTCCCAAATCACGGACGAGGCGGCTGGCGCGGGTAATCTTTTGCGGGTCACGGAATCCGAAGTTTGTGGCGATAAACGTCCGCAACTCTTCTTCAAGTAATTCCGATGACAACTCCGCCGGACGACTCTCGATCTTCTCTTTGAGACGCCGCCGGTACGCAAGAATTTCTTCGACGATGACATCAACCGCAAGACACGGTGTTGGTGTGAGTAACCAAGAGAGCAGCTTCATCGCACCCCACGCGAAGAGACCACTTCCGACGATGAACAAAGCAAAGTTCTTGTCGAGAATTGCGTGCAAGTATCGCACGCCAAAGAACACTATGGGTACGAACAAGAATTTTAACGCGGAACACGCTGACGGACGGAAAGACGCGGAAGTTCTACATTCCGCGTCTTTCGTTTTTCCGTGTGTTCCACGTTCTCTCCTTCTTCGTGCCTGCGGCATTGCGGCGGGAATACCGCGACACTTGTGTCTGTACGTTGCCTAGTTCTTTGGAAAATTGAAGTCTTTGGATTGTCTTTTTTCAACCACGGAGACACGGAGAGGATTTGTCTTCTCTGTGCTCTCCGTGTCTCCGTGGTTAAATTACGGAGCAATCCCAAGATTTAACATTCACAAAGCACTAGAACTGATACCGCACACCAGCAACCCCGTTGTGTCCCCACGGTTTGCCTTGGCGGTCGGAGAAGTAGCCGCAGTCGTAGCCGCCGAACAAGCTCAACGCTTCGCGCGCACCCAGCGCGTAAGCCCCGCCAACATTGAACGTCAGTTTAGTACGCCCCAAGTCGCTGCCGCTCACTCCAACGTTCGGTCCGTCGGCGGCGTTTTTCGTCGTCGAGAAAACGCGAACGCCACTCTCCAACAACTGATGCGAAAGGTAGAAACCACCGTTCATCGCAAGACGGTTATGCTTCAAGATAATGTCGCCACCGCCGCGAACGAACGCCTGCGTAAGAGACATACTCCCAAAGTCCAAACCGCCATTGCCATTGCCAAACTCTGCTTCCGTGAACTTCCCCACGTCGTTATTGTAAACGTCTATCGCAAACGCCGGACGAATCCACATGTTCTCACGCATACGGAAACGACGCCCGCCTTCAAGCGTCATCTCAAACGTGTTGCCTGAAAGATTCGCAAACATAAACTTACCTTGACTTCCATTTTCGTGCAAAAATGTCGGGTCAAAACGACGCGAATCGTACTTCTGATGACCATAACCAAGCAGCACGAGCGTATCAATCCCGCTGCTAAACAGATGCGAACCGTAAACGCCAAACGAATAGTTGTCGCCAACCATACGACTCGTATTCAAAACGCTCAAACCACGCTCGTAGCTGAACATCGCCCCAACAATCGTCCGCTTGCCAAACACCGTGTCGGCTCCAAACTGAACGCCGTTCGACGTAATCAGCGACATCCCATCAATCTCCGCCCGCGTGCCGCCTGCAATAAGTTTCGTCGAACGTCCGACGTAGTTCGTCCAAAAAGACAACCGCGATGCACCCGTACCGAAAGCCGACGCACTCCGCTCCCACTCATGACCACGATAACCACGTCCAACAACAGACGTGTACAACGACTGCGGCTGAAACATTATCGGCGTGTTCGCTATCGTGTCGCTGATGTTCGCCTTCGACTTCACGCGACCAGTGATGTAGCCTTTGTTGGAGGCGGGGGTGGTGATGGGGCCCGGAGGGGCCGGGTCCGCAGCGATGTATGTACCAATGTGCTCGAAATCGTAAAGCTGCGTTAACAGATTACCGGTTGCAAGTGATTTGTTCGCAATGTCAACGGGGGCGTCTTTGGTATCAATATCGTATATCCAGTGATATGGCGCGTTAATCTCTCCTTCGAGCTTGCCACCGGTATAGCCAACCGCTTCTTGGATGTACCACACCTGATAACCACTCGGAGTACCAACACTAGGACTAGCAGCAGCAAAAGTGATTTTGCCGTCAAGATTTGTGGTGGCGTTAAAAGCAGTGGTGATGTTCGATTTCCAAACGCCGCCGTCAAAGTACATTCCCGTTGTGAGCGTTGCGAGCTTATCTTCTTTTTTGGTCTCGCCGACGATGATCTCGCCCGTCACGTTGATCGTCCCTCTGGTGATGGTCAATGCCTTGAGAACGGCAGGTTGGACAGGAGGGTCTGAACTTTCATAGGCAACCCCAACCTTCCCCGTGATGGTCAACACATCCGTGTTGTCGTCGAGCTTGAAGATCAGCGTACCGGTGCCGTTTGTTGCGGTGGTGATGTTGTTGAGAGTGTCGAACGCTGGGGCGATCGTACCCGGCTTGCCGGTGATGGTGAGCGTGTGGTCGCCAGCGAATTTGATGTCGTCGTTGTTGGTGACGTTACCGATATTCGTCCCCAGACCAGTTCCAGCGTTAACTGTCGCTGGCGTGTCAGTCGTGTTGACCGTCGCCGCGAACGTTTGCGGCACCACGACGGCAGCACCTACGGCGACGAGTGCTGCGGCGAAGTGTTTCCATGCGGGGAGTTTTTGGGTTGTCATGATTCTCTCACGTTGATTTGTTTCGCAAATGCGTTTCGTAACAACAGCCCGAAACGTAGCGTAGCGGAGTGAGGGAAGTGGCGACGTTGGCGTCATGTTGGTGACGCAGAGTCTTCGCTTCCCTCACTACGCTCCGCTATCGCTACGCTACGTTTCGGGCTGTTATGCGCGGTAACTGTGAATGGTGTCGAATGTCAAATTGGTGTACGCTCTACCACACTTTGCGGAGAGACCCCATGGATCACTTTCGGGTTATCGTTTGCCAGAGCGAGCGGGTCGCCTTATTCTCGCTTCATCCGCAAAGTCGCCCTGCGTTGCCTATTCAATGCGAATGCGCAAATAGGAACACGAAGCGTAAGCGAGTGGCAGAGTTATTGTTGGCGCGAGTTCAATAGGACATATAGGTCATATAGGACCTATATGTCCTATTGGGGGGTGTGTCCCGCATGTGCTATTTGGGGCGTGTCCTGCTTCTGGGCACTCGCTCATGGCAATCTAGGCGAATGGGGGGAACTCTTTGGAGGCAGCGAGAATAATGGGAGCCGCAGACGGTTTGCGACGATGAGTCCGTTGACACGCAGGCTTACTTTGTTGGTGAGTCGTACTTCATTCTCGGCTGATGTGAGAGCTTGAAAAAGAGAGACTCGTATGACGAAAACAATTCTTGGCAGCTTCGTTGTCGCGGCTTTGGTGAGTGGGACGGTTTATGCCGCGCCGTGTGATGATGTTGTGGCGTGCAATCCGTGCGACGACTTGTGTGCCACTCCGAAACGTAGCAAACTCAAAGTCTACGCCGATGCCGCTGCGCTTATCGGATGCGTTAGTGGCGGGTATGCTAACGTTGATGGAAACTATCGTCGCTTCACGGCGGCTGGTGGCGTGAAAGCGACACTCGGTTTAGAACTTGGAAAGAATGCTGTCGAATTCGGTTACACCGGGCTTTACAATAACCTTTCGACAACTGCCGCTGCCGTGGGTGACCCGATTTCAACAGACGTACTCGAAAGAAACCGTCCCGTTTTGGCGAACTTCAACGCGGTAGACATGAACTTTGTCCACACGCTTGAACGGAACAAAAACCTCAAAGTGTTCGCCGGTATCGGTTACGCGAATTTTTCTGAAACGACGCGAGATAACACTAGTTGGTACTCGAATGACCTTGCAGGAATTCACGTCGGCGGCAAGTGGGGACGCGATTTCGGCACGCGATTTGGAATCGAAACCTACGGCAAATTCGGTGTGTACGCGAATACTCTGACGTTCCACCTCCATAGTGATGGTAAGCCCGATAGTCATCAAACTGGCAACGCGCGTGGTGGTTGGGTTGC
This sequence comes from Thermoguttaceae bacterium, assembly GCA_051651625.1. GTDB lineage: Bacteria > Planctomycetota > Planctomycetia > Pirellulales > Thermoguttaceae > JBOFSQ01. The sequence continues at coordinate 57,426 of JBOFSQ010000033.1, read as the reverse complement.
TGCTGGTGGTGTTAACCTCACATGCCAACTCACGAATCGCGTGAAGGCGTTCGCAGGATTCGACGCGACGATGCTTGAGGGTTTGGACCGCCTCAACACGGCAGCAAGGACGTCAGACCTTCCAGACAACAACGTTATCGTGCGCGGACTAGTGCTCGGTGTGAAGGCGGCGTTTTAGTCGCCGCTCGCCGTTCACGCCGCAACGTTTTGTTCTTGCGTGTCGATGGAGAAGATTGTGGGGTCTTCAGGTTCGTCTGGCGACTTGAGAATCTCGCCGTGTTCGCCGACGTCGATAAACCGTACCGAAATCGGTTTAGAAACTCCCGACTCTTGCATCGTGATTCCGTAGAGCGTCGATGCGCACGCCATCGTCTTTTTCGAGTGCGTAATGATGAGGAACTGCGTCGCCAAACGGAAGTCGCGGATGACGCGAACAAATCGGTCGATGTTCCCCTCGTCGAGCGCGGCGTCAACTTCGTCAAGAATGCAAACCGGATTCGGACGATACTTGAAAAATGCCAGCAACAGCGCGACGCAAGTTAGCGTCTTCTCGCCGCCCGACATCAGCGTCACACTTCGCAAGTCTTTCCCCGGTGGACGCGCAACAATCTCAACCCCACTCTCAAGCGGCGAGTCGGGATTTTCCAGAACGAGATCGGCGTTGCCACCACCGAAAAGCTGTTGGAAAACTTCGCGGAAGTGGAGCTTCACACCGTCAAACGTCTCCTCAAACATCCGCTGCGTGTCGGCGTTGACTCGCTCAATCAGCCGCTCCGTCGCACGCTTCGCCGATACCAAATCGTTGTATTGCTGAAAGCGCGATTCATAACGCGACGTGAGATCGTCAAGCGTTTCAATCGATTCGAGATTGACGTAACCGAGCTTCTGAATCTTCTGCCGCAGTTCGTCAATCTCTCGTGCGGCGTCAACGCTGTTTTCACTCGAACTCGCTTCGTGCGAACTCGATTCGTCGGTTGTTGTCGCCGCGAGATCGATGGCGGCGATGTCAATCGCGTACTCGTCGTAGAGCCGCTGCGCGAGTCCCTTTTTTTCCAGCACGAGTCGCTCAACTTCGTTTTGGTGTTTGTGCGTTTGCGACGCAACATTGTTGAGTTCACTCTGCCGTTTTTTGAGTTCGGTATGTTGACGTTTACGAAAATCGCTGAGCCACGCGCGGACAATCCCGCGTTCGTTCCGGTCACGCAGTAACGATTCACGCTGACCGTACAGCGTTGCAAGCGTCGCGTGGTGCGAGAGCATCGCCACTTCCAGCGACTCGATTCGCGCCGTGAGTTGCCGACGACGTTTCGCGTTCTCTTCACGCATCGCAAGTTGTTCGCGGCACCGCTCCTCAACCTGCGAAAGACGTTCACGCAAGAACGCAAGTCGCTCTTCACTCTTCGCACACTCGACCTTCGATGCCGTCACCTGCTCTTCGTGCTGGTGCCAAGCCGCTTCCATTTGCACAAGTTCTCGTTCGACCGCGACCAGTTTCTCACGAATCGTCGCGCGGTGCGATTCTTGTACCGCCAGTTCGCTTGCAAGACTTTCGCTCTGCTGCTGGGCGAGCGTCCGTTTCGCTTCGCACGCCGTGATTTCGTGGGCCAACTCGTTTTCTTGCGACGCGATCTGCTTGAGCTGCTCCTGCGCCGTTCGCAGTTCAACTTCTTTCGCGTCGCGATCTTTGCTCGAAAGCTGGAGCCGCTGCACCGCGTCATCGAACGCCTTTTCGTCGCCCGCAAGATTTTCTTGCGTCAACTGAATCGCACGCTGCATCTCGTCGAGTTTCGCCGCCACCGAATCACACTCGTCACGAACACTTCGCAGTTCACTTCGGCGCGAAATCAAACCCGTCGCTGTCTGCTGCGGACCAACAACAAGCGTGCCGTCGGCTTCGAGCATCTCGCCAGTGACCGTGAGAAAACTGGTTTGATCGTCGCTCTCGCGGTACAGTTTTTTCGCTATCGAAAGATTTTCGACAATCCAAATTCGCCCCAGAAGTCGCTGCGCGAGCGGCGCGAAAAGTGGTGACGTGTGAACAATTTTGTCGGCGCGTCCAATCACGCCGGGACGAAGTGAGAAATCGTTTTGAGACTCCGAAACGCTGCTGCCGCGTGGATCGAGCCAAATGAATCCGACACGCCCCGCAAACTGGTTTGACCGCCGCTCAATGTGACGAAACAGTTCCGGTTCGGGCGAGACGACAACTTGCTGCGCCTTCGGGCCGAGTGCAAGATCAATCAGTAACGCACGACCAATATCGACGTGAAAAATGTCGGCAACGAGACCGTGCGCGTGACGAAACGGACTCGCCGGATTCTTCGACTCCTGCAAAACTTCACGCACTCCCGGACTCAAACCTTCGTAACGATTCACAAGGTCTTCGAGTACGCTTGCACGTTCACGAAGCGCGCTGTGTCGCTGTCGATTCTCCGACAGTTCGTCGAGCAACTGTTCGCGTTTTGTGGCTTGCGTATCGCGGCGAGTGCGGATTGTGTCGAGTTCGCTGCGACATTCGTTAACTCGCGCCGCGATGTCAGAAAATTCGCGTGACAAGATTTGTTCGGTGCCAACAAGCGTTTCACGCCGCGACACAAGTCCGCGAAGGCGTTCTTCGTTTCGCGTGCGATCTTGTTCGAGTGCGGCGAGGTTCGCGCTGCAACTACTCATCTCGCTCTGGATGCGAACAACTTCTTGCTCGTGAGGAAGAAGCGACGTTCGCAGTGCGTCGCCGCTGCGCCGCTGCGACTCGACCTGTTCAGAAAGTTTAACATCGCGGAGACGGCACGATTCATACGCCTCCGTCGCCGCGACAAATCCTTGCTCTGCCGCCGCGAGTTGCGTTTTCGTTTGGTGAATGTGCGTCTCAACGTCGCCCCACTTGAGACGCATCTCGTTCATCTGTGCAACAGTTTGCCGAACTTCGTCTTCGACTTGAACGTGCTGCGCGGAGAGTTGTTCTGTCGCCGCAAGTGTCGAAGTGATTCGCTCCGTCGCCGTCGTGAGCGACTGCTCCGTCGAACGGATCGCCGCATCGACGTGTTCGAGATCGCTGCCGCAACCGCTCCACTCCGTCTCCAAACGTTCAACGACCGCAACCAAATCGCCGTTACGCTCGACCGCTTTGTCCCACGCACGCTGCGACAGTTCAATCGCGGCGTGGAGTCGTCGCCAGTCAACAAGTGCTGCGTCGGTGCGAAGTTCTTGCAAACGCGACGTGTACTCACGATAAAGCTGCGCCTTGCCCGCTTGCGTCTTCGCAGTTTTTAGTTGCTGCTCCAGTTCAACAACGCTGTCACGAACGCGAACAAGATTTTGATCGACACGTTCTAACCGTCGTCCGGCCTCGACTTTTTTTGCGTAAAACCGGCTGATCCCTGCGGCGTCTTCAAAGATTCCGCGACGCTGAACCGGCGTACTTTGGAGGAGCGATTCGACGCGACCTTGTTCAATGATGCTGTAGGCTTGCGTGCCGAGTCCGGTTCCGGCGAGAAGTTCTTTGATGTCGCGGAGCCGCGACGCTTGACGGTTGACAAGATACTCGCCTTCGCCACTCCGATAGACGCGGCGTGTGATGTGAACTTCGCGCGTGTCGAGATCGGGAAAGATTTTCGTCGTGTTGTCGAACGTGAGAGTCACTTCGGCGGAACCGAGTGCATCGCGGGTCGCGCTGCCGCTGAAGATTACGTCGGTCGCTTCGCTGCCGCGAAGTTTTTTCATGCTCTGTTCACCGAGCACCCACTTTATCGCGTCAACAACATTCGACTTCCCCGAACCGTTCGGCCCAACAAGCGCAGAGATTCCGTCCGAAAACTCAAGACGAGTCCGGTCGGCAAAACTCTTGAAACCTGATAGTTCGATTGCGGTGAGCATTTTGAAATCCGCAGATGACGCAGATTTTCACAGATTTTTTGTAGGAGGAGTCTCACACGAAGCCTAAAACCGGATGATAAACATCATACAAGGCACAAAGAAGAGTTTTAACGCGGAAATCGGGGAAGGACGGAAAGACGGAAAGACGCGAAAGTTCAGAGTTCCGTGACTTCCGTTCTTTCGCGTGTTCCGCGTTCTCTCCTCTTCTCTTCGTGCCTTTGTGTGAGAAAAAAGAACCGCGATTGAAGTACGCCGTCATGCGAAGCGTGAACGAATACAAAAATTGACAGATACTTCACATCGTCTAAAACAGATTCTGCCGAATGCCGGCGGAGAAGTAGTCGATGTCGCCGTATTGTTCGGCGAGCCAGTTAATTTTCGCGTTTTCGCGTGCTTCTTTGAACGTGGCTGCGTTGGTGACAATCATTTTGCGTTCAAACAGGAGTTTGTCGATCACACCCGGAAACCGCGAGCGATAGTCGCGCGGGATCGCTCCGGCGCGGGCGTAGTTGATGTGGGCGAAGAGGTTTGTCGCGCAGTTGTTGGTGATGCCGTGGTAGAACTCCGGTTTTTCCGCAAGCGTGTTTGCACGCACCGCCGCAGACTCAAAAACTTTGCGAACTTCGTCGGGCGTCACGTTGAGTCGGTACAAAAACACGTCGCCACGACCAACTTGCGTGTAGAGTCGCACGGCGTCGCGCTCGTCTGCAAAGAGGTACATCAACTCAAATTGATTCGACATCGCACCAATCGGATCGTCCTTTTCACCCTCTTCAAAACGCGGCTCAATCGACAAGATGACGTGCCGACCATCGCTGAAACCAAAACTCAATTCGACATGCCCAACCGATGGCATCGACGGAAACGGTGCGACGATAATGTCGAGCGTTTGAAGACTGCTCATGTCGTATGTCGCGTCATAGTAACGCGGCGTGTAGTTTTCTTTGGTTTGGTAGATTGTGTAACGGACGTTTCGTATCGTCACATGATTCCCTTGAAACTCAATCGTCGGCAGCACTGCGAGATTAGGTTGCCAGCGACGGTCGTTCGATGGTCGAAAGTCGCTCGTGAGCTGTTTCCAAAGTGACGGTGCGGGAGCGGGTGTGACAGTGCGCGGCGCGATGCCAGTTGCATTTCCGCCTACCATTGGCGTATAACGTGGCATTGCCATCGCGGCTGGAGTAGCGACAGGATTAATTGCGTCGCGGTTTGCGTAGAGAGTACGAGTCGTCGTTGCCGGTGGAGCGACGACAGCAGTGCGATTTGTGTTTACAGGCTGCGGCGATGACACGTTCATCGGTCGTTCGAGTCGTCCTTCGATGTCCCACGACTCGGTCAGTGCGGGGCTTGGCATCGGGACGTTTGCGACAGATGTCGGACGGTAAACTGTTGGCGGTGTTTGCTGTTGTGGCGGCGCGACGACATCATCGACGTAGGCAATTTGAACGATTTCGTTTGTCGGTTCGTCTTCGCCGACGGGGCCGTAGTATGCGGTCGTTCCCGACGCCGGAAGTTTTCGCGGCTCGCGTGTTGCGATTTGCGTGTTGACCGGCACAGTTTGTCGAACAACGTTGCCGCGTGGCGACAACACTTCGCGCGGCGGCGAGTATTGAACTCGTCCGCTTGGCGTAGTCGTTCCGTATCCGCCGTACATCGCGGGGACGCGCGGCGCAGGACGCTGTGGTGGTGTGGTGGCGTCTGAAAAGGCCTGATTCACCGCGTTTTGCCACACGCTTTGGGCGACGGCAGTGCGCGCATTGATCGTGCTTACAACCAAAACGACGGCGAGAGTTGTGGTGAGAATTATTCGCATGTCACAATCGACAACAGGGACAACATCGAAAACCAAGTGGCGAAGAATACCGAATTGCCGTCACCGATGCAAGAGGAAAAAGTGGCGAGAGCCGCAAATCAGAACGCGAAGCGTAAGCGAGTGCCATAAGCAATGGCCGGTGGCTAGTGGCCAGTGATCGAAGCGGGAAGCGAATGCCGAATCAGAACGCGAAGCGTAAGCGAGTGCCAGAATCGCCAATCAGCGTGACTCCACAGGAATGGACGATATGGACCTGATGGACGCTGTACCTGTCCATCAAGTCCATTCCCGTCAGGTACAACGGGAATGACACGCTCTGCGCCGAATGACAATTCGGGCACTCGCTTACGCTTCGCGTTCCGATTCTGGCCGCTCGCTTACGCTTCCCGCTCTGGATTTTTTAGTACATCCACGAAGCCCCGATGGAGAACGCCCCTGCGAGTGAACGCTTCGAGGATATGACATCTGCGTTGCCGTGTAACGACATCGAACGTGTTGCGTTGAGGTAGTATCGTGTACCGATACCAGCGTCGATGAAGCCACGTCCGAGGGCGATGCTGCGGATGTCTTGGGTTGGGCCTCCGATGGTGGCGAACTGTGTTTGGGCGGTGATGTAGTCGTCGCCCAAGTTGTAGCCTGCGAAGAGACGTGTTGTTACGGCGAGTCTGTTCATTGTGCCAGCTTCCCACGTTGCCCCAATTCTCGGCGAGACGCGAGTGTAGGTGGTGCGACCGACGTTCATCCGAATCGCGTCACCGGTTTCGGTGAATGCGTTGCGGGTGTACGATGTGAAGTCGATACCGAGTGTTGGCTTGAATATGAATAGCCCGAAGAAGAGTGGCCGTGCAACTTCGATACTTCCGCCAAAGCTATTCCCATCGGCGCGTCCACTTGCGGTTTGACGGTTTCCACCGGCGAACGTCGTGTCGAATACGCGGGTCGATTCGTAGTTTTGGAAACCACATCCGAGGAAGCTACGGAGTTCGATGTAGTAGCCTAGCATCGCACCGGCGTATAGACCGACTCCGAAGTCGTTACCTTGTACACGGTCTTCGTCTTGCTTGAGGCGAGCGGAGTTGTAGTTGAACATAATGCCTGCGGTGGCGTTGTGACGGATGCGGCGGTCGAGACCGAAGCTGAATCCAGTACGTCCGAGGCTTGCCGCACGGGCGTTGTCATCGCTGGAGAGCGAGTCGAACGTGTATGACGGCGTGATCCAAAGTCGGTTCATACGAGCGAGACGTGCTGACTGGCCGCGCATCGCTTGCGACTCTGCGGCATAGTTTTGACCGACAAAATACATCTCATTATCCATACGAAGCCGGTCGTACCCCTCCATCCACGGACGTGTCGATGCGATCAAAAGCCCGTTGGCGTGCGTGTCACCGGTGAGTTCGTTCAGGGCACGGCTAATGTTGGCCGAACGCACAGCAACTGGGATTGACTCGTTGTCACCGTAGGTGATTAGTTTATCGAGGACATCCGTAACAACAGCGTTCGTTCGCAATGGTGACATCGCCGCTGGCTCGGTCAGAGCACTGGCCGAGACGAGCATACGGTCAACACGGTCCGTGGAAGCCGCTGTTTCAAACGTAGTGACTTGGTTTTCGATACGGGTCATGTTTTTGATGACCTCAAGTTGGTTGTGCGTGATACCGCTGATTCCAAACTCGTTGAGCCGATTGACATATCCCGAAAAACCGGTCGCATTGACGTAGATGTCAAGCACCGATCCTGTTGGTTGCTCGATCACAACTCGCTTGAACAGACTAATATCGGAAACCTTGATCGACGATGGCGATGGCAACGGGGAAGCACTGTTCGACTTAATCTGCGCGGCGTAGTATTTGCCGAGTGCTGTCAGGTTAACCGCATTTCCAACGACAATCGTTGTACCGGCTAGCGACACATCGCCAGCGGTGATACGATAAACAGGATTCAGCGAAAGTGGATTACGACCTTTGGGCATATCGAGCGTGAGTGTGGTTCCGGGGGTGAACGTACCACCGACTTCCATAACTACTTCGTTCGGACTGGTTGCATTACCGAGAGTTGACAGAATAAGTGATTTGCTGGTCCAATTCCCAGTTATTTGAATTCGTTCAACATCAGTAAACTTCGCAGTTGACTCGACATTGCTCCAGTCACCGCCAACGCTAAATTTGCCAGCGTTGCGGATGTCGATGTCACCGCTCTTCCAGCTCTGACCGACTGTCCAGTCGGCACCTTTGGTCGTAACCTTTGAGACGCCAGTGTCAATGCCACCTCCGACGATGAAGCTACCGCCATCGCTCGTGATTGCCTTGCTGGTCAAGTTCCCTACGACGCTCAAATTACTGTTGCCACCGGTGAGCGAAAGTTGGCCGCTATCCCAATTGCCACCGACGGTCGAGTTTTGAACGTTGATCATCTTCACATCGTTACCGCGTGAGCTGAAGTTTCCACCAACGTTAAACGTTGATGCGGTGGCAAGTGTGACGTTATCGGATGTCCAATTACTAGCAACATCCCAAATCACCCCCGACGTTGCGACGACACCCGGAATTACTGTCGTGCCATTTCCTGCGGTGAGCGACTTCATGATCGTGAAACGACCACCATCAGAACTGATTGAGCCGCTCAAGAAGTCACCACCAACCATTACGTCTGCATTGCGGCCTGTCGTCACGATTTGTCCGGTCGCCCAGTTTTGACCGACGTTAATACTTGTCGCCTTGGTAGATGCTGGATCGGAAACGATTGTTACGCGCCCGCCAGTGAGGTTGCCGCCAGCGTCTACAGTACCGACTCCCAATGAGTTACCGACCTTGAGATTGTCGCCGCTCCCAGAAACCGTGCCTTGAACAATAAGCGAGCTTGCAGTGAAGTTACCGCCAACGGTCGTTGTGGTCTTATCGAGCCAAGTATCGCCCGTCGTCCAACCTTCGACAACTGTTACCGTGCTGTTATCGTGCGATTCAAACGCAGCCGGTACACCACTCGCATCGCGTGTTTTGAGAGTGTTACCGACATAGACAACACTGCTATTGATTAACGCTTCGCCAGTAGTCCAATCTTTGGCAATGTTGACCGTTGAACCACCAATGATCGCTACCATCGACTCAACGTCAAAGTTGCTTCCAATAATTAGACGGCCTTGGTTAGCAACAACGTTACCACTTGAATCTTTGGCTGTTCGCACGGTGAGTGTCCCTGCATTGCGGAAACTACCGCCATTACCAACAAAGAGCGTTCCGTCGATGGACGCATTGCCATGGCTCAACGGAAGTCCTGTTGGCGTCCACATACCTACACTCACGTTACCAAGTGCGTTAACGCTACCACTATTCAGGTTGCCATAGACAGTGAGAACACTCCCAGCACCAACAGAGATGAACCGATTCGCTGCCACTGTATTATCGGCAACGATTTCAACGTCGCCGGTGTTGGCAGTGAGTACACCGCCTGTGACGTGACCAACAGTGAGATCGCTGCCACCGGCGAGCGTGAGATTACCGCTCTTCCAGTTACCCAAAATCGTCCCTTGGCTACCATTTGCAAATGTTGCATTGGCACCAATCCCACCCCCTCGTGTGACGTTGTAGTTTCCTGTATCGAGAGCGAGAATGCCACCAACTTCGTGGCCAACTGTTAGCGTACTGCCATCGAGCGACAATGCGCCACTCGTCCCGTTACCAGCAAGCAGAATAACACTCCCATTACTCGCTGTAACGCTACGATATACTAGGTCTTTATCTATGGCGACAAAGTTAGAAATCGTGCCGGTGTTTTGATTCCAGTAGATGTCACCATCTTGGGCAAAAAAGGGCGGCTGTTGCCCAGTGTAAACCGCTGCGTCATAGTTATACCCCGGATTGAGAGCAGCCGCCTCGGCGTATCGTGCATCGTAAAGCCCATCGACCCATCTAGTAAAGAAACCTTCGTAGTGCTGCCACTGTCCACCGACAAATAGTTGCGAATTGTCGAGCGAGATGTCACCGCTTTCTTGCCAGTTTCCGCCGACGCTGAGGCGGCTGCCATTCTCAAGCAAAACGTTCGGCGTGCGAAGGTCTTGCTTGTGCAGCGTACTCGTTACCCAATCGCCAGCAACATCAATCGTGCTGTTGTTTCTGGCCGTTACGTTGCAGCTTGCCCAATAACCACCGCCACCAAGATTCGGATTCTGTCCAACGGTGATATGTCCGTTACTCACGGTAACGTTGCAGCTTACCCATTCGCCTTTGTCTACGTTTTCATTTGTGAACGTGTAAGGACGGTTAGCGTCGGTGCTACCACCATTGATGATCGTACCACCTGTCGATGACTGTGTTCCATGGAAATGTGTGAGGTCATCGACGAGAATATAGCCGTTCGAAATGATTAGTTTCGAGTTGTCATTACCGACGATCTGCCCAACGTGCCACGTCGTACCAGAGGCAAGGTCAAGTTTTAGCGTATTGCCGATGTCTGTATTCGTCGGGTTGCTGGGACCGCCGTTCGGGTCTGTACCAATTGTGCAGTCCTTACTGATCAAAATCCGCGACGGCCCCGCGCCCGCTATCGGCAACGTCATCACGCCGGTAAGCGTTTGCATTGTCGGGTTCTTGCCGTCGTTGTATGACATGTCAAAAGTTGTTCCGCTGGCGAGATAGAGCTTGTTTTTATTGGTGATGACATTGCCTGCACCTGCAACGAGAGTCGCCCCTTCATAGTTTCCTCCATCGAGATAGTTCTTGACGATGATGTCGCCACGGAACTGTTGCTGCGTTTTCAATTCAACTGTTCCACGCTCGATTATAAAGTCACCGGTGAGACCACTGTTGGCACTTGTGATCGTGAGTTGTCCTGCGCCTTGCTTGACGAAACTTCCAGTCCCGCTGATCGCACCCGTCAAAACGAGGTTGGTATCAACGTTCTTCACGTTGATTCCGCCACCGGCAACGACCTGTCGCCCAGTGAGCTGATCGTAGATCGCGAGGCCCGTTGAGGGACTAACAACTTTGCCGCCATTGAGCAACAGGTTGTTTGCTAGTGGGATATTCGCAGTCCCCGTGTACTCAAGCATGCCCGACGTGTAAGTTGTGTAGGTCGTGATGACGCCGGGGATCACGATTCCCGGAACCTGCGCACCCATCGAAATAGTAAGCGGTTTGTTTGCCCCACCAGTGAGATTCTTCACATCATTGAAGACAACAGTTCCTTCCTTGATGTTGATGTCAGTTATATGTTCTAAAGCGGCACCAGTTGGGCTGATCGGTTTACTGAAGTCAACCGCAGTGATGTCGAGTTTTCCTGCTCCCTCCTTGGCGAGTGTCCAAGTTGTCCCTTTATACGGGGTGTTACTACCAATTGTGGAAAGGTCGCGGTTTGACACAATCTGACCATCACGCAATACGAACGTATCGAGAGAGTCAAGAACCGAGAGCGTACCACCACCGTTCAAGAAGACCAACTGATTCGCAATCTGAGTCGTGTCGGGAGTCCCTACAGGCGTAGTGCCCAAGTATTCTAGTTTGGCGGAGACGCCATTGAGAACGATTGCGTTGTTGAGATTGTTATTGGTGGCGTGCCCCAAATTCTTCTGCTCCGAAAACGCAATCTTGCCCTGCTTGATGAGGATAGATATGTTCTCCTTTGTGTCATCATTGAGAACGCCGGATAGCGTGAGTGTACCGAGACCGTCTTTCACAATCGTACTTGCGCCAGAGATTGAGGTCGATGTAGTCTCCCACTTACCAGTGGTAGCATTGATGACGGGGTTGCCATCGGCATCGCGTTTGAGGTCGTTGAGTGTGAGGTCGCCACCGCGAAGCTGCTCGCCAGTGAGGCCGAGATTACCTGTCGCATCTGTCACCGTGATATTGGCAACTCGTGGCGAATTTGTCAGATCGTGGTATAGAGGTAAAATGTTGATGTTGTTGGTGATCGTGAGTGGGCGAGGAGTTCGCGTGGCGGGATTAACGTCACCTACGCCACTGTAAATAAGACCAGCCTTGGCACCATAGAGATTGAGACTAATCGCTTGCGGATTCACAATATCAGTAGTCACGAGTTGCTGACGCCGCGAAAACTCAAGCGGCCCCTCTTTGATACGCAAACCGCCGAGGATGGTCGTTCCAACATCCGCCGCACCAGCACGGGCCAGCGAACCATCAAGAATTAGAATCCCATCGCCCATCTTGTCGAGTTGCGTTTGTACGGATAGGTCGCCACGCAGTGTGAGCCGTGAAAGTAAACCACCAATTCTAGTCGCATCACCATCAATTTTGATTGTCGCATTATTTCGGACAAGAACGTTGTTGGCAATTGCTACATTCTGTGTGTGTGGAGACGCCGGTGGTGTACCAGTCGGTTGCTGATAAACTTTGTGTAGCATCGTCGCTTCCGACAACATGATGTCGCCACTTCCGATGTTGTTTTGAATGTTGAACGCCAATTCACCCGTCCGAACGTCCCACTTCGCCGCACCAGCCGTGCCAGCCATCGTCGCTTGCGTCATGTCGAGAACACTCTTTAACTGACCTAGCTTTGTAATGGTGAGGAAGTTGCTATCGCCTGTGATCGTTCCAGTGAGACGCAGCGTTGTCATCAGCGTGTCGCTCTGTGAGTTGCGGATGTCGAGCGTCGCACCACCGCTGTTGTATAGGCCACGGTCATAAGTCATCGTGACGTTGTTACGCACTATCATTTCTTGGTCTTTACCATAGTATTGCAGTGTCGCATTCTTGTCGAGTGTAAACAAAATCGTCCCGCCAGCCACACCACCAGCTATCCCACCCAAGTTCGTTTCCTGCGAAAAACGAAGTGTTCCCCGCTGAAGCTCAAACTGAACTCCATTGTAGGTTCGTCTGGTCTGCCCTTCACGAACGGGGAAAGTAACTGCTCCAGTAGCGACACGATAGTCGCCTTCAAGTGTTAGCATACCAAGACCAATCTTGCGAAGCGAACCATTACCTTGAATACGGTCGCCCTTAACAATGAAGTTGTGCTGATTCTCATAACCATCTTTCGCACGAGTCTTCGTGATGTCAAATTCCGAGTAGAACGGCTGCGGGAATATGAGACTCCCCACCACCGGCGGACGACCACCCTGAACAACATTAATCGTCCCACCATCAACAAGCGCGATGATATTGTTGATCTCCGTCGGAGTCGTATCTGCGTTGGGATTCATAATCGTAGTGGGCGCGCCTCCGGCTCCCCAGTTCGTATCGTAGCCCGAAACGAGGTCACGGTTGAGACCGCTGGCACTGTTCGGATTGTACTTAATAGAACCACGATCAAGCTCAGAGTCTTTTAGAAGTGCCAAGATCGCATCGCGGCCTTGAAGTGCAATTCGCCCTGAACCAAGATCGGCTTGGTTCGTAAACGCGAGCGTACCCTGATCGACGTTAATCTCCACGTTCGTTAACCCATTCTCATACTCCCAGTTGACACCTGTGAGATCAAGAACACCAGCACCAGTCTTGTTGAGAAATGGCGTGATACCCTCTGTCGGACGCTGACCAACAAGCGTAGCATTGTTGAGCCACAGATAACCCCAGTCGTTACCAACGCCGCCGCCCTGAATGTTGTTCGGATTATCGTATTCTGGCGACTTTACCGTGTAGGTGCGATAGAGACTGTCATCCTCAACGTACTCACCGTTGACGGTTGTGAACCAATAACCATTTGCGCCAGAATCGTATCCTACCTCAAATGTACCGCCGCCGTGTAGAATGATGCGGTTGTTCACAATGAGACGGTTGTCGTTTGCGGCACGGTCTCGGAGCGGATCAGAGACCGTAGCGGTCCGATAGTGGTGACCGCCGCTCGTACTTAAGGTGGTGGCATTACGCGCAGCAGCGTCGTTTGGGTTCGTCAGCGTATTTAGCTGAATCGTGTAGTAGTTAGACCGATCCGGCGCAACCTCCCCCGCTGCAGTGTTGACGTAACCATTTGGGTTAATGTTGTAACGCTGTGCAGGTGCGTATTGATTGGTGATAGGATTGTCATCGACATACAAACCGGTATTATTGTTGAATACAACATTTTCTGCCGCAGCCCGCCAAACCGGTCTTAAGTCTTCTTGGCGGTTGAAACGAAGTATCCCACCTTGTACGTCAATAAGCGAGTTGATGTCGCGATTCATCTGCGCACCGGTACGATTGAATACCGTTGCAACACCTGCAGCATCAAGTACGTTCAAAAACCTGAACTCACTGGCTTGCAACCACAGAAGCCCTGTATCAACCTTCGTCAAACCACCGCTATATCCATTGGCATCAACATACGGGTTGTAAGCGATGTGCGGTAGAACCGATTTCCCAACTGGCGGTGCTGCCATCCCATACCACGAAGCCGTATTGTAGTTTGGTGAACTGCGGTCAAACTGTGGATTGTAACTAGGAGCCGTCGGATTACCAGCATTGTGTACTGCTGCCGATGGATCGTAAAATTCGTTGTAGATGCCGCCAGTGACTTTGTACGACACACTATTCGGATTATTCGTTGGATCCCACGCAGCGTTGTATTCGTTGGTGTTATACCACGGGTTCGCCAAGCCAAGAGCATTGTCAAAGGCGTCGTGTAGATATGAACCACCATCAAAAATCAGCGGGACTTGAGTTTGGACCACTGTCGGTTTTCCAACATAAAACGGACTATTCGGATTGTGGTAGAGATAGGCAAAGTCGTAGGTGTTGTAAACCACAGGGTTCGCATTGACATTGGCATTATTAATGTTGAGGCCATTTTCCGCCAAAACCTGCAACAACTGCGGTGGTAGTGGCGGGGCTGTTGGCGAGGCAAGCGCAAGCGGTGTCCACTCTGGCGCGATTCGTGCAATGTGTATGTCACTCGTGACACCAAGATGAGAGTCGCCACCTTGGGTACGGATTATGTTGTAGAGGAGGTTTGTATTTGGAAGCTGCGTCGAGTTGTACTGATTTTGGTTCGGGGTTATGCTGTCAAGCTGGAGGCGGTACGCTGTTCGTCCAAATGTTCCATCGAGGAACATTCGTGGATTGTATATGCGTGCAGTGGTATCAGCAACACGAATTACCGTTTTGTTGTCGCGCCACCGATCAAGATAGATAGTAGAGTTAATGTTTACATTTAACAGCCCTGTTAGATCATAATAAATCTCTGTGTTGACGGTTGCAAAGCGTAGATCAGCCGAGCCGTCAGTCTCACCCGCAACGTTGAACCAACGAAATCCGGTGGCTTGATTGTAATAACCGATATGCTCACCACTAGCCGGACTAGCAAGAGGCAAGACCTGAAACATGTTTATAAAAGGGCTAGTGATCTCAACTGGTATAGCATCGCCACCGTAGTTTGATGTTGGCCCTGTACCGCTCAAGATGACTTCGCGGCCATTGATTGATGAATAGTCTGAATTGCCACTTTGACCGCCTCGAGGGCCACCCGAAAAATTCGTTGCCCCTCCGGTTGCGTTGAGCGTACTGCCGATAATGAACATCTGACCACCCGCGCCCAAACTAATCGTCGCGTCATCACCAGCAAAGGTATTGTTTAGCGTAGAACCGAGCATGTACCACGTCCATCCTCCCGCCACTCCTGCTGGAAGATTTGCTGCGGGCGGAGTTGGAGCGGCTGTAATCGAACCGCCAACCCCCGAACCGAAGTTCGAGATGATCGACGCAGCCGCCACCCAGTTAGTCGCACCTGAAATGTAGCCTCTATTGTTAAGTTGCGAAGGGGCGGGCCCACCCTGTAGATACCACGCATCAGCGTTCGTCACGCTGGAATCACCAGCGTTGTTAAAGATAGACGCGCCATTGCTGTACGTTAGCGCAAAGACATTTCGTTGCCACCAATTAGCGCGGTTATTAGCAGCATTATTCAAGACAAGACTGAACAGTCCATTGTTGTTGAATGTCGAGGCATTGAGCTGGAACAGCGAGGCGTTGGTGCTGACATTCGCACCCTGGCGCGACACCGTAAAACCCGCGTTACCACCGACATTGATCGTGCCACCATTTCCCAGAGTGAAGGCGTCGCCTATCCAGAGTCGCCCGTTCGTGTCACCATTGACGTTGAGCGTACGCCCTGGGGAACCACCCCATTGAAAAGAACGCGAAGGATCGGTTCCAGCGGGAGGCGCTCCAATTCCCCAACCACCTACACCTGCAATGAGAAGCCCGTTGTTGTTATTGGCACCGGGGTTAGCGGTCTGTCCGCGTCGATCAACGATGTTAATGCTGTTAATGCCGTTGTTGATACCCAACCAATCAGGCCACGGTTGCGGGTTTGTTGGCATGCCCGGAGCCCAAGTAATATCTGCCATCACAACGCAAGGCGACAAGACTAGCCAGAGAGAAAATGCGCAAACTGCTGCGCGTGCGCAGTTTAGCGATAGAGTGGACGAGCGTCGTCCATAATCGCCATTTTGCGAGTCGTTAGAGTTGAGAGAATCGCCACAGTTCCGTGCGCTTTTCTGGCTCATAGCAGTTCCGTTCCTTCTCAGTCACCCAAGAGCTACGCTGGAAGGCAAACCGTGCCTACCGCGTAGTCCCCGCATCTTACGTTGGTTTACAGTTTCCCCGCCAAGGGGAAACCGCTATCCCCCGCTATCGGCAATCGCGCGGAGAAAACGTGAGGGGAAATGAGGCGAGGCCACGCTGGACACGGACTAACACGGACGATCACAGACTAACACGGACTGGCACGGACAAAGAATGTCCGTGATCGTCCGTGTAGGTCCGTGTTAGTCCGTGTGTCCGTGTGTCCGTGTTTTCTGGGGCCGAGATTTTTTTGCGGGGTCTCCTTCGCCCTATTTGTTTTTTGGCTAGAATTTTTCCCTATGAGCAAATCGTATCAATCTAGCGAAGCTGGTGGCGGTGATCTCATTCAGCCGCATGGCGGTTTTCGTCATCTGAAGAGTTTTTGTTTGGCGCAGTTAGCCTACGATGTGACGGTTCGCTTTTGCGACAATTACATTGACCGGCGAAGCCGTACCCACGACCAGATGGTACAGGCGGCACGAAGCGGCGTGCAAAACATCGGCGAAGGAAGCGTCGCCAGCGCGACATCGAAGAAGTTTGAACTCAAACTAACGAAAGTCGCCCGCGCGAGTCTCGAAGAATTGAAACTCGACTACGAAGATTTCTTGCGACACCGTGGGTTGCCAAAACTGAAACCAAACCACCCCGCGCTAATGCGTTTCAAGCAGCAAAAACCACAAACCGTAGAAGAGTTTGCAGCGTGGGTTAACACCGAAAGAACATTGCCAAACGCCGATGGCGAAGTTTTGAGTTCTTCCTGCTTGGCCGCAAACGGCGCACTCTCTCTACTCAACGTAGCTTGCTATCTCCTCGACCGGCAAGTCGCACACCTTGCGCAAAAGTTTGAAGACGAAGGCGGATTCACCGAACGCCTCTACAAAATCCGCCAAGCCAAACGACTATCAGAAAAACACGGACACACGGACTAACACGGACGATCACGGACTGACACGGACAAGGAATGTCCGTGATTGTCCGTGTAGGTCTGTGTTAGTCCGTGTTATTCTGTGTTTTCGCGTGGCACGTTCATCGGTGGCGGTAAAACTATGGCGAGAGTTTCAAAAGTCGGTGACGTTTTTGTGTCGCTCGTCTTGACTGTCACCGTGCTGCGGTGCGAACCGACCGCTGCGTTAGGCGGCATGTCGCAGTGCACCGCCACAATCCACACGCTCCGTGCCTCACGCGGCGATAACGCTGGAATGTCGAACGACACGCCATCGCTCGTCGAGACCAGCGACTCCACCGCAAACGGCGTTATGCCACTCAAGACAATACTCTTCGTCACCCGCTCCCCCGGACGAATACTCCCCAAAAATAGCACCGGCGGCGATACACTCACACTCCCGTGAACTGCTCCCTCAACGACAATCGTAAACTGCGACTGCATTGAAGCTGGTTCGTTGGTGCGAATCGTAAGGCGTTCAGAAAACGTCCCCATCGGTGCGTTGGGAGCAAGCGCGACCGCGAGCTTGAGACGCACCTGCCGCGACGCTGGCATCGGTGTTACTTCGACAACACGCGCCGAAATGTCGCCCCGCGAACTTTCAATCCCAACTATGTTCCACGCCGACGAGTTTCCCGAATAAACAACGTCAACAGTTCGCGTCCCGCCCTGCCCTTCAGGGACGATCCCGAAATAAACGCTCTTCGGCGTCAACGTTACGTCGCTGCGAATAAATCCGCGAACGTTGAGCAAGACATCACGACGATACGGTTTGTCTATGCTGACGGTAATCGTCGCCGCGTTCGGCCCCGACTTGCCAACCGTGTCAAACCGCGCAACTATCGCACTGGTCGCGTAAGTCGGCACCGTGCTGTTCTCAACAAAGACGCTCGTACAAGTACAACTCGAAGTCGCCGACGAGATGTGAACCGACTCCACATACGGATTGGTAAAGACAAACCGAAACTCCGCCTTCGTCCCTTTGGCGACGACGCCGAAGTCGTGTGACCGCACCTCAAACATCTTGTCGGCCCACGACACATCTTGCGCAGACGCAAACGGAATCACGCCAAGCGCGACCAGTACGAACGATGCGATGACGGTGGTGTAGTTGTTCACGAGACCGGTTCTGAAACTTTGATTTGGCGTGTTTGGTGAACGATGCTTTTCGTGTCAACCGGTACTTCAATCGGCGGGTTTACACCCGCCGCTCGCCAGCGAGGCGTTCCAAAGCGTGGACGATTTGGCGTAGTGCGCGGGCGCGGTGGCTGATGCACTGTTTGAACGCAGGTGCGAGTTCGCCA
This sequence comes from Thermoguttaceae bacterium, assembly GCA_051651625.1. Taxonomy (GTDB): domain Bacteria; phylum Planctomycetota; class Planctomycetia; order Pirellulales; family Thermoguttaceae; genus JBOFSQ01. The sequence goes on along the minus strand of JBOFSQ010000033.1, from coordinate 39,006 downwards.
AACGTGTGGCGATACTCAACAATCTCAAATAACGGATCGTAACCAAATCCGCCGCTCCCGCGACGTTCGTGCGTGATCCGTCCCCAGCAAGTAGCTTCACTCGTCGCGCGAACTGCACCCGACGGGTCGGCGACAACAACACAACAACTGTAGTACGCCGCACGCTCAATTTTGCCATCGAGTTCTGAAAGCAAACGGTCGTTGTTCGCCTCGTCGTTGCACGGTTCGCCAGCATACCGTGCTGAATAAACGCCCGGACGACCATCGAGTACCGGCACCGAAAGTCCGCTGTCTTCTGCAAACACCCACTCGTTCAAAAACGTCGCCTGCTCGACCGCCTTCTTGCGGGCGTTGTCGAAGAACGTCAGTCCGTCTTCGACAACGTCGCGGTGCTGCGGAAAGTCGGCGAGTGTCTTGAGCACGAAACCGCTTGGCGCAAGGAGACGTTCAAGCTCCAAACGCTTCTTCACGTTCGATGTGCCGAGGACGAGAAGTGGTGGATGTTTCACGAGTCGAGTTGTCGTGTTGCGATGATGATGCGGCTGGTGTGGCTGTGAACGCCGTCGCGGTAGCCGGGGTGCGGGTCTTCCCACCACGTCTCGACGTGACTCGACCAAAGTTCGAGACCACAACGTCGCATCGCCGCAACAAAGTCGCTCTCGCTTTGGAACCGGAAGAAGTAGCTCCCTTGGTACATGAAGTTCCCCGACTCTATCGGCAACATCGCTTCGCTCGAAATTCCGTCGTCGAAGTCGGGGACGTTTGCAATCAAGACACCGCCAACGCGGAGAACGCGACCAATCTCGGTGAGAACTTCTTCGAGATTCGGAAGCGTTTCGATGATGTCGCACGCAAGTACGACGTCGAACTTGAAACTTTCAAACGGCATCAGCGCGAGATCGCACTCCACCGTTGTAACGCACTCGCCGAATCGTCCCGCAAGTTTTGCGAGTGCTGCGGGCGAGGCGTCGCACGCGGTAACGTTCCCGCCACTCCGCAGAAGTGCGGGAACGTTACGTCCCTCGCCCGTTGCGGCGTCGAGAAGATACGCACCATCCGTCACAACGCCTTCGCGGCGAAGCCGCTCAAGTGCGCTGGTCACAAACGGCAAATCGCGGTCGCCCCAAACGAGGTCGTCGGTCGAGGCGTAAAGCCTGTCCCACGCAACCTTATTCTCCTCGGCAAGCGCAGAATCCGAATACGTCGCCCCAGATACAGAACGACTCTCAAGCGTGTTCATCGTGTTCAACTTCATTTCCAAAAGTTCCTTCGTTGGAAAAGAGGGTGGAAACATTTCGTCCTTTGTGAAACGCAGCAGGACGTGAACTGCAAACATTCAAACCACCACTTCGCGGTACTCTCCGCGAAGGCAGTGTTGCGACGACATCGCCGCTGCATACGCACCGGCGTTGAGGAAGGCGAGCCACTCGCCCTCTTCGGGGACGGGAAACAAAACGTCGCGGGCCAACAAATCGTGTGCCTCGTTGATGTTCCCAGCAATCGTCACCACCTCGCGCGGACGCGATGCGGGAGGTGAAACAACATGCAGCGGCAAGAGCGGCATACCGTAAAAAACCGGCTCCATTGCCAAATTAAACCCAGCGTTCACGCCGACAATGATCGTGTCGCGTTTACGTTCAACCGTGTTAACGCGCGCGAGAAGAACGCCAGCATCTTGAACGAGAAACGCCCCCGGTTCAATCGTGATCGCCCAGCGTTCGCCGAGCGTTTCGCGGACGATTTCGCTCCAGCGGTCGAGCGGCAAAACGCCGTCGTCGTGTTGGAACGGTACGCCAAATCCGCCGCCGAGATTGACCGTTGTGACTGTTGGAATCGTCGCCGCGATAGCGGTCGCGCGCTGAAGAATCGTTCGGAGCGAACCGAGTTCGTTCGCAAGCCAACCGCAACCGACGTGCCAGTGAACGGTCGTAACGCGACACCCGAACGATGTCGCCATCGCTAACGCTTCGGGAATTTGTTCGGCGAGAAATCCGAACTTGCTCGGTCGAACCGGCGAGGCGTAAACAAGACGCGACTCGTTGCGATAACCAATTCCGAGTTCGGGATTGATGCGGAAACCAATCGCACGCTGCGGCGAACGCGCCGCCAAACGCCGCAACGACGAGAACGAATCGACGTTGACGTGAATCGCAGAATGTTCGACAAGAAACGCAACGTCGCTTTCAGAGAGTGACGTTCCGGTGTAACTGATTTGTTCTTGGCGAAAACCGTGCGAGAGTGCGAGTCGTGCTTCGTTCGGTGAACACACATCGATCCCGTCAACAGATTCTCGCGCGGCACGGAGAATTTCTGGATGGCGATTTGCCTTCACCGCGTAGAGAATTCGCACATTGGGGAGTGCAACGCGGAGCATCGCCGCTTTTTCGATGGCGCGCGCCGGTCGGTAGACATAACACGGCGTCTCATCAGTACCCGCGACAGTACCAGCAACGAGCGTCGCCAGATCGGTCGCGTCGAACCGGAGCATCCCGTCGTGGTAATCGAGATCGGCGCGTCGCCACCAAGTGTCGTCGTCGGTTGACGGGACAGTAGCACCGGGAGGTTCGGGGGAGTCCGTGCCCCCGTCGTCTTGCTGTTTGTGTTTTGGCATTGGTAGTGAGTGGTCTAGTTGTTAGTGGCGAGTTTCGTTCTGCGAAACGCACTGGTGCGAAAAAACTTTCTTCTTTGTATTAAAACAGACGCCCGCCAAAATTACTTCGCGTTTGTCGCCGACGAACTTCTCGACGTACTGGTTCTTGACGATTTGCGCTATCGCCGTTTTGGGAGTTGCGTTGATCTTGAACTCAATGACGTGAACGTACTTTTCGGTTTGGATAATCGCATCAACGCGACCACCCGCAACCGAGACTTCGCAATCGATCTCAAATCCGAGCAAGTGACAGATGGCGAAAAATATCGAGTGGAAGTACGCCTCGAAGTTCACAATGATTTGATGCGGAATCGACGCAAACAACGACTTGATGCTGCAAATGAACTCGTCGAAATCGTTGCTGCGTAACGCTTCACGCATTTCCGACAATACCGAAGTTGTCATCGAGCGATCCGAGTCGGTGTACGTCGCCAGCAAAACTTTCGTAAAACATTCGTTGACTTCGTTGTTCGGAAAATCAAGCAAGTATTTGGTTATCTTGGAACCGCTGATTTTTTCTTTGATCGTCAAATAACCAGTTTGAAACATCAAGCTGACAATAGACAGCTTCTCAAAGTCAAACGACAGCAAGTCGGCTTGCGTCGCTTCTTGTCTGCGGATTTTCGTCAGGTCGTAATTGCGGTCGCGCAGTATGTCGGTCAAAAACTTTGAACTGCCCGATTCGATCCAATAGTTGTCCAAGCTCCGGCTACGCAAAAACTGCAAGTACGAAAACGGATTGTAAACCGAGTCCTTTCCGTTCCACGAAAAACCGTTGTACTTGTTACGCAACGTCTCCCACAGCGTACCGTTGAACGTCTCTTGCGCACGGTCAACGTAGTAGCCGAAGTCGGTTTTGAGTTCGGCTTCGGTGAAACCGCAAATGGTGGCGTAGTCGCTATCAAGCGTCAAGTCGGTCAAGTTATTGAGTTGCGAAAAGATCGAAAGCTGCGAAAACTTGCTAACTCCGGTCATGAAAAAAAACTGTATCGCGTGGTCGTTCGACTTGATCGCACCGTAGAAGCCTCGCAAAATATCGCGGTTTTCGTAGGCGATTGGCAACTTATTGTTTTCGAGATTTTCGAGAATTGGTTTGTCGTACTCGTCGATCAAGATCACGACTTTGCGGTTGTACTTTTCGTATAACGCATTGATGAGCAACTCAAAAAAGCAACCGTTCTCTTCGTGATAAACATCGACATCGTAGTTTTTCGCGATCCTTTGCAAACGTTCGTTGATAACTCTTCGCAGTCCGATTTCGCCATACGGCATGTTGTTGAAGCTGAAGTCGAGTACCGGGTACTTGTCGAAATTCCAATCGGTGTTGTAGATGAACAGATTCTTGAACAACTCCTTTTCGCCGAGGAAGAGATACCGCATCGTCGTCACGAGCAGCGACTTCCCAAAACGTCGCGGACGCGAGAGGAAATAATACTTGTCGCTCGTGATCAAGTTGTAAACGTGCTCGGTTTTATCAACGTAAATACAATCGTCTTCGATGAGCGTCTTAAAGTCTTGCCGCCCGATGGGGAGAAGTTTTGGCTTCATGATTTGCTCCCGCGTATCAGACACACCCTTGACCAAACATGACCACGCAAAGCGGCCAAATCCGTTCCCTACATTGTTTCAGGCGTGAACTTCTTTTTCTCTTCGTCGGACTCGGCGAAGTGGGCTTCGGGGGTGGCGTCGCTGTGGTAGTCGAACCACGCACGATCAAAATCAACTGTCTCGCTGCGGTCGGCGGCGATGTTTGTTGTGAGTGCGATCACTGCGTCGGCGAGTGCAACCTCCGGATAACAACGCGGCATCGGTTTGCCCGAAACAAATACGCCGTTTTCTTTCGTGTAGTCCGGTTCAGGATTCTCGCTTATGCAATACGCCCAGTGCTCAATCTGTTCAGTGTAACCACGACTCACATCACCAAACGTCGCTTGCAGTCCGATTGCCGCCGACAACGGATCGCCAGCAGCACTCGGCTCAATATCAAGAAACGTCTCGCCACTCCGCGACTTCTTTTCGACGACAACCGTTTTGTCGTCAAGCGACGCCCCACGGAAAAGCATAGCTTCTTTTTCGGTTTCAATCAAGAGCGTTCCGCGAGTTCCGAAAACGACCTCGCCGTAACCACCAAATCCGTTTCCATTGATCGAGGAGTATGCGACTGTTATTTTTCGTTGCTTCCCGATTGGATCGTCGGGATTGTATCCCGGTGCAGCGTAGTCGTAGACGCAAGTAATATGGTCGTCGGCGTCGCGGTCGAGCGGCGACTTGTCGAGTTGCGTCGGAAAAATGGATCGCGTCGAACTCGCCGAGACGCGGAGCGGATACTGCTTCTTCCCGTCGTGCATCGCCGCAATGAAAATACTGGAAGCATCGAGTTGGTGGCTGCCAAGCTCCGCCATCAAACCCGCACTCGTGCGGTTAAATAGACGCCAGCGAATCAGTTCTTCGAGCGCAGGACGTTCGTATGCAACGGGCGAACCTTCGATGTGGAGCGTCGCATCTTCGTAACCATAATCGGTTGCCGACTTGAACGATGCGCCGTTGTGTTCGCCGCCTTTGATGAGAAGTGCGTCGGCGATCTGCGCTTCTTTTTGGGCGATCTTCATCTTCCACGACTGAATCTCGTCAGCGGACGCTTTTCCTTCGAGCGACTCAAGTTGTTTCTTCCACGATTCGAGTTCGCGGTCGAGTCGTCCGCCTTGTGCGTCGCCGTCTTTCACGCCGGGAGGGAGCGGCATTTGCCACGAGTCGCGTCCGGGTTGGTTGTTACGGTGCCACTGTGCGCGGATGTAGTGGAGGTCGCCAAGAACGCCGCTGGCCAACAATTTTTTTGCGTGATCATACAGAACATTGTAGTGCCGCTGATGGCCGGTCGCCATGTGTTTTTTGTATTTCTCGGCGGCGCGGGCCATGTCTTTGCACTTGGCGACAGTGTGCCCCATCAGTTTTTCGGTGAGGACATGAAAACCAGCCTCCATCGCCGCGATTGCCGCCGGAGCATGCAAGTGTAACGGAAGCGCAATGATCACTCCTTGTATTCGCGTCGCTTCGTCGGTGTTCTCCGACTCGCGCTGGAGCAGTTCGCGGTAGTCGCCGTAGACGCGGACGTTTTGGCGTCCCTCGGCCTCGTCTTTCCAGCCGTACTTCGCGTTGAGGCCGGTGCGAAGTTTTTTGATGTCTTCGCTGTAGTTGTCGCCGTGAAACGCACGCCACTGGTTGTACGGACGAATGTCGGCAATCGCGGCGACCTGAACGTACTTCGGGTTAATCGCGCCGATGAGGATGCTCCCTTCGTCACCCGTTCCGAGTACGGCGACACGCACAGGTTTATCGACAGTGCCGTAACCAAAGAACTTCGCGCCGAGGCCGTTCCCCGAAGTCACACCTTCAGCGTTGACTTCCTTGAGAAACGCTCGTCGCAAAAGATCGCTACCGATAGCGGCGTAAAAGTTTTCTTGCCCGAGGGCACGTTGGTCTGGTTTGGGCTGCATAGGAGTAATGGGGGCTGGTGGTCAGTGATCAGTGATCAGTGGTTAGTGATCAGTGACTGATCACTAATCACCGCCCACTGACCACTTACTCAATACTTTCCAAATTCTTTGTCGCTCACAGTATCTTGTTCGGCGGGGAGTGCGGATGAACCTTTTCCGCCCCACTCGTCGTGTCCGTGTGACACTGCTTTCGGCGGGGCTGCGGGCGCGGCGTTTTGCGCCGGGCCGTGCGACGACGAGACCAGCTTCGCAACTGCACCATGTGTCGGTGCGCCGAGATTGATCTTCGGGGCTGGTGCCGTTGGTGCTGATTTCGGTGCTGGTGCTGGCGACGACTTCGGTTTGGCATCGCTTGTGTTGCCGCGTTCCTTTGGTGCAGGTGACGGCGAACTTGTGTGCGACGTTGACGCCAATCCGCCTGCCGAACGCAGTTTGAACACCGCAACGAGCGACTGAAGGTGATTCGCCTTCGCCATCATCTCACCTGCCGCACTCGCAGACTCCTCGGAACTTGCAGTGTTTTGCTGTGTTACCGCGTCGATCTGCTGGAGTCCGGTGTTGATTTGTGACACGCCCGACGCCTGCTCGTTGCTGGCTTGGGCGATTTTTTCGACGAGCGATGTTGTCTGCTGGATATGGTCGGCGATTTCGCGGAGCATCAAGTTTGTCTGCGACGCGATCTCTGCACCGGCAACGATTTCACGGTTACTCGTCTCGATGAGCGTTGCGGTTTCTTTGGCGGCTTTCGCGCTGCGTGCGGCGAGGTTTCGTACTTCCTCGGCGACGACCGCAAACCCCTTACCGTGCTGACCAGCACGCGCGGCCTCGACGGCGGCGTTGAGAGCAAGCAAGTTGGTTTGGAACGCGATGTCGTCGATCACCTTGATCACTTTTTGGACAGCCTCGGAGTTTTTCGTAATCAGTCCCATCGCGTCGATCATCTTGCCCATCATGCTGTGGCCTTTGTTTGCGGCATCAGCGGCTTGGCTGGCAAGAGTGTTGGCCTGCTTGGCACCTTCGGCGTTGGCTGTCGTCTGGCCGCTGAGTTCGTTCATCGACGCCGAAATCTCTTCGAGACTCGCCGCCGACTCCATCGAACCTTGCGAGAGATTCGTTGCGATGCTCGAAACCTGCGTCGAACCACGATTGACCTGACCAACTGTCTCGCGGACTTCCAAAAGCGTCTGGTTGACGTTTGTCACCATCTTATGGAGCGATTCGTTCATCCGGTCTTTCGGACCCTTGACGTGAATATCGACCGCCCAGTTTTTGTCCGCGAGTGTCGCAGCAACGGTGGCGACACTCCGGTAGTCTTCGAGGATACCACGGACTGCTCGCGCCATGTCGCCAAACTCGGTATTTGCCTCAAGTATCGTTTTCGGAGGTGCCCAATCAATGTCGCCTTCGACCATGATGCGTGCAATGTCGGTCGTGAATTGTCGTATAACTACGACAACGTCGCGAGTTAAAACGAGAGCGACAATCAAAGCAATCACGACAGTACACACAACAATAGACACGAGCGTTACGATGGTTTGAGAGATCGTGTTTTTCGTGCTGGCCGCGACATCCATCAATCTTTTTTGGAGGTCGTTCAGAATATCGTCGCAAAGTTTCGCCGTCTCGTCGGAGATTGCCATCATTTTGTCTGCTGCGGCTTCGACATTTTCGCCATTTTGGCACGCCTTGAACGCGGCATGAAAATCTGCGACTTTGGCATGTATAAGTTTGACATTATCGAGATGCGGTTTAGCATGCATGTGTTCTTCGGCCAAGCTGACGAACTTTTCAAACGCTGTAATCGCGTCGTCGGCTTTGGTGAAGTGGATAGTGTCGTGGTCGGCCTTGTATTCTCGCAGGTTGTTGCGAACCTTGAACATCTCACCGCGTCCCTGCACGATGTTGCTGTTGATTTGGACGTAGCGACCGATATTGTCCATATCAACACCGACAGTCGTCAATGCGTAATACACCACACCCGCTAGAGCAAGCAACATTAAGAGCTGCGTACCAAAACCGCTGATCAACTTCGTTCCAACTCGCAACTTTGCCAACATGTTTTCTACCCTTTTACTTTCACAGATGAGGCGTGGCAATACCTTCCACGCGGTTACCGCTTCCGCCACCACGAAATTACTGCGGGAATGATACACGAAACGACAGAGCGGTCAAGCCCCACACGCAGGCCGCCGAAAAGTTGGCCGTCTCTCTACCGAATCGCTCCGCTTCGTGTACAATGCGCTGCGTCTATGAAACCTGTTCGGAAATTGCACTGTGGTTCGGCTATGCCTAACCGGAATCACCGAATCGCCCTAATTAACGTTTCCGAACAGTTCCATTGTTTCAATCACCTTTGGGAGAGAGGAGTCACACATGATTAAAGGTAACGCTATCGTCGGCCAGAGTGGTGGACCGACATCTGTCATCAATGCCAGCCTGTGCGGCGTTGTTCAAGAGAGTCTCAAAAGACGCGACGTAATCGACCGCGTTCTCGGTATGCGGTACGGGATCGAAGGTTTTTTGCAAGACAAAACTGTCGATCTCGGCGCGATCAATCCCAGCACTATCGAGCACCTCAAGACGACGCCGTCGAGTGCGCTTGGCAGTTGCCGCCACAAACTCAAAGAAGCCGACTTCGCTCCCGCACTGGCGCAGTTCAAGAAACACAACATCCGCTATTATTTCTTAATCGGCGGAAACGACACGATGGACACGATCCACCGCCTCGAATCGTACTGCCGCGAACAAGGGTACGAACTCTACGGCGTCGGGATTCCCAAAACCGTTGACAACGATCTCTTCGCCACCGACCACACACCGGGGTTTGCGTCGGCGGCGCGGTATGTCGCGCTCTCGGTGAAACAGTCGGGGTGGCTTGCACGCGACATGAAATATGTTGACCAGTTCGTCGTCTTTCAAACAGTGGGACGCAGTGCGGGGTGGCTCCCTGCTGCGGCGGCGTGTGCGAAGACAAGCAGCAACAGCGACGACGCACCACACATTATTCTCGTCCCCGAACGCCCGTTCGTGCGCGAGCAGTTTTTGAGCGAAGTTTCGGAGACGCACAAAAAATATGGTTGGGTGAGTATCGTCTGCGGCGAGGGTGTTTGTGACGCCGCAGGGCGTCCCATCAGTGCGACCGAGACGAAGGACAAGTTCGGCAACGCCGAGTTCGGCGCGATGGGCGGGACGAGTGCGGCGATGATGCTACACCGGATGCTCGCGGATACGTTCGGCTGGCGCGGTGAGTTTCAAGTTGTCGAGTCGCTGCAAATGTGTGCCGCAGACCGCGCCGTCGCCACCGACATCGACGAGGCGTATGCGTGCGGCAAACGTGCGGTTGAGCTTGCAACTTCTGGGACAAGCGGCGTGATGGTGACGATTGTACGCGAATCGAACTCGCCGTACAAATGGTCGCTCGGAACTGCACCGCTCCGCGAAGTCGCGCTCGGAGAAAAGCCGATGCCCGACGAGTTCATCTGTTCGGATCGTCTCTTCGTCACGGATGCTTGCCTCGAATATCTGCGTCCGCTAGTCGGTGCGATGCCGGATTATGCGAGGGTGTGAGGCTTTCACCCGAATATATAGAGATGTCTTTGTCTGTTGTTGTTCTTTTTTCTCACACAAAAAAGAATTGCCAATAGACCCGTTCGGAAACATGAAGTTGGGGCGATTTGGTAGTTCGCGGTTCGGCATAGCCGAACCCTCCAGTTGTCATACGCCGCAGGCGTGGAGGGTTCGGCTATGCCGAACCGATGTGCGGGTGCAAGTTTTCCGAACAGGTCTAATAAATGCCGCACTTCAGTTTTCGGCGAAAGCCGAAACCGCGTTCACCGTTGCAACAATCCGACGAGCATTCGGGCGTTGTCGGTTGGGTAGCGCAAGACAGCGATGTTCGCCTGCATCAAGACTTGGTTCCGCGTGAGAAGCGATGTCGCCGACGCGAAGTCGGTGTCGAGGACATTGCTGAGCGACTCTTCCGTGATACCGATAGCGTCTGTCAAGTGACGGCTGTTGACATCCAAGTGATTCCGCTGGAACGCTCCGAGTTGTCCGCGTTCAAACGCAACTTGCGAAATCACGTCTTCAATAATTTCAAAACCTTTGCGAGTGTTCGTGAAAAGGTCTGCGATACCGCCGAGACGCAAGTCGGAAAGTTTTCCCGCCTCGCTCCCCAAAACTGCGGTGTGAATGTCGTGGAGTGCAATGCGCGACTGGTGACTCGATTGCGGATCGGGGCCGAGCTGCATCAGCGCACCGCCACCAGAAATCCGAAAACCAAAAACACTCCCCGCCGACAACGACGAATCAATCCCAATCGAGAGCGACAAATCTGTCGTCTGCGCACTGGCGATGTGTCCGCGACCGACCGCACGCTGTCCGTTAATATCTGCAACGACATCGCTGCCAGAAGTTCGTTCGACGGAATCGCCACGGCGGTCAACGACGTTAAACTCGGTGTTGCGAAGTGCCAGAACAGAAACGAAAGCGTCGCTCCCTTCGTTGACCGAACGAAAGATGAGTCCAAGTCCCGCCGAATCTGTCGCACCGACAAACGGCGCACCACTCGTTGTCGTCTCATCCGTCACGCGAAGCACTCCGCGATCCCCCGGCGTGACGGGGCCGTTCCCCGTCGGGACGTGTGTCGTGCCGACAACACTCTGCGGAATCGACGCCGAAAACAGTGCCGCAACGTCTTGAGTATTGTTGATTAGAGCAACAACGTCGTTAGCCGAAACGAAACCAGCAACGCCTATATTTAACTGTCGCGTCACCGGATCGAACGAGACACGCGGCCCGTTTGCGTCGCTACTAACCAAAACTTCAACGCCATCGAGATTGGTGTCGAACCGTCGCGCCGTCACGGTGAAGAGCGAGTCGATTCCGCCCGCCGCAAGTGGTGTCGCAGTTGCAAGTGCGCGTGTCGTGCCAGCACCGAAAGCGACATCGGGATACTGCGTCTGTTTTACCTCGTCGCTCGGACAACTCGCCGGATCGTAAGTCGGTTTGAGTCGCCCCGTTCCAGTCGCCTTCGTACCGGTGACGCAAACGGTGTCAACAGGATTCATCTCACTGAGCACCGACGCACTGATCCCGTACCGCGCGACAAGTTCTTGCGCCGCCGCGTTCGGCGGATTCGCCAAAAACTGAACAAGGTCGTTCGCCGTCGTCTGAACAATTCCGTTCGCATCTGTCTCAAGATGGACGACAATTTTTCCTGCGCCAACAAGTCCGCCGCTGAACTCCGCGACTCGTGCAGAGTAACCGATGTAGTCGTTGCTGGCGAAGACAGGCGGGTTACTTCGGTCGTAGTTTTGCTGCGGAACAAACTCAAAACTGTTGCCGACGAGCGGATTTGCGTCGATGAGTTTGCGCATATCTTCGAGAGTGAACGGCGTTCCGCTTGCAGCACGCCCAGCGAAATCGACCGAGAGGACGACAGCGTTTTGCTGCGGATCGAAGACAGCACATTCGGTCTTCGCGTCTTGCAGAACCACTCCGGCACCGTCGTATTTTGTCCCCGGCACGCGCGAACGGAGCGTGAACGATGTCGCCGGATCGAGACTTTGTACGTTCGCCGCAGACCGTCCATAAGTTGGCGGAAACGTCGTGGCGTCGATGCCGAGTTTTGTTGACGGCTCTGACGAAAAGTGGATCGGCGGCGTACCGGTTGGAGCGAGAAATTGCAGACGATTTTTGTCGGCGGCGGTGCCGTAGTAGCTGAACTCCGCAAACGGCGAGACGATGCCCGCACCAATCGACAGCGGCGGCAGCGACGCGACGAGCATACCGCTTCCGTCGGGGTAACGCAATTCTGGCGACGTGTTTATGAGGTCGGCAATTTCGGCGGCAGTCGTCGTGACTTTTCCGCCATCGACGCCGCGTGCGGTTTGCGTGAACGCGCCGTTCGTGCGTACAGTGCCGCTCCCGTCGGGTGGCGATTCAAACGTCACGCCAAAATACGGACGCAGTTTTGAATCGGCGTTAATCCACGCAGCGACATCGGCGGCGGTCGTCGTCGCATCGACGACGAGCGTGAGCGACTTCGGATTTGTTGCGAGATTGGATTCGACGCCCGGAGCACGCCCGACCGACGCAGATTCGACGATGTTCAGTTCCATTCCGTCGAACGCTTCACCGGCGACGAGACTGTTTATCGAAAATCTGTTTGTCCCGTCGTTGTAACTGTACGCAGCGTTTTCCCACGCCGACGTTGCAAGCACCACTTCGATAGAGTTTGGCTCGTCGTCGGTGAGTGCTGGCGTGTAGTTGATGCCGAGGCGGCTATTTCCCGCTGGCGGCGCGGTGTATTTGATGTTGAAGTTTCCGCCTTGTGTACCGGGCTGACTGGCGGTTAGGATGATGTCGTTGTCGAGTCCGGGCGATGTGAGTGCGATGCGCCCCGGTGTCGAACCGGAACGCACTTCCGCGACGACGCCAGTTGTGCTGGTGAACGTGTTGATACTTTGCGCCATCATCTCGACGGTCGCTTCTTTCGCAAAGTCGAAGACGTAGTACCCTTCGTTGCCGCCGACTTGGAATGTTACGTCGTTTGCAAGTGCGCCGTATTGGTAGTAGAGTTCTGCGCGGCGCGGCGGTTCGACAACTTTGACGGCGATGTCTTTCTCGACGCGTCCCATAAAGTTCGCCTGCTGAATTGTGAGCGACGTAACTTGTTTGCGATCAACGCCATAAGTTTGGAAGTCGAGTGAGCCATCGAGGATTTTTTTGTCGAGAAACATCGTCGAGTTGGCGATGCGGTCGATGGCGTCGAGCGAGTCGTTGAGTTGCGTTTGGAGTGCGGAGATTGTGGTCTCGTTTTCGTAACCGGTACTTGCGGCTTGCGTGATGAAGCCACGAACGTCGTTGAGAACTGCGTGGAGTTGGCTGAGCGCAGAGTCGGCGACCGAGATCAGACTCGATGCACGCTGCGTCCCTTTGACGGCCTGCTGCATCGCACTTATGTTGTTCTGAAACGTCGTTGCCGAGACGAAACCGATTGGATCGTCTTGCGGCGTGTTGATCCGAACTCCAGACGAGAGGTTGCGGATCGAACGGTTGACGTTCGCTTCAGTCCGCGACAGCGCAAACTGTGCGAAGAGTGTACTGGTGTTGGTGAGGAGATTTGTTGTCTGCATGCTTGTGGGACGCCTTTGTCGATTGTATCGGAAAATCGTGTTGCCACGCCGCAGACGTAAAGCGGCAGCGTGTCGGCTCGTCCTAGAATCCGCGGATTCTACATTTCTCCCCTGTTACCAAGTGCGGCGGTTGGTATAATCGCAGAGCGTTTGCGCTTGCGTTCACTCACTCACCCATTCTATAGGACATATAGGTCCTATAGGGCCTATATGTCTTATTGTTCGATTAGTTCGATTTGCCATTCACATGCCCCTCGCCTCATCGTTCTTGAAACGACGGAGCGATTCGGGAGCGTTGCGCTGTTTTGTGGAGACGAGCTTGCGTGGAGTGAAACGCTCGTCCCGCCGCAGCGGAGTGCGCAGTCGCTCTTTCCGACGATTCGGCGCGGGTTTGAGGCAGTGGCGTGGTCGCCGCGCGAGATCGACGCCGTTGCGGTTGTCGCTGGGCCGGGGTCGTTTACGGGTTTGCGGATCGCGGTGACGGCGGCAAAGTGTCTCGCGTATGCGGCTGGTGCGAAGGTAATTTCGGTTGACTCGCTCTCTGCGATAGCAGCGGCGTTTTCGTGGCGCGACGACGACGGAAATCGCGTTTGCCAGCTCGACGTTGCCATCGACGCCCAGCGCGGCGAAGCGGTCGTTCAGCAGTTCGCGCCGCCCGGTGATAGCAGTGTTGCCGCACCGATTTCGCAGCCGCGTTTGGTGCGGATCGATTCGATGATTGCGGCGTGGCACGACTACGCAGCAACCGCGAAAACACGCCTTGCTGTTGCAGGGACGATATTTCCAAAGTGGTCGGACGCCGTTATAGACACGCGCGTCTTTGTGATCGATTCGCCTCTCCCGCACGCTGCGGCGGCTGGGCGCGTCGCGTTTGAGAAATACAGTCGCGGCGAGTTTGACGACATCTGGACGCTCACGCCAAACTACTCGCGCGACCCCGCTGCCATTGAAAAAGCCGCCGAAAACGCGGCAAAAAAACTCGTTACGGTCTAATCAAAAGTGAATCATTGCAACGACAAAAAACAACAGTGGAGTGGCCGCGTCTTGGCCAATGACGCACTCGGCGGCGCGGCGTACTTGCTGCGAGTTTCCGGTGCGAGAGAGATCGTTCCGTGCGTTCGCCCCGGACAGTTCGCAATGCTCCGACTCGCCGACGGGAACGACCCACTCCTCGGACGCCCGCTCGGTATCTATCGCGCCGAAGACGACGAGTTAACGTTTCTCTACCGCGCCGTCGGTAAGATGACAAACCGACTTGCGCGGCTCGCAGTCGGTACAGAAATCGTCGGCTGGGGGCCGCTCGGAAATGGCTGGAACGTCGGCGACCTCGATTCGTTTTCACATATTGTTTGCGTTGCGGGCGGTGTCGGCCAAGTCCCGTTCTTGACGCTCGCCGCTGAAGTTGCCGCGCGACGAAAACGCGGAGACCGCGCCCCAGAAATGACGCTGCTCTTCGGCGGCGCAAACGAAGAACGACTCGTCGGCGCCGACGACTTTCGCACACTCGGAATCACTGTCCACACCGCGACCGATGACGGCTCGTGCGGACACCACGGTCGCGTCACCGACTTGCTGGACGCAAACATTACTGGTAAAATGAAGCCGAAAGTTCTCGCGTGCGGCCCGCACGCGATGCTCAAAGCGGCGGCGGCGTGGGCGTTGAACGCGAACGTTGCGTGCGATGTCTCACTCGAAACGCCGATGGCGTGCGGACTCGGTCTCTGCTTCGGTTGCGTCGTCGAATACCGCGACGCAAACGGCGAGTGGGACTACAGGCGAACGTGCATCGACGGCCCAATGTTTGACGCGACGCGACTGCGATGGGAAGGGCCAGTAGTTCCGGTTCGGCATAGCCGAACCCTCCAGTTGGAACCCGCCAGATAGTTCTGGTTCGGCATAGCCGAACCCTCCAGTTATCATACGCCGCAGGCGTTTGGAGGGTTCGGCTATGCCGAACCGATGTGTGAGTGCAAGTTTCCGAACAGGTCTAACGTGCAAACCTCAAACTGAAAGGATTCAAACAATGACACAACTTCACTTCTCAAAATTGTTGCTTGTTCTCGGCGTGTTTGTCGCGTTTGCGGCGACGGCGTTTGCGGCTGACTTCCGTGTCGTAAGCACTGTCTCCGCGCCCGCTGCGGACGGCAAGGCTGTATCTACCGTCACCAGTCAGATGATTTTCATTGACGGCGTTGTCTACAACTTTATTGATCCGCACGGCGAGATCACGGTCTACGATCCGGCGCACGACACGTTTGCCGTCATCGACCCAGAACTGCGTCTCCAGACGCGAATCGCAGTAGGTTCGCTATGCGAGTCGATTGAGAAGACGCGGGAGTCGCTCGTGAAACACAGCGTCCCGCTCGTCGCGTTTGCGGCCAGTCCGGTTTTCCGCGAGAGTCTCGATCTCGATTCTGGTGTGATGAAGTTGACGAGTGAACTTTTCGACTACGAAATCGAGACGATGCCAGTTAGCGACGCCGCAATCGTTACCGAATACTACGACGCCGCCGACAAGTTTTGTTATCTCAACTTCCGTCTCCAGCCCGGGCCGCACTCGCTAAAATATCTTGTGCGGCTTGCGGTCAATCGTTCACTGCGCGAGGCGAAGCGGCTCCCGAAAAAGATCGTGCTCGACTTCTACCCCAAAGAAAAAAAACTGCTCGCCAAGGCCGAACACCACGAAAGCCGTCACGAAATCTTCTCCCGCGTCAGCGACACCGACCGCCAACGACTCGACCAAGCCCAGCAGATGATGCGAACTTTCAAACAAATACCGTTTGACGAATACCAAACCGAAGTCGAAAAGAAGATGCAGGTCAAACAGTAGACCCGTTACGGGTCGATTTGTAGGCTTCGCCCTCCGCAAGACCGCGGCCTCGATGGGCCGCTACCGTTTTGGTGCGGGAAATTCAAACCGGATTGAGTATGGTTCCGGTGCGGTTGCGAATTTCTTAACAGGTCGCAGCGGCGTACAGAGAAAAGGTTGCCCCTTGAAGGTGTGGCGAGTCTTGTTAGAATGCGCGGCGTGACTTCTCTGGCTTCGTAAACATTAACGCCGCTTGCGGCTCAGTATTATATGCTTCGCAATTTCCGTTTAGAAGATGGACGACTTGTCCCCGTCACCGATGGCGACGGGATTATTCAAGTCTTTGTCAATCCTGATGAACAAGAGCGTCGGCACCTCGTCAATCAACTTGAGATTGATGCCCACACGCTCACCAGTGCCCTCGACCCCGACGAGCTTTCCCGCGTCGAGTTTGAACCAGCACACGTTGCGATTATCTACAAACGTCCCAAACACTACAGCAGCGAAGACCACTTCCTATTTCGTACAGCATCGACGGGGCTGTTCGTTTTCAAAGACCGCCTCATCGCCGTTCTCGCCGAAGACGCCGCCGTATTCGACCACGGACGCGACCTCACGTCGATTACCAACATCCAAGACCTCGTTCTCAAACTGATTCACCGCTCGATTGTGCAGTTCAACGGACACATGAAAGCGATTGCAATGATCGTCGATGAGTTAGAAAAAAAACTCGCTTCGTCGATGAGCAACAAACATCTGCTCCACCTGTTCAAACTGGAACGGAGCCTCGTTTATTACCTGTCAGCACTCTCGGCCAACGGTACGCTTCTCGAACGGCTGCGGTTGTCGTCGGCGAAGATCGGGTTCACGCCGGAGCAGCTCGAACTACTCGAAGACATCATCGTCGATAACGGACAGTGCTACAAACAGGCGGAGATCAGCAGCTCGATTATGGCGGGGATGATGGACGCACGCGCCTCGGTGGTCAACAACAACCTCAACCTTTTGATGAAGCGGCTGACGGTGTTGTCGCTCGTGTTTCTGCCACTCAACTTGATTGCGAGTATCGGCGGGATGTCGGAGTTTTCGGTGATGACTGGCGTTGATGCGACTAGTCCGTGGTTCTACTGGTGGCTGGCATACGGCGGCTTCGGACTGGCAATGTTTTTTATCGGCTGGGCAGCGTTCTACATGCTCGAACGTAGCGAACACCCGGTACATTGAGGGCATATCCGAAGATGACGCAGACCAGCATAGACGGTCAGCGAGGAAGGAATCCGCAGATGACGCAGATTGACGCAGATTTTCCAAAGAGAGACGAACAAACCTATGCTGTTATTGGTGCGGCCATGGCGGTTCACTCTGAATTAGGCAACGGTTTTCTGGAAGCAGTGTATCAGGAAGCCCTGATGATGGAGTTTCAGATACGCGGCATCCCCTATGAACGGGAAAAAGAATTGCCGATTTTCTACCGAGACCAACAGTTGAGAACTTTTTACAAAGCGGGCTTCGTTTGCTTTGGAACCGTTATCGTCGAGCTTAAAGCGTTAGGTAATCTCTCTGGCATTGAAGAGTCTCAGGTCATTAACTATCTGAAAGCGTCCGGTTTGCACAAAGCTATGTTGATTAACTTTGGAGCAAAAAGTCTTCAACACAAGAGATTTGTGTTCAATCTGTGAGAATAAATCTGCGACAATCTGCGAAATCTGCGGACAACTCAAGTATCGAGAATCCCCCAATGACACCACTCATCACGTTAGCACTTTTCGCGCAGCAAGGTCAAGGCGGCGGCAACGGAGTTGGCGAGCTTATCAAGGCTTTGGTTGTGCTTTCGTTTCTGTTTGGCCCTGCGCTTTTGCAATGGATTTTCGGCGCGAAGACAAAGAAAGACGCAAAGACGCCGCAACCGGTGAAGGTAGCGAAGGCCGAGGCCGCACCGCGTTCGGCGATGACGCAGGAGATCGACGACTTCGTCCGTGCCCGCGATGCGCAGAACCGT
Organism: Thermoguttaceae bacterium; assembly: GCA_051651625.1. Lineage (GTDB taxonomy): Bacteria > Planctomycetota > Planctomycetia > Pirellulales > Thermoguttaceae > JBOFSQ01. The sequence goes on along the minus strand of JBOFSQ010000033.1, from coordinate 20,915 downwards.
GACATGCAAAGTCGTGACGCGCAAGCTCAATCCACAACATCGTCGTCGCACGCTGGTGCGCGTTCGTCTTTGGAGCGGGAGAGCGACAACTTGACCCGCGTCCGCGACGCGCAGAACCGCGAGCCTCACGATACAATCGACGGAAACCGCCGACCACGCCGCGAGAAGGCGTCGCGTCCGCAGCGTAGTTCGCGTCCCGCGCCGGAGATTGTCGCCGCAGTCCCAGCGCAGACGACGCCAGTTATTCCGCTGGCCGAACAGTTCGAATCGACTTCGTTCGCCTCACCGCTTGCTGCCAACCGTATCCAAACGCAAGGCGTTGAACACCACGTCGCCTTCGGTCATCATCCAGTTGCGTTAATGTTGCATTCACCGTCGTCGCTTGCCAACGCCGTCGTCTTGAGCGAAGTGTTGCGAAGGCCGACGTGGTGAAATTGAAAGTTAAACTTTATGAATGTCACCAGTGTTGTTCTTGTTGGAGTTGGCGGTCAGGGGATTCTCTTGGCCAGCGAGATCGTTGCGCGTGCTGCGCTCGAGGCCGGTTTTGACGTGAAGACTAACGAAGTTCACGGAATGGCGCAGCGAGGCGGTTCGGTAATCGCGCAGGTTCGCTTCGGGCGTGAAGTTGCCAGTCCGCTGATTCCGCACCGAACGGCGGTCGTCCTCGGCGCACTGGAGCAAGTTGAGTCGCTCCGTTACGTCGATTACCTCGCGCCCGACGGACTTGCTGTCGTATCGCGTCAGCGGATCGTTCCGGTAACGGTGTCGAGTGGGGCGGCAACGTATCCCGACATCACGCCCGAACTGTTGCGGCAATACTTTCCAAACCTGATCGACCTCGATGCCGTTGGGATTGCGCAAGAACTTGCAAGCATGAAAGTCTCGAACACCGTGATTCTCGGTGCGATGTCAACGCGGCTCAGCGCGATCCCGCAAACAGCGTGGGACGCCGCGATTGCACAATCGGTCAAACCCGGATTCGTTGAGATCAACCGCGAAGCGTTTCAGCGCGGCCGCGCCGAAGCGATGAATTGATGCTCACGGTTTGCGAGTAACGTAGTCGAATGGTAGTTCATTTTTGCGCACGAAGGCACGAAGTACACGAAGAACACAAAGGACGTTTTCAATTTCAATCCTCTTCGTGTCCTTTGTGCTCTTTGCGCCTTTGTGCGAAACAAAAGAGCCGCTCGAAAAGTATGCGGTCATGCAAAGCCCTCTCCGTGCCTCTTTGCCTCCGTGTGAAAAAAAGAACTGCTCGTAAACGCAACATCCATGAACGGTTCCACAACTCCCTCGCCTCTCACCACAAACCACTCACAACTCCAATGCCACCAACTCCCGAACAACGCACCAAATTGCAGCAGCTTTTTGAGAACGGTAACAAGCAGTCGTCGGTACACAGTTTCGACTATGCCAACGATATGTTTACGATGTGTGTACTCGGCGACCCCGGAAACGTTCTCTACAGTCAGTCGTATGTGACGAATCTTCGCAAGAAGTTTGGCGAACGGAAAAAGAAGGGCGTCTTCGGAATGCTCTCCGGTTCCGGCGCGTCGGCGTTTATCAAAAAAGCGGAGATGCAGAAGCAGTGGGACCAAGTAATCAAACTCGGTCTCGACATCATCAAGAACGATCCGTGGGACGCAACAACCCTCGCCACTATCGGCAACGCTGTTGCCGCACTCGGTCACGACGACGCTGCGATCATCTGGCTCAAGTTTGCGTTAGAAGGCGACCCGAACGATGTTGAAGTCAATCGAATGGCGGGGCGTGCATTCCGTTTGGCACAGCGGTTCGACGAGGCTGCGGGGTGTTGGTTGCGAGTTCTCAAGGCCAAACCGCAAGACAACGAAGCCGCCCGCGCCAAGCGCGACATCGACGTCGAACGAACGATTCACAAAGGGAAATATACGAAAGGTGCGAGTGGCGACACGAGCGTCGTCGAGTCGGGGCCGCGCGACGACCAAGACGCAATGGGACGCCAGCTTTCATACGAAGACCAAATCGAACGTCGCATCAAAAAGAATCCGACAGACATCGTTAACTATCTCGAATATGCGCAGTATTGTTATCAGCGTGCAGAGTTCGACAAGTGCATCGCCAATTACCGCAAAGCGGTCGAGATTTCCAAGAACGAACCCGATATGATCGAGCGTCTTCTCGACGCCGAGAAGCAGAAGTATCAGGCCGACTTGATGCGTCTCAAAGACGAGTTTGAGAAGACGCCGAGCGAAGAAATCCGCGAAGCGTTCAACGTGGCGAAAGAGGCATACGCCGCCAAGACGATGGAACTTGCACGCCACCGCGTCACCAATCACCCATCGAACACGTCGAATCGTTACGAGCTGGCGATATTGTTGCAGCAGCGAGGCGAGTTCAAAGAGGCGATAGCGGAGTTCCAAAAAGCACGCGGCGACGTGCTCAAAAAAGGCGACTGCTTGCTTGCGTTGGGGCAGTGTTTCCAGCAGATTAAGCAATACAAACTCGCTCTCACTCACTACGAAGAGGCGAACTCCGTGATTGATGGTGCGACGGAGACGAAGAAAAAAGTTCTCTACCTCGCGGCAAAACTCGCCCTCGGCCTCGGTGATCTCGACAAGGCCGACCGCTACGCCCACGAACTCGCCGCCGCCGACTTTTCCTACAAAGATGTCGGGGGGCTACTGGACAAAATCGCCGAAAAACGCGATAATCCCACCGCTGGTGAGTGATTCATGTGAACCAATTCAAGAGAGATTGTTATGCCCAACATTGAGAGTGCGAAGAAGCGTTTGCGTCAGAATGAGAAGTTGCGTGAGCAGAACCGTGCGTATCGCTCGGCTGTTCGCAATCGTTGCAAGAAGGTTGCGAAAGCGGTTTCGGAGGGGAACATCGACGCGGCGCAGCAGTTTTACACCGACGCCGTGCGAATTCTCGACCGTGCTGGCGACAAGCGGATCATCCACAAAAACGCCGCCGCGCGCAAGAAGTCGCGTCTTTCCGCGATGATTCTCAAACTCAAACGCGCCCAGAGTGCGGCGAGTTAAGTTGTCTGGCGAAAGAAACCGACGCAGAGGTTAACGCGTTTTTGGAAGAGATTTCATGACTGGCGACATCAATGTTTTGTATCCGTTCACGGTTGGTTTCGTCAAAGGTGTTTCCTAGTCCCGTAGGGACGTTCTAATTGTAGCCGAGGGCAATACGTACTCGTCGCAGCGCCCTCGGTTAGCGGCCCCAACAAAGTCGGAAGCTCCGTAGGAGCGGCCTAATCTGTGCGCACATTAGATCGCCCCGATGGGGCTATAGATTTTTGGGGGCGGCCAACCCAAGGCTGCGGCGAATACGCCTTGCCTTGGGCTACAATTAGGCCACCGCTACGCGGCTAGGAAACGCCATCGCAAATCGTCCGCGATCAGGCCGTTTCAACCCCGTTTGAGTATCCACTATCGCCATGCGACTTTCATCTTTCTTCGTAATCGCGGTATCGTCGGTGATTGCCGGTTTGGTTCTCGGCGGGGCGATGCTTTACTCGGTACAAGTGGCGGCCCCGTGGTCGCCAGACGACGAGAAGTTGACCGCACCGCCAAAAGGTCATCAGCCGCCACCGCCTGCTCCGGCCACGTCGCGTGCTCGCGTCGATTCTGGTCCGGTCGATTACGACTTCGGCATCGCCGAACAAGGTGGCAAAGGCGAACACGTTTTCACGATCACCAGCGTTGGTGAAGAGCCGCTCTTGCTTTCTGTCGGCGAAAAGACGTGCTCTTGTACCGACGTGAAACTCTCCAAAACGCGGCTCGCCCCCGGCGAAAAAGGCGAAGTCAAACTCTGGTGGGACGGCGAACGCGCGACGGGACGATTCCGCCAAGGTGCGGCGATTATTACAAACGACCCGAACGTCGCCGAGGTTGTGTATCACGTCGAAGGACTGTATTGTCCGGCGGTGCTCGTTCAGCCGAGCGAACTGATTTTGGGCGAAGTCCGTGCGTCGGCGACGAAAACGGCGACGGTTCGCATCTACAGTTTTGAGAGCGAACCGATAGCGATTACGTCGATCTCGTGGCCGAATCGCGAGCGATACGACGCGGTCGTTTCACCAGCGGAACTCGACAAAGCCGACCTCGAAGACACGCTTCGCAAACACGCCAAGTCGGTGGTTGCGGTAACGATAACGATGAACCCCGGCAACGCTGTCGGGAGTTTTCTCGAACTCTTTTCGCTCGAAACGAACTCGCGCCGCGAACCGAAGGTCTCGCTCGCGGTTCGCGGACAAATTGTCAGTGATTGGGTCTCGATAGCCGGTGTTGGTTATTCACGCGAAACTGGAACAGTTCGTCTTGGCAAGACGCAGCGTGGTGTCGCGCTCAAGGGCGAGTTTGTTGTTCATCTCACGGGGCCAGCGGCCTCGCGTGGGACGCTTTCGATTCGTGAAGTTTCGCCGCCGTGGTTAAAGGCGACGGTCGGTGAACCACGCGACATCGGGCAAAGGCGGATTTGCACGGTCTCGCTTGAAGTTCCAGCAGGCGCGCCAGTGTGCAACATGATGCAGCCCGACACCGCAGCCGTAATCGTGCTCGACACACAAGTTGCGGAAGTGCCAACACTCAAAGTGCCGGTGACGCTGGCGGTTGAACAGTAAAAAATAGTTGTGGCCCGAAGCTGTAGGACGTGTAGGTCCTATTGGGCCTATATGTCCTATGAGACTTGGCCAAACTCGTAATCATGATGCGTAAGTTCCAAGGTATTCCGGTCTCGTCTGGCGTTGCGATATGTAACGCCTTTGTGATGACATCGGAAGGGTATCGCATAGCGAAGAAGTTGATTGCACCCGAAGCGGTAAACGCTGAGGTTCGTCGTTTGGAAACGGCGGTGGCCGCAGCGTGCGCGGAGACGGCGCAGTACCGCGACTCGATTGGCAAACAGCTTGGCCGAAGTTACGCCGAAATATTCGAGGCACATCTGCTTGTGCTTACCGACGCGAAGTTCATCAGCGAACTCGAAGACGCCATTCGCACGCAACTCCGCGCCGCTGAATACGCCGTGCAAACAGTGCTTGCGGAACGGATGGAAGTCTTTCGTTCGTTCACGAGCGCACACCTTGCCGAACGTGCCAACGACCTTGCAGACATCGAACGGCGGATCGTGCGGCACTTGCTTGGCGTTCGCGGCGAACGCCTCGATGCGATCACTACGCCGGTGATTTTGCTTGCGACAAATCTCACGCCGAGTGAAACCGCCAATCTCAACCGCAACCTCGTTCGCGGCTTTGTCACCGAACAGGGTGGATCGGGCGGGCACACTGCGATTGTCGCGTCGGCACTCGAAATCCCCGCCGTTGTTGGTGTGGGGCGTTTTCTCGATCAAGTCGTTGCGGGCGACACTATCATCGTCGATGGTACTACCGGTGAAGTGATCATCTGTCCCGACGACGCGACGCTTGCACGTTACCGGCAGCGTCAAGAAGAGATGCAGAACCGCTCGGTCGCGCTGGCGGCCCTCACGGGAGTTGAGGCCGTGACGCGGGACGGCGTTCGGATAACGCTCTGCGGCAACATCGAGTTTCCGTTCGAGAGCCACTTGTGCCTCGAACGTGGTGCCGACGGTGTCGGACTGTTCCGCACGGAGTTTCTGTATCTTACGCACGAAGAAAATGTTGATGTCTCCGAGGCGCAGCACTACGAGGCATACAAAGAAGTCGCCGAGACGATGCGTGAACACTTTGTCACGATTCGCACTTGTGATCTCGGCTCCGACAAGTTCACAAACGACATGGACGAAGTGAGCGAACGCAACCCCGCACTGGGACTGCGTAGCATTCGTCTTTCGCTTCGCAATGTTGGCGTCTTTGCGATTCAGCTTCGCGCGATTCTGCGGGCGAGTGTCATCGGAAACATCCGCATGATGTTTCCGATGATCACCACATTGCCAGAGCTTCGTGCGGCGAAGATGATTCTCGCCGACGTGCAAGAAGACCTTCACGAACACGGCATCCCGTTCGATCCACACATGAAAGTCGGGATGATGGTGGAGGTGCCGGCGGCGGTGCTGATGCTCGACCGGTTTGTCAGCGAAGTCGATTTCTTGAGTATCGGAACGAACGACTTAATCCAATACACGCTCGGCGTTGACCGTGGCAACAGTCAAGTCAGTCACTTATTCCACCCCGAAGACCCTGCGGTTTTGCGACTGATTCGGCAAACGATGCAGACGGCGACGGCGGCGAATGTGCCCGTTTGTCTGTGTGGACAGATGGCGAGCAATCCGCTTTATGTCCCGCTTCTTTTGGGGCTGGGACTACGCGAGTTGAGTTGTCCGCCGCAGGCGATTCAGGTTGTGAAAGAGGTGTGTCGCAGCGTTACGATTGAGCAGTGCGAGCGGATCGCCGCCGAAGTGATGGAGATGGAAACCGCCCTCGACATCCGCACCGCACTCCGCGAACACCGCCGCGAAATCTTCCCGCAACTGGCGATCTACTGACTCGCTCTCACGCCGTCGGCACCTTCTTATATTTCCGTCTGCGGCCAGAGAGGTGGCCCGGATCGGTTGCGCGGAGTTCTTCTTCGTAGGCGGCGAAGTTGCCGTCGTAGAATCGTACCTTCCCGTCGCCTTCAAAGATGAGAAGGTGCGTACAAATTCTGTCCAAGAAAAACCGGTCGTGGCTGATAACGAGTACGCAACCGGCAAAGTCGAGAATCGCTTGTTCGAGAACACGCATCGTGGAGACATCGAGGTCGTTGGTCGGTTCGTCGAGCAAGATCAGGTTGCCGCCGCGCTTGAGAAGTTTGGCGAGGTGAACGCGATTTCGTTCGCCACCGCTGCACGTCGAAAGTTTTTTCTGCTGCGCCGCACCGCGAAAGTTAAACCTCGCCAAATATGCACGGCTGTTCATCTTGACGCTTCCGAGTTCGATCACGTCGCGTCCGTCGGTCACTTCTTCAAAAATTGTGTTCTCATCGTCGAGCGCGTCGCGGTGCTGATCGACGTGCGCAAGCGAAACGGTGTCGCCGATGGAAACGGTTCCGGCGTCTGGTTTTTCGTCGCCGGTGATCATGCGAAAGAGCGTTGTCTTGCCCGTTCCGTTCGGCCCGATGACGCCGACAATTCCGCCGCGCGGTACGCGGAACGTACAGCCATCAATGAGCGTAACGTCGCGCCCGCCGATGTTGAACCCTTTGTTTACGTTTTGGAACTCAACAACTTTTTCACCGAGTCGCGGCCCCGGTGCGATCTGAATGAGTGTGTCGCTTTTGTCGTCGATTGTCTCTTGCGATGCAAGTTGTTCGTAGGCCTTGACGCGGGCTTGATTTTTTTGCAGCCGCCCTTTGTGGGCGAGTTGAATCCATTCGAGTTCGCGCTGGAGCGTTTTTTGCCGCTGCGTCTCTTTCTTCTCGACTTCACGCAAGAACGTCGCCTTTTGCTGGAGCCACGACGAGTAGTTTCCTTCAAACGGGATACCGTGCGTGCCGTCGATTTCGAGAATCCACTTTGTTACGTTGTCGAGAAAATACCGGTCGTGCGTGACGATGATGACGGTGCCGTGATAGTCGCGGAGCGTCTCTTCGAGCCATTGAACGGTTTCGGCGTCGAGGTGGTTTGTCGGTTCGTCGAGCAGTAGCAGGTCGGGTTTTTCGAGAAGTGCCTGACAGAGTGCGACGCGGCGACGTTCACCGCCAGAGAGTTTTCGCACGACAGCGTCGTCGGGCGGTAAGACGAGTGCGTCGGCGGCGATGTCGATGGTGCGGTCGAGTTCCCACCCGCCAACGTGGTCGATCTCTTCTTGGAGTCGTCCCATTTCTTCCATCAAGTCGTCGAGTTTGTCGGCTTGATCGGGGTCGCCCATTGCGACGGTGATTTCGTTGAACCTGTCGAGCTTCGACTGAATCGGCGCGACGGCAGTGAGAAGATTTTCACGCACCGTCGCATCGAGATCGAGCACCGGCTCCTGCGCGACGTACTTTACTCGCATCCCTTTCGTGAGTACAACTTCGCCATCGACATCGCTATCAACACCCGCCATAATTTTTAGCAGCGTCGATTTTCCTGCGCCGTTCTCGCCGACGGTCCCGATCTTCGCCCCGTAATAAAACGAGAGACTGATATTCGAGAGAACCGTTTTTTCACCGAACCGCTTCGAAACGCGGTTCATTTCCAAGACAAAATGTGGGGGCATAGAAGTTTTTGTATGTGGTGTTCGTTCGTGGCACTCGCTCGTGTTCTGATCACTGGCCACCGACCACTGATTCAGGCACTCGCTTACGCTTCGTGTTCTGATTAACTCGCTTACGCTTCGTGCTCTGATTCACTCGCTTACGCTTCGTGCTCTGATTTCGCACGGTCGGCGACGACGCGGTTGATCTCGGTGAGTTTGTCGATCCGCGTGAACTGCTTCGCAACGTCCGGCGCGTGAGTCACCAGAACAAGCGCAACACCTTCTTCTTCACACGTTCCGCGAAGCATGTCGATGACGTGCTGCTGATTGCCGACGTCAACATTCGCCGTCGGTTCGTCCGCAAGAACGAGCTTCGGCTGGTTCGCAAGTGCCCGCGCAACCGAAACACGCTGCTGCTCACCAACCGACATCTGACCCGGTTTGTGGTGAAGTCGATGACCAAGACCGACTCGTTCGAGAAGGTGTCGCGCACGCTTCTTGTCGGTACGGTCGCCCGCAAACGTCATTCCAAGAAGGACGTTCTCAATCGCAGTGAAACCTTGCATCAAGTTGAACGTCTGAAAGACGTAACCGATGCGCCTCGCCCGAAACTGGTCGCGCTCCGCCTCGCTCAATAGCGGCGTGTCCCAGCCGTCGATGAGAACGTGCCCCGACGACGGACGCAAAATCCCCGCAATGATGTGGAGCAGAGTCGTCTTGCCGCAACCACTCGCGCCGACGACCACAACCTGTTCACCCGCATCCACCGACCACGATGGGATGTCGAGAATCGGCAACTCACCGCCGTCAGGTTCCTGATACGACTTTTTGAGATTTTTGACTTCGAGCATTGGATTACCCTCTCGGTTTCTGTTGGTTTCATAGGACGTATAGGTCATATAGGGCCTATATGTCCTATGGATTCTCGCCGCCACTTCACTCGCTTACGCTTCGTGTTCTTGTTCCTTCGTGTTCTTGTGTGTTACCGCGTCATTGCGGCGTCGCTGAGTAGTTTGGCCAACGAGAGGAGTTCGAGCCGGATGTCGGCGAGGGTGACGTTGAACGTTGGCCCCGTCGCACCAGCAGTTCCGCCGCCCGGACGCGACATCGAGTCGCCACCGGGCATCGGTGTCATACTGCCGCCGCCGGGGCGCATCGCGGAGCCAGCCGAACCAGTCAACGTCTTCGGGCCGTCGTCGAGAAAGACGAGAAACTGCCCAAGAAGTTTGATCGTGTTGTCAATTCGCGGCTTGCTCGGATCGTTCGCGGCAACAAGAGTCATCGCGCCAACGCTGTCGGTGAACGGCGAAATCTTCGACTGACGCGACCCGCCAAAACCGTTCAGGAGCGAACAGATCGCCAGCTTGAGTCTCGCGACAGACTGCTCGATGTCGCGGTTGGTCGATGTTCCGCCACCGCCGAGACCCATCGACGACGAACCGCCTCCCATCATGCTGCTGCCACCCATTCCGCCACCACCCATCATACCGCTCCCCATTCCGCCGCCCATTGTACTCGCGCCGCGTCCAGTGCCGACCGCCGACTTCGTGTAGAGCGAGTCGATGAACGCAATCTCGTCTTTGCACAAGTTTTTGGTGACGAGAAAAAGTGCAGCGAGGATACGGTCGGGATTGATTTCAATACCAGCGTCTTTCGACGCCTTGAGCGGGAGATCGCCCAACACCCGCGTCGCGGCATAACGGACTTCAAAACTCTCGTTCGCATCTTCCATAACCGCGAGAAGCGATTCGACGTTCTCGCCTTTGTCGCCCGTTGCACGCAGACCTTGAATCCCTTCGATGGCACGGAGCCGGAACCAGTCTTTGAGTTCGCGTTCTTCGGCGGTGTCGGACGCAACAGGTTTGCGCTGCGCGATGATGGCACGGAGAAACGCTGGGAGCGTCTCTTTGCGAATCGTGTCGTCGGCGACGCCGAGAAAACTGTGGCGAACAATCCCAAGCAGAGCCGCAAGACGGAGCCATTCAGGGTTTTCCTCTCGCTCGTATTCTTTCATCAGGTGCGGCAGCGCGCTGGGATAAGGCTTGTCGTTCTCACCGCTTGCGGCGGCGGGCTGTTCGACGAGCTTGCCAATCGCCAGCATCGCGTTTATGCGTGCCGGTGGATTGACTGTCCCGTCCGACGCCATCTTGCTGAGATTGTCGAACGACGTTGAAAGCAAATAAACCCGCGCAGGGCCGGAGACGCCGCCGAATGCGTCGCGGAGCAGGTCGTTTGTGAGGCGTACCAAAACCGGCCCGTTGTCTGGATCGGTCCAGCGTGGAAAGTAGTACAGTGAGAAGAAGCGGTCGAGTTGTTGACGGTCGGTGATCGTCCCGCCTTTCAGGTTCGCCAAGACGGTCGGTTCTTGCGCGGCGAGATTGTCGTCGCGTTGCCACGCCTTGTATGCGACTTCCTGCGCGAAACATGGCAACACAACACCGACTAGCACCACGACTACGAAACTCCACCGCACGCCACTGTTTAACTGCACACCCATCATCGCCACTCCCATACGTTCAGAACAGTTGAGGTAATTCGCCAACACGGGCGGTGATTTTACCGTCTTCCGGCGGTTGGCCAAGAGAGGCGGGGAAACTTGGCTGCGAACCGGACGATGGGCGGTTGCGGTGTCAGTCCGCTAACAAGTTTGATGGCGGATAGTTTTTTATCCGCAGATGGCGCAGATTATCGCAGATTTTCGTCTTTCATTAAGCATCGTTTGCGAGCGGCTCTTTTTTTCACACAAAGGCACGGAGAGGAGAGAATGCGGAACACGCGGAAAAACGGAAGACGCGGAAGTCTGAATTCCGTGTCTTTCCGTACTTCTGCGTTTTCCGCGTTAAAACTCTTCTTTGTGTCTTCGTGCCTTTGTGTAAGGCTCCTCAAAAACAAAGTAAAGTTACGAAAATTGACAGGTATTCCTAAACGATTACACAAAACGCTATGCGAATAAAAATCTGCGCCCATCTGCGCAATCTGCGGATTAAAACCGGAAACTTGTTAGCGGACTGGGTTGTGGTGTCTCGCCTTTGCGGAACGCCATTTTCGGCTAGAATACCGCCGCAATGAAAGGCCACTGCGTATGACTGCATCGTTCTTCACACTCCCCGAACAGTTAACCGACATCGAAACGGCTCGGTGTGTCGTCATTCCGATTCCGTATGATGGCACCGCGAGTTTTCTCAAAGGGACTGTTCGCGGCCCCGACGCGATTCTCACCGTCGCCGATCAGGTGGAGCACATCGACGAAGAAACGCGATGCGAATACTGGCGCGATGGAATCGCTGTTGTCCCGCCGATTCCGCCGCAGGCGACGCCTGATGAAGAAGTTCGTGTCATCGAAGAGACCGTCCGCGACTACGAAACGCGATACAAAATCTTTTCGTCGCCGACGCGATTTCCGATAGTTCTCGGCGGCGAACACAGCGTCACGCCGCCGGTCGTTCGCGTCGCTGCGGAGGTTGTGCCGCAACTTTCGGTTTTGCAGTTCGACGCACACAGTGACCTCCGCGACTCGTTCACCGGCACACGTTACTCGCACGGCTCGGCGATGCGCCGCGTACTCGAATCGACCGAAAACATTGTGCAAGTTGGCATCCGCAGTTTCAGTGCCGAAGAACTCCGCGACGTTCCCGAACGCATCGACGCCATCATCACTCCGGCAATGATCGAGGACAACATTGAACGTTGCATTGAAACGATTCTCGCTCGTCTCACTCGCAACGTTTACATTACCATCGACATCGACGGATTCGATCCCGCGTTCGCACCCGCGACCGGAACGCCCGAACCGGGCGGTCTGACGTGGCGACAAGTGACGCGAATTTTGCGTCGCGTTTGCGAGTCGCGGAACGTTGTCGGTGCCGACATCGTTGAAGTTTCGCCGCGTCCGAACGAAGTCATCACCGAGTTCCTCGCCGCGCGACTAGCAGGAAAACTGATGGCGTACACATCGCGTTAAGAACACGAAGCGTAAGCGAGTGCCCAATCGGAGCGGGAAGCGAGTGATTGTGGACAATATGGACTTGTGTGGACGCTGTGCTTGTCCATTACGTCCACATAGTCCATATTGTCAATTCCCAACTTTCAACCATTCAGTCCATCCACAGGAACCACCACAATGAAACGCCTTCTCTCTCTCACACTTGTCGTTGCCGCCACGTTCGCCGCAGCAGTTTTCGCCGCCGACAACACCGCACCCAAAAATCTTGCGTTACGAAGTGTGCCGTTTACCAGCGTCAAGTTTGACGACGCATTTTGGTCGCCGCGTCTCAAGACAAACCGCGACATCTCGATTCCGCACAACTACAAATGGTGCGAAGACACCGGACGCTTCACAAACTTCGCCAAAGCCGCAAAACTAATGGACGGGAAGTTTCAAGGCATCTTCTTCAACGACTCCGATGTTTACAAACTCCTCGAAGGAACGGCGTACTCACTCGCCGACCACCCCGATCCCGAACTCAAAAAACGCGCCGATGATGTCATCGCGTGGATCGCCGCCGCGCAGCAGCCGAACGGTTACATCAACACCTATTACGAACTCGCCGAGCCAGACAATAAATGGACAAACACTCGCGTCATGCACGAACTCTACTGCGCGGGGCACATGATTGAAGCCGCCGTCGCGTACTTCCAAGCGACCGGAGATCGCAAGCTCCTTGACGTTGCCGAAAAGTTTCTCGTTCACATCCGCGAAACGTTCGGACGCGAAACGGGAAAGAAAGTCGAAGTCCCCGGACACGAAGAAATTGAACTCGCGCTGATCAAACTCTACCAACTCACCGGCAAACCCGAACACCTTGAACTTGCAAAGTTTTTCGTTGACGTTCGCGGCGACCAGTCGGTTCGTACAGATAAATTGCAAGGTGCGTATTCGCAAGACCACAAGCCGGTCCGCGAACAAGATGAGATTATGGGACACGCCGTCCGCGCGATGTACCTCTTCGCCAGCGTCGCCGATGTCGCGGCGTACACGGGCGACGCACAACTTGTTAGCGCGATGAACAAACTCTGGAACGATGTCGTCAACAAAAAGATGTACATCACCGGCGGAATCGGTGCGCGGCACGAAGGCGAGGCGTTCGGCGAGGCGTTTGAACTGCCGAACCAGTCTGCATATTGCGAGACGTGCGCCGCCATCGGACTCGTCCTCTGGGCACACCGCCTCAACCTCATGCACGGCGACGCGAAATACGCCGACATCGTTGAACGAGCGATTTACAACGGCGTCCTTTCGGGAATCGGAATGGACGGCAAGAGTTTCTTCTACGTCAACCCGCTCGCATCGGCGGGGAACCATCACCGCCAACCGTTCTTCGACTGCGCGTGCTGCCCGACAAACGTCGTGCGATTCGTCCCGTCGCTGCCCGGGTATCAGTACGCAATCGACGACGCCGGTATCGTCATCAATCAATTCGTCGCGGGCGACGCAGTGATTGATCACCCGAAGTTTGGCAAGATCAAAATTGCGATGAATACAAACTTCCCGTGGGACGGCGAGTGGAAAGTGCGCGTCTCGTTCGAGAAGTCGGTGGACGGTTTCGTGCTGAAGTACCGCGTGCCGTCGTGGACGACGGCGACGCAGACCGATTCGCGCGGCTACGCCGTTGCCAAAGGTACGATTGATCCAACGACGCACACGTTCACGACCGAAGTCACCTGCCCGATGGAAGTTGTTCGCATCGTTGCCAATCCACTCGTCGAGGCCGACCGTGGTCGCGTAGCGATTCAGCGCGGGCCGCTTGTGTACTGTTTTGAACAGTGTGACAACGAAGTGCCGGTTGATCAAATCGTACTCGCGGAGAATCCGCAGTTTGAGTACGAGTGGCGGAGCGAAGTTCTCGACGGTCTTGGAGTCGTGACTGCGCGCAACGCCGACGGACGCAAGTTGACTGCGGTTCCGTACTTCGCGTGGGACACGCGCGAAGCGGGGAAGATGTCGGTCTGGGTTCGCCAAGCGGGACTCACACGCAAACCGAAAACCGATGATCCGAGTTGGACAAGCGCGAACGGCGAACCGATTCTCTATCGCAAACTCACGCCGGAAATGCTCGGCACGGAAGGCGAACCGCTGACGTTGATGGAGCGTGCGATACCGGCGGCGTCGTTCTGCGGCCCGCGCGACTCGGTTGACGCTCTCGCAGCAGGTAACAACCCCAAAAACTCCGACGACCACGAGTGCGAACGATTCACGTTCTGGGACCACAAAGGTTCTGCGACTGGTTCAAACGAGTGGATTGAGTACACGTTTGACAAGCCGGAGAAGTTGTCGCGCAGTTCGGTTTACTGGTTCGACGACTCGCCGCGGAACGGTGGTTGTCGCGTCCCGAAATCGTGGACGCTTCTCTACAAGCGTGGCGACGACTGGGTTCCGGTCAAGACGCACGACGACTTTTCCACAGCCAAAGACCGCTGGAACAACGTCGATTTTGAACCAGTCGAGACGACGGGGATTCGCATCGAAGTTGTCCTGCAAGAAAACTTTTCGGGCGGCGTTTTGGGTTGGAACATTGATTACGGTCAAGAGTCACGCGACGCAAAACCAGCGATGTAGGGAACGGATTTGTCCGCTTGCTATTCAGAACACGAAGCGTAAGCGAGTGCCCGAAGCAGTGTGGCGTGTTCAATAGGACATATAGGTCGTATAGGGCCTATATGTCCTATTGAACGCGACTTGCGTTTTCCATTGGTTTGCGCGGGTTGGCAATTCTGGGCACTCGCTTACGCTTCGTGTTCTTATTACCCCGTCGGGGCAAAGTTAACACTGCAAAATTCGTAACGCTTACCGCAAACTTTTTTACTCAACCATGAAAACGCTTCAGGTTTATTGTTGGTTTCTGTGTGTTGCCGGTGCGATTTGGTGTGCTGCTGATGTTGTCAGTGGTGCAGAGATGACGCTCGAACTCGATAGCGCGTCGATTTATTTTGGCGAGTCGATCTCGTGCCGCATAACGATTAGCAGTGATCGCCCCGTCGCCGCCGACGCCGTTCCCGATTGGGACACCGCCGCCGATTTCAGTGCGGCGTTTCTCGGTCGCAGCGACGGTGAAACGCAGTCGTTTCGTATCGTCAATGGTCAACGTAGCGGCGGCTCTGTCTATACCGCCGCATTCACTTACGCACTCGCACCGCTCCGCACCGGCCCCGTCACACTCGCAATGCCGCGCGGACTCGTTGGCGAGACGATTCCGCTATCGCGCGTCGTCGTTGCTGGCAGGACGTTCGATCCAAAACGCAACGTCGTCATTGAAGTTCAAGACGCCGACAAACAAGATTTTGTCCGTCTCACCGTGACGACCGACAAGCCCGCATATTATCCGCAGCAACCGATTGGCGTTACGTTGTCGATGCGAGTGAAGCCGCTGTCAGGGAGTTTTGCCGACAAAAATCCGCTCACCATCGGGCACGACGAAGACTTGCCGCACCTAACGATTCCGTGGTGCGAGGCTGAACTGTTGCCACGCGGATTGGTGCCGCAAGAATCGCTCGACGACTTGCTCGCCCCGCTCCTCACGCGAAGTGGCGGCGTGTCGATTAACAACCTTCGCCCCGGTGGACTCGACTTGAGTACATTCGGTTTCGGTTCGCCGTTTATGCGTCAGCAGCGTCAAGGTTTTCTTCTGCCGTCGCACCGAACGACCGAAAACGATGCGGCTGGACAACCGCTTTCGTACTGGGATTACCAGCTCACGCGACACTTCACCGCCGACCGTGTCGGGAAGTTTCCGCTCGGCTCTGTAACGGTTCGCGGCGCGTTCGTCGTTGACGACGCCAGTGCGCCGCAAGGTGTTCGTCTCGAACGTCTCTACGCCGCTTCGCCGCTGGTGACGGTGACGGTGCGTGACGTTCCGCGCGAAGGACGCCCCAGCGACTACATCGGTGCCTTCGGTCGTTTCACGTTTGAGACCGATGTGCAGCCGCGTTCGGCCCGCGTCGGCGACCCGCTCACACTCACCCTCACACTTCGCGGCGAAGGTTCGACCGCACAAGTTCAGCCTCCATCACTCGACAAGATAAGAGGCGATCTGTTCCGCGTCTATCCGCCGACGGAAGAAGTTATCGCAGATGGTTGCAGGTTCGTCGCCACAATTCGCCCACTCCGCGAAGGACAGATCGAGTTTCCGTCGATGACGATTTCTACGTTCGACACCACCCGCGAGGAGTTTGTCTCGGCAACCAGTGCCGCGATTCCGCTCGAAATCGCCGCTGCTGGTAGCGGCGGTGGACTTCGCTCGTTCGGCGGGAACAACGCCAGCCAGCCTGCGTCTGCTTCGCAACTTGTACGCCCTGTTGAAACCAGTGATGTTCGCAACGACGCAGTTAACTTGCCGCGTGCGATAGCACTGATTGTCGCGCCGCCGCTGATACTTTTGACGTTAACAACAGTTCTGTGGTTGGTACGGCGCAGCGACCGCGACCCCGTGCGGCGACGCCGATTCCGCGCCCACCGCACATTCGCCAAACGACTGTCAAACGCTGCGAACGCCGCCGACATCCACGCCGCACTCGCCGGACTCGTCGCCGACATTTGCAATACTTCAGAGCAAGCGTTAAGTCGCAGTGACATCATCGCACTTGCCAAAACGATTGGCCTGTCTGACGACGTTCGCAGTACAATCGACGACTTTCTTGCGCGGCTCGATGCGGCACGTTTCGCTGGCACGACGCACATCTCTTGCGACATCGCCACACTGCGAAACGAAGCGGCGTCGCTGGCGAAGTCGATCTCAATTTCACCAACTATTTCGTCAACGTCGGTGCCGGTGACGACGCTTGTGTTTGTCGTCTGTTTGTGTTTAGTGGCGTTTGGTTGCAGTCGCGTGCCGAGTTCGGAGCAGTTAAAAAATCTCGCGGCGGCGGAAGCGGCGTGGAACAGCGGCGACTTCCGCGAATCGGCGCGGAGCGACGAATCGGCAGTGGCAAACGGGTTGCGTTCGGGCGATGTATTTCGGCGACTCGGTGACGCACGAATGCAGCTTGGCGATGCGCCCCGCGCGGTGGCGGCGTATCGACAGGCGTTGCGTTATCAGCCGCGTGATCGTTCGCTGCGAGAGAGTTTGTCAGCCGCGCGTGAGACTGCACCATCGCTCCCGCCGCGTGCAACGTCAACGATATTCTTCTGGCAAGACATCATCGCCTATCCCGAAAAGTTTTCTTTGGCCGCCGTGCTCTCACTTGTGGCGAGTCTGTTGGGCGCGTTTGCGATCTTTCGGTCGTCGCGGTGGGGCGCGAGATGTGCGGTGATCGTTTTCGGTCTTGCCGTCTTGATGACCGCCTCAGCAATCGACGACTGGTGGACGTTCGATGCAAACCTTCACGGCGTCGTGGAGACCAGCACAACACCGCGACTCGGCGGCGCGGCACGATACGACCGTGCGATGGCGAGCGATCTTGATGTCGGTACAGAATTCGTCGTCACCGAAGAACGCGGCGACTGGCTCCGCGTGCGACTCGCCGACGGACGCGAAGTCTGGATCGACAAAGGCGATGTTGTGTGTTATTGAAAGCGACCAAATCAGAGCACGAAGCGTAAGCGAGTGCCCCAAATCAGAACACGAAGCGTAAGCGAGTGCCCCGAATCAGAGCACGAAGCGTAAGCGAGTGACAAAGACAAATCAGTTTGCAAAACGAGGGTTCAACAATGTTCATGAAAAGTTTTTGGTTTGTGTTGGTGACGTTGTTTGCAACGGGCGTGCTCATTGCGGACGACACGTCGTCGGCTGATGTTTGGGTGTTAGCGGCTGATCCGCACGTTGGAGCGGTGGCGGGTGCGGAGAAAGAACAACTCTTTGCAGATTTTGACGTGGCGGTTCTTGCACTCACGCCGCGTCCCGCTGGCGTCTTGTGGCTCGGCGACAACGCGGCGTCACGCGGACTAGCCGACGACTACAAGCAATTCATGGCGTTACTGAAACCACTTCACGAGGCAGGTTTTGTTTTCGACGCCACTCTCGGTGACCACGACCGCCGCGACGGTTTCTTCGCCGCCGTTCCGTGGGCCGTTCGTCCCGAAGACAACAAACATCTGATCGCACGCAAAATTTGGCGAGACTGCCCGACGATTCAGCAGCGTTATGTGAACGTGATCGAGACGCCACATTTTAATTGGTTCGTTCTCGACGTGTGTTCACCCGAAGACAACGAGCAAGGGCGACTCGGCCAACGCCAACTCGCGTGGCTCGCCGCCGAACTCAACGCCCGCCCCGACAAACCCGCGATCCTCCTCGCGCATCATCCGATTGACTCGATTCCGCTGAGCTGCGTCATTGATAGCAAACAGCTCCGCGCCGTTCTCCGCGAACATCCACAAGTGAAGGCGTATATCTACGGCCATACACACGTTTGGATGAAGATTCGTTCGGAAGGAATGCATGTCATAAACATCCCCGCACTCAACGTGTCTGCGAAACTTGGCACGATGAAGACCGCAGTCCCAGCGATGTTTGCCGTAGTGACGCTGCGCGAAGACGGGTTCCAAATCGCCGTTCACAAACTCGGCGACAACGTTAGCAAACCAACGGTTTTCGATTTTCCGTCGCTGCGGTGAATTCGTTGGCGTTGAACCGTGAACGGTTTAGAGATTTTGTAACCGTTCACGGTTGATTTTCATTCCGTCACCGCCGCGTACTCGGCGGGGGCTTAGTGCTTTGTGAATGTTAAATCTTGGGATTGCTCCGAAATTTAACCACGGAGACACGGAGACCACAGAGAAGACAAATCCTCTCCATGCCCTCCGTGTCTCCGTGGTTAAAAAAAGACAATCCAAAAACTTCAATTTTCCAAAGCACTAGAGCAAAGTTATCGAAACACCGTTCATTTTTAATCCGCAGATGCCGCAGATTTTTTGCTTTATTGGCAGTTCTTTTTTGTTCACACGAAGGCACAAAGGCACGAAGAGGAGAGAGAACGCGGAATGCTGAACTTCCGCGTCTTTCCGCGATTTCCGCGTTAAAATTCTTCTTTGTGCCTTCGTGCCTTTGTGTGAGAAAAAAGAACTGCTTGTAAACGATGCAACAACAATCTGCGTGAATCTGTGAAATCTGCGGATACGATAGCGATGGATGCCCGCCGAGTACGCGGGCATGACCGTGAACGGTTTGGAGATTTTGCACCCTCACCTTGTCACGCGGGCGCAACTCCATAGAATACGCACCAACACTCCGGCGGGCGTGGTGGAATTGGCAGACACGCCAGACTTAGGATCTGGTGCTTAACAGCGTGGAGGTTCGAGTCCTCTCGCCCGCATTGTTATTTGCCGCGAGCTACGCGGTGGGTCTTTTTGTGTTCTCTCACAAAACGCCGCAAGTATCGTTTTTCTAGGCTTTTTCGGTCTGTCGCTAGCGTCGCCTAAAATCGCCTCTTTTACCCCCGTTTCCAACCAGTAGGGGGGTGCATTGGGGGTTACCGTCGTAAATTGTTGACGATTCGTCACTTGCATGTGAAACTTTACTACAATCCTGTGTGGCGAGTCTGGTGTGCGTGGCATCTGGCGTATGCGGGAAAAGACGGTATACTCCCGCCTCCGAAAACCCCTGTTGTCGTTATCGGGAATGGATTCACCACGCAGTCGATTACTTCTATGGAATCACCCACGGTCTCTTTCGGCGAAATGGCTATCGCTTCACCGCCACTGATCTCAATTGTCGTTCCGGTCTTCAACGAAGAACCGTCGCTACGCGAGTTCTATCGTGAAGTCAAGGATGTACTGGAAAAACTCCCGCTCAAGTGGGAAATTGTCTTCGTCAACGATGGCAGCGGCGACGGGTCGCTCGATGTCATCCGTTCGCTCAATGCGAACGACGAGCGTGTTCGGGCCGTTCACTTTGCGAAAAACTTCGGCAACCAAATCGCCATCTCCGCCGGCCTCGAACACGCACGCGGCGACGCCGTAATCATCATGGACGCCGACCTCCAGCACCCGCCAGAGCTGATCCCCGAACTGGTGAAGCGTTGGCAAGACGAACACTACGAAAGTGTCTACGCCCAGCGAACTTACGACGCGAAGACAAGCCGTTTCAAACGGTTCACATCTTCGCTCTTTCACAAAACGCTCAACGTCTTGTCTGATCTCGATATGCCTGAAGGCGTCTCCGATTTTCGGCTCCTCGACCGCGCAGTGGTCGATTACCTGAATCGCATGAAAGAACGCCCACGCTTCCTCCGCGCACTGATCTGCTGGCTCGGTTTCCGCCAGTGTGGTGTCCCGTACACTACGCACCCACGATTCGCCGGACAGTCAAAGTTTTCGATTCGTAAACTGATACAACTCTCAATCGACGGCATCACCGCATTCTCGACCAAACCGCTACGCTGGATTACCTACTCCGGTTTTCTCGTCGCGGCCATCGGCATCGTCTATGCGATGTACGTCGTCTACGAGACTTTCTTTATCGAACTGAAAACCGCCGGTTGGCCGACGCTTATCATCACAATTCTGCTGCTCGGCGGAATGCAGCTTATCTCGCTCGGCGTCATCGGTGAGTACCTCGGTAAGACATACATGGAAACCAAAGAACGACCACTCTACACCGTTCAAGAGCGGATCGGATTCGGTGAACGCAGCGGCGACCAAAGTCACCGTTGGGTGTAGTAAAGTTTTGGCTGCTGACTTGCATTGCGCATTTGCCCCAACGGGGCAGCAAGAGCTTAGGTACGGAAGCCTAAAATCCAGCAAGCCCCAACGGGGCGCAAGAATCTGTTCTACTTCGTCTCTTTCGCCCTGTTGGGGCTACGGATTTTTGGGGTTCGCTGACCGTGGGTTCGCGGAATACCGCTCACCCACGGCTAA
>JBOFSQ010000032.1:0-21110 GCA_051651625.1 Thermoguttaceae bacterium | reverse complement strand
AACAGATAGCATCAGCGACAAGGAAAAAACCGCGACGCAGGAAAACACGACACTTGCGTCAATGCCGCGCACGGTAGAACAAGACCAAAAAGGCCCACACGTCCCAACGGGGCTGCAAGAGCTTAGCCGTGGGTGAGCGGAGCGAACCCACGGTACGGAACCCCCAAAATCCAGAAAGCCCCAACGGGGCGCAAGAATTGAACCGCATACACAACTCTTACGCCCCGTTGGGGCTACGGATTCTGTTGTGGTCGCTGACCGTGGGTTCGCGGAGTACCGCTCACCCACGGCTAAGCTCTGTCGCCCCGTTGGGGCGAAAACTCGGACAACCAATGTTCTCGTGCAAGCAAAACTTTACTACACCCTCACCGTTCCTTTTCGTGAGCGTCCATTGATTTTGTCCGTTCGTGTGGTATCCTTACCACCGTGTTTGATTTCCGTTTACACAATCAACAATCTCTGTTAGGAGTTTACTATGCGTTTATCGTCTCTTGCGCTCGGTTTGGTTTTGATTGCTACGTCGTTTGTCGTTGCCCAAGTGGCAACGCCGCTTTTGCCGAAGAGCGGCGGCCCGTCTGCGGACGCTATTGCGCCGGCTGTAGGTTCGGTGACGGTTCTCCCCGATGGCGTCCCGTCGTTCAAACCCGGCCCGCGCGAACGAATGATCGTTCGCAACTACGTCAGCATTCTCGAATCGCAACACCTTTCACATCGCCCCATCGACGTCGAGGTTTCACGCCGCGCGTTTGACCTCTACTTCAAGTCGCTCGATTCACGCAAGCTCTATTTCTTGCAGTCTGATGTCGATGCGTACAACAAATACCGCGACACCTTCGCCGCACTCGCCAAGGGTGCGACCGAAGAGACTCTCTCGGTTCCGTTTGACATTTACAACCTCTATCTCCAGCGTTTCGTCGAACGGATGAAGACTGTGCAGCAGATTCTCCGCGAACCGATTGACCTCACCGTCGATGAAGATTACGTCATCGACTACAAAACGCTTCCGTACCCAAGCGACGTAGCCGAGGCGAACGCTCGTTGGCGGAAACAGATCAAGATCGAACTGCTCGCACTCAAAGCCGAGTCGCGCGAAAAGAAAAAGAAGAACGACGCCAAAGAATCGGACGGCACGTCAACGCCAAACAGTGCTACGTCGTCCTCCAGTGATGAAGACCCGATTGTGCGGCTCCAGCGACGTTACGCCAGTCTTCAAAATCGGATGCTCCGCGTAAGTGCGTCGTCGGTTGACGACATCGTTGAGACGTATCTCAATTCCATCTGCAACGCCTACGACCCGCACACATCTTACATGTCGCCGACAACGCAGTCGAGCTTCGACACGCAAATCAATCTGCGTCTTGAAGGTATCGGCGCGACGCTGCAAGGGATCGATGGTTACACTGTTGTCAAAAAACTGGTCCCCGGCGGCCCTGCCGACAAGTCGGGCGAACTGAAACCGGAAGACAAAATCATCGGCGTCGGTCAAGGCGACGCGGGGCCGATTGAAGACGTTGTAGACTGGAAACTCGGCGATGTTGTCCAAAAGATTCGTGGCCAGCGCGGAACGACGGTGCGGCTCGAAGTGCTTGCAAACGACGGATCGGGAAAGAAAATTGTTCGGATCGTCCGCGACAAAATCGAACTCAAAGACGAGGCGGCGAAGTCGGCGATCTTCGATTGCGGTACGAAAGAAGACGGGACGCCGTATCGCGTCGGTGTGATTAACTTGCCGAGTTTTTATCTCGATATGGAAGCACTCCGTCGCGGCGACCCGAATCCGAAGAGCACCGTCACCGACATCAAAAAGATTCTCGACGACTTCGTCAAGGACGGAGTTGATCTTGTTGTTCTCGACCTTCAGTTTAACGGCGGTGGTTCGCTCCACGAAGCGATTGCGCTCACTGGACTGTTCATCGAAACTGGTTGCGTTGTGCAGACAAAAGACCTCGAATCGCCCGCTGGCGACGCCAAGACCGACCGCGATCCGAGCGTCGCGTGGACGGGGCCGCTCGTGGTTTTGATTAACAAGTTCTCGGCCAGTGCGAGTGAAATCTTTGCCGGTGCGATTCAAGACTACGGTCGCGGTCTCATCATCGGCGACTCGCGGACGCACGGCAAAGGGTCGGTTCAGCAGATCAAAGACTTGGCCGAGATGTTGCAGTTGCCGCAGAATTACGGGGCGATTAAGCTTACGATTCAGGGGTTCTACCGTCCTAGTGGCGAGTCGCCGCAGAAGAAGGGTGTGCGTTCAGACGTTGTGTTGCCGTCGTTTTTTGACGTGCTCGAAGACGTAACGGAAGAAGACCTCGACTACGCGCTCGACTTCCCGAACATCGGTACGGCGAAGAGTTTCCCGAAATACAATTACGTTCCGGCAGAGATGTTGCCGGAGTTGCGTGCGAAGTCGGAGGCGCGGGTTGCGAAGAGCGAAGAGTTTGCGGCGGTGAAAAAAGACATTCAGTCGTATAACGAAATCAAGTCTCGCAAAACGCGAACGCTCAACGAAGAGAAATACTTCGCTGAGATCGAGCGTCTCAACGCCGACAAAAAGCAGAAGGAGCGTCTCGACTCGCTCATCGACAAAGACGCTGGCATCGTCCGCGACGACTACCTGAACGAGGCGATGCAAATCGGTATCGACGCGATCCGCGCACTCCACGCGATAGGGATCGACTACCCGAAAGAGCGTCAAGTGGCGGCCCCGAAAAGCAGCGGCTTCTTCAACATCCTCGGCGGCGGGAAAAAGAACTGACGCGAAGAAACGCGGCCACGATGAGACTCCGCTATGAGATTGATGGGGGTCGAACCCATGACCTACGGATTAAAAGTCCGTTGCTCTACCAACTGAGCTACAATCTCTCTATCAAAGATGACGCCCCCGTGACAGAAGCGGGGTGCGGAAGTGTACAGGATCGCCACGTTTTGTCAAGGCAGACCTGTACGCCTTGTATTCTGAATAGATCGGTTCAGAAACTCCAAGTTGTGGCGATTGGGTAGTTCCGGTTCGGCATAGCCGAACCCTCCAGCCATACACCGCAAGGCGTTTGGAGGGTTCGGCTACGCCGAACCGCAGTGTGAGTGCAAGTTTCAGAACGGGTCTATTGTTTCACTCGCTTACGCTTCGTGCTCTGATTGTGCGTGCAACGAAACTTTACCGCAACCTCCGCGATGCGACTAACACCGTTTGAAGAATACATGGTGCTCGACGGGAGCGAGGTACACCCCATGAACTGTTTCGTGCGGGTACGACTCCGCGGGCGACTCGACCGCGAACGGCTCGCTCGCGCCGTCACCGCCGCCGCGACACTGCATCCGTTACTCCACGCGAAAATTGTCTCGCCACGACGCGACGTTTGGGAATGGGAACTCGATCCCAAGCCCAACGTTCCGATCATCTGGCATGAAAACGACACGTCAAACTGCGACGGCGAACCGACATTCCCCGCTCCGACGCCGTTCGACTTCACCCGCGAAACAACGATGCGGCTCCACGTCTTCACTCGCAACAACAACGAGACTGGCGACGAGACCGACATCGTTACCGAGTTTCACCACGCTGCCTGCGACGGCGTCGGGATATACCAGTTTCTCGAAGACCTCTTCTTCGCATACGAGAACGACTCGCCGACAACAACTTCAGACGTGAACAAAATCGTCAACATACTTTCGCGTCGCAATCGCTTCGCCGCGACGTGGTGGCGATGGTGGGGGTCGCTCCCGTCGCAAACGTGGGGACTGCTCCGCGCGTGGACGTTCCTCGTAAACCGCGTTCAACCAATCGTCGCGCCAAATGCAAACGCAAACACGTCAACCGCGAACACCGCAATCATCGAAACATCTCTCGACACAGAAACGACATCGAAACTCCGTCACCGTGTACGCCAGTCGCATCTGGCGTTGAACGACGTGTTGTTGGCGGCGGCGTACCAAACAATCGTAGAATGGTGCGACGTTGTGAAACGACCGCTCGCAAACGACCGCTACATCCGCATCGCCGTCCCGACGAATCTTCGTCTCGATTCCGACGAACTCACGACAGCCGCAAACCGCGTGAGTATGGTCTTTCTCGACCGGCGTCCGAGTCACATCAGAAGTGCGGAGCACGAAACGTTTGTCGCCGCGATTCACCGCGAGATGAGCCACATCAAACGTCACCGACTAGGCTGGGCGTTTTTGTGGGGACTCGGTTTCTTCAAACGAGTCTTCGGCGGTTTTCGGATGATGATGAAGCAACGCCGCTGCTGGTCGTCGTGTGTTCTGACGAATCACGGCGAGGCGATGCGAAAGACACCGCTGGCGATGCGCGACGGCAAAATTGTGATTTGCAGCGGCACCGACGCCGAACTCGAAATGACCGAACTCTCCGGCGCACCACCGCTCCGCGCGTTTACAGTTTTCGGAATCAACGCCGTCACCTACGCTGGCCGCCTCTTCCTCGCACTCCACTACGACCGCAACGAAGTCACCCGCGCCGAAGCCGAGACTTTTTTGTCGATGCTGCGTGAACGAGTGGTGGCGTAGAACTGTTCGGAAACTTGCACCTGCACAGCGGTTCGGCATAGCCGAACCCTCCACGCCAGCGGCGTATGACAACTGGAGGGTTCGGCTATGCCGAACCTGAACTATCAAATCGCCCTAATTTAATGTTTCCGAACAAGTCTACGGTTTGTCGCGCGATGGTTCGAGAACGAGCGTAACTTCGTTTGTGCCGCGACGAATTGTTACCGAGATTGCGTCTTCTGCGTACCGCTCCGCAAACAAAAAGGTGGCTTGACGCGACGAGGTGACGGCGTTACCGTCGATGGCGACGATAGTGTCGCCCGCGACGATCCCTGCCGCTTCACCACGCGACTTCGGTTCAACCGAATCGACCAACGCAGCACCGCCGATCCAAACCGACGACGGAGCAAACCTGATCCCCGTCGCCGTTTCGTGTAAGTCGTGCCCCTCGCGGAGTCGCGGAACAACTCGCAAAACAGCATCGCTCCACGGAATTGCAAACCCGACGCCGCTGTCGTAAAAGTCGGCACCTTCAAACAACTTCGCATCGGTAAGCGTGAGCGGAACCAAGACGCCAATCACACCGCCGTCACGATGAATCAGAAGTCCGCCGTAGTTTGTTGGGCCGACTGCGGCGTCGGTCTGAATCGCTCGTCCCCAGAATCGCCGCGTCCCGCTGACGATGCCAGATGTTTTCGCAACCGCATCGGGGAGTAGTCCGATGGCGGAAACGGCGTCGCCAATTTGCACACGACTTTCTCGCAGCGGCGGTTGAACTACGCGACTTTCGCGCGGCGATTCCCACGTTAGCAAACTTAACATTCGCGTATGATCCGTTGCCACGAGTCGCGCGGAGTGCGACGAGCCGTCCGAAAGTCGCACGATGATCGCACTTGGACGATTCCGAAACTGATAGAAACTCGTGACAACTTCGCACCACGTTTTACCGTCGCGCTGCGTGGAGTCGAGTAGTACGCCAGTCGCCGCCGCATCGCTCGTTATTGTGACGGCAGAGCCGGTGCCAACAGTGTCGGTCCCGCCAACGGTCTCGATGCGAACGAGTCGCTGTTCGACATCGTTCGCAAGAAGCGGCGAAACGAGTGCAACGATACAGAGTAGGAGATTGAGACGTTGCACGATTTCTACTTGAGTGGCGGGAGCGTCGTTGTGGGGCCAAACGGCGATGGTACCATTGCGGGCGGCGAATTGGTCGGCAGCTTCGCAGGCGACGGGAGCGCGACTGGTTCAAACGGTTCCGGCACCGTCACGGGCGGTGTTGTCACCGACGGTGCTGTTGTTTGTGGAACCGCTGGCGGTACGCTTGCACCGCTGTCGAGCATCTTCGGTGGTGGTGCCTTCTCGGTGTTACGCGGTTCGGCGGCGCGCTGTTTGGCGTAGAAGAGATTCGACTCTTCGTGCGCGATGTGTGTGTTTGTCGATTCGCAAATCACCTCCGCACGAACTTTGTGCGTCCCCGCACTCTTCGCACGAGCGTAAACCTGTAACGAAAGTGGTTGCCCCGGCCCAAGACTCTGTATCTTGTCGAAGACGACCATCCCACGCGCGGCGTCGATTTCTCCACTCATACCTTCGATGCGAACAGGGTCAACCTGTTCCGCAAACGCGATTACTACCTCCACGTTTTCCGCCGCACACGTCCCGCGATTGGTGAGCGTTACGGTGTAGAGAGCTTCCGCACCAAGTTCGATTGGCCCCTGCGGATTCTGGAGTTTCATCGACAAGTCGGCGATAGATTCAACGTCAGTCGTCGCCGTTCCTTTGACCAAAAGACCAGTCTGTTCGCGGACAGATGCGTCGAATCGACACGCCCCCGGACGACGCAATTCACACATTACCTTCGCAATAAACTCACCGCCGACCGGAATTGATTCAACGCTCCACACAACGTCGTTTTGCGGTGTCACGTTTCCGCCGAGCGTGTTCGAGATGTACTTCGCGCCGAGCGGAAGCGTTGCGATGATCTCTACGTTGTCGGCGGGTGCGTTGCCGTTATTGCGAACCGTGATCGTCGCCTCGCCGGTGTTCCCGACAAATTGCAGCGACGGCGCATCGACCGAAACCTCAAGCTGTGGTCGCATCACGAGGACGCGACGCGAAGTCTTCGCCTCAAGATTGTATGGCCCAGTTGCGATGACGTTGATTTCGAGCACGTCGTTTTGCCGCGCCCACGCCTTCACTTCGAGCGTCTTCTCTTCGCCCGCTTTGAGCATGTCAAGAACGAACGGTTCGACACTACTCCCTTCGGTGTCACTCGACGACAGAAGTACAAGCTGAATCGACTCGGCGTCGCCGTTACCGACGTTGCGAATTCGCAGACGATAAACTTCCTCGCTCCCCCAGAGAACTTTCCCCGGCCCATCAAGCGACATTTCGAGACGCGGTTCACGCACGTCGATCTCCGTTACCGCCGATGGGCGTTTGAAGTCGTAGTGCAACTGTAAACTGAACGCCTTGCGTTCACGCGGAATCAGATACAGGACGAGTTGGTCTTCGCCGCGCGGGTCGATTTTGTCGAGCTTCCAGCGGAACAGTTTCGCCTTGGTATCGCCGGTCTCGGCGGGGAGTATGTCGGTCGTACCAGCAGAGACATCCGGCGGCTGAATGTCAACCCACGACGGCAGTTCAATCGAACAGACGACCTGTTCCGCAGTCGCCGACGTGCGATTGCTGATCTTGATTCGATACGCCGATTCCTGACCGACGACGATACTCTGCGGCCCCTGCGTGGTGACTTCGAGTACCGGTGTGTTTGCAACAGTCGCACGATCAGTTGTACGATCATCCGAGCCTTGAACTTGGATGTCTGTCACTCCACGCGACTGGCCAGCAGACGATTTCGGTTGCGGCATTGCTTGTGTCGTTGTCGCGGAACCACGCAGCGTATTTGAAGTCCCGAAACTGTCAACGCCACTGCTGGCGTCGGTTGTGAGCGGATTCCCCCACGGGTCGCGCGGAACGGAATTGATCGTCGCGGGTCTGGTCTCTTGCTGTGGCATCTGTCTCGCGTTACGCACCGCTTCAGAGGCCGTGTTCCAAGGGTCGTGTTGCGGTGTCGTCTGTAGCGGCGGGAGGTGTGCGACAGTCGTTGGGTAGACCGACGGCTTGTTTGTGCTGTCATCGAACGCAGTCACTCCACGCGGACGGACGTTCGTAGGGTCGGCCAGCGATGGCATCACCGGTCGGGCCGGTTGCGTCTGACGTTCGACCGCATCGACGTCGATTCGCCCAGCGATTCGTGGGGCTGGAGCAACCGTTTCGGCACCAGCAAGCCCTTGGGCACGCGACCGCAATGCACGAAGTCGCTCGTAGGCACTGATTGCACTTTCATCGTTTGCTGGGACTGCGGCCACTTCCGCCGAACGCGAATCGAGTTCCGCATTACGACGCGAACCGACCGACGATGCCGTCGCGGGACGCTCCACCATCGCAACTTCATTCGCAGCATCGTCGCGCGACGGACTACCAGTTACCGGCTTCGGCGGCACTGTTCGCGGCGGCGTAGTTGGGGTTGACGTCGAGTTTCCTTCACTGCCGAAGTTGCGAGAACCGTCGGAAGCTGGTGCTGTCGCACTGGCAGAACTGCTCGGTGCAGACGTTGCTGCTTCGTCGTCGCCAAAGACGCGACGACCGAAACTCGACATCGACGATTTGAACTTGTCGAATATGCTCGGTGCGTTGTCGTCGTTTTGCGGTGCGGGGCGCGATGACGACGAAGAAGACGTGCGGTGCTGATGCTGCGACGCCGGCTGTGACGCTTGCGAATCCGCTGGCATCGTTCTGGCACGCTCTTGACCGCGCACGTCGATCTCAACCGTGACATTCCCGTTCGCGCCGCTGACCGAACGCGGTGCAGCCGCACCGACCATCGGCGTCACTGCCGCGAGTAAAACGACGATTGGGAAAAACGCCGACGCTATTTGATATGATCTTTTCATGATACGGTACCCAAACTGTTTTGAGGAACCAGCGAGTTGCCTGATTTATCCGTGATTTCTTGCATTCTGTACAGCCACCTCGCGCAAGAGCAAGGAGGCCATCCACTCGGTTTTATCGACTTTAGAGTTTGTACCGGTGAGTCAACTTTGACGATTTTTCC
This sequence comes from Thermoguttaceae bacterium, assembly GCA_051651625.1. Taxonomy (GTDB): domain Bacteria; phylum Planctomycetota; class Planctomycetia; order Pirellulales; family Thermoguttaceae; genus JBOFSQ01. Next base: position 12,493 of record JBOFSQ010000032.1, on the reverse strand, counting down.
ATTTTGCCCGCTTAAGACGAACGTAGCGATGATGACGATAATTCTGTATCTTGCCAGCGTTGACTCGGTTACCGAATTTCCGCGTCCCCTATATCGCCCATCGTTTTCCCAGTTAAAATGGCACGATGCGTATTGACCTTTCTCACGCGGCGTTTCGCGTTTTACAGCGGGCCGCTTCGCCTTATATCTGGCAGAATATCGCGTTCTACCGCCTCATCAGCGGCGGCGCGGGTGTCTCGCCGCTGTCGCTGCTCGATGCACTCGTGACCGAAGAAGACTGCCGCGCAGCAGAATGGCTCGCCGCCGAAGAGATTACGCACGATGTCGTTGCAACGCGGTTTGGGATTCCGAGTCCAGCGTCGCCGCCGAGCGAATCGGCGTCAACAGAAGACAACACCGCGGCAGACGAAGAGACCAAAAGCCCGCCAACTCCGCAACCAGTGTTCCCGCCGCAGCCGACGTATGCCGCGCCGTCTGCCACACCGAGTACGATTCAGTTTTACGTCGATGGCGAGCAGGTTCACGTCGGTCGTGTGATGCCGCAGGTTGAAGCGGCTCTCACAACTGTTTGGCAGCGGTGTACGCGGCTCAACGAAACGCTCGACACCGACATCCGCAACAGCCAACGCGGAATTATTCGCGTCAGACGCGACGTGCCGAAAACGTTTTGCGTCTCGGCGTTTGCGATGGCGACCGAACATCTTCTCCTCGCCGTCGCGCTCGACGATGGCGATGTCGGCGACTGGATGCGTGAACACGCAAACCTCGAACCGAACGAACTCTTCACGCGAACCGAACGACTCTACGCAACGTCAAACGACGCACACTCTCCGCACGCCGCCGACGAACACAAGCCGTGTCACGATGTCATCGACTTCGTTGACGACGACACGTTGCCGTCGCCGTTCACCGCGAGTGCGAAACCGGAATCAATCGCGCGAGACGTTGACGAAGTTTCGGCGACAACACCAACGACGTTGCCGTTTTCAGTTTTGCGTCTGCTTGACGCAGCGGCGAATCGTGCGCGTGAGGCGGTTCGCGTTTTGGAAGACTACGCACGTTTCGTGATGAACGCGGCGGACTTCACGCGGCGTCTCAAAGACGTGCGGCACGAGCTTGCAACCGCGTTACAGTGTCTCGCGTATGACGAACGACTCGCGGCACGCGAAACGACAAACGATGTCGGCACGACAATCGAAGCCGACGGCGAATACCATCGCGTCGTGCCGCGCGACATCCTCGCCGCGAACGCCGCACGACTCTCGGAGTCGCTCCGAACGCTTGAAGAGTTTCTCAAGTTAGAAAATCCGCGCGCGGCCCGCGCGGTCGAGCAACTCCGTTACCGCTGTTACACGCTCGAAAAAGAGATGCAAACCGGCGAAGTGATTGAGGCTTCACCACCGTCCACATTGTCCACATCAAACTCGCCTCTCGCCTCTCGCCTCGGCTCCGCCGAAGTCTACGTCATCACCGACGCCGCCGAGTCCGGCGACGCGCTCCGCGAACGTGTGACTGAACTGATCGCCGCTGGAGTTGACGTGATTCAGCTCCGCGACAAAGAAGTGAGTGACCGCGTACTTATGGAGCGTGGCGAGATTGTCCGCGAACTTACGTCGCAAAGCGGGACGCTGTTCATCGTCAACGACCGAATCGACATCGCACTCGCGCTCGACGCCGACGGCGTTCACCTCGGCCAAGACGAACTTTCGCCGGACGCGGCGCGGCGGATTTTGTCGTCGTCGCCACGAAAAGTTTTGATCGGTGTCTCAACGCATTCGCGTGAACAAGCGTTGACAGCGATGCGCGACGGAGCCGATTACATCGGGATTGGCCCCGTTTTTGCGTCGTCAACGAAACCACAGTTAACACAGTTCGTTGACAGCGAAACACTCCGCAGCATTGCGAACGGAGTCACGATCCCGACGTTTGCCATCGGCGGGATTACGCCTGAAAATGTTGGTGAGATTTGGGACTGTGGGATCACGCGAGTCGCGGTCTCGTCGTGCATTATCAACGCCGCCGACAAGGTTGCCGTTGTTCGTGCGCTACAGAAAAAACAGGGGGAGTAGTATAAAATCGCGGTGGGTGTATACTTCCCGCCCATGAAAAAGTCTGGTTGGCGGAAAACGAGGAACAAGTCCGAAAGTGGGTTGGTCAAACCGACGTCCGACATTTTTCTTGCGTCACTGGCTACTTTTTTTGGCGTATGGTAGCGATAAAGGAGAAGAGGATATGTTACAACTTGTCGAACACGATCCGATCTTGATGGAAGTGCGTAACGAGCTTGTGCGTTTTTCGTCGGATGAACAGGTTCAGGATTATATTCGGCGTCGGCGGTTGGCGGAGTTTGACCACCAAATGCGTCTCGACGATGCCCGCGAAGAGGGTATCGCCGAAGGTGAAGCTAGAGGTAAGGCCGAAGGTAAAGCCGAAGGCGAAGTTCTGGCGATTTTGACTGTGCTGAAAGCACGTTTCGGACTCCTACCGCAGGACATTCCGGCAAAGGTTTACACTGTCACCGACTTTGACCGTCTTGCGGAGTTAACTGCTTTCGCAGCGACGTGTCACTCACTCTCCGACTTTGAAGATGCGCTGCGGTAAGACAGCGTGAGTCACATCCCACAAAAAACGTGAACGGTAACACAAAACAGAAAGGAAACGATCACAATGCAAATTGCCATTTCAGCACGTCACGGTCACTTGAGCGAAGTAACGCAAGAAAAGATTCGGGAGAAGGTTAGCAAGGTAACGCGGTTCTTCGACCGGCTAACCGGTATCGAGGTGATTGTAGACTTGAGCAAGCCCGAAGAGCCAAATATGGAACTCAAGGTGACGGCGGAACACTCGCACGAGTTCGTTGCGGCGCACCAATCAGCGGATATGTTCGGCTCGCTCGATCAGGCGATACACAAAGTCGAACACCAAATCAAGAAACACAAAGAACGTCTTCACAGTTAGCCCCGTTACGGGGCGATTTGTAGGCTTCGCCCTCCGCAGTACCGCGGCTCGCGGCAATGACGCCTCGATGGGCCGCTACCGTTTCGTTACTGGAAATTACAACCGACTTCTGTACAACAACACAACTGGCGTCTCGTCCAAGAAACGCCAGCGAACAAAGCACTCAACTCGAAAGGAGCACTGGTTTATGAAATTTGCCGACTTTATACTCCGTGACGCGATAATTCACGAGATTAAGGCGAGCACCAAAATGGCCGTTATTGACGAGATGGTTCAGTCTCTCCTCAATGCGGGCGGAATAAAGAAAGGTGACAAAGACACGGTAATCAAGTCGATTGTCAAGCGTGAGGAACTCGGCTCGACCGGCATCGGTCGCGGTATTGCGGTTCCTCACACGAAGCATCCGAGTGTCGAGCGATTGGTTGGTTGTGTCGGCGTTAGTGCCGATGGGATCGACTTCGACAGTCTCGATTGCGAGAAGGTTCACCTTTTCTTTCTGCTGGTCTCGCCACCGGATCGTCCGAGCGAACACCTTCGCGCGCTGGAGTACATCACGCGGCAACTCAAAGACGACGCCTTCTGCCGCTTTCTTAAGCAGGTCAAAAATCAGGCCGACATCGTAACGCTCCTCGAAGAAGCCGACAACAACTTGTTCGGAGGGAAGTGATGTCGGTAGAAGCGAAGCGATCGCGCGACCTTGTTGTCCCCAATCGGCACGGCATACACGCCCGCGTGGCGACGATGCTGGCCAAGAAGGCGATGGAGTTTCGATGCCACGTCTCTTACTCGAAGGGACGCCAAGTCGCCGACGGACGGAGCGTACTCGATCTGCTGTCGCTTGGTGCAGGGTTTGGCGACCAGATTATTTTGGAAGTCCACGGCGACGACGCCGAGGGTTGCATGAGTGCAATCCTTGGTCTGTTTGAGTCGCAGTTCGATGAGGGGAGCGACTGAACGACCACCATGGCGAAGACATTCCCAGTTCGCAGACGCAGTTTTGGGGCACCGATGACGCCGATGATCGACGTCATTTTTTTGCTCCTTGTCTTCTTCATTTGTACGGCGAGTTTTCAGCCGCTCGAAGAAGACCTCGCTGCAAGTCTCGCGCACGAAGGGGTTGTCTCTGCCGCAACGTCGTCGCCGCCAAAACCGGAACTGCCGATGGTTTGGATTCGCGTTGCGTCTGCTGGCGAGTCTGGATGTCGGTGGCGTGTTGGCGAGACGCCGTGCGACTCGCTCGACGCCGTGCGCCAAACACTCACCGCCGAACCGACTGAATCGATTACCGTGATCGCCCCCGCGCGCGATGTCGCCTGCGGCGACGTTCTTGCGGTTTACGACTTGTGCCGTTTGCTCCGCCGCAGCAACATCCGGTTTGCGACGGGGATGTGATGTTTGTGGTATCCGTTCACGCCATGTTCCGTCATGCCCGCGTACTCGGCGGGCATCCAGAGAACAACACTGCAAGCAGACGCGATAGCGATGGCTCGCGCAAGCGAACCCCAAAGCGTTAGCTCTAGGCCCCCGCCGAGTACGCGGGGGTGACGAATTCAGAATCAACCGTGAACGCTTACGTTTTGTCCCACTCAACGACAAAGGAGACCCAAAAATGAAACTGCGAACGACGTTAATTGTGTGTGCGAGTTTGTGTGCGATTGCGGGCGGCGTGTTGTTTGCCGCCGACGAAAAGATCGCGGAAAACAAGGACGCCGAAAAGAAGGCGGGATTTGTCATTCTCTTCGACGGAGAGAAACTGTCGCCGGAGATTTGGCAAGGTGCGATTGATGGTTATCCAATCGAGGACGGCGTCATCGTTTGTCGCAAGGGCGGAAACTTGCTGACGAAGAAAGAATACGGCAACTTTCATTTGCGGTTTGAGTTTCGTCTCCCCGCAGGTGGAAACAACGGACTCGGCGTCCGCGCAGCAGGCGTTGACAGCGACGCCGCTTACAACGGAATGGAACTGCAAATCCTCGACAACTTTGCGCCGCAGTACGCCAATCTGAAACCGTATCAATATCACGGATCGATCTATGGCGTAGTCCCGTCGAAGCGTAACGCCGACAAAAACGACTATCTCAAACCGGTCGGCGAGTGGAACCGCGAAGAGGTAATCGCCGACGGAACGAAGATCAAAGTGATTCTCAATGACGAAGTGATCGTCGATGCAGACATCGCAGAGTTTCGTGACAAGCCGACAATGGATGGCAACCAACATCCGGGTCTCTTTCGTGAGAAAGGTTTCGTCGGTTTTCTCGGTCACGGTGATCCGGTTGCGTTCCGCAATGTGCGTATCAGAGAGCTGAAGACTGAAAAAGCAGGACATTGACGCCTTGCGGTGACCTTTAGGAAAAAACCAAAAAAAGCCCAAAAAAGCACACCCCGTCTCTTGACAGAGTGCAATTCGATGCGAAGATAGCCGCACGATTTTGCTCTTCGCACATTCAAGGTGTCGCGGAGGTACCGCATTTGGTAGCGTGCCAAGTGGTTTGGCATGCAATGAATTTGGTGTATACCAAGTGGTTTGGTATACAATCCACAATCCCAGAGTTATGGAGAAAGTAGACATGGCAAAGACTGTCAAGAAACCGCTGACGAAGACTCAGATCATCGCCCAGATCGCGGAGACTACCGAGCTGTCCAAGAAGGACGTTATGGCTGTAGTCGATACACTGTGCGACATGATTCGTGCCAGCCTTGGCCCGAAGGGTGAGGGGGCGTTCACGCTGCCCGGACTCCTCAAGGTCGAGAAGAAGCACGTCAAGGCGGCACCGGCGAAGAAGAACGTCCCGAACCCGCTCCGCCCGGGCGAGTTCCGCGACATCCCCGCCAAGCCAGCGCACGAACGGGTCAAGGTCCGTGCTCTCAAGGGACTCAAAGAAGCGGTGAAGTAAGTTTCTCCGTCTTGCGTGCCACTCTTTTGGAGTGCTGCCGTGTAGCAAAAGAGAGAAGGGCGACCGGTCTGCCGGTTGCCCTTTTTGCATGACATCACCAATAGCGGAACTGTTCACAGACCGTTGCGTCATTCCCGCGTATGCGGGAATCTTGTTTGATTCGGGCACTCGCTTACGCTTCGCGTTCTGATTTGGTCACTCGATTACGCTTCGCGTTCTGATTTAGTCACTCGCTTACGCTTCGTGCTCTGATTCCCCTCCAAAACCAAACCGGAGCTTCATTTCATGAACAGATCACGCGGAACCGTCTTGGTTTTGGTACTCGTCGTGGTCGTGATACTCTCGCTTATTGCGGTGACGTTTTCGCGTCTCATGCTCACGGAGGTTCGTCTGGCAAATCACGCCGTTCGCCAGCGGCAAGTTCGTCTCTTCACCGAATCGGGAACCGAGTATCTGCGACTGGTTTTGATGTTCGACGATGCGACAATTTTAGAACTCGGCGGAGTCTACGACAACCCAACACTCTTCTGCGGACAAGTCGTGATGGAAGGAATCTCGACAACCGGTGCAAGTCGCGGCGGTGACGTGTCGCTCCGTACCGCGACCGATGAACGCGACCTCGGTCGTTTTTCGTTCGTCGTCCCCGCACTTTCAGACGACGGCAGCCTGCTCGGCGATGCGATACGTTACGGACTCGAAGACGAATCAACGAAAATTAACTTGCACTGGATACTTGCAACCGAGAAGTCAATGCCGGGGTACGGCAAGTATTTTTTGATGCGGCTCCCCGGCGTCACCGAGGAAATCGCCGAGGCGATCCTCGACTGGATCGACGACGACGATGAACCACGCGAGTTTGGTGCAGAGTCGGAATACTATTCCACGCTCGATCCGCCATACCTGACGCGAAACCGCGTCCCCGACTCGCTCGACGAACTTCTGCTCGTTCGAGGCGTCACGCAAACGCTGCTCTACGGCACCGACTGGAATCGCAACGGACTGTGCGACCTCGGCGAACCCGACGACACCGAAATCAACGAAGAATACGGTGTCAATGATGGCTCGCTCAATCTCGGACTGGTCGCGTACCTCACGCTCGATAGCGCAGAGTCAATGTACACCTCCACCGGACTTCCAAAGATAAACGTCAACCAAGACGACGCCGCAACACTCCGCACCGAACTCGAAGAGCGTTTCTCCGAGACGGAATGGATCGACTACATCATTGCGTACAAACAGAAATACAAAATCAACTCGCTTCTCGATCTCGTCGGCACGCCACCAGCAACCGCGACAACCGCTGCGGCGACATCGGCGGCGGCGTCTGGCAACGTTGCCAGTTTGGTATCGAGTATTTCCGGTGGTGGCGGTCAACAAAATCTGTCGTCGCTTCCGCCGTCGCCGTTTACGCTCGATGTCGATGAGATGAGTGTTTACCTGCCGCTGCTCTACGACAATCTCACAACCAGCGACAAACCGGTCACGGGCCGAATCAATATCAATCAGGCGTCGCGGAAAGTTCTTGAGGCGTTTGGTGCCCAAGACGACGTTCTAACGGAGATGGTCTTTTCGGGTGCGGAGATGATCGACTCTTACTCTGGGAGCGAATCGTCGCTCTCGACGTTTCCGACGATGGACGTGATCGAGGCGATTCTCGCGGCGCGTGTGAGCGACCCTTCACTTCGCGGCGATATGACGGAGCTGAACTACACGTTTTGGGTTTACACTCACGGGATCGTTGAAGACTTTGAACAGTTTCGCCGGATCGAGCCGTATTTCTGTGGCGGCGGCGCGGTCTTTCGTACCCAAGTAATCGGACGCTTCGACGACGACCGTTCACCAGCGTCGCGGCGAGAGGTTTGGTTAGACGCATCAGACATTTCGCGCCCAGCAAAGATCATCCGTCTGCGTGACATGAACGAACTCGGCCCCGGCCACTCACCGGATACACTCGGCGTCCAAGGCCAAAACAGTTTTAGGCCGTGACGTGCTTGCGTGTGTCACGCCGTACCGCAAATCCCTTGTCATCCACCGGTGGCGTGGTATACTCGATGCTGATGTTTGCGTTTGGTGTACACACTCACTTGGAGATTTGAAATATGAAAAACGTACCGCGTCTGTTCTTGTCTGGGTTTGCCGATGAGGCGTCGCAAACGAAGCTCGTCACCGAGCAGTTCGCCACGTTCGCCGCAATCGGACTACAATACTACAGTATCCGTTTTGTCAACCTCGGCGACGGCGTGAAAAATGTCATGAAGTTAACCAAGGGCGACATTCAGCACGTCCGTCAACTTCAAAACGAATACGGGATCAACGTCTCGTCGCTCGGTTCGCCGATAGGAAAGGTCAAACTCCGCGACGTTGACGACGGAACGAACAACGTCTACACGCCGTTTAGTCGTTATCTGGAACACGATGTTCGTCAGGCGTGTGAACTCGCGCACGCACTTGAAACAAAACTGATTCGCGGTTTTTCGTTTTATCCGCCGCAAGGTGAAGACCCAGCGGACTACATCGAACAGGCCGCCGACCAACTCGGAAAGATCGCCGAGATGTGTCATCGCAGCGACTTGACGTTCGGTCTTGAGGTCGAGGCAAATCTCGTCGGGCGGAGTGGTACTCTTGTCGCCGACCTTTTCCGCCGCGTGAATCACCCGGCGATGTTGCTCATTTTTGACGGTGCCAATATCGTGATGCAAGGGTACAACGCCGCAGAAGTGTACGAACAATACGAGGCGATGAAGCCGGGACTCGGTTGGCTCCACCTCAAAGACTACGCCGCAGCAGCAACGTCAACGACGCACAAAAAAGGTGGCAACGTCGCCGAAGACAAGATGGCAGGTTTTACGACGTGCGACCGCGGCGACTCCGCATACGAACGCATATTCCGCGACCTCGTGACGTTTCTCCCCGCACTGGAGCAGAAACTCAAGAAACGCGGACTGCCGGGCGTGTTCGTCGATCTCGAACCGCACCTCAAAGGCGGCGGCCAGTTCGGTGGCTACAGCGGTGCCGACGGACTCGGTGTCGCGTGCCGCGCACTTTGTAAGATGCTCGATGGCGTAGGCATTTCGTACCACCTCCGTGACTTCGACGACATCCGAGCCGCACGCGGATTTTGAACCCGTTAGGCTTTCGCCACGATGTATTAGACGCATTCGGGGACTTGCACCCACACAGCGGTTCGGCATAGCCGAACCCTCCAAGTGCCTGCGGCGTATGACAACTGGAGGGTTCGGATATGCCTAACCGGAACTACTCTCTCACCATTCACCACGCAATCAAGGGTATCACGACCATGACTATCGGGCGTAGTTTAATTCTTGGCATGACGGTGCTAACAATTTTGACCGTTGTCACCATCACCTATGTTTTGACACACAACACCAGTCTGATGGTGGGGGCGATTAATAGTCAGCTTGCTGCGGCGAGTGTGCAGCAAGATGCGCAGCTTGCAACAATGCTTGTGGCAGAAGAGGCCGAATGCAACAAAGTTCTCGCCACTCAAAAAACGCAAAACGAGAAGATGGTAACAACGTTCAGCCAGCATTTTGGGCAGTTGAGTTCGGATATGGGGAAACTCACGTCCGAGATGGGAGCAAGACAAGCAGAACTCGAAGGAAGAGAAGTCGGTGCAAAAATCCAACTCCTCATGGATTCGTTCGTGATCACATCCAAAACGCTTTCGGAGGCACTGGCTTCTTACAAGATGTCGTGCGACCGCGAAGGAAAACTCCCCGAACGCGAAGCCGTTGACGCAATGCTCGTGAACGTGTTAGAAAACACGCCGGGCGCACTGGCGATCTGGAACGTATGGGGAGAAAATCAGCTCGACGGCAGAGACCAAGAATATATCAACTACTACAACCAATACACCACGCAGCGTGGTAAAGCTCCTCGCGGTCTTGACGCACTGGCAATGACTCCCGAAGAACGTCAAAAACGTCCGCCGAGTGGCGAAACGGGGCGTTATTCGCCGTGGTTTCATCGCGTAAAAACCGACGCGGGCGACGTGATTGTCCGCGATTATTGCCAGTCGTTTGTCGAGGAGACATACTTTCGCGTCCCTTACGAAAAAGGTAAAGACTACGTTGACCCGCCGTATGAAGACGAAGGGAATTTGGTGTCGGGACTTTGTTCGCCGATTCGGATCACAAAAATTGGAGCCGATGGAAAACCTGTCCGCGAAATTGTCGGTGTCGTCGGGCTTGACATCAACATTCGTGTCATTGCTGACTTGATTCGACAGTCGAAACCGCTCACAACAGGTTACGCCTTTTTTGTGACGCCCGATGGCGTGATCGCCGCGCACCCCGACGAGAAACTTCTCACGACGCAAATCTCTGAACAAGATAACGCCCGAACTTTGGCGTCTATCAAGAGTGGCGAAACGGTTTCGTATTCCGACAAAACCTTCGCCATTACGCCCGGCGAAAACACGCTCAAGATTCACGTTCCGATCACGATTGGCAACGTCGCCACGCCTTGGACGGTGGTTGTTGTCGTTGAAGAGTCCAAAGTTCTTGAGGCGAGTAACATCGCCATCGCGCGTACAAATCAGTTGCTCCAAGAGTTGCGGCAAGAGTTGGAGAACGCTACAAAGTTCAAAGAGACCAGCAACCAAGAGATGATCGCCTCGCTTCAGAAAAGCAGCAATACGCTTGGAGACGAGATCAAAAAGTCGAACGCCAAAGTGGTCGCCGACACCGAATCGGCTCTCGCTCATTCATACAAAGCGGCGATGGTGACGGGCGGCGTTGTGCTCATTCTCGCGCTTGTCTTTGGAGTGAGTTTTGCGTCGCGTGTTACAGCGTCGATCACCGCCAAAGACTACTGGTATCGCCAGATTTTAGACACGTCGCCAACACCGATTTCGGTCGTTGACAACGAGAAAAAGATCACGTTCTTCAATCGCGCAGCGTGCCAGTTGCTAAATATCGACGCCGTTGCATCGGCAGTCGGAAAAAGTTGGAGCGAGCTTTGGCAAGAAAAAACTGGCGTGCAGCGTGAGTCGTTTGCACAACTGGAACATGCCGACCAAAAGGTGACGAAAGAATCGTTTTGCGACGCCACTTGGCAGATTTTCAGTGATCGCATTCACGATGCTCAAGGACACAAGGCTGGAATGGCGGAAGTCCTTCAAGACGTTTCCGACCGCGAAAACATCTTGAGTATTGCGACAGAAATTGATGAGGTCGTGAAGCAAACGGTGTCTGAAGTGACGGCGATTGCATCTGGGGCTGGTGCTGTTTCCAAAGGTGCGGAGCACCAATCGAATCAGCTTCTCCACATGATGGGTGAAGTGCAACAAATGAACGAGCAAGCGAAGCGAAACTTGCAAAACGCCGAAGAGGCGAACCGCTTCACTCAAGAGGCGACTCGCGCAGCAGAAGTCGGGCGCGAGCGGATGCAAAAGATGGTAGACTCGATGCAAAGCATCAACAAGACGGCGATTGACATGAAAGAGGTCGTGAAGACGATTGAAAGTATCGCGTTTCAGACCAATCTTCTTGCGCTCAACGCAGCGGTCGAAGCGGCGCGTGCTGGTCAACACGGAAAGGGGTTTGCGGTTGTCGCCGAGGAGGTGCGGAGTTTGGCGTCGCGGAGTGCGAAGTCGGCGAACCAGACAGCGGAACTCATCGAGAGCAGCAACCAGCAGATCACGTTCGGCGTAGGCGTGGCGGCACAAACTTCCGACTCACTCAATCAAATCGCCGGACTGGTGATGCAATCGACAGAAAAGGTGTCGTCTATCGCAACCGCTTCACAAAAGCAGGACGGTGAAATGTCGCGTCTCACGACCGAGCTTGGCCACATCGAAAAGATGACGCAAGAAAATCTCGACACCGCCAAACGCACCGCGCAAGCCACCGAAACACTCAACACAATGATACGCCGTTTGAGCGATCAGATGCAGAAAATGCAGCGATGAAATCGCTGTAGTGGCGACAAGGTATTTTGCGTGAGTTTGGCCGTTCCGTCGTCCCAGCATACATCCCAAGTATAGATGTGACTGTGTTGTGCCCCAACGGGGCTTGCAACACACCGTCTCGGAAACTGCGAATATGCCGGTTTTTCTAGCGTTTCGTCGGCATTGCGCGCGGAGCGTGAAGAGGCCATAGGTGCAAATTCCGGTGCAATGCCACAAGAGGCTGTAGCGACCTCTGCGCTCGGTGGAATTCTCTCGCCGTCTTGTACGCCGTCTCTCGATCCGCGCCTTCGCGCACTTCTCGCGCACTGGGACTCTCTCCCAGAGCATCTACGCGAGACGCTCTTTCGTCAGTTCAGTGAAGCGGTCGTCCTTCAGTCGGTCGCTCAAGAATCCATTCATTCACTCTAACCCAAAAGGAGTTGTGTTATGTCAGAAGAAAAAAATTCGTTACCGAAAACCGCAGACGAACTCGACGCCCAGTTGCAAGAACGCTTCTGGAATGAAATGAACGAGTTCCCGTTTGCCATCGTTGTTCCGTCCAAGCTGCACAAGCCTCGCCCATTTCAAGAAGAGTATTTCGACATAACTCCGCGTGCAAGTGTGTCGCCACATTTGTTTGCAATGTCGCGTGAGGCGGTTGCTGGGATTGCCCCGCCCGCGCTCGGCTGCAAGCCTGCACCGACGCGGGCGGGACTTCCCGCAACGCCTT
>JBOFSQ010000031.1:0-39028 GCA_051651625.1 Thermoguttaceae bacterium | reverse complement strand
GAACCCTCCAGTTGTCATACGCCGCAGGCGTGGAGGGTTCGGCTATGCCGAACCGCTGTGTGGGTGCAAGTTTCCAAGCAGGTCTGCTATTGCAATCTCCAAATCGACAGGACGGACTCGTCCGTCCGCGCGAAATAATAACAGACGTCGCCACCAACGTCAAGGGGGAAAGTGGAGATGTACACAAGTAGTTTAGGTTCGGCATAGCCGAACCCGCCAGTTATCAATGCCGCAGGCCTTTGGAGGGTTCGGCTATGCCGAACCGCAGTGGGGGTATAAGTTTCCGAACAGGTCTATTCTCGAAACTTGTTGTCGGTCTCTTCCCAGAGTTTTGTCATCTCGGTGAGTTTTTCGGGGAACGTCGCGGAGAGGTCGTGTTGTTCGCACCGGTCGGTTGCGAGATCGTAGAGACGCCAAATGGCGTCGCCGCTGCGGTTTTTCGCCGTCAGCACCGCCTTGAAGTCGCCGCAACGAATCGCCTTGTTCCCTTCGTGACTGAAGTATAGAAAGTCACGCGCGACATCTTCTTTTTCGCCGACCAAAATCGGTGCAAGTGAACGCCCCGACCACGCAACGCTCGGTTTTTCCGTCGCCGACTTTTCTGACGACAACGCTGCGCGGTCAACGAGATCGACAATCGTCGGCACAACGTCGATGACGTGCGATGGAGTTGCATTGAGCCCGCCGCGCGCCGCGATTGGAATCTGTTTCGGCCAGTTAGCGACGAGCGGCGTCGAGATTCCGCCTTCGTGCGTCCAAACTTTGTGACGCCGTAACGGTGTGTTGCTGAGCGTCGAACCGCCCGGACCGAGGCACAGAAACGTCTCACGCGAACCGAGTTCGGCGTCGCGGTTGTGACCATCGCCGCGAATCATCGTCTCCGCCGACGCACCGTTGTCGGAGAGAAACAGTATCAGCGTGTTGTCGAGTACGTTCATCGCACGAAGCTGTTCGACGATGCGACCGACTTCGCGGTCAACAACATCAACCATCGCAGCGTGAATCGCCATCTTCGTTGCCTGAAAATCTTGCTGCGTTTCGGTGAGCGTGTTCCACGCAACTGGCGAGAGAATCTCGCCGTCGCCGAGGTCGCGCGGGACGTTCTCAAACCGATACGGCGGGCCGAGCGACTCTTCACGCGGCGAGAGTTCGCAGTTTACGATCCCCATTTTGCGCATCCGCTCGTGACGCGCTTCCCGCAGAACGTCCCAACCAGCGACGTAACGCGGCAAGTATTTGGCGACAACTTCGGCGGGAGCCTGTATCGGGAAGTGCGGCGCGGTGAACGCCGTAAACGCAAAGAACGGACGCTCCGGCGTCTCGGCGTTATGACGGCGAAGTTGATCAATCGTCTGCTCGGCGATAAACGTCGTCGAATAATAGTCGTCACTGTCGCGCGAAACAGGCGGAAGCGGCTCATCGTTCCGACGGTGTTGTTGTGGCGTGAAGTGATTGTTGTGATCTTCGAGACAGTATGACTCGTCGAATCCGCCATCGCCGCAAACTTTCGGCGCGCCGGGGACGTGCCACTTTCCGCTGTGATAACATTTGTAACCGTGCGGAGCGAGAAAGTGCGGGAGCGTCGTCACCCACGACGGCCACGGCGGTTTCACGGGGTCCATCCGAATTTGCTGCGGATAATATCCGGTCATCAGCGCACACCGCGTTGACCAGCATCGCGCCGTGTTGTAGAACTGCGTGAACCGAATGCCGCCCGCTGCGAGTGCGTCGATGTTGGGCGTTTCGATCTCGCCGCCATAACAGCCGAGGTCAGAAAAACCCATGTCGTCAACGACGATGAGACAGACGTTCGGGTATTTTTCGACTGTTGTCGCCGCAGACACTACGCAACAACTCATCATCACAACGAGACAAAACCAAAATCGAAACGACATTGAAAATGTTCTCCTTTCGGTAAGCGTTCACGAATCGTTTTGTGTTACGGCGTTTGCACGCGAATCTTGCCGCCGCCTGTGACTCGCTGCGTCCCTTGAACGACGTATCGGTCGTGTGGTTCGAGGCCTTTCGTCACGACAACCGTTCCGTCTTCTTGGTGGAGTCCGGTTTCGATTCTTCGCTTGCTGGCGATATTGTTGTCATCGACAACGTAAACGTAGTCACGATTAAAGTCTTGGCAGACCGCTTCCTGTTTGATGAGAATCGCATTTTTGAGCGGCGTCACCGGAACACGCACGCGGCAAACCTGCCCCGGAACAATGGCGTGGTCTTCATTCGGTATGACGCCGCGATGCGTGATCGTTCCGGTCGTTTGACTGATTTTGTTCGCGGAGAGTTCAACAAGTCCGCGCCACGGATAACGGTCGGTCGGCTGCGCGGTTCCTTCGATGATCCCCATCTCGAAGAAGAGCGTCATTGTCGGGAAGTCCCAGCTCGCACCGCCGCCAGCAGGACGAGTCGTTGCATTCGCATCAGGGAGCGGTGCGACTTCGGGAACGGCGTCGCCGGTGTGAGCCGTTGACCAACCTTGACGAATTTTTTCGATAATTGCATCGCGATCTTGCCGCTGTAAATCGTTCGGCGCGGTATCACGAATCTTTGGATAGTCGGCGTCGCTGACGGCGAACGTAATGTAGATCGGATTGACGCCAACAACCGTCGTGAGAACAGGATTGGCTGTAGTCGGGCCGACGAAGTTTCCAACGTCAACGGTGTTGCGGTCGGTCTTTCCGCGAATCGGACTGCGAACTTGCGTGTAACCGAGTTTGAGTTTCGCATCGGTGAGTAACGCTTCGCGGCGTGTGACTTCGGCGGCGGCTTGGTTTTTGTTTGCCGCGCTTGTCTGCCATTCCTCGCCGGAGATTGCGTTCTTGTCGAGCAGCGACTGACTGCGTGCGAGATTGGCTTCGCAGAGAGCGAGTTGTGCCTTGGCGGCGTCGAGATCGGCCTCTGCGATTTGGGTTTCCATTTGGTATTGTGTCGGCTCGATGACGAAGAGCGGTTCGCTCGCCGCGACGTATTCACCCGGCGAATAGAGCACTTCTTGCAAAACGCCATCGACCCGCGCCGGAATCCGCACCGTCTCTCGCGGCTCGGCAACGCCGCTCGCGTAAACATACACCGGCACGTCCCGCACCTGTACCGACTCAACGACAACAAGCGGCAACTCCGGCGGCGACTCCGACACAGTTTTCTTGCAGCCGCAAAACAGAATCAAAACGGTTACGCAAAGAAGAAGTGTTCGCATTGTTGGTTTGTGAGTTGTGGTGAATCTGTTGTAACCGTTCACACAATAGACCTGTTCGGCAACGTGCACCCGCACAGCGGTTCGGCATAGCCGAACCCTCCAAACGCCTACTGGAGGGTTCGGCTATGCCGAACCTTTCAAACGCCCATCTGGAGGGTTCGGCTATGCCGAACCGCGAACTACTTCCGGCTCCGATTCATCGCACGGCGTCGAGCATTGCGACGATGTTTTCTGGCGGAACGTCTGCCATTATATTGTGAACTTGCTGAAACACAAACCCGCCGCCCGCAGACATCGTTTCGATGTTGCTGCGAACGTGGTCGCGTATTTCGCTCGGCGTGCCGCGCGGCAAGAAGTGTCGCGTGTCGCAGCCGCCGCCCCAGAACGTCAGGTCGCTGCCGAACTCACGTTTGAGCCGCTCAAGCTCCATATCTTTGCAGGTGAACTGCACCGGATTTATTCCATCGAGTCCCGCTTCGATGAAACCACGCAGCAGCGGATAGACGCCGCCGCAGCAGTGCATCACTATTTTGAGATGTGGTTTGCGACGCTTCACGCAGTCCCACATCTCTTTTTGACGCGGCTGAAAAAACGTGCGGTACATCTTCGGCGAAATTTGCGGACCGGTCTGCATCCCGAAGTCGTCACCAAAACCGATGATGTCGATCTCGTCGCCAACCGCGTCGAGATAACGGTTGAGATTTTCGAGGTGCATTTCGAGAAGGCGGTCGAGAAATTTGTGCGCCCGCGACGGTGCCGCCGCAAGCTCGTGGAGAAAACCGTCGATCCGAAATGCGTACTCGCCGATTTCGAGCAAGTTACCGCCGAACGTTCCATAGATTGCACGGTCGGTACTCGCCCGCAACGCCTTTGCACTTTCGCGGCGAATCTTGATTCCAGCGTCGTCGAAACCGGCGGGCGCGGGCGGCGTTCCAAGTTTGCACCACATAATCTGATTGAGATGATACGGCAGCTGCGCGAACGTTTCGTCTTCGTCGATCTCTTTGCCAACAGTATTGGCGAGTGGAAAACACGTTTGCTCGAAGTAGAGACAGTCTTTCTTTTGAATGCAGATGATTTGCCCTTCGTCGCCGCGTGCGACATATCCATCGTTTGTCGGTTCGATGCTAAAAAAACTGGGGATTTTGCACCGCGTACCGTCGTGCATCGTGAAGTCTTGCCAGTATTCTGGATTTTTGATGTAGTCGTGACCAACGTCGATTACGTCAACGCCGAAGCGGTCGAGAACGTCGTCGTCGATGAGAGCGAGTTGTTGGATGATGTCGTAGAGATAGACATCGCGCACCGGCAGATTCAAATGGCGGCGCAGTTTGACATACGCCTGCACCATCATTCCGCTGGAACGGTGCGCACCGAGGTCGAGCGGAACGGCATCGGGTTGTTTGTGATTTAGCGCACAGATTATACGTTCGCGGGATGTCATTGGCATTTGTTGTAACTCCTCAAAACTTTTGTTGATTTTACGCCCGCTTCGCACGTTCGGCAAGAGGCTGCCTCGCTTCAATAATACGTCCAGTAGTATGCTCGATTGGTTTTTCGGTCGAAGACGGCGCGACCTCCTTTGCCGGTGCCGTAACCGGCGTAAAGACCCTCCGACGGAATCGGACGCGGTTCTTTTCCGTCGGCAAAGTCGCCGTTGTATGTGCCGTATTTCGGTATTGAGATTGAGAATTGATCATTGTCTTCAATCGGACGGCAATACTCCCACCTCGATTGTGAGGCGATCCAGTCACGAAACCCCTCTTCGCTGATCGTAAACTCGCAAACCATCGTTCCTCGGTACCCTCGCCAAAAAGAAAAATCACTCCCCGACGCGGGAAAACGATTGTTGTATGGGAACTGTTCATAAGTAAGATGCTCGCCGAATGCCGGATGCTGCTTGACATCGTAGACAAACAAGACTGACATACAGGCAACAACAACCAGTATCGACAGAATCCCCACGAGTGCACGCAACCTGTATTCCGTTTTGAAAACGGGTTTGAGTATTAGGTCGCTTTCGTCAATCTCCTTCGATTCAAGAGCGATGCGTCGTCGTTTGAGCGTGGACAGTCGGTTGAGTTGAGCTATTGCAAGAAGAGCCAGTCCAACAGCTAACATGCCTCCCAAAAACATTAGTGCGTCTTTGTCTTTGAGAATGCGGCGATCTTCAAAAAGACCTGCAACAGCACCAAAAGTCAACAGCCCACCCAGAGCGAAGTACGCTTCGTAGTAGGCTCGCGCGACAGCGGGAGGGCAGCAAAACAGCGCAAGGTATTGTTTGAAAGCCATCCAAGCAAGTGGGAGCGCAATGGGAGTCAGAAGAATCGCAAAAATTACCCCCTCAACTGGGTCGAAAAGCCCAGCCACTGTGGCAGCGGTAAAACACAGACAAACTCCCATCAGAGCCAACCCCGACACAACAGCCAAAACAGACCGCCGCTGTACAGTTCTTGATGGCGTAACCGGTTGCATCGAAGATGTTTTGTCGTTATCTAGCAGAGTCATAGTGGTTTCCTTTTTACTCGTTGTCTACTTGTAACCGTTTCACGCCAGTGGCAATTCTTGTTCGTCGAGTGCGCGGGTGGCGTCGTCGTGCAACGACAAAATCGTGCCGACATCAGGGTGAATAAAACCGCTGCCGACCGTCCCAATGTACCGGCACGTCGCAAACGGAGCAGACGCCGTTTCATACAAACTCACAGCATTTTCGTACTCCTCTTGGTAAAGACGTATCACCTCCTCAATCTGTTCTGACTCCGGCTGCACCGACTCATCACGCTGTTTGGACATCCGAACTTTCCACGTCGGTGCGCGGTTCGCTGGCGGATGCCAAATACGTCGATTGATCTCGCCAACCGATCCCAACATCGTAAATACCATTGGCCAGTAGAACCGAAAGTTTTGCGTCAACTTTTCGGGCCAAAGACCACAACGCATCCCCTTCGGCGTCAGCCTCGCGCGAAACGACTGTTGGTGTTCGCAAAGGCGAATGTAAAGTGGGTCGCAGTTAAAGTCTCGCATCAGCTCAAGCGTTGTGGTCGCCGTTGGGTCGAATAGGGTGTGCGTGACGATTCCCCGATACCCTGCCATTGTCTTGTAGATGCGCACGCTCCAAGTACCCCAGTCTTCGAGCAGACTGTCGATTTTCGACATGAATGCATGCAATTCTGGTATGTCGGCAGCCCACGGGTATCGTTCACGCCAAAAACCGGAGGCGGGGCAGTATGGTGCGTCGCTCGTCAATTCTGCTACAGCAAAATTGCGATCTTGGGAAAATACTTGCCGCCACCAGCGAGCAATCGCGTGAAAGAGTGTTTGTTTTGACTCCTGTTTCGGTGGTGTGTCCCAATCGAGAAACATGACGTTTCGTGCGTTGAGCACTTCGGCGCCGGCGTGATTGCGGGTGATAAACGCCTGCAACTCACCGTTTGAATCGTCGATTTCTTCGAGCAACTTTTCGCGGAGCGTGACGCCATAAGGATACTCTGACGGCGCGGGCCGCTTGTCGAACCATCCTTTCTTTTCATGCGTATCGACGCGCTTGACGGCATCGTTGGCGTTGTGTTGGGCGTCGGCTTCGCTGTCTGGAGAGCTTCGCCAAACAAGAGTTCCGGCATCTGTTCGTGCGTAAGCCCAATAACGCGGTATCGTTTGCATTGGTCAACTCGAATGATAATCGGTTCAATGTTGTAACTGATGGTTAGACCCGTTACGGGTCAATTTGCAGGCTTCGCCCTCAGTTGTACCGCTACCGTTTTGGTACGGGAAATTCGTAACCGTTCACGGAATTTTGTCGTCATTTGGTGCGAAAGCGGGAATCCAGAACAACGCTTTGAGGATTGATTGCGTATTTGCCCCGTCGGGGCAGCAATCTCAATAACCGGCGGTAAGCGGTATTCCGCGCAACTGCCGGTACGCGACAAACGAAACTGTGCGTCCCAACGGGACGCTACCAAAAGATCAGTTGTTGGTTTGCAAGGTGGCGTCTTACAGACGCCGATTTTTTGGCGTCGCTACCGGCGGTTGCGCTTGCCGCTATCGCGGCTGCACTTACCGCCGGTTATTGAAATACTGCCCCGTCGGGGCAAAAAACACGCCGCGTTCACGACAAATGGTAAAACAAGCCGTGAACGGTTACGGAAATTCAAACCGGCTTCAGTATACAATACCAACCACGCTTGCCTGCCCAACCGGCTGTCAATTCTACACGATAGAGCGTCACCAACGAAGGTGGGGCGAGCGACAGTGAACCCCTGCGGACTGTTAATCACACGCCCCTCACCTTGCCACACACCATCTCTCGGCTAGAATAGTGTGAAGTGGGGCCGTCGGCGGTCTTTCACAATTTCAGTCTATCCAAACAATCACCACTTCAAAAGGAAAGTATTATGTCTCAAGTAGAGGTTCACTGGCACGAACACGCCGTCTCGCGTGCTGATCGCGAGAAGCTCAACGGCAACAAAGGGTGCGTCGTTTGGTTGACGGGTTTGTCGGCGTGCGGTAAAAGCACGATTGCGAACATCGTCGATCACCAACTCAACGCGATGGGGAAACACAGCTTCGTGCTCGATGGCGACAACGTTCGCCACGGGTTAAACGCTGGCCCAGCGATGCTGAAAAACGTTCACAGCGAAGAGTTTGCAAAACGTTTCGGGCTTGGATTCTCGGCCCAAGACCGCGAAGAAAACATCCGCCGTGTCGGTGCAGTTGCGAAGCTGTTCACCGATGCTGGGCTGATAACGCTGACGGCGTTCATCAGTCCGTATCGTGTTGACCGCGACCGCGTGCGGCAGATGTTCGCGGTGGGAGAATTCGTTGAAGTTTTCGTCGATGCACCGATTGAAGTCTGCGAACGCCGCGATCCAAAGGGACTCTACAAAAAGGCGCGGGCTGGCGAACTCAAAGGTTTCACCGGTATCGACGACCCGTATGAAGTACCGACGCAGCCAGAACTTACCCTCGCCGCTGGCACGAAAACGCCAGAAGAACTCGCAGGCGAAGTCCTCGCATACTTGAAAGCGAACGGCAAGATTGGGTGACGAAACGAGTTTAGCGTCCGCGTAATGTTTCTCTGTCGTTTTGAGGAGAAGCATTTCGTGGACGTTACGTTTCTCACGCTGCACTCGCTTACGTTTTGCGCTCTGTCTGATTCGGGCACTCGCTTACGCTTCGTGTTCTGATTGGGTCGGGGCGCTCGCTTACGGTTCGTGTTCTGTGATTCACGCCGCCGCAACCCCGTTTCCTACAGTGAGAGCGGTTCGTTTGCGAGGTGTCGTTCGTGGCGTGTCAGCTCGTACATATCGCGGATGAGCTGAATGTCGCACGGACGTTGCGGGACGTTGCGGCGAGCAAACATCCGCGCTTGAGTTTGAATCAAAACGTCAACAGTTATCTCCGTCACCTGCCCGAACGACCTTGCATAATTGACGAAGCTCGGAACGTTCGTCGAGACGAATCCGTAAATCATGCTGCAAACGCCAATCGTCTTGCCGGTGAAGATGCTGGTGTTGATCGCCGATTTGGAATAGTCGCCGATGACGCACCCGACAAACTGCATCCCCGAACGAACCTTCTGGTTGCCGTATTCTAACGTCACTTCGCCATAAGTATTTTTGAGGTCGCTGTTGCTCGTTCCGGCACCGAGGTTGACCCAACTGCCGAGATAACTGTGGCCGAGAAATCCGTGGTGCTGCTTGTTTGAATACGGCTCAATAATCGACGCCTCAACTTCGCCGCCAACTTTCGTGATGCTGCCGATTGTTGCCGCGTCCTTGATCGCTGCGTGCTCGATCAGCTTCACGCCACTTCCGATGTAGACAGGGCCGCGAAAATAGCAATACGGCCCGACCGAGACGTTCGACTCCACAACGACCGGCCCCTTCGACGTGTCGCAGACAGCGTACTCGCCGAGCGAACGACCATCAGCCGAAAAAACGCCGTCGGCGATCTCACGATACGAACCGTTCTTGATCCTGTCGGCGAGGTTGTCGTCAATGATCCGTTCTTGGTGACGGATTATGTCGTGGGCGTAGTCGAGAAGCGAAAATGTTATGTCGTGCTGCGGAAGGGCGAGGTCGTCGATAAGCCCAACCAGTTGCGACGCGCCGACAATCGACGTTGGGAAGAACGAAGCGTCGTGGAGAATCGCGCACGCAAGCTGACCACCAACGCGACAGACGCACGACTTTTCGCGGGCAACGAGCGCAAGAATCTGATCGACAACTTTGATGTGCGGCACCACTCTCGCGTTGACAACCACGACCGGTCCGCGACGCGATCCGAGAGCGGGTGTCCAAATATCGGTGAACTCTTGCGAAACGATCTCGCTCAAAAACGGGCGAACGACCGTTTCGAGTGTCCCGCCGAGTCGGCGCAGGACATCAATGAGTCGCATCGTCCCGATGTTGATACAAAACGCAGGCCGCGCCGCCGTCGCCGGAAAAAGCTGTCCAACAAGCGTGTCTTCAAAAACTATCGTGTGCATCGCAAACCTTTCGTAGACCCGTTACGGGTCAGTTTGTCGGCTTCGCCCACCACAAAACCGCGGCCTCAATGGGCCGCTACCGTTTTGGTGCGGGAAATTCAAACCGCCTTGAGTATAAATTGGTGGTGTTTGTGTAACGTCCGTGCGAGTCCGTGGTTGTCCGTGCGTTCAGGCCTCAACACGTTTGAACGTAACCATTGTAATGTCATCTGATTGTGGAGTGTCTTGTGCGAACTGCCGCAGTGCATTCAGGATCATTGCGTTTACGTCGCTGCACGTCTGCGGAACGGCGTGGAACAAAAGCTCGCTGAGTCGCTCGACGCCGAAGAGTTCGTCGCGTGCGTTCATCGCCTCGGTGACGCCATCGGTGTAGAGGTATAGCATATCGCCAGCGTGGAGTGTGAGTTGTGTTGCGGTGTAAGTTTGGTCACAATCGAGACCGAGCAAAAGTCCGCCTTCGATGTCGAGGAACGTCGCCAGCGGAGCCGCCGATTCCGACGCGAGACCGGCTCGCAGCAAGAACGGCGGATTGTGACCAGCACTGCAAAGCGTCGTCGCACCGTTCGACAAATCGACGACAACACCAATGAGCGAAACAAAAACGTTCGACTCGTTTTGACGACACAAATCTCGATTGACTCGCTGCATCGTCTCTTCGAGCGAGTGGTGCGACAACAGCGAACTGCGAAAGAACGCACTCGTCTGCGCCATCGTTAGCGACCCAGGAATTCCTTTCCCCGAAACGTCCGCCAGCACGAGACAAAGTTTGTTGTCGCCGACCATAAAGAAGTCGTAAAAATCTCCGCCGACAGCGCGGGCGGGGATCATCATTCCGTTGAGGTCGAACGACGCACGGTGCGACGAGTCGGGGATCGCGGTCGGGACGAGGCGTCGCTGGATGTCGCGTGCGATTCGCAGGTCGCTCTCGATCCGTTCTTTCACTTGCGTCGTTGCGGCGAGATCGTGCATCTGCTGTTTCAAGTCGTCGCGCATTCTGACGAACGCCCGCGACAGACGCGAAACTTCGTCGTCGCCTTTTCGCGTCGGGATCGGAACATCGAGGTCGCCTTCGGCCAGTCGTTCGGCAGTTTTTTCTAGTGCGCGGATCGGCTGCACAACCGAACGCGACACCCAAAACATAATCCCACACAACACCAGCAACGCCATCGCACCGATGGCGATCTGCCAACGCCAGAGCGAGTGACTGAGCGACTCTATCGCCGTTTTCGGAAAGAAGAGAACGAGTATCCAGTGACTCTGCCGGACGCGAAACGGGTCGCTGATTTGTATCGGGACGACATACCCTTCGCTGTCGCCGAAAAAACTGTTCGCCGCAACTTGAAAGAACTCTTTGCCACTCAAAACTTGTTCAGCGATGGCGGCGACTTCTGCGCCGACGACGTTTGCGTCCGTCATGTTTTTGTGGAGCAGATCGCGGTTGGGGTGCGAGAGGATGTCGCCTTCGCGGTTGACGAGAAACCGCGAACCTTGCTGATCGCTTGGCGTGTCGGGCGGATGAACGTTGAGCGTTTGAATGAATTGCGACAGCCAATCGAGTGAGAGGTCG
Source organism: Thermoguttaceae bacterium (assembly GCA_051651625.1). Taxonomy (GTDB): domain Bacteria; phylum Planctomycetota; class Planctomycetia; order Pirellulales; family Thermoguttaceae; genus JBOFSQ01. The sequence goes on along the minus strand of JBOFSQ010000031.1, from coordinate 27,769 downwards.
CAGCCGAGCACGCCGACGAATTCGTGCGTGTCGCTGGTGTAGAGTGGGACGTAAAATGTCGCGGTGTCGCCGCCGCTCCACGCTATCGACGTTACGTCCCACACACCGCAGCCGCTCCACTGCGACGCTGTAAACCACGGTGCCGCACGCCAGTCGAACTCGCCCGTCAAGTCGAGTCGTTCGAGTTGCGTGTGTTGATTGTTGTCGCCTGAACGGCGAATGGCGAGAACGGTTGGCGTCTCCCAAAGAATGTCGTGACAAGGAGTGAGAACGAGAACCATTCCGCGCAAGAGACGACTGTCGATGAACGAGTGTTCGAGCGTCGCCCAGAGTGCGTCGTGAGACGGGATGCTGTCTTGCGTGAACTGTTCTTCGAGCGACTTAGCGGCGATCTCCGCTGTGGTCATGACGACAGCTTCGTGCTGTGCGATGTAGTCGCTGGTGCGTTCGACCAGTAGCGGAATACGGTCGCGCATCTCTCGCATCCGCAGGTCAAAGAGTGCGGCGTGAGCGAGCCAGCTAACAGGAATCATCACCAAAAACGCCGCAAATAACACGGAAAGCGAAATCCGCTGCGTTAAGTGAAACTGGGAAAAGAGCATGAATGATTGCAGTTCTATTTCGGTAAGCGTTCACGGATTTTACCATATATTGACGTTGCCGCATTTGCCCCGACGGGGCAGCGTTTCAATAGTGCCACCGAACCGAGCACACAATAAGAACACGAAGCGTAAGCGAGTGCCCTGAATCATAACACGCCAATGACAACCGCGAACGCAACCGGTACTCCGGCGGAGTGACTGGTTACGTTCACGAGTGCTACTTGGGCACTCGCTTACGCTTCGTGTTCTTAATGCCCCTTCGGGGCAAAAACACGCCGCGTTCACAACAAATAGCAAAACAAACAGTGAACGTCCACCATCATTTCACATCCGCCAGTCGTGTCGAAAACAGTTGCGTGGTTTCTTGGACGAGTGGGTGTTCGGCGATTTGGCGGAGGCGTTCTTGTTTGCTGACTTGTGGCGCGGCGTTGGTGGTATTGTCACCGCCGCCGGACTGCGCGGAACACTTCAAGTTAAGCGTTGCACCGTCGCCGACAATCTCACGCAACTTGGCAAGCAAACCTTGTCGCTCTTGTTCGCAACGCTGGAAAACTGTCGCGCTTGGAAGAGTGACGGTGTATTCGGTTCCGCTGACGACAACTTCTGCCGCCGCCTGCGCCGTCGATGCGATCACACGCGGCAAGGCTGCGTCAACGATGGCGTTCCAAACTTCTTGCGGCGTCGTCGGTGCTGCTGCTACTTCTGGTGTTGACGCTGGTGCTGCTGGTGCGGACGATGTTTGCGCTGCCGTTTGCGCCGCTGGCGACGGAACTGCGAGTGGTGCGGCTTGCGGTGCGTGCGCTGGTGGTGCCACCGCAGATTGAATCGCGCGCGGCGGCGCGATTATCGTTGCGCCAGATTTAACGTGGTCGATCATCTCGACGAGTTCTTGCATCGAGTCGAGGTGCGCGAGGCGAACGAGTGCCATTTCGAGCAGAACGCGCGGGAGCGTACTCGTTCGCATTCGCATCGCGGTATGGTCGAGAATCTGCATCGCCGCGAGGAGCCGGTGAATGCCGAACGACGCGGCGAGTTCGGCGAGGTTAGCGAAGTGCGACGCCTCGCAAAACGCGATATGCTTGATCGTCCCGCCGCACTGAATAACGAGTAAGTCGCGGAGCATTCCGAGCATCTGCTCAACGAGAATCGCACAATCGACACCTTCCGCGAGTGCGGCGTCAAGCTGTTCGACGATGACCGGAAGTTTCCCGCTGTTTGCGCCGTCGCGGACGGCGGTCATAATTGTAAGGAGTCGTTCGTCGCCCGCCGTTCCGAGCATGTCGTGTACGTCGCGGAGTTTGATATGTTCCGGCGCGAACGAGAGAAGTTGTTCGAGGAGCGACTGTGCGTCGCGCATCGAACCGGCGGCGCGGCGGGCGAGTGTATCGACAACGCCGTCTTCGAGTGTGACGTTTTCGCTTGCGGCGATAGTTGTGAGGTGTGCGGAGATGTCGGTCGCGGTGATTCCGGCGAAGTCGTAACGTTGACACCGCGACAAAATCGTGATCGGAATCTTCGTCGCTTCGGTCGTGCAGAAGATAAACTTTATGTGCCCGGGCGGTTCTTCAAGCGTTTTGAGGAGTGCGTTGAACGCCTCGCGGGTGAGCATGTGAACTTCGTCGATGATGTAGATTTTGAAGTGGCTGCGACTCGGACGGATCGCCGCGTTTTGACGCAGTTGCCGAATCTCATCGACACCACGATTGCTGGCACCGTCGATTTCGATGACATCAACGTCGTCGCCGGTACTGATGGCGACACAAGAATCGCAGACATTGCACGGGTGCGGCGTCGGGCCGTTGACGCAGTTGAGCGACTTTGCGAAGATGCGTGCGCTCGACGTTTTACCGACACCGCGTGCGCCGGTGAAGAGATAGGCGTGGCCGATCCGTCCAGAGGTTATCGCGTTGGAAAGGGCCTGCGTGACATGGTGCTGCCCGATGAGGGCCTCAAAGTCTTGCGGACGATACCGCCGCGCAACAACCTGATACGCCGCCGCAGGTGCAGATTCGCTGTCCGTCACTGTGTACCTCAAATATCACAAAATGGTAAGCAAGCGTTCACGGATTTTGCGTTTACGAGCAGTTCTTTTTCTCACACGAAGGCACAAAGGCACGAAGAAAAGAGAACACGGAACACGCCGAAAAACGGAAGTCGCGGAATTCAGGACTTCCGCGTCTTTCCGTCCTTCCGCGCTTTCCGCGTTAAAATTCTTCTTTGTGCCTTTGTGTGAGGCTCCTCCTCAAAACAATTCGTAAACAGGTTGCCTCCCTACTGCCACCACCACGCATCGGATTTTGGTTCGGCTTTGGCGCGGATTTCGTTTAGGCGTCCATCGTCGCGGCGTGCGGTTTCGGAGTCGATTGCACGGAGCGGGTCGATGTCAATGCCGCCGGTCGGCGCGGTGAACGAGTTGCCGCGTGCGACAACAGTCACAACCGGTTCGACTCGTTGTGGCGGACTGTAGAGTTCGGTCGGGTAACGCGATTCGTCGCAGAGGAGCGAAGGTTTCCATTCGGCTTTTGCGTAGAAGTCTTGCTGCTGGATGTACGCTGCGGCAATCGTCATGTCAACGATGTTGCGAAGTTGTCCGTAGACCGACTCTTGCGTTGCGATCTTCGCATAATTGTCGGTGAAGTTGCGTGTGAACGTTTGGCTCGCCGAGTCCGGTTTGCGTTCGACAACTTTGCGTTCGCCGGTCTCGGTGACGACTTCTAGCTCGTCAACGAGCTTCACTATCGCGGGCGACAGTTCGATTCCGAGTCCGTCGTCCGCAAGCGTAACGCCTTCGTAGTCGGGGACGAAGAACCACCGCGTCAGTGCGTTGCCGGTACGGCGGATGTAGCTGCGACGTTGCAGCACGTCAAGGAACGTCACCATCGGAACGGGTGCAGGCTCGATGTTGAAGCCGATCAGTTTCATTCGGAGGTCAGCGGAGACGAGCGTGTACGCGGCGTGTGTACGCGGCGAGATTCCATCGACGCGAACGTTTTGATAACCGAGACTTTGCTTCACGCCACGGACGAACGCCTGTTGCGCGGCGACCGAGATTCCGCCACGGAAGTTTTCGACGAAGTTCTTCATCGCCGCGAGACCTTCTTGCGTCGGGTCGATAGAGCAGCCGACGTTTGGCGTGGGTTTTCCGCCCGCTGGAAACGCCCGCAGAGCAACGGCGAGGTCGTCGAGTTGACAGACCGCCTGATTCGAAGTTGCACCGACCATCTCACCGTAAACGTCCGGCACCCAACCTTCGGCCGGGCCAGCGATTACGATGTCTTTCGTTTCGGGAATGTAGAACACATATTTGATCTTGACGATTCCGGCGAGGTATCGCATCTCTTCGGTTGGCTTGCCGCCGTTTGCGATGATCTGCTGTTCGAGGCGATTGATCGAGACGTACCGCATCGAAGTCGGTTTGCTCATTTGCTGCGGGAGCGAACGCAACATCGTCCGTTCGGCCTCGCGCCGCGCCGCGATGTACTGCGGTGTTCGCCCCTGTACCGCCGCACGCAAAACTCCTTCAGCGTTGACCGCAATACCAGACGGCTGCGGATTCACGATGGTCGGTGAGGTTACGTTCGTCGCTGTTGTCCCAGTCCCTGTTCCTGTACCAGTCCCCGTACCGGTGCCACCGATGCCTTGTCCAACGGCATCGGGTACACACAGCAGAGCACATCCGAAAACCAGCACAACTCCGGCACACAAAATCGTTTTGTTCATGGACATTTCCTTTTCCTCTCGACTCAAATCTGGTGTGAAAACTCCGTTCGTTGCGGACGCACACGACCCGCATCCTGCGTGCCTCCCAAGGCGCGCGGGCGTAAGTATAGTGTCGCTTCGCAATGATGCAAGGGCGAGCGGCGAAACGGAATGCGTGAAGTTTTTTGCGAAGTTGACTCAATGACGGTGTGAGCGTATAATCGTCGCCCGCAGCGAATATCAAAACAGTATTTCTGGTTCGGCATAGCCGAACCCTCCATCAGCATAGCCGAACCCTCCAGTGGTTCAGGTTCGGCTATGCCGAATTATCAACGCCGTAGGCGTTTGGAGGGTTCGGCTATGCCGAACCGCTGTGCGAGTGCAAGTTTCCAAACAGGTCTACTATTTCACCAATGCTCTCTATCATCATCCCAGTTCGCAACGAAGCACGACACATCGCCGAAGTTCTCGACGCGATATTTGCGCAAGATTGTGGCACCGAGAAGTTTCAGGTGATCGTCGTCGATGGTCAGTCTGAAGATGCTACGCGGGAAATTGTGCAGAGATATGTCGAAGAGCACACGAATGTCTTTCTGCTCGACAACCCGAAACGTCTTTCGAGTGCGGCGCGGAATGTTGGGGTTCGATTCGCACTCCAGCGCGACGCTTCGCTAGACGGTGCGTGCGTGATCGTTGACGGTCACTGCTTGATCGAGAATCGTTCGATGCTGTCAAACATCGAACGCACGCTGGCTTCAACCGATGCGGACTCGCTTGGGCGTCCGCAGCCGCTCGAAATGAAAGGCGCAACGCGACTTCAAGTCGCCATCGCCGCCGCGCGACGCAGCCCGCTCGGCCACCACCCCGACTCGTTTATCTACGCCAACGAAGGACGATTCGTTCCGGCCAGCAGCGTTGCGGTCGTCTATCGGAATACCGTTTTCGGACAGGTCGGTTTTTTCGACGAAGACTTCGATGCGTGCGAAGATGTCGAGTTCAACACACGTCTCGACGCGGCGGGACTGCGGTGTTGGTTTGAACCGTCGATTGCGATTCACTACGTCCCGCGTGGCTCGTTTGCGGGGCTGGCCAAACAGTTGTTTCGATACGCGCGTGGCCGCGTGCGACTCGCTCGAAAACACCCCGCAACATTTTCGCTCAAGAGTTTTGCGCCGGGACTGTTCGTGATTTTTGTGGCGTTTTACATCTTGCTTGTCGCCACCGTCATCGGTGCTGCGCACGTTTTTGGCACCGTGCCGCTCTGGCTCCTCACTTGCTCGCTTTTGTGCCACGCGGCGATTTGCGTTTACGGTTTCGCCATCTTCGCCGCATCGCTCCAACTCTGCTTTCAGCAGCGACGCATCACGCTCTTCCCGAACATCTTGGGAGCGTTTCTGGTCATCCACTTCGCGTTCGGTTGCGGGATCGTTTACGAGGCACTTATACCAAACTTTTTGTTTGTCCGCGGATGCACGCAGATTTTTTAGGAGCCTCACACAAAGGCACGAAGGCACAAAGAAGAATTTTAACGCGGAAATCGCGGAAGGGCGGAAAGACGCGAAAGTTCTGAATTCCGCGTCTTCCGTTTTTCAGCGTGTTCCGCGTTCTCTCTTCTCTCCTCTTCGTGCCTTTGTGCCTTCGTGTGAACAAAAAAGAACTGCTTGTAAACGTAAATTTCGCAAACACTTACACCGTCTACATTGTTTCGGCCCGCGCTTTGGCCAGTGCATCGTAGATCGGTTCTAGTGCGAAGTAGGTTTGATCGAAGACTTTCTTCATAGGTGCGTAACGCCGTTGGTTTTCGCGGTTCGGCGTGATCGACTCCTCGATTTTGATAAAACGATCTACAACGTCAAAACTGTCAAACAAACCGACGCCAACGCCCGCGACGACCGCCGCGCCGATTGCTGTCGCCTCTTCGAGGTAGTTCGGACGTTGCACTGTTACGTCGTAGAGGTCGGCCATCATTTGCAGCCACGTTTTGCTCTTCGCGCCGCCGCCGATGATCGTCATCGTGTCGATTGGAACGTGCTGCCGGAAGATGTCAACGATGAGCGAAAGATTGTAGGTGATCCCTTCCATCACGCTGCGAACGATGTCGCCGCGAGTGGTGGCGAGAGTGAGGCCGACCAGCGCGCCGCGTGCGTCGGGGTTCCAGCGCGGCGTCCGTTCGCCGAGCAAGTACGGCAAGAAGAGAACACCGTTCGCACCCGGCGGCGTCGCATCGACCAGTTCGTTCATCAACTCGTAGACGCTACGATTCGCCGCTTTTGCTTGTGCAATTTCTTGTCCGCAGAACTGCGTCTTGAGCCACGCATACGCCGCTCCCGCCGTTTGCACCGAACCCGACGGATGCAAATAACCCGGAACGACGTGTGCCCAATTCATCGTTCGCATTTGCGGATCGACGACCGGTTTTTCAACCGTGAGCGCGACCCAACTACTCGAGCCGAGATAATTGTACGTCATCCCCGGACGCACGCTCCCAACTCCAACGCCCGCACAACTCCCGTCGCCGCCGCCGACGCAAACCGGCGTCCCCGCACGAAGCCCTGTCGCCGCCGCAGCCGCGCTGGTCACTTCGCCGAGAACCGCTATCGACTCCTTCGCGTCTGGAAACATCGACCGCTCAACTCCTGCCGCCGCGATCATCGTGTCCGACCAAGTCATTGTATTAATGTCAAACGCATTCGTCCCCGAAGCGTCGGAGTAGTCGGTTGCGAAGCGTTCGGTGAGACGATGATTGATGAAGTCTTTCGCACAAAGCGTGAACGCGGTTTGGCGATAGACTTCGGGTTCGTGCTTCTTGATCCACGCGAGTTTTTCGATGGCGTAAACTGCTGCGACGCGATGGCCGACGATTCGGTACGCTTCTTCCATCGGTATCTGCGTGAGGATGGCGGCAGCTTCGACTTCGCTTCGCTGGTCGCAGTAGAGAATCGACGGACGCAGCGGACTGCCCGCGGCATCGACGCATGTACATCCCATCATTTGTCCGCTCAAAGCGACGCCAGCTATTGCCGCCGGATCAACGCCAGTTGCGGCGACGAGACGCCGCGTCGAATCGCAGACCGCACGCCACCAGTCTTCGGGGTTTTGTTCTGCCCAAGTCGCGTTGAAATAGTTTGTCGGATAACTTACGGTCTCGCTGGCGAGCATCACTCCTTCGTCGGAAAAGAGCGTCGCCTTGTTGCCGGATGTTCCGAGGTCGTGTGCGAGAATGTACTTCATTGGTTAGATTTCCAGTGGTGCGGAGGTGTGCGTGCAAAACCGGCCAAAACGCCAACCGCAATTATGCTTGACATCTCACTTTTGGCAAGGCACCCAGACGCGGATGTAGTAGACCTGTTCGGAAACTTGCACCCGCACATCGGTTCGGCATAGCCGAACCCTCCAAACGCCTACGGCGTTGATCACTGGAGGGTTCGGCTATGCCGAACCAGAACTACCAAATCGCCACAACTTGATGTTTCCGAACAAGTCTATTCTGGTGTGACGAAATAATCCGTGAACAGTTGCCGTCTATTTTAGCGACCGCAACGCTTCGTGTCGGTACTGCTGCGGAGTGAGTTCGCATTCGCGGCGGAAGACTTGCACAAAATAACTCGACGACGCCCAACCAACTTTGGCCGCGATCTCCGCCAGCGAACAGTTCGTTTCGAGCAAGAGACGTTTTGCGTGCTCGATGCGAGTGCGGATGATTTCGTCTTCCACCGTGCGGCCAACGAGTTTTTTGAAGTGACGCTGAAGTGTGCTGCGTGAAATGGCGAGGGCGTCGGCGACTCCGCTGACGGACGTGTTTGCAAGCGTTCCGTTTTCACGAATGTAACGCACAGCGGCGGCGATTTCGGGATGGTGAATCGCCACAATATCGGTCGATTGTCGCGTGATGACACCCAGAGGAGGAATCAGTACCGGTGGCGGCGCGACAGGTTCTTTGCGCATCTTTCGAGCAAGACGCTCAGCGGCCAGATAACCGATGCGCACGCTGTTAAGCTCGATGCTTGAAAGTGGTGGCGTGAGCACGTTGCACAAAACGGGGTCGTTGGTCGATCCGAGAATTGCAACTTCTTCGGGTATGGCAATTTGAAGTCGGTGGCATCCATCGAGCAGCCGCACAGCAAGCGTATCGCTGACGGCCCACACGGCGATTGGCTTGGGGAGCGACTTGAGCCACCGCAACATCGGTGCGTCGAAGCGTTGTTCCCACTGCGGATAAAAACCGCGTTTGCCAACTCCAGCAAGTGGAAACGTGTGAAGCCGCACACCACGCTCGCTCGCTTGACGCGAGAACGCCTCTTGACGCCACTGCGACCACCAGATATTCCCGATGGCGAAAAAACCGATCTCGGTAAATCCCGCATCGAGAAAGTGCGCAATCGCACACTCGGCAACTCGCTCTTCGTCGCTTTGGACTTCGGCGACGACCTGCTGACCGTTGCCAAAAAGTTCCACGATTGGAACGTGCAACCGACTCAACGCTTTGGCAAACGACAGCGACGAAGTGCGTGTGATGATGCCGCTGCCGTGCCACGTTTTGAGCCAAGCGGGCGCAGTTTCGAGTAGTCCGCGGTCTTCGAGTTGAACGTGCCAGTCGTTGTGTTCAAGCATAAAACGAGAGATGCCTTGCAGTATCCCACGCCCGAACGCACGCGACGTTTCCACGAGAAGTAACACTTTTTTCTTGTGTTGCATTGACGTTTTCCTCCGACTTTTTTTGACCAAATTTCGACACCATTTTACCTGTTTTCGATATTGCCACCACGGGGGGAATGAGTTACAATGCGACTCGTTGACTTTGTTGTGCTCGTAGGTTGTTGGTAAACGTTTATGAAATTGACCGCGTTACCATTGTCGTTTTTTGTCCCGATGTGGCAGTATTTCAATAACTGGCGGTAAGTGCAGCCGAGCACACGATAAGAACACGAAGCGTAAGCGAGTGCCAATTAGCAGACGTGAACGTAACCAGTCATTCCGCCGGAGTACCGATTACGTTAGCTGCTGCCATTGGCGTATTATGATTCAGGGCACTCGCTTACGCTTCGTGTTCTTACTGCCCCGTCGGGGCGAAAACACGTTGCGTTCACGCCAAATGAAAACAATCTGTGAACGATTGCAAAACTTCTCACCACCGCTTGACGAATCAAAAACCCGCCGTACACTCCCCACAATCAGTTTCGGGGACGTTCCCAATTTTCTACTTTTGAAAGGAGACGTGTTATGACTACGAACGCAACGAGCAATATGTTGTACGCAGCAGACAACGACTTGACTGCGGAAAACTCTGTGTATGTTAAGATAGGGGGGGGGGGGCAATACAGCTAAACCTGTTTCACTCTTTGGCGTCTTCTGCGACGCCGTTCGCTCCGCTCTTTCTCGACGCGGTGACTATTCTCGTAGCGGTTTTACGCTCGTTGAACTTCTGGTGGTAATCGCCATCATCGGCGTCCTTGTTGCACTGCTCCTGCCCGCAGTTCAGGCTGCACGCGAAGCGGCAAGACGGATGCAGTGTACCAACAACATCAAGCAGGTGGCACTCGCGTGTCACAATCACCACGACGTTAAGAAAACTCTTCCGCCAGTCTGCTTTCAAAGCGTGCCGGGGCTGACAACTGCTACCAACAACATATATCAGCGGTCAGGGTTTCGGATTGCACTCTTGCCCTTCATAGAGCAAAGTGCCGTGTATGATGCGATATCGGCGCGGGCATCAATTACTCCGCCCATTGATTTGGATGTATGCCGTGAGTACGAGGCCGATGGGACGACACGTGCTCCTTGGTGCGTAAAAATAGCAAACTTTGTCTGTCCCTCCGATCCGGTCGGTATGAATACCGGTAATTCTATTGGCGGCTCAAACTACTACGCTAATCGCGGCGACGTATATGTGCAATTTGACTTTCCGTCAGGTGACCCGCAAACGCAATATGCGGCTCGCGGGCCTTTCACGCGACAGGGGGCAAACTTCTCAAGTATCGTCGATGGCACGAGTAACACAATGCTCATCATGGAAGTGTCGAGTGGTGTTGGAGGATCGAATCAAGTTAACTCTGGTTTCGCGTTGTCGGGTGCAAATGCCCAGTTAACGCGTAACTACAACATGAACCCTATTGGCTGTTATGGTCTAAAACAGGGTAAATCGCTCAACATCACGAATACGGCTCTCCTTGCAGGTAATGCCTACATGGGGGCTGGCACGCCACCAGAGGAACCAAATTCTTTGCCCGGTTTGCGGTGGCACGATGCACGTTCACTCTTCTCGCAATGTTTTGCGATTTTGCCGCCGAATTCTCCGCGGTGTGCCGCTAACGGGGCTGACTATCGTACCTATGCCCTGATCTCGGCAGGCAGTTACCACGCTGGCGGATGCAATGTCGCTATGGCCGATGGTTCTGCTCGATTCGCTTCAGAAACGATTAGCTGGGGAACAGACGGGAGGAGTCCCAAAGATGCTGGCTTGACAGGGGGACAAGATAGTTACCGTTATTCTGGACCGTCCATTTACGGGGTGTGGGGAGCTATGGGGTCTGCCGAAGGAGGCGAGTCCGCTGCGTTTTGAGTTACTTATACGATTACAAGTTTCCGTCAGGAATAGTAAGGAGAGTTGATATGTGGTCAATTAAAGGTTGGGCGATGTGTCTTGCCGTATTGGCGTTTTGTCTTGGATGCGGTGGGCGTAATTACAACCAGATGGAGTTTGTTGAGGGTACCGTGACTCTTGATGGCGTACCCGTTGCTGACGCAGATATTACCTTTCAGCCTATAACCTTTGGTGTTGGTGAGTCTGCAACGGGGCGAACGGATGCCCAAGGTGTCTACAAGTTGTCGTCAATGACCGGTGCGCCGGGCAAGGGAACTGTTGCGGCAGAATACGCTGTAACGGCCTCCAAGTTTGTGACGACCGCACTTGACAAACCCTATGTGGACATGAAGCAAGATGCGTTAATCACGCATGAGAGTAAGGAGATGTTACCTAGTGCCTATACCGAAGTTGATTTTTCTCCTCTGACTGCCACCGTAACGAAGGGGAAAAATGTCATTGACATTAAGCTCGAATCGAAAGTCGTTCCAAAAAAGAAGATGGGAACGTCAAGAGCTGGGTGACTCGCGGTAAGTGTTTGGAATTCCGTCCTTTGGTTGGTTGCCAAAGCGGCGTTTGGTCTTTTGTTTTGGGGTTCATTTTTCACAAGGAGACGAACAATGAAAAAGGTACTTATGGCTTTTGCTTGTGTATTAGAGACGATTTTGGATGTGGCATGTACTGCCCGCCGCCGTCGTGGTTTCACGCTCATTGAACTGCTGGTGGTGATCGCCATCATCGGTGTTTTGGTAGCACTCTTACTTCCCGCTGTGCAAGCGGCGCGCGAAGCAGCAAGAAGGATGCAGTGTACGAACAACGTGAAACAGCTTAGCCTCTCGTTGCAAAACTATCACGACATCAACAATTCCTTCCCTGCGGGGACTTCTGGGTTGGATGGTACGACCACCTTTGGAGGAGCTACACCTACACAGGAGCAAGCGGAGAGAGATCGCATTGGACCGTTGGTCTCCGTCCTTCCTTTCATCGAGCAAAACGCACTCTATGAATCTGTTCAAAACGCGCAAGCGCATTACATGAATGGCACTACATGGCAAGGGTTACGAATTCAAGGCGACAATCCTGGCGGAGGTGATGTTTGGAATGGGGTTAATAACGTCGCAGTATTATTTGCGGTATGTCCGTCCGAGTCGCAGCCTGCAATCCCTGCTGGTTTCATGGGACGAAACAATTATGTCTTTTGCCAAGGTGACTTTCCGGGGCGTCCCGACACTCGCTCCGGTATGGCTGGACATAATCCTCGCGGTATTTTCGTTTCATGGGCTTGGAAAGGTATGAGCGCGATCACGGATGGCACCTCCAATACAGTCGCCGTTAGCGAACGCGGTATAGGTTTTGGCAAGACTCGGATTCAAAACACCCTTGTACGAAACGCTACTACTGCCATAAGCGGTTTCGTAAAAGCGGATACCGAAGCCGCAGTTACTGTACCAACGACATTTGTGCCGTCGCTTTGCGCACAAATGCGGGCAGGCAGTGGATATGTGGCGACCGCAAGCACTCGCACCGACCGATATGGGCGACGTTGGTTATCCGGCGAACCAATGTTTGGCATGTTTAACACTATTCTACCGCCGAATAGCCCTGGATGTATGTTAGGTGACAGTTCGGCGGACCCGGGAATTCTGCCGCCTACAAGCTATCATAGTGGCGGTGTTGTCGTAGGAAGGTTTGATGGTTCCGTTGCGTTTGTCAGTGATACCATAAATGCAGTCACCCCAACCGCTACTACGCCGATGTGCGTCAGGTCTGGCATTTCTCCTTACGGCGCGTGGGGAGCGGCGGGTTCTATCAATGGCGGTGAATCTGGTGGTCTACAGTAACTTGTTGAAGGTGTATACTTGTAATTTGTTTTGGGATGGTTTACGAGATAGCACACGCGAAGGCAATCGCGACAGATCACAAAATATAGAAATTGGGAGATACCAGATGAGTCGTTATAGTGTGAGTGGTTTTTCACGTCGTCAATTTTTGGAAGATTCGATGTTTGCGTCGGTTGCTGCTGGAGCGGCGGCGGCGAGTGGAGTTGTTCCGGTGTTCGCGCAAGATGCGGCTGCCGTGTCGGCCAACGCGCAGTATGGCGTTGCGGTGATCGGCTGCGGCGGACGCGGCGGTGATACCGTTGGCGGATTCTTGGGCGACCCGCGAACGGTGATTCGTTATCTCTGCGACCCAGATCGCAGTGCGGCTGAACAGAAGGCGAAGACCGTCGCCGAAAAACAAAAAGGAGTCGTCCCGAAAGTTGTGACCGACCTCCGCGAAGCACTCGACGACAAAGAGGTTCACATCGTCGGTGTCGCCACGCCGAATCACTGGCACGCACTCGCCGGAATCTGGGCGATGCAGGCGGGGAAACACTGCTACATCGAAAAGCCAGTCTGCCACAACATCCACGAAGGACGGGCACTCACCGCAGCATCGAAGAAATACAAATTGGTCGTGCAGACCGGAACGCAGTGCCGCTCGTGCAAGTCAAACATTGATGCGGTTGCGTTCATCCGCGACGGCGGAATTGGAGAAGTTAAGTTCGCACGCGGACTCTGCTACAAGCGTCGCGCTGCTATCGGGCCGCGTGGAGACTACGAGATTCCGAAGTCGGTTGACTACAACATTTGGTCGGGGCCAGCGACGATTGAAAAGTTGACACGTCCGCGATTCCATTACGACTGGCACTGGCAACGTCTCTACGGCAACGGCGACTTCGGAAACCAAGGGCCGCACCAAACCGACATCGCCCGCTGGCACCTCGGACTCGACCGCCACCCGCGACAGATTCTCACCTACGGCGGACGCCTCGGTCATCAGGCCGAGAAAAAAGACGACGACTACATCGACGCCGGTGACGTTGCCAACACCGAAGTCACGATCTGCGACTACGGCGACAAGTGCATCGTCTTCGAGACACGCGGACTCGAAACGCCCGACCTGCGCGGTGCCAAAGTTGGCGTGATCACTTACGGCAAAAACGGCTACGTCGTTCAGTCGGAGTATTCGTACAGTGTGGCGTTTGATCTCGATGGCAAGATGACCAAGGAGTTCAAGGGCGGCGGAAATCACTACGCCAACTTCATTGACGCTGTTGTCGCAGGCGATCCGTCGAAGGCGCACGCGACGGCAGAATGCGGCCACTATTCGGCGGGGATCAGTCACCTCGGCAACATCTCGTATTATCTCGGCGAGAACAATCGCGTCTCGGCTGGCGAACTGCGGGGCGTTTTGGAAAAGTTTCCGAGTCTCGACGACAACGGCGAAACGCTCGACCGCACCATCGCGCATCTCGAATCGAACGGTGTTGACTTGGGAAAATATCCGATGTCGTTGGGAGTGAAACTGACGTTCGACGGCGACAAAGAAAAGTTTGTCGATAACGCCGCCGCCGACGCGATTCTCACTCGTAACTACCGCGAACCGTTCGTCGTGCCGGTGATTGTGTGAAGTTGCGGATTCGCGCCGTCGTTCTCGCCTCTGCGGGAACGACGGCGCTGTCGTCATGAGCGTAACAAACTTTACTGCGGCCATCTTGACGTTCGCGGCGTTTGGCGATAATACTGCGATTGTGTCGAGTTGAGTTTGACTACATCCCAAGGAGCCTTCCCAATGTCAGTGCGAAGAATAATTGTGTGCAGTTTGTTGCTTGCTGTTTGTATTTCTAGTGCGTGGAGTGACGAGAAACTTGCGTGGACGGCGGATGGGGCCGACTTTGTTGTCACTGCGGATGGGAAACCATTTGCCAGCGTCGTTGCCGATTCGTTCGGTACGCCGATAGTCTTTCCGATAGTCACGGCGGGCGGTGTGGAAGTGACGCGCGACTATCCGATGCGCCGTGACAAGTCGCAGCAAACAGCCGCCGATCCGTCGCGCGACCACCAGCATCATCGCTCGCTCTGGCTCACGCACGGCAACGTCAACGGCGTAGACTTCTGGGCCATCGACCCGCCCAACACCGAGTCGGCCAATCGTAAATGCGGGATCATACACGCGAAACTCGACAAACCATCGCAACAAGAAAACGCAGTCGTCATCTTGATGAACAATGATTGGGTCACGCCGAAGAACGAAACGCTCTGCACCGAAAAACGCACGCTGCGGTTCGCGTCGCAAGATGTTGCGGGGCAAGTCGTGCGCGTTATCGACGTTGATTCAGTTATCACAGCGACTCAAGATAGCGTTGTTTTCGGTGACACGAAGGAAGGGGCGTTCGGCGTGCGTGTTCACGATGCGATGCGCGTTAAGAACGGCGGCAAGAAATACAGCGGCACGATCACCAACGCCGAGCGGCTTACCGACGACGCGACATGGGGGAAACGGTCGGCGTGGTGCGACTATCGCGGCATGGTCGGCGAGAAGCGAGTCGGCGTCACGATTCTCAACCACCCGACGAGCCTGCGATTCCCGACGCACTGGCACGTCCGCGACTACGGCCTCTTCGCTGCCAATCCGTTCGGCGTCCACGACTTCGAGAAGAGCGGCGATGGCACACTCACTCTCGCACGCGGCGAGTCGTGTACGCTGCGTTATCGCGTCCTCATCACCGACGGCGAACTCTCGCCAGAGACGATTGGCTCGCTCTTCAAAGTTTACGCGAAATAGTAGCGTTTGCTTTGCTGCACCGTTGTTCACAACAGGCCCGAAACGTAGCGTGGCTAAGTGAGGGAAGTGGCGATGTTGACGCCAGTGTTGTGGACGCAGAGTCCTTCACTCCCCTCACTACGCTTTGGGCTGTTATGCGCGGTCACTGTGAACGGTATTGAATGTCAATTCGGTGGCTTTGTACCAGGAAACCCACCCCACCTCTAACCCCACCACAAACTATGATATCTCTATCATCACTACTTTTTGTGTGTTGTTTATCATTGATGACAGCGCAGGTTGTTCACGCGCAGTTGGATCACTTTTTTTACGCCGGTGAAGCCAAAGTACACAATATGTACATCGTTCAAGACGGCAAAGTCCAATGGCACTATCAAAACCTCAAAAGCCGTGGTGAAATCAGCGATGCGATGCTAATGAGCGATGGCAATGTGCTTTTTGCCCACCAGTACGGCATTACCGAAATCAAAGCCGATAAAGACAAAGAAGTGGTCTGGAGCATCGACGCGCCCGAAGGTACTGAAATCCATTCGGTGCAACCTATCGGCAAAGACATGGTCGTCTACATTCAGAACGGTCGTCCGGCCAAGGTTGTGGTGATGAAAATCTCCGACAAGCAGATAGTCAAAGAGTTTGAAATCGACTCGCGCGAAAGTGTACACGGCCAAATGCGTAATTGCAGGCTCACCTCAAGAGGAACTCTAATTGTTTCGCACATGGATTTGGGAGAAGTCCGCGAATATGACAGCGAAGGGAACACTCTACGTCGCGTTCCAGAGCGTAGCGTGTGGTCGGCGAAAGAGTTGGCTGACGGGAATCTGTTAGTAACGACCAATGCGCGAATGGTGAAAGAGTATGACCCTAGCGGCAAAATTGTTTGGTCGTTAGATTTGGAAAATAACTCTCAATACAAAACTCGCTCCCCCCAAATGTCGTATCGTTTGCCTAATGGCAATACCGTGATCAACAACTGGTTCAACGAGTGGAGCAATACTCCGCTCGACCGCAAAAATCCGCCCGTGCAGGCGATTGAGGTTACAAAAGATGGGAAGGTTGTGTGGGAACTTTGTTCGTGGGAGAACCCCGATCTGGGGCCTTCGACAGTCATTCAACCAATGAACGAGCCTGTAGATAGAACAAAGTTGTTCTTCGGAAACTACAAGTAGACCGGTGATCGTTCACGCATTATCTCGAATAGACAATACCAACGGTGCGTTCAAGTGAGGCCACATCTGGTCTGGAACAAGAAGTCACCGCCAGTACGAAATCGATCTCGCGAAGAAGAAATAGACGCAGTGGCATCTCTTGCCACGCAGAACCACCAACGAGAACGTGCGGGTGAGCGAAGCTTGTCCACACGTTTTTTGTTGCGTGTTTTTTATCTCCGTTCCCGCAATGGCAGCCAGTCACTACGCTGCGCTGCGTTTCCGGCTGTCGTTGGGCACTGGAAATGAAACTGTTCTCAACACCGTTTCATTTACCGCGTATACTCGGTGAGTGTTCTCCGAAAATCGCCTCTTGCCGTTGAAGCGTTTTCGGGTACAATCTTCACCATGAGCGAGCAGACAAGAGAAAATCATACGTCCGAAAACGGCCTTCTCAAGCCGACTTCCGATGTCTTTCTTGCATCGCTGCTGTCGTCACCGCAGAACGAACATATTCTGTGCGACCTCATCAACGCCGTTCTCGTTGACAGCAACTGGCCACCGGTGCAGACGGCCTCGGTGATCAATCCGTTCAGCATCCGCGAGTTCGCCGCCGACAAGCGGATCGTTCTCGATGTGCGTGTCAAAGACGAGCTGGGGCAAAAGTACAACATCGAAATCCAGACGTCGCCGCACGTTGCATTCCGAGAACGCATCTTGTTTGGCTGGGCCGACTCCTATTCGATGCAGATTCACGCTGGAGAAAATTACAGCGAACTGCGACCGGTCTTTTGCATCGTGATCGTGGAGTTTAACATTTTTCCCAACGCCGAAGGCGTCCACTTGATATTCGAAGCACGCGAGCGAAACAACCATGACGTGTTGATGTCGAATCAGATGCAGATACACGTTCTGCGACTTTATGAAGTTCTTTGTGGCCGGTTGGAATCGCAGACCGGCGTTCATGCCGACTTGCGTCATTGGCTTAATTTTCTAGTGTTTGGTAGCGAGAAGGGAGAAGAGGAAATGTCACAATTGGTAGAAAACGACCCGATCCTATTGGAAGCGCGGAACGAGCTTGCGCGTTTTTCATCTGACCCGAACGTGCAGGATTATTTTCGGCGGCTGCGTTTAGCGGAATTTGACTACAACACAAGAATCCACGACGCCCAACTCGAAGGCAAAGCCAAAGGCGAAGCCGAAGGCGAAGCAAGAGGGAAAGCTGAAGGGAAAGCTGAAGGCGAAGTGCTTGCGATTCTGACGGTGCTCAAGACACGATACGGTCTCTTACCGCAAAACCTTCCGGCGAAAGTTTACACGGTTAACGACTTTGACCGCCTCGCGGAACTCACGGCCTTGGCCGTGACAAGCAAGTCGCTCGCAGAGTTTGAAGCTGCCTTGGAATGACTCAAAACATAGTGGAAATGTCCTTTCGCAGCAAACAATGGCGTCATCGTCATGGTTTGGCTATGTCGAACTTGAAGTCTATAACCGTGTCATTTCTGCGTGGCGGTAAGCTATCACAGGTCTAATGAATAATGGTTGCCGCTTCGGTGAACAACTCGATCATGCAAGCGTTGTCTAGCAGCCATTTGTAGCGTTTCGGGCGATTCCCGCTCCAGTCGCCGCTCAAGAATCCGTTTTCGTCTTGCGTGTATTTCCACGCATATTCGGCAACGTCTATCATGGCGTCAACATAAATCGGGTTATTGTCTATCTCGTAAAGTGCCTTGAATCCGCGAAAAGCGATCACGTTAAACCACGGATTGTTGCGGAAGTTGCGGTGCTCGTTTCCATCTTTGCCGACAAACGGAACCGTGAAGTGATTGAAAAGACTTTGCGCCGTCGCTTGCGCGGATTGCAAATACTCTTCTTTGCCAGTGACTTGAAACAACAAGACGCCTGCTTGAATCATCTGTCCGCTGTTGTATGTGTACTTCGCCACTTCAATTTGCAAAATTCAGATGTAAGTGTACGCTAAAGCAGGCAAGAGTCAAGCGTAAGTCAAATAGACTTTTGCTACACCCGATCTCCCTATTGACTACGGGGCGATTCGTGATAGGCTTGCCGCGCAATGTTGCACCGCAAGCTAAACGCGACGCATCCCTGACAGAATCGTCTGTAAACAATTACGGTACCTGTTCCATCTCCCTCACACTCTTCATTGAATAGTCCACCGATGTCATGGCAGAAAAGTCACGCTACTGTTTGTTGGGTTCTTGCGGCTATCGTCTTTGGATTTGCAGCCGAGTCGCGTGCTGATGATTCGTCGCGCTATGATGTCGTTGTCTACGGTGGTACGGCGGCGGCGGTGACAACGGCGGTGCAAGTTAAGGCGATGGGGAAGTCGGTCGCCATCGTCTCGCCCGACACGCGGATCGGCGGACTTTCCAGCGGTGGACTCGGATTCACCGATTCGGGAAATACAAAAAGTATCGGCGGACTTTCACGCGAGTTCTATCGTCGCATCTACCGCGCATACAAAGACGAAGCAGCGTGGAAGTGGCAGAAGGTCAGCGAGTACGCCAACGAAGGGCAAGGCACCAAGGCGATGCTCCACGACGACGAAACAATGTGGATTTTTGAACCGAGCGTCGCCGCAGCGGTTTTCGAGGCTTGGATCGCCGAACAAAAAATTCCGGTGTTCCGAAACGAATGGCTCGACCGCGAAAACGGTGTCGTCAAAGATGGTAAACGTATTGTCGCAATTAAAACGCTTTCTGGTCGTCGCTTCGATGGGAGCGTCTTCATCGACGCAACTTACGAAGGCGATCTTCTCGCCGCCGCCGGTGCGTCGTATCACATCGGACGCGAACCCAATTCAACTTACAACGAAACTTGGAACGGAAACCAAGTCGGCATCTTGCATCACGGTCACTGGTTCAAAGCGAAGATTTCGCCGTACCGCGTCGCAGGCGACGCGAGTAGCGGACTTCTAAAGTTTGTCGATACGAGTGAGGCGGGCGTTCGCGGCGAAGGCGATCACCGCGTTCAGGCGTACTGTTTTCGGATGTGTCTTACGGATCACGAGCCGAATCGCGTCGCGTTCACAAAGCCGGACGGTTACAATCCCGACGACTACGAACTCCTCGCGCGGGTCTTGGCGAGCGGCTGGCGCGAGGCGTTTTCAAAGTTTGATCGCATCCCGAATCACAAGACCGACACCAACAATCACGGCCCGTTCAGCACCGACTTTATCGGGATGAACTACGATTACCCCGAAGCGTCTTACGAGCGGCGACGCGAGATCATCGCCGAACATCGACGGTATCAGCAAGGCCTGATGTATTTTCTTGTGAACGACGAGCGGTCGCCGTCTGACGTGCGTGAGAAGATGGGCTGCTGGGGTTTGGCACGCGACGAGTTCGTCGAGAGCGAAAACTGGTCACCACAACTTTACATCCGCGAGGCGCGGCGACTTGTCGGCGAATATGTGATGACGGAACACGAGTGTCTCGCCCGTCGTGATGCGCCGCATCCTGTCGGGATGGGTTCGTACACGCTCGACTCACACAACGTCCGCCGCTACGTCACTGCCGAAGGTTTCGTCCAAAACGAAGGCGACATCGGTGTTGCAACGAAGCGTCCGTATGGGATCGACTTCGGTGCGATAGTTCCGAAACGGAGCGAGTGTGCAAATCTTGTTGTGCCAGTTTGCGTGAGTTCGTCGCACATCGCATTCGGCTCGATTCGGATGGAGCCGGTCTTTATGATTCTCGGCCAAAGTGCGGGGACGGTCGCCGCGATGGCGATTGACGACGCGTGCGACGTTCAAGAAGTCGATTACGCGAAACTCCGCGAACGACTCCTCGCCGACGGGCAGCGGTTGCCGTGAAGTGATAGAATTGTTTGCTGGACTTGTTCGGAAACCTCAAATTGGGGCGATTGGTTAGTTCGCGGTTCGGCATAGCCGAACCCTCCAGTTGTCATACGCCGCAGGCGTGGAGGGTTCGGCTATGCCGAACCGCTGTGCGGGTGCAAGTTTCCTAACAGGTCTACTGGGTGCCAAAGGAGAAAATGATATGTCACAACGTCAACGATGGTTCGCAAGTTTGCTGTTGTTCACGGTGTTTGTTGCGAGCGGCGTTTTTGCTGCGTCGCCGCCGAATATCGTACTGATCATTTCGGACGACCAACACTACGGCGATTACGGTTTCATGGGACACCCCGCTGTCGAGACGCCGCACATCGACAAACTCGCCGCCGAAGGAGTTGTGTTCCGTCGCGGTTACGTTCCGTCGTCGCTGTGTTGTCCGAGTTTGGCGTCGATCATCACGGGGCTTTATCCGCACCAAAGCGGGATTACGTCGAACGATCCGCCCGCTCCGCCAAATATGCCGCGCGGACAGTTCTACAATTCTGAAGCGTTTCGCAGCGGACGCGAAGTGATGGCGTCGCAGATGCGAGCCGCTCCGACGCTCCCGCGACGTTTGCAAGAGCAGGGTTACATCAGCCTTCAAACAGGTAAGTGGTGGCAAGGTGAGTTTGCCAACGGCGGGTTCACGCACGGCATGTCACGCGGGGGACGCCACGGCGACGATGGTCTCGACATCGGACGAAAAACGATGCAGCCAATCAAAGACTTTCTCGACATCGCCGCACGCGAACAGAAACCGTTCTTCATCTGGTACGCGCCGATGCTGCCACACGATCCGCACGATCCCGCCCCCGAACTCGTCGCCAAATACGCGCCGCACACAAAGTCGATTCATCAAGCCCGTTACTGGGGGAACGTCGAACGATTCGACGCAACGTGCGGCGAACTCCTCGCCGAACTCGATAGACGCAATCTCGCCGAAAACACGATTGTCGTTTACGTCGCCGACAACGGCTGGATTCAAGACGCTGATTCTCCGCGATACGCGCCGCGTTCAAAACAGTCACCAAACGAAAGCGGACTGCGAACGCCCATCATTATTCGGTGGCGTGGTCATCTGACGCCGCGCGACGATGCAACGCTCCTTGTCTCGTCGCTCGACATCGCACCAACACTCCTCGCCGCAACTGGTCTCGCTCCATCAACCGCACTCACCGGAATCAACCTGCTCGACGACAACGCTTGCCGTGCAAGACGCGAAAACGGCAATCAAATCTACGGCGAGTGCTACACGCACGACTCTGTTGACCTGAACGAACCAGAGAAGAACCTGCGTTATCTTTGGACAATCGCGTCACCGTGGAAGCTCGTTCTCGCACGCGAAAACGAGACATCTCCGCCGCAGCTCTACAATCTTGATACCGATCCAAACGAAGAACACAACCTCGCAGCGGAAGAGCCAGAACGTACAGCCACAATGACCGCCGATCTCGAACGTCACTGGCAATCGCGTCAGAAACCAATTGCGCCGCAAAATATGCCCTGACCGAAAGTTGCTGTTGACACTTTCAATGGACCTGTTCGGAAACTTGCACCCGCACAGCGGTTCGGCATAGCCGAACCCTCCAAACGCCGTGCGGCGTTGATAACTGGAGGGTTCGGCTATGCCGAACCGGAATTAACAAACCGCGAGAAATCAACGTTTCCGAACAGGTCTAATGTTTCTTCCGAAATCGTGCGGGCGTTGTGCCGCACTCGCGGCGGAACGCTTGGACGAAGTATTCCGTCGTTGCGAATCCAATCTTCGTAGCTATCGTTTCTAAACTCGCATCGGTCTCAAGCAGGAGACGTTTTGCGTATTCGAGTCTGATTCGCAAAATCTCTTTGGCGGGGTTGGTGTCGAGAACTTGCTTGAACTTTCGCTGCAACGTGCTGCGTGAGAGGCCAGTAACGCGAACAACTTCGTGAACAGAGATGCCATCGAGTGCGTTTTCGCGTATGAATCTGACGGCGCGAGCGAGGCTGGCATCTTGAAAGTGCATCACGTTTGTCGATTCACGCACGACGATTCCTTTCGGTTTAATCTCTGCGATGCTGCGAAAAGTTTTGCCTCGCATTTTCGCGTTGAGTCGGCGGGCCGCTTCGTAGCCGACTTCTGCGGCGTCGTACTCCAAGCTCGAAAGATTTGGCGTCAAGACGCAGCAGAGAAGGGCGTCGTTAGTCGTCCCTAAAATGGCAACATCGTCGGGGATTGCGAGGCCGAGTTGCTGGCAAACTTCGAGAAGCTGAATCGCCTGAATGTCGCCGACGCACCAAATACCGACAGGCTTCGGCAAGTCGGCGAGCCACGTCGGGAGGATGAGTTCGTCGCGGCGTTCGATGACGGGATAAAATGTCGGTATCCCCTGACCGAGCGTTGGAAAGACGTGGAGTTCATCTGCACCGAATTCGTTACGAAGCGCGGTTCGAAGTGCTTCTGCGCGGCGCACGGCCCACCAAGCGTTGCCGTACCCGAAAACGGCGAAGTGTTCTAAACCGCGCGAGTGAAAGTGTTGCAAAACAAGTTCCGCTGCGGCTCGCTCGTCGGTACGAATCTCGGCGACAAACGTCGTCCCTTGACCGCACAACTCAACAAGTGGAACGCCTTTACCATAGAGCAGCTCGCCTTGTTCCTGCGTAGCGGTTCGCGTAATGATTCCATCGCCTTTCCATCGCAACATCAGAGACGATGGCGATTCGAGAAGTCCGTGGGTCTCAAGCGAGACAGACCATCCCGGATTTTCGAGCAAATAACGCGAAATACCTGTGAGAATATCGCGCCCGAACGACCGCGATGTTTCGATGTTTAGAAGAATGCTCTTTATGCTCTTTTCACGCTGTGCCATGATCGCAGTATAACGCACCATGACCGAAAAACAACACCTTAACCGAAACCATAATTGACGACCGGAAACGATCCGGTACAATCGCTCATCGTAAGTTGTCGGCGAGTAGATCAGGTTCGGCATAGCCGAACCGCAGTGTGAGTGTAAGAGCCTATCCTAAAAAACATCAATTGGGCTATTTGAGTTGTAGATATTGTATAATGCTTCATCAATGAGGCACAACATAAACGGATATAAAAGTCACCGACAAACTTTGGTCTCGCATCGAGCCGTTGATTCCACAACGAGTTAATACCCACCCACGTGGCGGCGGACGAAAACGCATCGCCGACAGAACGGGTTTCAACGCCATACTTTTCGTCCTTCGTACAGGCTGCCAATGGAAAGCTCTTGATGCGACTGGTATCTGTTCGGGTTCTACGGCTCACCTACGGTTTAAGGAATGGACGAAGGCTGGATTGATAGCATAACGACAAGAAACAGGGTAGGGTGTTGAGTGGAAGTGGCAGGCGCAGGCGTTGCGAGAAGAAGTTGGGTTCCGCGCACGTCGGTGGGTGGTTGACCGAACGCATAGTTAGATGAACCGTTTTCGTCGGATACAGGTTCGTTTGGAAAAGCGTTGTGAAAACTATTTGGGAATGCTGCACATGAGCTTTGCACTCATTACCTTCGGAAAACTATTCCCCTGCTTTTGATAAATGGATAGGCTCTTATCATCCTCGACACCAACGGTACGAATTCAAGCGGCGTACTCCAAAAGACGAAGGCATGATTCGCAGGTGCTTCATCCTGACTTGGTGGACTATTTTTTGAACTGGGTTGTCAAGAAATGGTTTTGTGACACCAAGCCCGATGAGGATTTGACAACATATCTTCTGAAACTGCAAAGCATTACATCTATCGCAACGAAAATCCTGTTTGAGATTTCCGACAAGACGAGCGACACCGACCGGCGAACGTCTGAAATGATTGCGTTCGACTTGGCTGCGGCACACAAAAAGTGGATTGCCGAGGCTGACACCGAAAAAGAGCGTCGGGAACGAGAAGACTCTGATTTTTTACGCTACGAGAACAGCGAAGGCAAATTCGCTGATTTTCACGGTTTGCGGCACACGTTTATCAGGAAGCGTGCCGCTTCACCCCTTGGCCTCCCATCAGCTGCGCTGCGGTCGGTGAGGCGTCCGTGGATTTAACCGGCGGACGATTGGACTCGCAACGCAGAAAACGGCACCAGGTTCTCGCTCGCCACTCGACGATGGAATTGACCATGAACGTCTACACCCACATCGACCAAGCGACCCAAGCGGCGGCCATTCATGCTCTGCCGAGGTTGCGAAAAAAATAATTTTTGAGAATTTTACAAATCCGTCCCAGTAAAACTGGGGCGGCTTTTTGCGTTATTGTACATCACATCTGCGTGAAGCAACGACAAAGTTATACTGAAGAATGTGGTGTTAACGTTACAGTCATAAACTTGAGATGGCAAATTGTATAGCATTAATCAGGAATGTACAAATTTTTGACATCCTCATCGGTAAGATTACATGCGCTGAATACAGGATATTTTTTGTCTTCGAGCTTTTTCATTCCGCAACCTTCTACACGATTATACAAGGTAAAAATGCCAAGAATATTGCATTTTCTTGCTCTCTGCAAAAAATCTATGCTGTCAAAAAATTGTTTTCCGGTAAGTAGAACATCATGGACAAATATGACATTATATTCTCGTTGCGGATCAATATGCTTTTCTAATTGGAATTTCTCCAAAACATTCCTATCCACATCGCTTGGGGCAGGAATTTTAATAACTGGTTTTCCCGTTCTGAGCTTTGTCGCAAATTCATAGAAATAGTTACATTTATACGAAAGAACAATACCATCAAATGCATTAAAGTTAATGTTTTCATGGATTAAAGAAAGCATTATTGCTGATAGGACATTCTTAGTTTTTTCGTAAGGCATAAATTGCATAAAATCGAAAAAATAGGGAAAATCTAGTGCAATGGGACAAGGAGGAATGCTGCGAAGATCAAAGACAACTTTGTGGCATCTCGCAAGCTCTATTAGTTTTTCTTTTCTTTCCTCATCCGTACCGTGCGGCAAATGCCGTGCTCTGATTAGTTTACTTGATATTTCACTAACGTCTTCTACATTCCGAAGTCCAATTTTATTCAAGAAAAACGATATTCGTTCTTCGTTATGCTCCTTAACGAACGTCGACTCACGCTCATAATGCAAATCAAACTGCTCTTTGATTTCAAAGAGCAGTTTTTCCTTTTGATATTGCAAATAACAATCTGGAACGATGTGATTAATACCATTGGAACGTGCAAATTCAAACAGATTAATTGCAGCTGACATAACAAGAACGGGAAGAGTTAATATACCCAGTATTATTACAAAAATACTAGAGTTTTGCTCATGCATGTATGCTGCCACTATTGCAATGACAGTCACGACCACAAGAGAAGCGATGATAACAATATCTTTTTTCTTTTTCCATTGCGATGCCATACGGTTACTCCATTTTATTATTTGATACAATATATTTAGTAGATGTACCACCGAGGAGCATCTCTAGTTGGTGATTGAATGAAAAAATTGAATCGTGTCCAAAACGCTTTGTTCTTGATGTAAATACGTTCGCCAGTCCCATGATTGATGAATACTAAACCGGTCTACCAAACGCTTACGAAAAAACTGAGATGGAGGACGTTGTGCCATTTCTTTTACCGATGCGTATAAGACTTCCGACATGTCCCCAAACAGCAAGTATTCATCACACCCTTGTAACTCATTAAGAGTTTCAGAGATATTTCTCGCTTTTGCAGTAAACTCTGGAAAAAACACTTTTGGTTCGATACTGTATGGAAGTGGTACAATATGCACATGAGCATGATAAATCCCACAGCCACCGCCGCTACAAGAAACCGCACCATGCTCAAAGAAAACCGGTTTTCCAACTTTACTCAACTTTACCAACAGAGAATTTATGAAAAATTCAAACTCTTGTATGAGATACGGTGAAAAACCAGCAGATGTTTCAATATGTTGGCGTGGTAACGCAACCAAGCTGTTGGGAAATAATTGTCCAATGATCGGCAAAGCCACAAAGTTTTCTGTTTCGTCCACGATTCGATTACTTATGTTGGGATATATTTTCCGAAAACGTGCATAAGGGGCTTTTTCAAGTTCTTCACAAAATTCACACTTTATCATACGAAACTCCTTAATTTTCTATGGTAAGGTTTCTGTTCCACATCGCACTCAGCGGTGTAAAAATTACCGAATTGTTGATGTATCATAGGCATCGAACTCGCCGTGCTGACACCTGTACTTAATTATTTTATCAAAATCAACATGGTTTTGCAATAGTAAACGGCGACGGAATCCCGTCGCGCACTGTTTCGCCCAAGTGCTGAAGTTCCGGCTGGACGGGTTAAATGTCGAACTTTCCGTCCCAACGCGACAGGGCGCAAACCGGCGGTTTTGGGCGGCAACCCGCTCGCTGATTTATACAATACGCCAAGCGGCTTTTTGGTTGCGGCATTATTCATCGTTAAAATCTGCGAAATCACACAGACTAGACCAGTCAGTAATCTCTTGATTTCGTGCCGTTGCTAATCCACCTACTGAAACCATAAACACCTTGCTGGGTCTTGGTGATTGAACAACAGTATTATTTTTTGAGTAGCTCTGCCTACATCCAAGGTATTCAGTAGCATTCCAAACATGATCATGTGTTTTGTACCTGCGACTATCATTGCCAATAAGCATGTCCCAGACTAAAAACAGAGAAAGTGGAATTCCGTCATCACAAATATCCTTTCTTGGGAAACTTTTCGTGGAATTGAATTCACAAAACTGCTCGATACTACTGGCGTGAATAACCATAGGCGATGACGTGGCTTGCGTTTCCATATCGTAGAAACAATAATTGGCACCATTGTCACCATAGCGGTGATTCAATTGCGAACACTGGGCAGTGTCAATTGCTGCTCTTTTGTTAAATTTCTTTGCTTGAAAAACCGCTGTTCGCACAGCATCAGGATAATCAGGTAAATTGATGTGAAAAATGATTCCAAAATCGGCACCAGTGTTTTTTTCTTGTCTGTTTGAGGAAAGGTCCGCATAATAAAAATCCAGTGATAGATTTTCTTTGTAAATTTCAATGGCTTTTTCTCGAAATGTTTTCTGGACAATGGATAGTGCCGACGAGTATTCCGAAATCAAATGCCCAGTCAATCGTTCTTCATGACTAGAGCATTTTACGTTTTCGCATACCCGTCATGTTGGAAGTAGTTCTTGCATTCGGTTGGCGTGAATAGCTGTGGCGAGGTTTGTAGAAATTCCTGCAGTTTGGAAACTTCACGAATCTGCTCACTACGCAACACAGACTTCAACTTCGAAAAACTCAACTCGATAGGATTCAA
>JBOFSQ010000030.1:0-4955 GCA_051651625.1 Thermoguttaceae bacterium | reverse complement strand
CCAATTAAAGTGGTACGTGAGCTGGGTTCAGACCGTCGTGAGACAGGTCGGTCCCTATCTGCTGTGGGCGCACGAAATTTGAGGAGGTTCAACTTTAGTACGAAAGGATTTAGTTGGACGTAGCTCTGGTGTTCCAGTTATCGCGCTAGCGGTACGGCTGGGTAGCTATCTACGGAATGGATAAACGCTGAAAGCATATAAGCGTGAAGTCGGCTCCAAGATAAGATTTCGTTGCATTTGTTTGTGAGAGTCCCCTCGAAGACTACGAGGTTGATAGGTCGGATGTGTAAGCCCAGTAATGGGTTAAGCTAACCGATACTAAAGGACGAATGTTTGATCTCATGAATCCGCTACGCGGTTGGCGTCATGCTGGCCCCTTTGGATTTTGTGAATCAACAACAAAGTAACTACATATTCGCACTCGCGCGGATGTTCACTCTTGCGTTTCTTGATATAGCTGCGATGCCGTTGAATAAGCGGTATCGCAGAGTCCGGCGGTTATTTCCGAAAGGTCACACCTGTTCCCATCCCGAATACAGAAGTTAAGCTTTCGGAGCCGATGATAGTAGAAACACTGCGAAAGTAGGTATCGCCGGTTTTTTGTACACCCCAAGCGGGCGTCCATTCATTTGGATGCCCGCTTTTTTTGCGCGCAGATATACTCACACTGAAGGTGTGCAAAAAGAATGCGTAACGCCCTGCCCTATTTCCCGTTCCGGTAGTGCTGGAAGATATAGAGCTGCGCGACGCCGGCGTACTCACCAAAGTCATCACCACCAAAACCGTGGTCTTCGATGGCTTTGGCGATCCAAGTGTCTACTGGAAAGGCATCGAGTTTGCCGAGTCCGTACAGCAAGAAACAGTCGGCAACCTTTTTGCCAACACCGTAGAGACGGAGCAATTCTTTGCGAGCCTCGTCGGTAGTGAGAACGCGAAGCTGGTCAAAATCTATGTCGTGTTCAGCAACACTCTTTGCTACCGTCGTGATGTACTTGTCGCGGTAGCCTACTCCAAAACGCCGCAACTCTTCAGGTGGCATGTTTGCAAGAACTTCCGGCGTGGGGAAAGTGTAGTATGTTTGCCCGCAGAACACAATCTCATCACCGAATTTTTCACAAAGACGCTGTATCGTCGAGCGTATTCTCGGAATGTTGTTCCGCTGCGAAATCAGATACGAGCACAAAGTTTCCCAAGGATGCTGCCGCAACACCCGCAACCCCGGCCATTTTGCGACGGCTTCGTTGATGAATGGGTGATGCGGAAATTCGTTCGTGATTTTTCGGTAGTCGGTTTCGAGATCGAAGTAGCCTCGCCAGAAATCGAGTTCACCTTCGGTTTGGATGTAGACGTTGTCGCCGTCCTGCGAAACGACGGCGGCGCGTCCTTCGACAACACCGCAGAATGAATCGACGGTATCAGCAGCGAACCACCGAAAACATTGTCCGCACTGAAGAGAGCTTGCAACTGTCAGAGTACCACCGGTTGCAAGTAAGCGACGCGAATTTGCCAATGAGATTCTCCTACGGTGCAACAACGTCACCCGCAGCGCAGGTGAAGAACGAGACGAACGCTTCCGGGGAAATCGTCTCTGATATGAACAAAACGTGGCCGTCGCCAAAGGTGACTTCCATTCCACCGGGGTGGAAGGAGTAAATTTCGTTGGTGTTTGAGCAGTTAATAATCTGCCCGCCACTACAGTAATTTCTGAAGTCGTCGAGCCAAAAGCTGGCTTCGTCGTCGGCCCAGTTTGCCCCCGACATCGGCTCTTTTGGGGATGAGTTGGGATCGCCACGCTTGCGTCCGATGTGCTTGAATGGACGTCCACCGCACTCGAAAACCATGAACGAGTTCGACAGTCCATCGGTCGCAAACGCCATGCTGCGAAACGGTTTGTCTTCGTTGTTTGCGTCTTGCAGCATGGAACGGTAGTCGCGGCGCGGCGTCACCATAACGGAATCGATCAGCGACTTGAGGCCGGGAGAACATATCAATTCGGAAGCAACATAGTCCGCAACGTAGAACGATTTGGTTGCCGAATCGACACTCGTTGTCGAGCGACACTTTCGCACCGCCGGTTCTGGCACCGACGGACAGATAAACGTTTTGATCACGTTCTCATACGCGGCTTTGTTCTTGGCGTTTTGCCAATTCTCGGCAAATGTAAATCGGTCGTAGACAGCACCCTGTTCAATGAACGGTAGCAGAAAGACAAGTATGTTGAAGCCATCCTCGGACTTTGATGTTCCGACTCTCTTGATGTTGCGAAACTTCGATGGCGGCAAAACGCCGTGAACGTCGTGGTAACCGTGAATGGCGAGTGCGAGTTGCTTCATGTTGTTTGAACAACTCATACACCGCGCCGTCTCGCGTGCGGCTTGAATCGCGGGAAGTAGCAGCGCAACCAAGACAGCGACAATCGCAATGACGACGAGAAGTTCAACGAGAGTGAACCCACGGCGATTTCGGTCGAACTGAAGAGCGTTCGCACAGACTTTCGTAGAGATCATATCAACCCCCATTTCCTCACCCGGCCAAGTCGGACGAAACACCAAAACCACGGGCGACAAGTATAGCATCGGCAAAGCAACGCCAAGGGGGGGCCGGACGAAAATTAGGTACAACACACGCACAAAACACTACACCGCACAAACGCAGAGATTTCTCGCCCCGATTGACGCCCGATTAGACTGCGATAGAATGCGCACCCTCGTTTGTTTTGGCAGTCGTTTTTGATTCGCGCTCTGCGTTGACGCTTCGCGTGCAATAACAGCCGGAAAGGAGCGAAGCGTATTGACGGTGTTGTGGTTTGCACTTGTTCTCTGTTATTCTGGTGCGAAAATCCATGAACGCTTACGAAAATTGTTGGAGGACTATGAACTGAACTTTCCGGCTCGTTGCCGGTTTTACAATTAGATAATCGCAAGTATTGGTCACTGAACCACCAATTTTGGTGGAGACCTTCTTCCATGTGTCACCCGGCTTGCCGGATTGGAAGAAAAAAGATTGTCACTAGAGAACATGCGTCCCCGCTTGGGGGCGTCATGCTAGTGGCTTGCGGAGTTCCGTGCGGACAATTCAAAATGTCTGTATTGGTTTGCGCGATTGCGCAAGCTGCCTCTGTGACACGATGGGGGTACTTCGCACTTTCAGTGACCCATGGCGTTCCCTCTTCTTTTCCGAAGACGGCTCTCGTCTATTCTTGTCGATTCTCGACAAATGTTTGATGCCCAACTCCTTGTGCCGTTACAGGGAAATTGTGGCTTGTGCGTTTCTTTGTTGCCAGTTTAATGTATTTTCCCGTCCCCGTCGTAACCGTCTGAAATCCGGATTTATCCGTTCCGCGAATGCCGTTAGGCATTCCATTATGGTAGCAAACGTTGTTCAAAAAAATCCCCAATCCCGTAGGGATTGAATTATGGTAGAAAGCATTATGGTCATCACACGCTCTACCATAATGGAACCCCTAACGGGGTTCGGGTTATGTTGTCGCACGTTTTCTACCATAATTGAATCCCTACGGGATTGACAAGAAACGTCGCGTGTTGACAGTTCCACCGGCGGCTTTACAGCCGCCGCTCGCCAGTGAGACGATACGATGGTTTCCGAACAGGTCTAATCAAAACTTGCACTCGCACTCAAAGCGTGAGATTTTTCTCTGCGGCTCGTGCCGTGGACTTCCGCTAAACGTGGTGCGCGTGTTTCTCGTGAAAGGTTGCCAAAATGATGATGCGTTCGTTTAGGGTCGCGTGCTGTGCTGTGTGTTATCTTCACCGGAACGAGTGTTTCATTCGCACAAAGTGTAGTAGGAAATACATTGCAAGGAGAGGCGATAGCACAAGATTACTATGAGATGATTTTACCTGAAGCCGCAAGGAGGGGAATAAAACTAACACAAGAACAAAAAGATGCGATTCTTCAATGTTGCCGTGGGTGGACTGCTAGCTCAGCAGCTTGGACTGATTCACATGGTGGAAGCGGAGACGCATTCGCATACATGGCGGAAGTCACTACACCTTGGCGTGCTAAAATAGATGCAATTTATGCTTGGCCCAACGGCAAAAATCCGAATTCGCAACCAACGGCGAGACCCGAACCATCGAAGCCACAAGAACCACCCAAACCGCAACCGCCCCAGAAAACCGATGCCGAAAAGAAGGCGGAGGACAACGCGAAGAAGATTGAGAACGCCGACTGCAAGGGCTGTTGTCCGTATGACAATCTCGACAAGATCAAAGACCTCAAGCTCACGCCGGAGCAGCAGCAGAAGATTGACGCACTTCGCAAGCAGCGGCAGCAGAAGATGGCGCAGAGCGTCAAGATGGCGAAGACGAAGCGGTACAGCACCACGT
Source organism: Thermoguttaceae bacterium (assembly GCA_051651625.1). Taxonomy (GTDB): domain Bacteria; phylum Planctomycetota; class Planctomycetia; order Pirellulales; family Thermoguttaceae; genus JBOFSQ01. Next base: position 606 of record JBOFSQ010000030.1, on the reverse strand, counting down.
CGCGGCGGTCGCTTTATCGGATTTTGCGGTTCTTCTTTTCGCTCTACAACTACCGGATTCGTTACACGATGACGCCGACGCAGATCGGGGTATTCGACCGCGAGAAAGAGCCGGTGCAGGTTGACCGTCTTGAAGACTTGCTGGCGGGATTGAAAGAGCAAGAAGTTTTCAGCGACGACCAAAACGCCCCCGAAATGGTAGAGACTGGCGACAAGAAGCGTCTCACGCGGACGAACTTTGCGGAGTACGACGAGTTTCGCAAGATGCTCGTTCTCGACGACGAGCAGCTTCACGAACTCGCCGCGCTCGACAGCGACACGCGCGGCAACTTTGAAGCAGCGGTCGAAGCCATTTCCAAAGACAAATCCCGCGAGCAAGCGATATTGGAAGACGCCGACAAAGAGTTTGCGTCGATTCAGGCGAAAATCCGGAAACTGATTCCGCGTGGCCAGAAAGAAGACTTCAACACGCTGATGCTGCTCTTGTTTGACGCGCTAGAGTTTCCATCGCAGAACATGGCATCGTTTGCGGCGTTTGAAATGTCCGAAGACGAAGTGAAAAAGCTCGATGGCATTTTGCAACCGTTTCTCAAGTCGAACACGAAAG
>JBOFSQ010000029.1:0-16930 GCA_051651625.1 Thermoguttaceae bacterium | reverse complement strand
TTAGCGGCCCCAACAAAGTCGGAAGCTCCGTAGGAGCGGCCTAATTGAAGCGTCGGTTAGGCCGCTCCTACGGAGCTAGGAATTCTGTGGTGGACGTCAACCCAAGGCTGCGCGGAATACCGCTTGCCTTGGGCTACAATTAGGTCGTCGCTACGCGACTAGGCAGTGTTTATAACGCAGGAAACGCAATCGCAAACTTTCGTGAACCGACAGTTTCACCCCGTTTTGAGTATATTTCGTCGCAGCGTGTGTGATGGTTTTGCGCAAGCGGACAACACTTTACCGCCCAAACAAATCGGAGTGCGTACCTGTTTCGCAGAGCAGTAGTGTCAGCGAGTCGTCGTGTTTTTCGTAGATCAGCAACCAGTCGGGGCGGATATGGCAGTCGCGCTGCCCCTGCCGGCCACCGACCAATGAGTGGTCGCGGTATTTTTCGGGCAGAACTTCGTCATTCGCAAGCATGGCAACGACATCATCAAGCAACGAGATGTCGTAGCCACGCTTGATTAGCAGTTGCCGTTGCTTTTTGAAGAGCGAGGTATAGCTCAAGGCGTATTTACACACCGTTCAGCCCCTTCATCAAGTCGTCAATCGAAAGAAATGGACCGACGACTTCTTTGGCGGCTTCGTCGAGCTTTGGCTGTAGTTTGCTGTAGTCGTGCAGATACCCATACTCGCAAACATAAGAGCCACAGCCATCGTTCAACTCGACAGGCGAGTTCGGACGTTTCACATCATTGACACATACTTGCAATGTAGTCATACGGCTCCCCTTCATTATTAATTAAACCACCACAAACGACAGGCGAAATTGTACGCCGCTTCGGTAACTTGCAAAGGGGAGCGGGGAATCCTTCGTGTGTCTGTTCACGCTTCGTGTTCGCAATTCCACTGCGCCGCTGCGAGTCTAGCGAAACTGCGCAAAGACAAACCATCGTCGCGGTTGTATCGCAACGAGTCACACTTTTTCGGACGTAAAACACCTTAAAGGTCAAGACAACCGCGACGTAAGTTGGTATACTGCCCGTATGCAGAATCAGCTTCGTCTCATCTTTGCGTTACACAATCACCAGCCTATCGGTAACTTCCGTGGCGTGATGGAGCAGTCGTACCGCGACAGCTACCTGCCGTTTCTCGATGTCTTCGAACAGTTCCCGCAAGTCAAACTCACGCTCCATACCAGCGGTTCGCTAATCGAGTTTCTCGCCGAAGACCACCCCGAATATCTCGACCGAATCGCGCAACTCGTTGCACAAGGCCGCATCGAAATCGTCGGCGGTCCGTTTTTTGAACCGATTCTGGCAATGCTGCCGTCGCGCGACCGCATCGGACAAATCACAACGTATACGCAGTGGCTAAATCGCAGACTCGGTGCCGAAGTCGCAGGACTCTGGATTCCCGAACGTGTGTGGGAACAGAACTATGTAAACGACCTCGCCTGCGCCGGAATGCGTTACGCAATCCTCGACGACGCACACTTCCGCAGCGCGGGCGTCGATGCGGAAAAACTCTTTCGTCACTACATCACCGAAGACAACGGAAAAACACTTGCAGTCTTTCCGGGGAGCGAACGGCTGCGATATTTAATCCCGTTCGGAAAACTCGACGATACGATGCGTTATCTCGCCGACTACGCGGAACGGTTTCCAAATGCCGTCATCGTTCACGGCGACGATGGTGAAAAGTTCGGATCGTGGCCCGACACGTTTTCACACGTCTTCCGCGACAAATGGCTCGCAAACTTTTTCACCGCACTCACCGAAAACGCCGACTGGCTCGTAACGACAACACCGTCAGAAGTTTTGCAAACGCTCTCGCCACTTGGAAAGATTTACCTCCCCGACGGAAGCTACCGCGAAATGACCGAGTGGGCACTCCAGCCAAAACAACGACGCGAGTTAGACGAACTCGCCGCATCGTTCAGCGGTGGCGGCGACGCGCGATGGTCACAACTGCGTCCACTTATTCGCGGCGGATTCTGGCGAAACTTCAAAGTTCGTTACAACGAAACCGACGAGATGTACTGCCGAATGATGACCGTCAGTCGTCACTTACAACAAGCCGAAGAAAGTTGCGTCGCCGACGAACGAATCGACGCCGCACGAATGTCGCTCTATCGCGGACAGTGTAATTGCAGTTACTGGCACGGCGCGTTTGGCGGCGTCTATCTGCCGCACTTGCGAAACGCCGTTTACCACGAATTGATTACGGCTGATGCGATTCTTGATGCGGTCGATGGCCGTGTTGCGCCGTGGATCGAAGCGACTGCGGGTGACTTTCTTTGCGATGGACTTCCTGCGGTACGGCTTCGCAACGAAACGCTCGATGCGTGGTTCGCGCCGCATCGCGGCGGGACACTCTACGAGCTTGACGTTAAACCAATCGCACACAACCTCCTCGCAACGCTCACGCGCCGCGAAGAAATCTATCACCAAAAACTCCGCGACGGCGCAACGCTAAACGAGTACGGAAAACCGCTCTGCAAAACTGATGGACTCGCCGAACTTTTGCAATACGATACTTATCGCCGCGTTGGGCTTGTCGATCTTTTTTACGACGTCGATACAACGCTCGACCGCATCGTTCGCGGCCAGTGCGGACAACACGGCGACTTCGTTTCGGGCGAGTACGAAGCGACGATCCGCAAAAATCCTGACCGCATTCAGGTTGTCATGGTGCGTGATGGCGTTGCGTATGGCGCACCGATTCGCGTAACGAAAGGCGTGACGATGTGTGCGGGGTCGAACGAGATTCTGATCGCGTATCGCATCGAAAAAATCCCGCCACATTATCGAATGCACTTCGCCGTTGAGCTAAACTTCGCGGGGATGCCGTCTGGACTCGATGACCGTTATTTCTACGACAACAGCTGCACACACCTCGGCCACTTGGGTACACCGCTCGACATTGTAAACGCCGAAACTCTCGGCCTCCGCGACGAGTGGCTCAAGCTCGACGTTTCGTGTCACGCATCGCGCCCGACGAACTTTTATGCGTTCCCAATCGAGACGGTGAGTCAATCTGAAGGTGGCGTCGAACACGTTCACCAATCTGTTGCGGTACAGCCGCACTGGTGGATCGAACCCGACGCAAACGGCGCGTGGTCGGTCGAGATGCGTCTTGTGATTGCAACGCCGTGAGTGACACTCGCCGCCAGCCGGTCTTTGACAACTGTGAAAGCCTGCGTATACTTCACGCGCCAATGGTGGCAGTAACATCACAGTTTTTGGACAGGAGCATCGTCGTCAAATGAAACGCAAATCATCTGCAAGCAAGTCGAAAACGAAGCCGCCGAAGAAGTGGAAGCACAAGACGGTTGACAACGCCAAACTCTTCGCAAGAGGCGTGGCGTTGCAGAAGTTGCTGTACGAATCTAAGTGTGGCCTCACGCTCGACGAATTGGCGAAGTACCTTGACGTTCACCCGCGCACCGTTAACCGGTATCTTGCTGCGATGCAAAAGAGCGGCGTCGAATTGCGTGCGAATATCGACGAAGATTTTCACGGACTCAAACGCTGGAGCATCTTCGGAAAACCACTCGCACCCGACACGTTCGACTCCGACGAAGTGGCGTCGCTTTATCTGGCGTGCAAATTTTTGCAGCCGATCAGCGGTACATTTCTCGGCGAATCGGCGGATAATGTTCTCTTGAAAATTCGTCGCCACTTGAAACCAACCGACGAGGAAAAACTCGATAAAATCTTGAAACTCTTCTACGTCGCCCAAACTGGTTGGGCCGACTACCGCGACAAGTTCGCACTGATTGAAACGCTGATGGTCGGCTGCGAAGACAGCGTAGAACTCGAAGTCGTCTACCATTCTGGCACCGCCGCCGCGCCGGAGACGTACCGATTTCGCCCGTACCAATTCATCTACCGCGACGGCGGTTTGCTGGTGATCGGATTTTCGTGCAAGAGTAACGCTGTGCGAACACTCAAAATCGAACGACTACAATCCGTCAACAAAACGAAACGCAAGTTCACCAAGCCGAAAAACTTTAGCAGTGATGACCACTTTGCGTCTGCGGTACGATACTATTCTGATCCGAGTTTGCCAGCGGAGCGAGTTCGTTTTCGCGTTACGGATACGCGGCTAGCGCGATACTTGCACGAAAACCCGTGGCATAAAACGCAAAACATCGAAGAGCAAGACGATGGTTCGGTCATCGTTGAGATCACCGTACAACTCACGCCCGACTTGCCCGCACGACTTCTCGGTCTTGGCAAATGGGTTGAAGTTCTCGAACCCGCCTCTCTGCGAAAAGAAGTCGTCAGCGCGATTGACGCTATGCGGGGAAATTATTCTTAAAACGCGAAATAAGCCGCCATTTCCGGCATCTGCGGTCTCGCACTGACACGTTCTGTCCACAACTTCTCGCAAAAACGGTTTTCTCGCCTGTATAGCAATAGTATGCATGGCGTTGAATCGGAGTGGGAAGCGTAAGCGAGTGAACCCCCGCGACAGACCCGATAAGACGAATATGACAAATGGGACGAATAAGTGTGACATTGTAAGGCGACGAAGTGTCGCGCTTATGCGTATAGGTCACATTGGTCTTATTTGTCCTATGGATTTTCGCACCGCATAACCATTGACTCGCACAATCCGCTCGCTAGACTCAATGTAACCGTTCACGAAATTGGCCGCGAGAATAGAAGCCGGAAAGGAGGCGGTATTCCGCCGTATTGACGGACAGAGAAACCGCAGCCGACACGATTGCACACTTGCGGCATTGGCGGAAACCAAGAAACGACGCCAACACGCGATTCTCCGTCAATACGGCGGCTTGCCGCTTCGCGGCACAGCAACACTGCCGCCTCCTTTCCGGCTTTTATTCGTGGCGTGACAAAACTAACCGCGAACGGTTACGCCCCAATCACACATCCGCCAGCAACAGTGCGGGCGATGACTTTACCAAGGGACTCTGTTTTGAAAAGGTGAGAAAATGAGCAAAAGAGCGAGAAAAAGCGAAGCTGACATTAGAAAAGAAGTCATAGAAGTATTGGAGCGAGAACCGCAATTATTGTATAATGGAAAGTCATGTAAATCTATTAACACCAAGTCATACTCGGACATGGCTGCTGGAATTATTATTGAGCACGTTGACAAACTTGAAAAGATTCAACTTCATGAGCGAGAAGGAAGTTATAACCAAGAACATAAAGGGAAACTCTATGGTGAAAGAATTACTGCAATCAATATTTTCAACAACTTCGACATAAACTCAAATCCAAAGTTCAATCCAAACTCTGAACATGATCATATTGGGAAAATACTTGATTATGAAACGCCATTGAAAAAAGAGGGAAGAAGTGAAACGGGCGAGAGGATCGGCAAAGGAGTCGGGAAAATAGACCTGATCTCTTACAACGAAAATAAAAACTTCGTATATTTGTTGGAATTAAAAATCAAAGGCAACAAGGACACGGACACTTTATTGCGTGCTACGTTAGAAATTTATACTTATTGGAAAATGCTCCAGCACGACAAATTGATCAAAGAGTTTGATGATCTAAACCAAAAATCACCAGAACCAGAAATCAAAAAAGCCGTCTTGTTGTTCAAAGATTGTACCGCCTATAACCAGTACTGCAGTGAAACAAGCCCAAATACGATTGCGTTAATGGAAAAACTCGGCGTTGACTTTTTCTGCGTCAAAGAAAACCCAAAAGGCGGTTTTGAAATATCCGACAAAGGTTTTGAGGAACAAAAAACGTAAGCGTTCACGGATTGTTTCGTCGTGGTACATTCCTAGTCTCGCTAGGGATGGCCTTATTGTAGCCGAGGGCAAGACGTACCCGTCGCAGCCCTCGGTTTGCGGCACCAAACGAAATGAAGTCGCGTAGCGACGACCTTATTCCGAATCAACAACGTCAACGAAATGTTCAGATAAGGCCGCTCCTACGGAGCTACGGATTCTGTGGTGGTCGTCAACCCAAGGCTGCGCGGAATACCGCTTGCCTTGGGCTAAAATAAGGTCGCCGCTACGCGGCTAGGAAATGAAATCGCAAACTTTCCGTGAACGGATACCAAAAAACATGATCATCACCCCACATCGTCACAATCAGATTGGTGGTTGCATCACCGAAATCAAAAACGGCAGCGCGCGGATTTGTATTGACATGGGTGCGGAGTTGCCCGGTGTGGAGCGCGATGGCAAAGCCAGAGACGAGTTTGGAATTGCTGGCATCACCACCGGTAAACGCGACTGCGACGCGGTTTTCATCACGCATTATCACGGCGACCACGTTGGTTTGTACAACAAGGTTCTGTCTGGGATTCCGGTGTACATCGGTGCGGCGGCGAAGGAGATTTTTCTGGCATACGCCACACGAACGAAGCGTTCACCCGACGACATCGCAAGGATCGAAAACTTCAAAACCTTTGAAGAAGGCAAAGCTGTCACGGTCAACGATGACATCACCGTTATGCCGTTTTTGGTTGACCACAGTGCGTTTGATGCGTACATGTTTCTCGTCGAGGGCGGCGGCAAACGTGTTTTGCACACGGGCGACTTTCGGTTGCACGGATTTGGCGAAGACAAAACTTTGTCAACGCTCGAAAATGAAATTGGCGAGGTTGACGTGCTCATCGTCGAAGGCACGACGTTATCGCGTCCGAACAGCAGCAAAGTTATGTCGGAAGCCGAATTGCAAGTGCGTGCCAAGCAAATTGTTGCCGAGAACAAATATGTCTTTGTGCTTTGCGCGTCAACCAACATTCCACGCATCGCCGCGTTTTATCACGCGAAGCTAGAGGGCAGAAAATACTTTCTTTGCGATGAGTATCAAAAAGGCATTCTTGATTTTGTCAAAGAATACACGAATGGCAAAAACTCGCGGTATAATTTTGAAAAAGTTCACACATACGGCGATAATTTACTCGAACGATTTCACAAGCAAGGCTGTTGCATGCTGATACGTCCCGGCGGTGGTTTTACGCAAGCTATCGAGAAAATAATTGGTGGCCAATCCGGCAACAAAGTTAAATTCGTGTATTCGATGTGGGAGGGTTACAAGAATGATGAAGTGAAATATCCCGCCATCGTTGCAATGACGAAAAAGTATGACTTTGAATCGCTCCACACCAGCGGTCACGCAACGCCCGAAGCGATCAGAATGGTCTGCGACGCGGTGAAACCGAAAAAGATTCTCCCGATTCACGGCGAAAACGTCACCAAAAATGTGCGGGAACTTGGTCTGCCATACGACGTGTTGTCGGTGAAAGACGGGGACGCGATAGAGATTTGAACGGCTGCCAATACCGCTTCGCGTTTGCTTGTCCGCGTCCACGAAACGCAGGCGTCCGAGCGACACCTCTGACACGCTCCGTCAACCGCTGCTTAACAGCCGATTCCGCACTGTGTATAATTCCCCGCAAACGCAGCCAAAACAATCGTACTCAACGCAGCGTCATAATTGTGCGTTGACGCCGCAGCGGAGAATCGGAGCGCGAAGCGTAAGCGAGTGAACCCCCGCGACAGACCCGATAAGACGAATATGACAAATGGGACGAATAAGTGCGACATTGTAAGGCGACGAAGTGTCGCGCTTATGCGTATAGGTCGCATTGGTCTTATTTGTCCTATGGATTTTCGCACCGCATACCATTGACTCGCCCAATCCTCGCGTTAGACTCAATCACACATCCGCCAGCAACAGTGCGGGCGATGACTTTACCAAGGGACTCTGTTTTGAAAGGGTGAGAAAATGAACGAAAAACCAGAAAAGCAAATTCGAGACGAGGTTGAAAACGTACTCAAGCTAGCACCACAATTCTTGTATAAGGGCGAGTTATGCAAACCTGTGAACAATCAGCAGTATTCAGAAACTGCCGCGAAGATTATTACCGAACGAAAGAATATGGAGCTACTAAATCACATTGCAGTTGTAACCAGAGTGGGAAGTTATAAACGCCGCAATCATGATGGAAAACCTACCACACAAAACAAAGATTCAAATAGAGAAGAAGACCGCACGGCGATGAAACTGTTTCAACAAAACTTTCCGCACATTGGAATGATAGAAGACTATCAAACTCCGCTGAAGAGTAGTAACGCTGATACAGGTCTTGGGAAAGTAGATATGTTCTCTTACAATTCCGTCAAAAACACTGCGTACTTGCTAGAGTTAAAACTCGAAGACAACAAAGAAACTCTACTGCGGGCGGTTTTAGAAGTTTATACTTACTGGCGAACTATCAACATCCAAAAATTGCTCTTTGATTTTGAGTTGCCGTCCGACACGCTTGTCAAAAAAGCCGTTTTGTTGTTTGATGGCTGTACCGCCTATAACCAATACTCCGACAAGGAAAAGAACAAGAACACAATTGCGTTAATGGAAAAAGAAAAACTAGGCGTCGAGTTTTTCGGTATTAGGAAGCACGGAAATAATTACGAGGTGTTCAAATGATCATCACCCCACATCGTCACAATCAGATTGGTCGTTGCGCTGTTCTGTTCTGCGTTTGACCACGCAAGCGGATTGCGTTGGCGTTGCCGCATTCGTCCCGACGGGACGTGATTTCAATAACCGGCGGTAAGCGAAGTGCGGAGCACTCGCGTAACCGCCGGTAGCGACCACCACAAAAATCGAGCGTCTGTAAGACGCCACCGACCACACGGTTGACTCAAATGTTTGGTAGCGTCCTACAGACGCACACGATTTTCGTTCACGTCACCGGCGGTTGCGTTTGCCGCTATCGCGGCGGCATTTACCGCCGGTTATTGAGATTGCTGCCCCGTCAGGGCGTGTCCCCACTGCATCCATTACGTCCACTGCGTCCATCGTGTCCACTTTGTCTATCACGCCGCACTCGCTTACGCTTCCCGCTCTGACTCACCACCATTTCACAACAGGAGACCGCACAATGTCTAATGTCGAAACGATCACCACTTACGAACACGAATTGGAGCAAGAGCAGATTTCTGCGCCGCAGTGTTTGCCGCTGCGGAAGCAGCCGAGCGATTTGACGCTGTTTGACAATCTCATCGAGATTGGTTCGCTTCACGAAAAACTCGGCGGAAAACCAGACGCGATCTTCGGCGAGATGAAAGAGCACATTGATTTTGTCTGCGACAAACTCGACATCACGCCGCTGCAAGCCGTGTTGTTTGCTGATCTGTTCGTTACCAGCGATGGCGACGCCACTAAAATCCGCGAGATGGCGAAGCTGATGAAGTGCAAGCCGATAGAAGTGTGCGCGTACTTTGACGAGTTCGATATGCTCGAACGGAAAGGGTTCATCGATGTTGAGTCACATAACGATGATCGCTTTCAGCGCAGCGGAATCAGTATCAAAATCCCGTTCAAAGTCATCAGCACGCTTCAGCGTGGCGAGCGTCCGCAAAATCAGTGGGCGGAAAAATTGCAGCCACACGAGTTTCTCGCCCGCAGAGGCAACGTGTTAATGTAGGGGGGGGGGGGGGCGGCTTTTTGGGGATAGGGAAAATAAGGGGAGTCGCAAGCGGGTCTCGACGATGAATCCGCTGACGCGCGGGCTTGCTTTGGTGGTGAGCCGTACTCTGCGGCTGATGTGAGATTTTGAAAAAGGAGAATTGCGATGACGAAGACAATTTTGGGCAGTTTCGCTGCCGCCGCTCTCGTGAGCGGAGCCGTTATGGCTGCACCGTGCGACCCGTGTGATGATGTTGCAGCCTGTGCCCCCTGTGGCGACGTTGCTGCGTGCAACCCGTGCGACGACATTTGTGCGAAACCAAAACGTAGCAAACTCAAAGTTTACGCCGATGCCGCTGCGATGGTCGGCAACGTCGATCACGGGTTCACAGGAAATGTTGTTGACGACGACGGTGAAGGTCGTTTGGGGTTCACGATGGCGGCGGGCGTGAAGGCGACGATTGGCGTCCAACGCGGAAAGAACGCCGTCGAACTCGGTTACACCGGGCTCTACAACAACCTCTCCACATCGGCAGCGTGGGTCAATGGTCAGAACACGCACGTTTTGGTGAACTACAACGCGGTGGACGTGAACTTCGTCAAAACGCTTGACCGGAATCCGAACCTCAAAGTGCTCGTCGGTATTGGGTACGCCAACTTCACGGAACGTCAAGAACGGCAAGGGGCTGTTGCTGTTTCGACTGCCAACGACTTGGCTGGTTTGCACGTTGGCGGAAAGTGGTCGCGTGACTTCGGCAGAACCAATCGCGTGGGAATTGAAACCTACGGCAAACTGGGCGTTTACGCGAACACACATACAGTGGCGGTTGGGGGAGGTACGCTTACGGTTGCGTACGGCAACAACTGTGGAGCGTGGGTTGCTGCTGGTGGTGTGAACCTCACTTACAAACTCACGAATCGCACCAAAGCGTTCGTTGGTTACGACGTGACGAAGATCGAAGGTATCGCCAGAGGTCACAACCGCGGTATTGGATCCGACGATGGCGCGATCATTCAGGGTCTCGTCTTTGGAGCGAAGGCAGCGTTTTAGTCGCGCGTGACGGTTGACGGTTTCATTTCTCTCTCTCCGAAGTCTTGGGGCGACTCGCAACAGTTGCCCCAAGACTTTTTTGTGTTACACGGTCAACCGCCGAGCTTGGACGATCTGATCGCGTACAGCAAAGAAGAACAGTCCGGAAGCGAACAAACAAGACGGATTGGATTTGCGGTGTGAGAGGAATGTTTGAGCCGGCTGGAAATATCGGTCTCGCTTGTCAAAAGTCAAAATACTCTTACAATACGCGACCGTTTCGGTAGTTTCACTTTGGCTATATGGAGGCAGAATCTATGAAAATCGTTTTTCCGCGTGAGAAGTTTGTGCAGGCACTCCAATTTGTTGGTTCGGTAACGCCGTCGCGCGATACCAAAGAGGTGCTTCATCACATCAAAGTTGTCGCCGATAAGACCGGCGTTCTGCTTCAGACGACCGATACAGAAGTTGGCCTGCGTTATCACATCGAAGACTGTGAAGTGGTCAAGCCCGGCGAGGCACTTCTGCCGACGCGACGGACTCGAAACGTCGTCCAAGAAGCACGCGGCGAGACAATCACAATCGAAAGTGATGGGCACGAAAGTACGCTCCTGTTTGACCACGGCAAGGTCAAACTCCTAACGCCAGCGGTCGAGGAGTTCCCCGATGTCGAGGCGTTTTCCAAAAAGCTCGCGTACTACAACGTCAGTGCCCCCGCACTGCGGACGATCATCCAACACACCGTCTTTTCTACCGACGACGAAAACGCTCGCTACGCTGCAATCGCTGGCGTTCTCCTTGAGATCGACGAAAACGACGTACTCAACGCCGTTGCAACCGACGGGCGACGGCTGGCATACGAAACGTGCCAAGGCAAGCCACACGAAGGGAAAGAGACGAAGGAACCGCTCGTGCGAACCGTTGTCGTCTCGCCAAAGGCACTTCAAATTCTCGAACGCTGCCTCCACGACGAAGGCGACGTTCAAATCGCCACGTCGGCACACCGCGCGATCTTCAAGTGCGGCAACGTCGAACTGATGACGCGACTCATTGAGGGGAACTTCCCGAAGTGGCGGAGAATTATGCCGGAGCGTTCCGAACGACTTCAGATCGACTTCGTTGCCGACTCGCTTCACACGGCGGTCAGACAAGCACAAGTCGTTGCGACGGAAGACAAACCCGGCGTCGTATTTTCGTTCGCCAAAGGTAAGGTCACACTCACCGCTCACGGATCAGAAACGGGCGAGTCGTATGTTGAGCTTCCGATTTCGTTTGGCGACACGCCGCTGAAGTTTCAGGTCGATCCGAAGTTTGTCCGCGAGTTTTTGCGTGTGCTCGACCCCACAACTACCGTCTCGCTCTATGTTGACAGCAACAACGGCGAAGCCGCACTCCTCTTCACCGTAGGCGAGACGTATTCATACGTCGTCATGCCGATGGGGATGTAGACCCGTGACAACGAAGCCAGCCGTTTTGCTTGTCTCGTATGGCGCGCCCGAAACGTCCGACGACATCGTTCCGTTTCTGACGGAACTTGTCGGTCGTGCCAGACGCGATGGGGGCGAGTTGTCGCAGGAATTGTTGGAACGTCTCGCGCACCCGTACCGCGAACTTGCGCAGTGTACGGGGCGTCCATCGCCGCTTCTTGATGCGTGCCGTTATCTCTTGGACGGACTGCGTTCGCTTGGGTCGCCTCTCTACTGGGGGAATCTTATCGGGACGCCGCGTCTCGAAGACGCCGTGCAAGAAATGGTCAATGACGGCGTTGAATCGTGCGTTGTCGTGACAACGAGTCCGCTGGCATCGAGTGTTGGTTGTCGGCGTTATTGGGACCGAATCGCAGCGGCGCGTGAGACAATTACTGGCACGCCGCAAATCGAAGTTGTTGCGCCGTATGCGACGCATCCGCGTTACATAAGTGGTGTTGCGGAGTTGCTTCGTGCGGCGATTCTACGTTGCGAACGCAATGGCCGCGAAGTCGAGATACTCTTCACTGCGCACAGTCTACCGCTTTCCGATCCTACTGCTGCGGCGTATCGTCGGCACGCTGAAGCGGCGGTTTGTGAAGTGATGCGACTTGTCACAACGCCTACGGATCGAACTGTTCATGGTTGGCTTTTGTGTTGGCAGAGTCGCAGTCGTTTGCGTGGCGGCGACTGGCTCACGCCCGACATAAACGACGACCTTGCAAACCCCAATAACAACGCAACGCCGAACACGACTCTGATTGTTGTACCGATAGGTTTTCTTTGCGAGAACAAAGAGACCGTCTACGATCTTGATGTCGAAGCGGCTTCGATCTGGGACGAGCGCGGTTGGGGAGAGCAGGGGAGTGACTTTGTTCGCGTTGCAACGCTCGGCACAACCCCCGCCGCCGCCTCACTCCTCGCACACCTCGCCCAACACGGCGACCGATGTGATGGCGTGTGTGAACGGTGTCCGCTATTCACTGCGCCGCGTAATTGACGCAAGGTAGTCGATGGGTTTACACACCCATCGCACGGAAATTGCGTTCTGCAAAAACATTGCGCAATTTCCGCCGAAGTGGGAAAGGTGGACTGGGTTTCCTAGACTGTGAAGGATGGGGGGAAACAAGCTATAGAGTTGTGAGGAGTGGCTCGCAAATGCGGAAGATTTGCGTCATCGTTCGCTGCACTGCATGCCAGCCAATCGTAGAGACTCGAGTGTACATCAATCAGAAATCTTGGTGGCATTCGCTTTGCGCGATTCGTCAACATAATGCTCAAGTATTCGCTTCAAGCGTACTCCGACCGTCTCCGCTATAACTTCTTCGGTAACGTGACCGTTGTCTAAAATATCATACAGAGAGTTTTTTTGGGATGCCGTCAGATTATGATAGAGTTTCGTCCAGTCCGTAGTTTCGTTGTCGGCATACTTGCGGCGGTGAATGATGTAGTGTTCCGGCATCGAAACAATGCGTATGAAGTCTTCTTGCGTTTCACCAAACGCCGTATGAAAAAACACCGGATTAGGGCTTACCATTCCGCGAGTTGCCAACAAGATACACTGGATACCCCGCAGCAACCTTCTCCTCCAGTGTTTGCCAACGTGGGAACGATCCTTCGCGCTGAAGGGAACAAACTTCATTGGAAACGAAGTTATCTGTACGTCATATTTCTCATTCAATTTTATGCTGTAATCCAGCCGCTCAAAAAACTGGGACGGCGTGTCATTGAAGTTGAACAAAACATAAGTGCCGATTCGGTATACACCGTGTTCACCGGCAAGTTTTACCGCTTGGGCGTATTTTGTTTTTATTGCTGGGGTATCAAAAGCGAAACGAATAGAATGTAACGCAATTCGAGACAGAAGTTTCATGTTCTGATTAGTCAGGCGTCGGGCGTCAATTCCCTGATTGAAGTCCACTTGACGCAAGCGACCTTCAAACCGCGCCCCTTTCTCAAATCCTAGCGATAAAATGTCCTCAACAATTTGTTTGAACTTGGATGAATTCAAAACATTATTGTCAAGTAAAACCAAATCTTTCTGCGGACCATACGCTTCCATTATCCCTTCGACTTGATCTTTGAGTGGGGAATAGTTTTGAAAAAAAGGTTCTAACTTTGGAACTGCACAAAACGAACACTTGTTTGGACAACCTCGCGTAGCATAACCAAAGTACGCATCGGTTACGGGATACTTGTACTCGCTCTCTTCAAGAATGGAATAGTCAGGCACTTGGTGGTCAACGACTAATTTGTCGTTGAACCCAAGCATTCCCGGCTTGTCAAGCAGGCATGTTGTATCCACCGATTCCGTCATTCCTGCGCAACAATCCCCGTCATTCCAAACTGACTTTCGTTGAGAACTTTTGCATCGTATCCGCGTTCTGCAAAAAAGGCGTCGATTCTGTCTGAATCGGAGAGCGGAAACTCGGCACGAAACTCCGCGACCATCGCCGCAAGGAGTCGCTTGCCCAAAGATGCACGGTACGGTTTTGAGAAACACAAGTCGTACCAGCGTATCAAGTCTTTTTCGGTGATGATGCCGCGCAGCGTTTGCACGTCACCAATTTGTCGCACAACAGTCTCGATGACCTTCGCCTCCGATTCTTTGCAGACGATGATCACTTGATCCGCCCGCAAGCCGTGACAAATCCCCGAAACCTGTTCTTGCGACAACGTGAGGTGCTTGACCTGTACTGCGGGGCCAAAGTTTGCCCACATGTCAAGTCCCGCGTCGTTCGCGTTTGCAGTTCCAACGCGATAGAGACGCGCGCTTTGTGTGATGCTGGTGTTGCGTGAGTCAACGCCCAGAACAAGCTGCGCAAAATCTTCAAAGTCTGCAAGAATTGACGAGCGACTGTCCGCGACAGACAGCGTGACTTTGGCATCAAGCGCATCAACCACCGCATTAAACAATGCGTAGACAACAATCTCATAGATTTTATCAACACTTCTGGCAAACCTCGCGTCGCTCTCGAATTGATCGAGAAATGATGCGAGATCGAACCTGCCATCCGCGTTTTCGAGAGATTGACGAATTTTGTGAAGTGCTGCAAACTTTTCTCGCAGGTGAACGTAGATATAAACCTCGACAATGCCGTGCGAAGCAACATTGACTTGACCAAGTCCTTGCAACATTTCTGGTGGCAAAACTTCGGGATCGAAAAGTTGATCCCAATACCGCGAGTTGAGCGTCGTCGTTTTTTGGTGAAGCCGCGCAACGACTTCACGCATCCATTCGTAAGACCGCCTGCGATACTGCGATTTGTCGGCGAGGTCAAGTTGTTCCAAGCGGTGCCGATAGAGAATCTCCGCCACCGCTATTGGCTTGTAGAGATCGACGCGACTCTTCTTGATGAGTATGTCAAGCCGTTCCTTTGCGTTCATCGTAAAACCTCCTCCATCTCAAAGAGCGAGTTTTCTTGGCGTGCAAAGTGTGGCTTGGTAGAGACAACAATGTTCTTGCGCAGTGCGAGCATCATTTCGGCGGCGATGGCGGTGATGGTCGGAACTGCCACAGAGTTGCCAAGTTGTGCCCGCATCTCCGTATGATTGACGACAACACGATAACTCTCTGGAAAACCTTGAAGCCGCAGCATCTCGCGCGCCGTCGGGCGACGGTTGCCATTGACGAGGAGATAATTGTACGATGCGTTGTGACGCAGAGCGCAGGAAAACGGGTGCATGCCGATGTGACCGCCTTTGTTTTCGTGCCAGATCGAAGGATAAAATGGAGTTCGCCCTTGCGAGCGAATCCGTTCAAGTCGCCGCTTTTGTATGTAGTCCGATGCCCACATTTGCGGTTCGACGTCTTCGTCGCGTTCCAAAATATCGGAGAGGTCGGGACGCCACGAGTACGGCTTCGGAAACCGAAACTCAAGCGGCTGCCGAAAACCGACAATGAACGTTCGTTGTCGCGTTTGTGCAACGCCGTAATCAATCGCATTCAAGACAGCAACCGAGGTTGTGTAACCGAGCGAGTTGAGTGTTTCCAAAACAGTTGCGCACGTTCGCCCTTGGTCGTGAGTCCGAAATTGTTTGACGTTTTCCAGCAAACACGCAATCGGTTTTTTGTCACGCAAAATTCGTTCGATTTCAAAAAAGAGCGTGCCGCGCGTGTCGCCAAACCCGCGACGCTTTCCGATGATGCTGAACGGTTGACACGGAAACCCCGCAAGAAGTATGTCGTGGCTCGGAATGTCGCTGGTTGGGATTTTTGTGATGTCGCCGTGTGGCGTGTCGCCGAAGTTTGCACGGTACGTCTCACACGCCGACTTATCCCACTCCGACGAAAAGACGCAGTTGCCACCGACGTTTTCAAACGCGATCCGCATTCCGCCAATTCCGGCAAAGAGGTCGATGAAGTGAAACGGACGCCAAAGCGGCGTGATGAGCGATTGCGTTGGCGAACAGCGACGGAGCAAGACGTTTTCGGTGATGTCCCAACCAGACTGCTCCTGTTCCGTCCCCAGCGCACGGGCAGAAAACTCGTCTTGCTGGATCACGTTTTGTAGCGGAACAATGTGGCTTGTTGCAAATCTCATTGTAACGGTTATCCTTTTTGATTGATGATTGCGAGCAGATTTTCAAGACCAACGTCTTCGCTTCCGTTGTTGTCAAGAGTGTAGTGTGCCAGCGTCTCATATTGCGAGAGTTCTTGAGCATACAGTCTCACGGCTTGCTCGCGCATGACGACTTCCGTACCGGTTTGCATATCTTGCATCGTCGATCTGTTTTTACCATCGTTCGCCATATCCGCAAGTATGATTTCACGGTCTCTCCGTATATGGATGACGGTTCCCATGCGACGCAAATTGTAGGCATAGCCGGGCATCAAAGCGATTTCCGCACCGGTAGCGATGATTGCGGCGTCTGCAAGCTCGGAAAGTTCATGTACCGCTTTTTGTTGTGCCCACATGAAACTCCCATTGAGCGTTGCCCTGAATTGCTCCAACACATTCCCGATTTCCAGTCGTTCACACGCCATTACGTCGGTATCGAAAAACGGCAGTTTCAAGCAGTCTGCCGCCCTGCGTCCG
>JBOFSQ010000028.1:0-5929 GCA_051651625.1 Thermoguttaceae bacterium | reverse complement strand
ATGCCGAACCGTAGTTCAGGTTCGGCATAGCCGAACCCTCCAGAACCGTAAGTTCAGGTTCGGCATAGCCGAACTCTCCAGAACCGTAGTTCAGATTCCGCATAGCCGAACCCTCCAGACTACACACAAACGAGGCCATCCATGATTTGGTGCGGCATTGCCATTGCTGGAATCGTAACGCTGCTTGCGTTTTACTGCGCGCACGCCGCTTACGCGACGAAGCGGCTCATCGACGACATTCCAACGTCGAAAATTAACGGCGTCTACATCGGACTCGTTGAAGTGAAAGGGACGGCGGAGAGTCCGAATCCGTTCACAAGTTATTTGGCGGCGGTGCCGTGCGTGGCGTACAAGTGGCAAGTCGAGGAAGAGTGGCGTCGCGTCGTGATGGAAACACGCACCGACGCAAAAGGGAATACAACAACAACGTCGCGCGTCGAATCGGGATGGGAAACCATCGCCAGCGGTGAAGAACGTGAACGATTCTACTTACGCGACGACACCGGCGTTTTGCGTGTGAACAGCGAAGCGGCGACGGAGACTCGCAAGTCGGTCTTTTCGCAGACCGTCACACCGAGCGACAATCTTTACTACACGAAAGGGCCGCAGGAAACTATCGCAAACTCAACGCAGCGGCGACGTTTCTCCGAAGTCGCCATCCCACTTCATCACGAACTCTATGTGTTGGGGCCAGCACGATACGTTGACGAAGATTCTATTCTGGAGATCACACGCGAAGAGAGTCTCAAAAGCGACCCGTATCTGATCTCGACCGAGCCAGAAGATTCCGTTTCGAGTTCGCGTGGCTGGGCATATTTTGGCTGGCATTTTCTCGGCGTTGTCGCGGCGACTGCGTTTGCGTGCTGCGTGACGGCGACGCTCAATCCAAACATCGTAAACGGCGCAATCGCAGACTGGATTCCCGCCGTACTCGCCGGAGTTGGCGGTTACATTTTGCTGGCAACGATTGGCTGGCTTTACACCGTTCAATGCAGTTTGATTTCGCTCAAAAACCGCGTCCGAACGGCGTTCAGCAACATCGACGTACAGCTCAAACGCCGGAGCGATTTGATTCCGCGACTGGTCTCGTGCGTTCAGGGGATCGCGTCGCACGAACGCGACGTGCAAACCGGACTGGCAAAGTTGCGTTCGCAAGTTGAGCCGTCGTCTGGAAACGTTGAAGGGTGCGCGGCGACGTTGCGAGCGATTGTCGAGTCGTACCCGCAGATTGCGTCGCAGGGAAACTTTCTGTTGCTCCAGAAAGAGCTTGCGAACACCGAACAAAAGATCGCACTCGCCCGCGCCTACTACAACGACATCGTGACAAACTACAACACACGACTCGCCATCTTCCCCGACGGCATCGTCGCAAAGTTAACCGCGCTGCATCCCGCAGAACTGTTCAACGCCGCCGGACTCGAACGCAAAAACCCAGAAATCGTTTTTGCGTGATGACGATTGCGCGTTGCCGTTCACACACCACACATTCCACCAATCCGTAACATGTCATTCACCGGTTTTTCCCAACAGACGATAGATTTTCTTGTCGAGAATCGGCGGCGCAATTCGCGTGACTGGTTCGTGAAGCACCGCCGCGAGTACACCGACTTCGTCATCAATCCGTTCCGCGAACTCGTGACAGACTTGACGGACGTGCTACTCGCTATCGACCCGCGTTTTTCGATTATTCCGCAGGTCAACCGCAGCATTTCGCGTCTCAACCGCGACACGCGATTTTCGAGCGACAAGTCGCTCTACCGCGACGTGATGTGGTGCGTTTTCATGCGTGAGAAGAAACTCTTCAACGGTTTCCCCGGATTCTATTTTGAGCTTCACCCCGGCGGTTATCGTTACGGCTGCGGTTATTATGTGGCGTCGAAGGAGACGATGGAGAGCTTGCGTCAACAGGTCGTCGTGCGGACTCCGGCGTTCCTCGAAGCACACGAAGCGTTTCGGCGTCAACGACGTTTCGTTAACGCCTCGCCGATGTATTGCCGCAGCCGCGACGCAAGTCAACCAGCCGACATCCGCGCGTGGCTCGATATGAAGTCGCCGCACTTCGTCCGCGAGCGCGACGACGTGACCGAGACGTTTTCGCCGAAACTCGTCTCGATTCTCGAAACCGGATTTTGCGTCCTCGCACCGATCTACCACTTCTTCCTGCAAGTCGAAAACCACCGAGTCGGAAGTCAACGGTAGACGCTGCGAAGTATCTGCCAATTTTCACAACTGTTCACATGATTGCATATTTCACGAGCTGCTCTTTTTTTCACACGAAGGCACAAAGGCACGAAGAGGAGAGAACGCGGAATACGCGGAATGCAGAACTTCTGCGACTTTCCGTCCTTCTGCGTTTTCCGCGTTAAAATTCTTCTTTGTGCCTTCGTGTGAGAAAAAAGAACTGCTTGTAAACGATGCAACAACAATCTGCGTGAATCTGTGAAATCTGCGGATACGAAGATCAATTGGATAACTTTGTGCTAGAAACCGATTTTCTGCAACCACTTGCTAATCTCACTCGCCGACGCTTTGTCATCTCGAAACGCGATTCCGGTGAGGACGTTTGATTGCGGCGATGTCGCCACCGCTCGCTTGCTGAATCAACTCTGCAACGCGGCGAGTGTTACCGGAGTGAGAGAAGTAGAGCGTGAGAATCTTTTTCACTTGACGTACCTTTCTTTGGAAAGTGTCGTGCATTGGCGACGTACCGTGCGTTCGTGGGGGAGATTGTACAGGCTCTAGTTGCGCTAGGACAATAGGGGGCGGCGAAAAATCACTAAAAATTTTTGGAGCGAGACTTTCCGCCCGAAAGACGCTTGAATGGAATCCGAACCGCGTTAGAATTGCTGGAGTTGCGCGAACGTAAACGCAAAAGGACATCAATCAATGCCAGCAAAAACAACGCATGCAAAACTGGAGCAGCCGCTTTCGCGTGTGCCGCAGTATTCGGTCAAAGACGTTTCGGAGATGACGGGGATTTCGATTTACGCTTTGCGTTACTACGACAAGCTCGCGTTGTTTCCGCATCTCCAGCGTGGCGAGAATAACAGCCGGCTTTTTTCGGAGTACGATTTGGGATGGGTGAAAATTGTTCACTGCCTCCGCAGCACGGGACTGCCACTCGCGGACGTGAAACACTACGTCGAACTCTGCCTCGCTGGTGACACGACGATTGCCGAACGTGCGGAGATTATTTTTCAGCAAGAAGAGGCGTTGCGAAACAACATCTCCGAGCTTGAAGAGCAGCTCAAAGTTTTGCAAAACAAGAAGACGTATTATGAGGCACTGTTAGAAAACCACGCACTCTACGATTCGTGCAATCCGGCGGCGAAGTGACGCGCGCAAGCATCAGCGAGTGAAAAAACACCATCTTGCACAAAGAGTACGTTTCTACAGAGTTGTCGATTGCGGCGAACTCGCTAAAACGCGCCGGGTAAGAACGGCGTTCTAGTCACCACTCCTTCGCCGTGAACTCTTCGTGGTTGGTAATATTCGCGCTCTTGCCAGTCACACGAATTGTAAACAACCCCTGCTGCTCGGCATACTGCGACGCCTTGGAATCCTCACGCAAATAAGCCATCGCACCATAAACCGTGAAATGCGAGTATTCCGGCAGCCACTCCTTAAAATGCGAAAGCTCGTCGAGAAACTCTTTCACATCATCCGGACGCAACGTAGTTTTCACCTCAACTACAATTATCGCGTAACCGTTTTTCGCATTGGGCACTTAGCGAACTGCCCAATGTGCCGCAATGAACCCTGTGGTTTAACGTCAATGTAGTCATTCCCGCATACAATACTCTCTCGCCACCTCTGTTTTTTTCGTCTGGTGATAAAATGATAGCCGCTATTGGTGTCCCACTTTACAGGATTAGAGTCATGAAAATCAGCATGTACGTTGCGATTAGCCTCGATGGTTTCATCGCAAAACTGGATGGAAGTATTGATTGGTTGACCGACGACGTGTCGCAAACTGATATTGAAAACGATGACAACTACAGAGAGTTTTTCGCCTCCGTTGATGCCATTGTTATGGGCGGTAAGACATTTCGACAGGTTCTAACATTTGGTAACTGGCAATATCGCGGAAAAAAGTGCGTCGTGGTTTCTCGGACGGAAACGAAAACGGATGTGCCAGATTTGGTATTCACCGTCGATACGCCGGAGCAGATTGTCGAACGCCTGCAACGCGAAAACTGTCAACATGTCTGGGTGATGGGGGGCGGCGAGATTCATTCGCTGTTTTTGCGTGCCGAATTGATTGACGAAATGAGAATCTTTGTAATGCCGAAAATTTTGGGCGAAGGTGTCCCGCTCTTCGCCCCGCCTGTTCCCGAAATGAAATGGAAATTGCTTGCTATGAAGTGTTGGCGAGACCAAATCGTCGAGCTACGCTACGAAAAACGTCAAACCGCAAATTTTTCGCACCCATGAAAACTTCACGCTGTACCTTTGCCGCCGCAGCGGCATCTAAAGACCCATTACGCAAACGAAGGTCAACGAAACGGCGCAAAGAGTACATTTCCGCCGAGTATGCGTTGCGTGCAATGGAGTACGCAAAATGTGCGGAGTGGCGGCTTGTCGTTGCGCTTTGGCGATTCGGTGGTCTTCGTCGTTGCTGGGAAAGCGAGAATCCATCCTGATGGCATTT
Source organism: Thermoguttaceae bacterium (assembly GCA_051651625.1). Taxonomy (GTDB): domain Bacteria; phylum Planctomycetota; class Planctomycetia; order Pirellulales; family Thermoguttaceae; genus JBOFSQ01. The sequence continues at coordinate 1,278 of JBOFSQ010000028.1, read as the reverse complement.
CCCGGACGCTAAATCCACTCTCACGCTGCACTCGCTTACGCTTCGCGTTCTTATTTCTGCGACGAAGAAATTCGACGCGGCAGATGCAACAAGAACACGAAGCGTAAGCGAGTGCCAGAATCGCCATTCGGCGCAGAGTGCGTCATTCCCGCGAAGACGGAAAGTCAGAGAGAACGTTTATACTGTACGGGCGGACATGCGTGTCCGCCCGATGAAAGTGTGATGATACACTTGGTCACGATGTCACGCACTAATTGAAGGCGTTCGCGGCGAAGGCGCGTCCGCTTGTCGGGTTCATCGCGTCGCGGAATGTTGCTTTGTCCATCGAGTCCGAAATCGGACGCACGCTTCCATCACAAAATGCCGCAACAACAATTCCCGGATGATTCGATGACGGACGCGAACGGCGATAACCGCTGAGATTGGCCCCCGTCTTGCCCGAATTGATCCAGTAAGGGAAACCATCGGTGACATAAATTGCTGTCGGGGCCGCCGCCGTCGCAGATTCCCAATCAATGGGTGTCGCACCCGCAGGAGTCCAAGTTTGGCCATAACAAAAACCAACATCCCACTCACTGGCGTCTTTCCATGTTCCTGCGTTGATATTCTCCGACGTAAGAAGCGTATTCGACGAACCATTTTTGGTGGTGATGTAATCAAGACCAATCGACGGGATTGAGCCGGTGGGCGTATTTACATACCACGGCTTGTTAAAAAATACTGCCGTTTTGGTGTCTTGTTCAAAATGGTAAAAGAGTCCCCTCCCTGTTCCAGTCATCACTGGCGGTTCACCAGGCGTCCCCCATACTACTGTCCAAGTGACACCACCTGTCGTCCAAGTTTCTCCCTCTATAGCCACATTCGTTTGCCCACAGTTGGCAACGTAATCAACGGTAGCATTATCACGTCGGCCTGAACTAGGGCACTTGAAAACACCGATGGCATGACTTTCATATCCATTGGCGTCGTGTTCATTGCATGCGGTCCATATATTGTGACCATGGTTTGCATCCGCCGTTTGCGTACACGTTTGGAGAGTTTCGTACAGATTTGTCTGTTCGATGTACGGGAAGATTGTGACGTACCAGCCTGCAATGGTGAGTTCGCCAGACTTCTGGTTGTACCCCGGGAACGCCTTCCGCGCACCTTCGTAGTTGAGGAGTGCCAGCGCGACGTTGCGTTGGTTGTTGATACACTCCGCGCGGCGGCCCGCTTCGCGTGCCTGTTGTACTGCGGGAAGCATCAGCCCCGCAAGCATTCCGATGATCGCGATGACCA
>JBOFSQ010000027.1:0-26499 GCA_051651625.1 Thermoguttaceae bacterium | reverse complement strand
TCTCCGAACATGCCATAAAGATTTTCTGTCACATAACCATACGGATCAACTTGTTTCCACGGATTCCCCGCTTCGTCGTAGACTGTCTGACTGACAGCCACCGGTTTGTCGGGGTCGGTTGTTGGCGAAACCGTTTTGGTGCGACGTTTGAGTTCATCGTGTTCGTACCGAGTCACGCTGCCAAAACGATCTGTCGAAGCGATCAAGTCGCCTTCAAGATCGTATTCATATCGAGCCAGAGACTCGATTTCCAAAATCTTCAACGTCACACCAGATATGTTTTGTTCTGATTTCAGTGCGATGTTGATCTTGCCGTCCCTGCCGCCAAAAGTTCCGAGCGAGCGGAATCCTTCACCAGCAATCGGATGAAAACCGGGGGAAGTCGTCATGTCCGTTGGTTTGCTGAAATGACATTCCGCACCGCAATCAATTGTGAAAACTGCACTTGTGGAAAGATCGCCTTTTGCATTCCACGAAGCGACAACCTCGTAACGCTTATCGGGATCAAGATTTTTTAGAGTCCATTCGACTTCATTTTGGCTCTTCCGACGCGGCTGAAACTCCGCTGCGACGACATCGGGATTGAAGTGAAACTCTTCAACTGACCGGTTGGCAACATCGAAAGAATTACCGGCGACGATTCCAAGATTATTTTTTGTGTACGCACTCCTGCCAGCAAAGTCATAGAACGTTTCCGAAGTCTGGCCATCGGCACGGATTGTTTTGACACGGCGTCCAAGAGCATCATAAACGAACTCTGTTTTTACACCGTTCGCATCGGTCTGCGTGATCAAGCGGTCGTTTTCATCGTATTGGTACGACACCAACGTTTCAATTTCAACCAGCCGAATTTTTCCACTCGCAATTCGGCCCGTTGCTTTGTTGGCAAGAGTACCCTTTACCTGAACCGCAGCAGAATCAGCCGTAAATTGGCCAACCGATTGATAATCTTCCTGTTGGCCCAAACTTCCAAAAAGGTGACGTTGAGGCGGAACTTGTTGGCTAATTTGCGTGGCGAACTCCGCATCTTTTTTCTCGCCAAGATAAGCTGAAAAGATTGCCTTGGAAGTATTTTGCTGGCTGTTTGACCACGTCGCAAAGACTTCGTAACGTTTGCCGGGAGTTAGCTGATTGATTGTCCAAGTTCCATTGCCATTGGCAAAATGTTCTTCACCATTTTCAGCGTATTGAAAGCGTTCGAGAAGATGACCTTTGAGATCGTATGCGTTCCCCGTTGCGTAACCGACGGGATCAATGGCAGCCAAAAGCAGACCGCCCGGAATCGTTTCCGAATTTTTCGATGGTTGAGAATAACAGTAGCGTGTGACGACATGATCGCCTTCAGTCGGTCCAGCCAGAACAGTCTCTTTGACTGCATTCCCTGTTTTGGGATCAATTTCATATACCGTTGTCAGACCGGTTTCGTCGGTATATTTCGTGACCGCATTTGTTTTCGAGTCGTATTCCCAAGTTCGCGTACCACGAGCACGCGGAAGTGTTTCTTTGACCCTATTTCCACGTTGATCATACTTGTATTCCGTTTTGATGCTGACGACGTTACCGTTACCGTCCATCGCCACTTCGAACTCTTTCAACACCTGCCCTTGGGCATTGCGGACAAATTCCCGCTTTCGACCAAGAGGATCGGTAATCTCAATGGGTTTCCCCCAAATGTCATACTTCGTTGTTGTCGTTTTGCCGTTGACCGATTTTGTGCTGGCAATCGAATCGGTTGGAATCAGTGAGGCGGGGTTCGCGTCGGTGCCGAAATCACCATCCAAAACGGGAATGCCAGCAGAGATCGAAGAAACAAACGAATCGACCAAACCGTTTGGATGAATCGCTTTGCTTAACCGCTTGGCATGGTCATATTCATAGCGTGTCGTCTCACCGTTTGGCATCGTAACGGAAGCGAGCAAGTCGTTGTCGTGGTAAGTGAAGCGTGTAACATGACTCGCGCCATCGTCCAGCGAAGGACCGATAATGGCAACGACTCGACCTTTGTCGTCCTGCTCGAACGACGTGACTTGTCCACGCGAGTTAACAACCTCGCGTAGATACCCCGTTTCGTCGTCGTAACGAAACTCCGTCGTGTATTTTTCTGGCGTCGTTTTTTTCCACAAACGCCCTTCTGCGTCGTACTCAAAAGCGGTAGTTTTTCCATTGATGTCCGATTCCGAAAGAATACGTCCTTTGGAATCGAAAGAACGTGTCTTGCGATCCTTTGAAGTCAGCGTGAACCCTTTGTCCCAGTCGCCAAGGAGCGTGTAATCGCTTAGGTCGTATGTCTTATTGGCAACCCATTTTCCGTTCTCGTTATTGAATTTGTGCATTCCACGGTATAGGAAGAGAATGCCATCGCCATCTTTGACGAGCTTCGGAATCAGGGCGATGCTCCATCCACGACTTACGGGACTGACAAGGTTGTTGAAGATACCCTGCCTGCCCATGATCATTGCCGAATCGGAAGCCCCATTTTCATAATAACGAGTCAGCCGAGCCTGCCAGTTGTAATTTCCCGTCGGCAGACTGGTGGCGTCAACAGGAATTGAAAAGCGATAAGATTCATCTGCCACTGCATTTTTCGAATCAAATACAATCGTTTTGGGCTCTTCGAAGAGTAATGGGCCATATTGCAGCAGCTCGATTTTAACCTTCACAGGGGTCTGCGGTTTGATTCTAACATCTGATACCTTGATGTACTTTACACCATTACCGAATTTCGTATTCTGACGATGATTGTGATCGAATCCCAAGTTTGCAACTTGAGTATCAACTAGTACATAATCAAGAATTGCCTCGGCCTGCCCCTGATTATGGGAATAGTTTTGAACTCGTACGCTGGCCTCTTCAGGAAACGCCATAAAACCAACGCCACCCATCGAAAGGTTCAGCGAAGTCATTGATGGTACAGGGCACGAATCGCCGGAGCATTCTTCACATTCAGATTCGTAATCGCAGGTATCCGGACACGGTTGAGGAGTGACATCACCACCAACACTTAAGAGCACACTAGTCGAACTTTCTCCTTGGTAGGAATGTGTAATTGTGTTGCCATCTTTTTCTTCTGTTACCGAACAGGAAACTGTAGCCGTTGCCATCAGCATCGTGGTCGAGGTCACGGACGTAACAAAACTCAATTCCGGCCCACTTGCCGCACCACCGCCGCAAGAAAGAGACCAAACCAGTTCTCCCGCCGCCATTTCTTCGTTTAACGGCGGCTGATTACAACTCGCCGATACTTGAACACAATAAACGTAACTCCCGTCAACGATGTCGATCAACGTTGCCGATGCGGAAATAGATGGGCTTAAATCGTGAGGGCAGTCTCCGCAATCAGAATCAGCAAAAATCTGACTCTCGACAAAAAATGTTAGTACGGTCAAAAAGGCCATCAATTGTACGACGGTTTTCATAGCAATAGTCTCCTGTGCATAAGTGTCAATCAATTCAGACTATCTGCGCCAATAAGTCCAAGGGTTGTTTCGATGACGCAGAAATTCCTCTTGTTGCTTGACGTATGCGGGATTTTGGCTCTCAAGCCGCTTCCACGCCTCACGAATAAAACCTGTCCATCGTTTGTTATCGTTTTCACTCCAAAGATTGAGACGCCAAAGCAACGCCTCGCACAATTCGTTACCGGTTTGCATATCGGCGACTTCTGTATATTTTACAGCATTCACCGCAGAAATCAACACACGACGGCGACATTCAAGCAAACCCTGATAACCCCATTTTTCTTCCGTTAGAGTGGCCGTTGTCAAAACAGCACGCTCATATTTGCTGTCGCCTCGCATCGGAAAAGTCGGTGGATTGTAAGGAACGTTATACATTCTTGGGAGACCGAGTTTATCATGCGAAGTCGATGGGCCGGAAAGTCTATCAATACAAACAGACGATAAAATCGTATTGAAACTGTAGTTCTTACTAATGCGAACATAGTAAAGGTTAGCCCCCGTTACTACTATAGACTTGTGAACTCCTCCCCCAAAATCCCGCACTCGTGTCTTCGACAGAGGCGGTCCCTTTCTAGCTTGAGTATCAGCGTGTAATGAAAACTTCTGCCAATCTTCAAACTTTGTCCAAGGACGATCTGTCGAATAGACTTCAATACTATAGTCTCGGAGCCTGTTATGTCCAGAGTGGCCATCTTTATTCATGACATACATTGTGATTCTATAGACACCAGCATTTTTAACTTCAAGCAGATACCAAAGATCAGGCCCGTTGTGTGACATCGGATAGACTTCAGCATGGTCATCCCATTCCGCCTGACGGCGATAGCCGTTCAACGGCGAGTACATTACCTTATGGTCATCAGTGCTTATCCAATGTACCCACCTGCGAATGGAATCCCCGTTATATCGATTCGGTCCGATAAAAGAGTTGACTTTGAAGCATGATTCGTCAAACAAATATCTCTGGTCAAGCGGTGAACTGGCTCCACACATGATTGCATACTGCCTACCATACCTTCCCACCCAATCTCCTTGCGTCTTCCAATCCTCACCGTAATACGCAGCGTAGACTTTCGGCAACGGTTTGCCCAGTTTTTCGAGTTTCGCTTGCATCGCGCGAAGTTCGTCGAGCGTCGGTGGTTTGATTGGACTCGGTAGCGGGGCGAAGTTGTTTTTGGCAATCGTGTTGACTGTGCGAGGCTTTGACTTTGGCGACGAACGAGGTTTTGCACCGCTGGTGAGCGTGAGCGAGCGGTTTGGTCGTGAGACGCCGCCGATGTAGAGACCGATGAGCGGTTTCGCGTCGGGCATCGGGAGAATTGCTGAAACGTAGTTGTCGGCGAGTCCAAACGACTCTGCGTCGCCCGCGCCGCGACGACCTGTTTGCGGGTCGATGGCGACGAAGCCGCGCTGTCGCGTACCGAGCCAAATAGCACCGCTCGCGTCTTCGGCGAGACAAGTGATGTAGTCTTCCGGCAACAGTTGCGTGCGAACTTCTGGTGGACACTCTTGCCAATCGCGCGGCGCGCCGCCGTAGAGTCCGCGAACTTTGTCGGCGTAGTCGATGCCGCGTGTAAACTGTATTTGCGTCAACTTGTCGTTCGCGCGAACGAGACCGGTCGGCGTTGCAATCCAAATCACGCCGTCACTCGCAACGAGAACTTGGTTGATCTGGTTTGTCGGAAGTCCGTCACCAAACGGCACGAGCGGGACGGGCGAACAGTTGTTGGGGCCGAAACGTTCCGGCGCGGTGATATTTTTTGCGTGTTTGTATTCGCCATTTTTGCCGCGACTGAAGGTTGCAAGTCCGTGACACTGCGTACCGACGATGAGCGTGCCATCGTTCGTGAATGCGAGCGACGACGCTTGGTCTTCGAGCAGTCCGTCTTCACGAGTAAAATGTTCCCACGAATCGTCGTCGAGTTTGTAGCGTGTGATTCCTGCGCTGGTTGCGATCCACACGTCACCATCGACGGGACACGTTTGGATGTCGAAAACCCGTTCACCGATTGGGCCGTCAATCACGTCGTAGTTTCGCCACGTCTCGCCGTTAAAAACGGAGACGCCGCTGTTGAGATTTCCGACCCACAATCTGCCGCGTTTGTCAACGGCCAGAGCGTATGCGTTGGGATCGCCGAGTTCGGCGACGAACCGTGTGACGTTGCCAGCAGCGTCACGGTGAACGACGCCTTTGTCTTCAGTACCGATGAAGACGCCACCATCGCCGTCGGCGATCATGCTGACGATGAAGTCGGCGTCAACGTCGAGACGTTCGACATCCTGCGCGAAGAGAGACACTACGCAAAGAGCGAGTGCGGCGATGCAAGAGATAAGGTGTTTCATCGGCGGGCAATGCGGGTACGATTTGCGTGGGAGACAGAACCAACGGTATAGCAAGACTGGCCACATAAAACAGCGGGTACGGAATGGTAGGTCAAAAAACGAGTTTGCCAAGGGGTGTTCACTTTTGGGGCGTGGCCTGTTTGGGGGCTAACGATGTGATATACTTCGTGGGCCGCGTCTGAGGGTGTGGCCGAGATATTCGGGGCGTGTGCTCCGACTCGTGGTTCTTTCCGTTTCTCGTATTCACGGAGACAGACTTATGACAAAGATTCAAAAATCACGTCGCAACTTTCTCAAAACGTCCAGCGTTCTAGCCGCTGGTGTAGGACTCGCGCAAGGGCTCGGCGTAAACCGCAGTGCCTACGCCGCTGGGAGCGATCAGATCAAGCTCGCACTCGTTGGGTGCGGCGGGCGCGGATCGGGCGCGATTCGTGACCGCCTCGCCGTCGGTGACAACGCAAAAGTTATCGCCGTCGCAGACGCATTCGAAGGGAGCGCAAAAGGTACCGCCAACGGACTTCGCAACGACGACGAGTTCAAGAGCAAAGTTGACATCAGCGACGACCACGTCTTCCACGGACTCGATTCGTACAAAAAAGCAATCGACTGCCTCGGCGACGGCGACCAAGTTGTCATCGCAAATCCGCCCGGCTTCCGACCAATCCAATACAAGTACGCAATCGACAAAGGCGTTCACGTCTTCATGGAAAAACCGTGCTGTACCGATGCACCGGGTTTCAAAATGTTGATGGCGTCAAACAAAATGGCGGACGAGAAAAATCTCAAAGTCTGCGTCGGCCTACAACGGCGGCACGATCCGGGGTTCCGCGAATGGGTCGGCAAAGTCCACGACGGTGCTATCGGTGACGTTTCTTACAGCCGCGTCTTCTGGAACGGCGGCGGAATCTGGTGCCGTCCACGCGATCCAAACGAAACCGAAATGCACTATCAGATCAAAAACTGGTATCACTTCGTCTGGCTCTGCGGCGACAACATTAACGAGCAACACATCCACAACATCGACATGGGACTCTGGCTCCACGGCAAAGGCGACGACATGTGCCACCCCGTCGAGGCGAATGCCCAAGGTGGACGTACTTTCAAAGCTGGTGCCCAAGAACTGATGCAGCAAGCCCCCAACTTCTACGACGACCGCAAGGCGTGGGACGAGTGGTATCAGAAAAACAAGGGCGCGTTCAACCGCTTCGGTCAGGCGTGGGACCACTTCTTCGTCGAATACAAGTTCGCCGACGGTTCGCGTATGTACAGCCAGTGCCGTCACATCGGCAACTGCTGGGACTGCGTCGGACAATCGGTACACGGGACGAAGGGACACGGCGAATCGGAATACTGCCAAACGTACCTCAAAAATGCCGATGGCCAACAGAAAATCGGCACCAACGCTGGACAGTTCCGTCTCGAACACGTTCATCACGTCGATGCGATTCGCAAAAACGAGAAGATGAACAACGGTTGGTATGCAGCGATGTCGAGCATGACAACCGTTCTCGGACGCGAAGCGGCGTTCAACGGCAAGATCATCACTTGGGACGAACTCGTCGAAAAGGGAAAACCTTATGTCCCGACCGAGGGCGTTACCAGTTTCGACCAAGCCGCACCGGTGAAGCCCGATGCCGACGGTTTCTACGAAGGCTCCGTCGCCGTGCCGGGACGGTACAATCCGTTCGCGTGATTCGCGTAATCGGAGCGGGAAGCGTAAGCGAGTGGTGAGTGGTCGGTGATCAGTGGTCAGCCCTCGCCACTCACGGTGTTTGGTTTCGTTCATCTTCTTTGGGAGTGTTGCGATGAAAGCATTGGCGTTATGTGGTAGTCCGCGACGTGGTGGGAACACTGAGTTTCTTCTCAACACTGCGCTCGACGTGCTTGCGTCGAACGGGTGTGAAACGGAACTCGTCACCGTACCGACGACGATCAAACCGTGTGTTGCGTGTTACGCTTGCCGCGAGAAGGGGCGTTGCATTCAGAAAGACGAACACTTCGACGCGATCTACGCGAAGATGCTTGAGGCCGACGCGATTTTTGTCGGTTCGCCAGTCTACTTCAGTTCGGCGACACCGCAACTTTTAGCACTGCTTGACCGTGCGTTTTTCGTCGCGCGGTGTGGTGGCGAGAACAAGTTTCGCCGCAAGGTCGGTGCGGCGATTGCGGTCGCCCGCCGCGCGGGGTGCAACGCGACGTTTTCGCAGCTCAACTATTTCTTCTTGATCTCCGAAATGATCGTTGCCGGTTCGACATACTGGAACAACGGCTTTGGCCTCGCCAAGGGCGACGTTGCAAACGACGAAGAGGCGATCAAAGTCGTTCAAACGCTCGGCGAGAACGTGGCGTGGCTGCTGGAGCGGATTGGAGCGTAAGATGCTTGTCAAGCTCAAGACGTTTTCGCTTTTGGGGATTGATGCGTTGCCGGTTGAGGTGGAGGTCGATGTGGCGTCGCGTGGGCTTCCGAAGACGACGCTCGTTGGTCTTCCTGAAGCGGCGGTGCGTGAGAGTTTGCATCGTGTTGAACGTGCGATGGTGAACAGCGGTTTCGATGCGCCGCGTCTCAAGACGGTTATCAATCTCGCACCTGCCGACTTGCCGAAACAGGCTGCGGCTTTTGATTTGCCGATCTCACTCGGTCTTCTCGCAGGCAGTGAACAGATTACATCGTCGTTGTTTAGCGAGTACGCTGTTGTCGGCGAAGTTGCTCTTGATGGTACGATGCGTCCGTGCAAGGGAGCACTTTCGATAGCGATGGCGGCGCGTGAAGCGAAGTTGCGCGGTCTCATTCTCCCCGCCGAAAATGCTGGCGAAGCCGCTGTCGTCGAAGGACTCGACGTGATTCCAGTTTCGTCTCTCACAGAGGCAATCGGTTTTTTGACCGGCGAGATCGAACGCGAACCACAAACAGCGGTGAGTGAGGAAGACTGGGAACGTCTCTCGACTTATGATGTTGATTTTGCTGACGTTCGCGGACAGGAACTTGCGAAGCGTGCGCTGACGGTTGCGGCTGCGGGCGGACACAATCTTCTGATGATTGGGCCGCCGGGGACGGGCAAGACGATGCTTGCGAAGCGTTTCCTCTCGATCTTGCCGCGACTCTCGCTCGAAGAGTCGCTGGAGACGACGCGAGTGTTTAGCGTTCTCGGTTATCTTGACCGTGGTGTTCCGCTCTTGGCGCGGCGTCCGTTCCGTGAACCGCATCATACAATCAGTGAAGCGGGACTGGTTGGCGGCGGTTCGCCTCCGGCACCGGGAGAGATAAGCCTCGCGCACAACGGCGTTCTATTTCTCGACGAGCTGCCAGAGTTTCAGCGGCGAACGCTGGAAGTTTTGCGTCAACCGCTCGAAGACGGCACGGTCACGATTGCGCGTGCGTCGCACACGAGTACATTTCCGGCGCGGTTCATTTTGATTGCGGCACTCAATCCGTGTCCGTGTGGTTATCGCAACGACCCGCGTCGTGCGTGCCGCTGTTTGCCGACGCAGATCGAACGTTATATGGCGAGAATTTCTGGTCCGCTTCTTGACCGTCTCGACATTCACATCGAAGTCCCGCCGATAGATTACCACGAACTTTCTGGTGGACGTGCGGGGACAGACAGTTCGACGATGCGTACACAAGTTGCGTCGGCGCGTGCGATTCAGGATGCGCGTTTTCGGCGGTCGCGTGTTCGGCTCAATGCGCAGATGTCGCATCGGCAGATAATCTCGTCGTGTCCGATTGATTCTGAAGGCCACAAGATTCTGAAGCAAGCGATGGAGGAGTTTGGTTTGTCGGCGCGTGCTCACGACAAGATTCTGCGGATCGCGCGAACGATTGCCGATCTCGAACAGCAAGAATCGATCCGCTCTGAACACATCTACGAAGCCGTCAACTACCGCACCCTCGACCGCAAACTGTGGAAACAGTGAACGATTCTCGTTCTCGTTGTGTAACCGTCCGCAAAAAAAACGTCATAACGTTCTGTCGGTGTCTTCTGGCGTTGTTTTTCGTTGACGGTCTTTGGAGGTTGTTATGAGCGAGGTGAAGTGTTGTCGTTGTGGTTTGGTGGTCGAATCGGATCAGCCGTGTCCGCACTGTCTTCTGGAAATGGCTCTTGCTGGAACCGGTGCCGATACGGGCGGTGCTATAGAGACCGACGCCGTTAACATCGCTGCAATTCGCGAGGCGTTTCCGCATCTGGAGATTCTTGAGCAGATCGGTCGCGGTGGGATGGGTACGGTCTTCAAAGCGCGGCAGCCGCGACTCGACCGGTTCGTCGCACTCAAAATCTTGTCGTCTCAACTGGCAGCGCGCGAAACATTCGCAGACCGGTTCGCCCAAGAAGGAAAACTCCTCGCCAAGCTCAACCATCCAAACATCGTCAGCGTCTACGATTACGGCGAAGCGAACGGGCTGTTTTATCTGCTGCTCGAATACGTCGATGGTGTAAACTTGCGGCAGGCGATGCGCGAAGAGCGTTTCACGCCAGAACAGGCAATAGGAATCGTCCCGAAAATCTGCGACGCACTCCAGTACGCCCACGACGAAGGCGTACTGCACCGCGACATCAAACCGGAAAACATTTTACTCGATGTGAAAGGTCGCGTCAAAATCGCCGACTTCGGTATCGCTGGCGTGGCACGTCCGCACAAAACTTCTGTAGAACGAACCGGTATCGACGAGCGAAGCGAACACCTGACGCCAACCGGCACGGTCTTGGGAACGCCGCATTATATGGCACCCGAACAGTGGGAAACGCCCGACCACGTCGATCATCGCGCGGACATCTATTCGCTCGGCGTAGTGTTTTACGAGTTGCTCACGGGAGAGTTACCGCGCGGTGTCTTTCCGCCACCCAGCACCACAACGCCCGTCGCCTCCGCCATCGACGGCATCGTCATGAAAGCTCTCCAAAAAAACCGCGAAGAACGTCAGCAAACCGCCGTCGAAATGAAAACCGAAATCGAAACAGCGGCAGTGACGGCAACTCCGCAATCGACCAGCATCTGGAAGCGAATTGTCAACGAAGTCAAGACGTGGCCCATTTGGGCAACGATTTTAGTCGTTTGCGTTGCCGGACCAGTCGCTCTCTACGTTCCCGTCGTGGTAATTCTTTCGATTTTCTTTCTGATTAGTCAGTTTACAGGGCTTCGTGAAAACTTGTCTATTTACGCGCCGCTTCTGATACCGCTGGGCTTCATTCTATTCGTCGCCATTGTGTATCAGGTGCTGGCGCGAAAGCGGAAACGACTCGATCAAAATCAGCAATCAGCAACCGACTCTAAACCAACGAACGACAATCACGAAACAGCGGCAGGATTAGACACACCGCCCGAATCGCATTGCAAGGAAAGCAGCGACAATGTCGGCGCAACTGGCGTGACTGGACTGATCAACGCGTTGCTCATTCTCTGTCTTCTATTCAATGTGGAATGGTTGACGTGTGCACTCGGTCTGCCACGCAGGTTTATGTTTTCGCTCTTTGACCCTGTTGGGCTGTTTTTATTGTTCGCCATGCTCACAGCGTTCATTGTTGCGTGTGGCTACACAAAACTGATTTATCAGGGGTTCGTTCCGAATCGACGTCAAAGAACGTCAGAAGAGGTGCGTCAAATAGGCGAGTGCTTTTGGACGCTCGCCAAAATCACACCGCTGATCGGTATCGCGCTCACGTCGCTCGGCTATTGCAACATGCTTGCAAACCTTGATTCGTCACGATTTTTTGAAGGTGTACAGGTGATCTTTCTGACAACTCTCTATGGCGTGTTTGTCTCGCTGATTCTCTTCGTCCCTACAGCCGTCGCCGCATTCAGGCAACACGGTGTCGAAACGGACTCTCCGCAGCCGCTACGTTTTGTATCACGACAACATTGTTACCGCCACTTGGTACTCGGTTGGCTCATCGCTGCTGGCTTTCTGCTGGCTTCGGCGGTGTTATCTGGCAACCCAATTGCGATGTTTTGTGACCTACCATCCGCGATAATTGTGGCTGGCTGTTTAGCTCTTTATGTCAGTTTCAGACAATGCTGGGGATTGCTGTTTCGTGGTCTTCGCTTCCAAGATGAAACACGAGAACAAGCCTCGCAACTCTTTTCCCAACTCACTCGAATCTCGTTGGGTGCGGGATTTCTTGGGACGCTGATCGGGGTTTATCAAATGGTGGCTGTCGGACTCGATCCCGAAATAATTGGCACGGGTGTAGCCGTGTCTCTCTTGACTCTGCTCTATGGCATCTTGCTCGCTGTATTCGTCTGGACTCCGTTATCAGTGCTCTCGACACGGCGACGAACCATAACCAAAACGTCCACCACACACAACGAAAGCGCACACCAAGAACCACCACAAAGTCAGAAAGCACCCATCATGACTTTGCCACCTGCGAACAACAACACGCCGCAACCACGTTCGCGCCTCGTTTGGTGGGGACTTGTACTCCTCATCGTGGCGGCACTCTTTCCGTGGGTGCCGGTTACGAACCTCATGTACAGCCGAAATCTGGTGATACGAAACGCTGATATAGCGAGAAACGAGGCGCAGCAACAGTTGTCGCAGAGATGGCGCGATCAGATCATCTTACACCGTGAGCACATCGCTACAAAGTATGAAACCCTGCAACACCTCGAAGGTCATGAACGTCGTACCGCTGTGCAATCGCTCCAAAATGAAGACAAGGAGTGGTACCAAACACAAACGGTAATCGAAAAGGAAGCCATAAATCGCATCGACGATGAATGGCGGAAAGTGGTTTTGAATAACGGAGTGTATGATCGCACAGTCGCCACTATATGGGGCGTGTCCGGCATAATGGCTATCGTGGGAACGATTTTCGGTTGGATTCACCTGGGCTACATTCGGCGCACCAAGGACAAACCGTGTTTCTGGCTTGGGTTGTGTGTCGCGTTGACGGTCATCGTGCCCGCTCTGGCGATAGGAATCTTGCTGCTGTTTCGCGGTCCATACGAACCACCATTTCGCGGCGTCATGACGACTATTGGTAATCTGCTTGCTGTCCTAGTGCCGCTTTATCTGATCCGATGGACGTATCTTTGGGCAAAGAATGGTGTGGCAACGTCCACCACACACAACGAAATCGCACACCAAGAACCACCACAGCAACAGAAAGAATACACCATGACTTTGTCACCTGCGAACAACAACATGCCGCAACCACGTTCGCGCCTCGTTTGGTGGGGACTTGTACTCCTCGTTGTGATTGCACTCGGAGTGTACGTCAACACGAACACGTCGGGGGCTGCCGCGATTGCGAACGCCCTGAATTCTCCGTCTAAAGTGAGCGTGCGTTTTTTACCGCTGGGACTTATCGAAATGATAATCCTTGTGGGTATCGTTATTGCTATCACGCTCATCGTCCGTCGCGCGTTGAGTCCCAACACTGCGACATCGTATTTGCCGACAAAGTTTTGCACTCATTGCGGTGCTGGGCAAATCGAAGGCGCGTATGCGTGCAAGAGTTGTGGTTTCGCCAACCGCGTCAAGAGAGCGTATTGTTTTCACTGCGGTGCCAAAACCGATCCAGAACAGATTTTGTGCGTCGCGTGCGGCACGTCACTCGGCTCTCCACTTTGGACGACAGTACACGTTGTTGGTGCGGGGAAAAGCAGAGTCATCGCCGCGATTCTTGCCCTGCTGACTGGCTGGCTTGGCATTCACAAGTTTTACCTCGGCAGTTGGGGCTGGGGAATTGTGTACTTCTTGTTCAGCGCGACATTGATTCCGTTTATTGCCAGCATCGTCGAAGGAATCGGATTTCTTGCGATGGACGATTCCGCCTTCGACCGTCGCTACAATCAAACGCAACCCAGAGCGTTTCGGTGGTAGAGTTGCAAGAGCGCGAAAACAAATCGTAAGATTCTCACGATTTTTGTCTCTCGTTTCCGCGTCATTTATTGGTAGTTCTTTTTTTCGCACAAAGGCGCAAAGAGCACAAAGGACACGAAGAGGATTGAACTTGAAAACGTCCTTTGTGATCTTCGTGTACTTCGTGCCTTTGTGCGAAACTCCTAGAACCACAAAGACGCAACGAGAACTGAAAATCTGCGACAATCTGTGCAATCTGCGGATTCGTATCCTCTCTGTGACTCCGTGTGACAAAAGAACTGCTCGTAAACGCAAAATCCGTGAACGCTTACAAATAATGAATCAGTCCGGCTTCCACACTACACACTGGAGCGTTGTTTTGGCGGCGAAGGGTGACGACACTCTCGCTCGCTCCGCCCTAAAGACGTTGTGTGAAACGTATCACATACCGGTTCGACGTTTCATCGAACGCGAAGTGGCGGGCGACCCGTCGCACCGTTACGGTGGACGCGATGCGGACGATCTAACGCAAGACTTCATCGCTTGGCTCCTCGAAGGAGAGACGTTCACGCGACTTCAGCGGAATCGCGCGAAGTTTCGCACTTATCTGCTCGGTGCTGTCAAGCATTTTCTGTCGAAGACGCGCGAGCGTGAATCGGCGGCAAAACGCGGCGGCGGACGAAAACCGGTCTCACTCACAACCGACCACGCCAGCGTTGCCGATGTGAACGACGCATTTTTCGACCGCGACTGGGCACACTCGTGCGTCGAGCAAGCGATTGCCACGCTCGGCGATTCCGACGAGACGAACGTACTCTTGCCGTGGCTCACCGCTGAACTTTCCACCACAGATCGCGCCGAACTCGCCAGTCGCTTGGGAAAAAGCGACGCCGCCATCAAGGTGGCATTACATCGTCTCCGCAAACGGTTTCGCGAATCGATCCGAAAACACATCGCCCAAACCGTCGAATCCCCCGAAGACATCAACGCCGAACTGGCATACCTCATCGAAGCTCTTGCGTGGCGTGGTGATTGACGGCCAGTAACGTGCCGCCTTCCACAAAACGCCACAAGTGATATACTTCTAACACGTTTTCGCGTTCGACAACCCCAAAAAAGGAGCAGACCAATGACAAAGTTGAGTGAAGTTTATGTGTGCGAGTTGTGTGGTAACACTGTTGAAGTTATTGCGACCGGTGGCGGCGACCTCGTTTGCTGCTCGCAAGAGATGACGCTTCAAAAAGAGAACACAACCGATGCGTCGAAAGAAAAACACGTTCCAGTTGTCCAGAAGAGTGGAAACACGGTGACGGTCAATGTTGGCAGTGCGCCACATCCGATGGATGCAAACCATCACATCGCGTGGATCGAACTTATCGAAGGCAGCACCATAACTCGTTGCGTTCTCAAGCCGGGCGACGCGCCGACAGCTACGTTCACCACGAATGGCAGTGCTTTCAAGGTCCGTGCTTTCTGTAATCTCCACGGACTCTGGACATCGTGACCACGCGACGTTTAATCTTGACACGGTGGCGAGAATCTGTTACGCTTCGCCGATGCGAAGCACACTGATTACCCTTTCACTTGTCTGTCTCCTCGGCGTCGGTGGCTGTTCAATCGTGGGCAGCCTTGGGAAACGCGAGACGAAGTTTGAAGAGCCGCCAGCATATTTGAGCGTCCCGCCAGCGGAACGTAAGGCGTCGTCGCCGAACGGCCAGCCGAACGGCGTGGAGCCGCTCGTCACGCCACAACCAGCGAATTCGCTGCCGTGGATGATGTCCGACCGCGCGAAAGAAATCAATCGCGGCATCGACGCCAAACACAAATAGCGTACCTGCGTTCGTCGCACGCGAGGAGTTGCCAATGCCAATCTTCGGAATACACGGCTCTATCGCAGGCGGCTGTCAGAACGCGATTCGTGAGGCAAGTCGCCTCGGTTGCAAAACGGTGCAGCTATTTTGCAAGGCGAGTAATCAGTGGCGAAGCAAGCCGCTCTCCGAGAGCGACGTGACGACTTTTCGCCAAGAGATGGCAGATTCGTCTCTCACGCGACCACTTGTTCACACTTCGTATCTTATCAACTTGGGAACGGCCAAGGCCGACCTCTATGCCAAGTCGATAGCGTCTCTTCAAGACGAGATATTGCGAACAGCGCAGCTCGGTATTGATCAGATCGTCATTCATCCGGGGACGCCATCGAGCGACGATGGCACAACGTCAAGCGACCGCGACGGCCTCAAGCGAATCGCAGCAGGGTTCGACGAAGCTCTCGCGTGTGAGCCAAGCGTAACAATTCTGCTTGAGACGACGGCTGGTCAGGGGAGTTCGCTCGGCTGGCGATTTGAACATCTCGCCGAGATCATCGGAATGTCGAAGTCACCGGAGCGACTCCGCGTCTGCTTCGACACTTGTCACGTTTTCGCTGCGGGTTATCCACTCACGACCGAGAGCGACTACAACAAGACGATGGACGAGTTCGATTCTATTGTCGGTCTCGACAAACTGGCGGCGTTTCATGTTAACGATAGCGTCAAAGGGAGCGGTTCTCGTGTTGACCGCCACGCCGCCATCGGACGCGGCATGATCGGTCTCGAACTGTTCCGTACACTCGTTAACGACAAACGGTTCGCAAATCTCCCGATGTACCTTGAGACCCCAAAAGGTCTTGACGAAAACGGTGAAGAACTCGACGCGGTAAACCTACGCACACTGCGCGAGATGATGTATAGAGAACAACGGTGAGAGAGCCTTGACCGCAGAGCGCGTTATTCTTCCGAAATGAGAAGGAAAACCCCTTTCTTCGGCTGGAGTCGAATCGGCTGATTCAAGTCGTGCTGCGAGGCTGCCTGAAGCCCCAACATTTCTGGCGCCTCAACTTTGACACTGTCCGGTCTCAACCCCAGTTTCGCCCAATCAATCCGAAGCGAGACAGAGTGTTCAACGTCATCGAAATTCCCAATGACAAGCAGTGTTTTTCCGTGATTGACGAAAACTGTTGCTTTGACATTTGGCTCGCCAGTGTCAACCGCGGGCTCTTCATCCCAATAACCAATCATCCGAGCATTTTCAATCCCGAACGACATCCAAAGTTCCCAGATAGGCCCATGCGACCGGTTGGTCGTCCCATAAACCATTCCCAAAAACGGGTTTCCGCCGTCTTGTAGCATCTCGCTCATTTCACCGAAAGGAATACCGGAAAACGTGATAAGCCATTCGTCCGGGGACATCTTGTTGTATTGAAAACTCTCACCAAACCATGTGCGGTCAATGTAAGGGTAAAAAGCGGCATATTGGTTAGCTGGTCCGATCGAATAGGCGGTGTTGGAATGTAGATCAATGAGAGAACCTGAACGGTAGGTGTTCATAATTTTCTTCATCCGCTTAAGCACTGGTCTATCGAAGGAGACATCATCCATGTATACTCCGTCAATCTTGTAGTTTTCGAGCATCCAGCGATACCCTTCGAGATAGTAATTAATCCAGCGTGAAAAACCATTCAGAACGAGCGCAGCGTCGTAGTCTTGCCCAGGAAGTTCTGTATACCACGCTGGTCGGTAATCGTCAATCAGATGTTCGCATAACCAAGGAGAACCGTAGCCAACGCCGCCGACGAAAATCTCGTGGTTAAGGCTTTTAAGAGCGTGAAGCTCTGTCGCATGGGTGGTCAGTTCACGAATCGTGTAATACAACTTGACTTTGACGTTTTTCTCGTGCATCGCACTGATGTGATCAATTAACGGCTGCCTGACAAACCACGGATAGTTAATCACTGGATTCAACCTGCCCGCATGGTGGATGTTGAATACCGTTGCACCTCCAGAGAGTCCGACATCACTTTGGTCGGGATCGCCATGGTAATAACGCTGCTGAAAATGTTTCGCGGTGTCAATCTGTTTGACAGGCGTGATCAACATTGCGAACTCAAACTCGACTGGAGTTGTTGTCAGAGTGCGTTTGCCAGTGAAGGCGGTGACAGTCGCAACTTGCCCCTTCGTCCCTTCGACACTGATTCCTCCTTTACCTTCGTTATACCAGCTCGCAGGCGGAGCCGGTTTGTAATCATTGATTAAAGGACCGTGGTATGCCCCCCCTCGAAACTCAACATGCATCCCTGCTTTGATATTACCAATCCAGAAACTGTCGTATGGGCCAGTCCAGTTCCATTCATGGCTTACAGGACGAAAACCGCCACTATATCCGATCCCCATAAAGTATTCCGACGCATACGGCGTGAAAGGGAAAACAAGCTTAATGTCCTCGACCACAACTTCACCTGATGAAGACGAAATATCAATACTGTAATGAAGATAGCCATCAAACTCCATGGTGGCTTTACATCGAAACTTCACGCCTTCTTGAATCGATGAAGCCGTCCACTCAACGAGACCATCATCTTTTTTTTCGACGTTGAGATCGGTGGTGACGAAGGTGATTTCACCTGTTTCAGTTTTGATGACAAATGAAACTGGTGAGGCGAAGACGAGCTTGTCGTTGATCTTCACGTTCTTCGGTAACCCAGCCGCCACCAGCGAGACTTCTTTGCCTGTTGCGAAGATGGTGTCTCCAACGACATTCATCGTTTCATAGGGAGCGGTTGGCTTGTTATCTATGCCAATGGTTGAGTTGAGCCAGCGCAATCGCGCATGACGCCAAAGATCGCCGTCGCCCTTGTCTTCAAGTATTTTGGCTTCGACGTGAATCTCTATGTCAACGGTCGCCTTTTCACCGGTTTCCGCTGTCAGCATTGCCTTACCTTTGTAGACTCCCTCTTGGGCGTTACGAGGTATCTGTATACCACACCAAAGCGGCTGAACACGACCTTGTGGCACATTGACGGTGAAAGAAATCGGCTTGCCATCCCAGTTGGTGCCACCCGTGTTGAAACAGGTCGCTTCGCTTGCCGGAATGACAGACGTACCACAAACGAAGTCGCTGAAAGAGATGTCGATTTTACGAATCTCACTACGAGATGCCCAGAGACCTATCTGCCAAACGTAGTATTCATTTTTCGCGGCGTAACCGGCAAAAAAATAAGACGGACCATTTTTTGCCCAACGGTACGAAAGATGATAGACGAGACGCGATGGAAATGTGCGGTCTTCGGGGAAGACGAGCATATTGTCGGCATGTGCATCTTTGACATCTGTCTCTTCCTTCTCTGTCGCAATAATCCCCATCGGGGTGAAAAAATCCATTGACGTACGGGCTTCAAACTGAATGAGTTTTGCTTCTGGCAAACTTCTCACATTCTCCTTCACACAATGAACCCATTCGGGGGACGCGGTATAATCGGGCGGAATAAAGTCATTCCACTGTCCGTAGCGGGCGTCGTCCCAATTCTTTCGCAATCGGCAAGGAAGGTAATAAACGTAATACACACTTGGCACAGTCTCCGGTTCGAAAGCGATAGTACCCTTTTCTGAATCGAATTCTAGTAGTGTGACGTTTGACACCTCCTTCGATGTTGTGGCATCAATGACAATCACTTTTTTGGTTTCAGGTCGCAAATCGGGTCGTTTCCAAGGAAGTGTGACAACGACCGCTTGATGCTCAGACGACGAAGCAACCTCCACCAGAGCACGATGAGTTCCGATTCCATCCATATCCCAAGGTGTTTTGGCGATGGTGAATGGGACACCATCCACTTCGAATGGGCGAAACTGACTGTCGCCATCGAAACGCTCTAATTCGACCGATTGACCAGTAGCGCAGAACACGCTAGTGGCAAGGAATACTAAAGCGACAAGAGACAATGCCGAGAAAGACGACTGACGGGGCAGCGTTGTTTTCATGAGATCGGTGAGGCTAAAAAGAAGAGATGTACACGGAAAGACACCATCACGCACAAGACAACAGCAAAACTTAACGAGCAAACAGTTTTTCGATGAAGCGGATGTCGAGGTATTCTTGTTCCTGATCTTCGTAGACGGCATCCAGAATCAATGGTATGTCTTGATATGCTTGGAGAGTTTTCGGATTAGTAATTGCGTCTGATTTCCTCTTCACAAGTGGTCCGTGAAACGACCATACTGCACCACTCACGTCAAACTGTGGTGAAGCAACAAGGACGAACGCCATTTTTTCTCTCGCTTGCGCAAGTAACTCGGCACTTGACTCTGACTCCAAGAGGGTCATGTGGGGGGCAATTTGCATGTTGTCCGCACCTACGCTTTTCAGCATCTCCATTCCGGCACCAAGCCAAGTAACTCGTGTATGGGGGGACACTCTGAGCACGAGCGAAATGCCATGCGGCTGAGCCTTTGCGCATAGCAAGCGAAGCGTTTCGATCATTTCTTGTTCCGTAGGCGGGTAAGAAATCTCCGGTGCTCGGTGCGTTGTAACAATTGCCTTTGTCGCCCCAAGTATCTCCATCTTTGTGAAGATGTCATCAAATGTTTTGAGACTTTTTTCATACTCTTTCATGTCGTTCCGAATCAATCGCAAGTCAGGGAACAAGTTAATCCCGGACGAGAAATCGACGACCACATTTAGTTTGTTCCGCTTGATCCAGCCTGCCTCTTCCGCAACTGCTTCCGAAGAGCGATTGGCCAAATAACGCCAGTCTATATGCACGCCGTCAAAGTGTTCAAAAAATGTCGAACGTGCAAGAATCTCCTCTTTGATTGGGACATTGGTTCGGAGTGGCAAATAGCGACCCGTTGTACGTTTTGGGATTACTGGGTGTGGCAACTCAACAACGGCATCGTCTTTGAGACGAACTTCAAAGATACGCACGTCTCCGCCAGCGATTGTTTTCTCCGTGTTTTGCCCAACATCGGTATCTTCAAAACCGAGTGGCAAAAATCCGACTACACCACGTTCCGAAGTGTCGATAGGTAGTTCACGGATCGACTCGATTGCTCCAATGCGTGATTGGATTTCAAAAGGTTTTTCACGCAGTTCATTATTGAAAACGCCAACGGTGTAGAGTCCGTCGCCTTTTCGGCAAATGACCGATCCGAGTCCGTCGCCAACCGTCATCAAGGTTGTTTTGTTGAGCAGCAAATGCAATGACCGCATGACGTGATTGAGTAACGGAAATGGGTTCGGGAGCGATTCGTCATTCCGATTATGAATGCCGCCAGCTATCTCCGCGTCCGTGCCAATTCCAAACGGTGATGCAAACAAAACGAGCCATCCCTTCCCATGGGAAACTCGAACAATGGCAGGAAAACCATCTGCTGTTGATCCAATCACTTCGGCATTTTCTGGTAAAGAGAGAGGCAGAAGTTCGAACGAACGCTCTTCGACGAGCGATTGTTTGCCAACGTTTATGGCAGTTTCGCTTTTGAAGAGTTGGGGGGCCCCCGCTACCGTTACACCGAGAAAACCATCTGGGATGGCCGCGATATTTCCTGCCGTCATGACTAGTCGTCCTCCTCCTTCGACGTATCGAGTCAATTTGTCTTTAATCTCTTGTCCGCCGCGCAGGGCACCTGAGACAATCATCATTGGGTAGCGTTCCAAGAGCCAACTTTCAGCATCTGTCATCAGGCAGTCTACGATGTCTCCGTAGGGTGTTGGTGTCAAGAAGCCAGTCTCGTCGTGGAAGTAGGATGAGTCTTGGTATTTCGGGTAAATCATCCCTAACACATTATTGTTCAAGTAATCTCCGGGGCCATACGGGATATTTCCCCAGACCCGATATGTCAAGCCCGTGTAGAGGTGTTGTGGAAACGACCAGCCGGAATAGAAATCGGTGAGCATGGCAACTGGCGTAGCCATAACGCCCGGATGCCCGTGTTTGTCGAGCCAGTTTGCCGCTTCACTCTGAATTTTGCCGATTGGCGTAAGCTGGCCGTCAACAATCCAATTGCTCTCAAAACCGACTACGGCACTGTTATAGAGGATGTGGCTGTACAAAAGTCGCTTTAAGAGTGCTAAACTCGTCCCGTATTTTGGGCCTTGCAACTGTGCTGGATTCTCGTGTGGGTATGATTTCCAGCCCCAGCGATTGAAGACGGAGGCGTTTCCAAACCACAGAACGCCATACTGTTTACCCGCTCCGCGATTGTACGCATAGTAAACTTGGCTGTTCGGTAACGCCTGTGCCGCCTCGGCTCCGATCAGCGTGTAATTTCCCTCTTTCAAAAAGTGATGCCCGAAATTGAGGGAAACCAGCGTAGCCATTACGTTCCCCTGATCGTTGCAGAGTCGCTCAAAATGTCGCTGAAACGACTTGTATTGCTCAAAGTGGTCGCCACTGATCGGATACATAAGCGGGGCATAACCACCAATATAGCGTCCGTCTTGTTCGCCGTTGTCCATTCCGAGCCATCGATCACCGAGACCATCGGTCAAAATTTTCAGTTGAGCCGGATCAACTTCGAATTGCTCACAATAACCGCCGCCACCCGAATACCCCACACCGGGAACGTAGCCCCAGACATCGACCATGAAATAGCCGCGCTGCTTGAGAGTGGCTGCAAGTTCGTCGAGGTTCTTTGTGAACATCGTACTACAGTCGGGCCAAGTCACTTTACCGAGATTGTATTTTTCATACTCGTCAAGCGTCTCATTGATCCTCACCAGCTTGCCGTTTTCTTGCGGAAACGCTCGGATACTCATGAATTGCGTTTTGCCATCGAATGCCTGCCAACCGGGTGCCTGAACATAATGCCGCATGTATTCAGGGTGTTCGCTTGGCTCGTACAATTGCGTGTAGAGCGGGAACGGGGGCGGCGAAGAAGCGGACTGAGCCAGCGTTGCTGTACACAAGCCAAACGCGACAACAAACAATCCCAAAACGAAGGAAAGAGAAAGGGAACGATTCATGTTATGGGTCTCCAAAAAAACAAGGCTCTGCCTCGATTTTCCAGTTGACGCAAATGAGTGTTTCAACAAGAAAATCGAAGCAAAGCCTTGATGCAATGATGTCAACAAACGCTTGACGTTGATTCTACCATTAATCCGTCAAGGCAAAATCCACGCCTTTGTTTTGCCCCTTTTTGACGGTGACGGTGAAACCTGATGTTTCGGGAACCTTGTACTTGTCAGGCAACTTGTTTCCGTAGGGGACCATCTTCGGAGTATACTTGCCGTTGTTACGCAAATTGTCTGCTTTCGCAACTTCTTCCGCCGACTTTCCGACAAGATTTTCGTCATACCCACCGTCCATCTTGCTGACCGTCACCACATACGCTCCAGCAGCAGTACCTTTGCCCTCACCGTAGGTTATGTTTTGTTGGGCAGTAAGTCGATATACACCAGCCGCATCTGTCGTACCGAAAGCAGACATAGCTGCTGCATCACCAGCAGCAGGCGTAAATGTAACCGCAGCCCCAGCCACAGGATTACCGTTGTAAGTAACCTTACCCTCGACATACTCGACATTCGCTCCTTGCTTGCAACCAACAAACAACATGACGAAACACGCCGCGACCCAAAATTGAACCTGTTTCCGATTTGTCATCACTCAATTCTCCTTCTGTTTTGTATCTGTGCACACCTTCTTGCTCTTGTCATTCCCGCATACGCGGGAATGACAAGATACGGAATTAAACCGTGCTATGGAAGTGCCACTGATTCGCCGCCGTTTACAGACCCTAAAGCCCCCCAGACTCCAAAACGCGATTGCCCAGAATATCCAAGTCCACCGGCTTTGTTAGTGATTGTCCCAGCATTGATTGTCTCGCTGACAAACCGCACTGAAGCATCAGCCAAAGCCACGTTGACACCACCCGAATGAGAGCTGCTCGCAGTCACCATCGCATTATTCCATCGGTTTCCGCAACTTGGATTGTTAGGTGCCAAGATCGTCATGAACGAATTAAACGGAGTACGTCCCTCGACCCAACTGCGACCCGGAGCAAATGTGTACGCCGCCGACAAATTGGCCGCTGTAGGCACCATACCATTTACACGACGGTTGTAACATGCCTCAGGTGACTCGTCCGACATTGCCGCCTCATCATCTGCGTACATCTCTACGAATGAACTTTTAGCAGGACCACCGGGGCCGCCTTTGACTATATTCATTTCAGCAAGAAGTACCGTATTCGACGTGCCATCAGTGAGTGCCGATATGTTCTTTCCAGTCGCTGTCGATCCCCAGTTTCCGCCAACAAGTACCCCACGAGAATAGGTGTCATTTGTCCAGTTAACTGGCACATCCCCCCGTAAAGCATGATAGTTGTTGTACCCCCAATCGGCATTCTTACCGCCCGTTCTGGCCATCGGGTCAGAGGGGCAGAGGAGAGCCGCCACCTCCGTTTTGATGGTATCCCAATTGTTGTCCCAAGTGTTTGGCGCAGCCGCCACGGACAGATCACTCATCATCTTGTCGAACAGAGCCGATTGCTCGATGAAGGGGAAGAGGGGTGGTACCCAACTAATCGTTTGGCAGTTCCCTCCCACGCCTCGGGCATGTAAACCCGTCGCCAAAAGCTGCTCTGATTGCTTTGGAAACTGATTGTTCGCGTCGTGGAAGGTGTGAAACGACAGCGAGAGCTGTTTGAGTTGATTGGTACACGACATCCTTCTTGCCGCTTCGCGTGCAGCTTGTACGGCGGGGAGCAGGAGTGCAACGAGAACTCCGATGATAGCGATCACCACGAGCAGTTCAACGAGCGTAAAACCGTGACGACGGTTTCGAGAAGAGGTGGAACTATCGGCGTCAGAGAAGACGCCAAAGAAATCGGGGCCGCAAAGTCTACCCCCCCCCCCCATCTTAACATCGCAGTTGACGTTGTGCGAGCCGCAGGCGAGGCACGCGGCGTCCAGCATTGTTTCCAGTCCACAAACCACAATCATCATAGTCTTGTACATCGTCCATTCTCCTTTCAAAAAGAAAAACCCTCGAACACGATCTAACCAAAACGACAACACCAAGCAAAACCCAAATCGAGTCTGCGAGGGAATCGTAGCGGGAGAAATGCACAATGTCAATGGGGAGCCAGATATTTGTCGTGTATTGCGACGACTCATCTACATCGCCTTATGGCCCTGCGCGTTCGCACCGATACAATAAATCATCTTGCGACCGCGCAGATAAATCTTGCCGTCGGCGACAACGGGCGAGGCGAAGAACTCGTCGCCTTCGATTCTGTTTTCGAAAGCACGCTCAAACTTCGGCGACGCCTTCACGACGGTGCATACGCCGCCGTTACTCGTGTAGTAAACGTTCCCGCCCGCGACCAAAAGCGATGGGAAATACTGCCCCGCTGCAAGTCGTTCACGCCAATTAACGTCACCTGTTTTCGCATCGAAACACGTTGCCATTCCGTTGTCGTCCGTCGCAAAAACACAGCTGTCGTGGTAAACCATCGACGACACATCGGGCGGATTTTTTCCGTCTTCCCAGACGATTGCGTCTTCAGTAAGTTCGCCGCCAGCACCGCTGCGCGGTATCGCTACGCCAAAGATCGGTTCGCGTTTACCGCGAACGCCAAACACCATCGAAAACTCTTCGCACGGCAGCGGCGTCGGGACGATACGATTCCCTTCAAGGCCGCCACGAATCGACCAGCGTTGCTGACCAGTCTGCGGATTGTAAGCGTTGAGCATCTCGCTACCGAGGACGAGAACCTCTCGCTCGCCGTTGCGATTCCAAGTGATGGGAGAAGTGTATGCGTCGCAGTATTCGTTCCCTGATGTCGTCGTTCGATCCGTTCGCCAAACTATTTTTCCAGTCGTCTTGTCGAACGCAATCAGACCGCTCGCACGCGGCGTTTGGTCGCTCATATCGGCGAGGTTGTCTTGCATCAAAACAACGATGATGAGGTTGTCAACAAGAAGCGGTGAGTTCGCATAACCCCACCAAATAACGAACTCGCCGAACTCCTTTTGCAAGTCGTTCCGCCAAAGAACTTCGCCATCGTGACGACATACGGTCATCGCGCCAGTACCGAACACGGCCACAACGACATCGTCATCAGCAACGCACGACGGGCTGGCGAGGTTTTGGTGTTCGTGAAACTTCTGCCACGTTCGCATCGGCTTTCCGGCAGACATTCGCGGCGTGGCAGACTCGCCCAGTTTGCGAGTCCAAACAACTTCCCCCGTTATCTTGTTTACGCGAACGAGAACGAGGTCACGGTCATCAACCTGCGACGTGAAAAAGATCGCATCACCGATGACGACAGGCGTATTCCGCCCGTATTCTGGAATCGCCGTCTTCCAAACGATTCCGCTGTCACCGGCGGGCGTTGACTGCCACTGCGTCGGGAGCGGTGCGGCCCCAGCGTCGCCGTTCATTTGCGGGCCGCGCCAGTGTGGCCAGTCGCCGCCAAAAATCGCACTCGCCGAGAGTATCAGACAACAAACAAAGAGAGAGTTTTTCATTGGGAAACCTTTCGCAAGAAGTGGGCGACAATAGTGTTCGGCGTGTGCGATAGCGTTTTCGATGTTGCCATTTTTTTGTGCCACGCGGCCAAGGCGGCTTACACCGATTCTACCACGCCAAAACGCCAGCCAAAGTCCCCCCATAGTTGCGCTGCGATTAGACGCGATAGCGTGAACATTGGTGTTGACATCGTGGCCCGTCAATCGGAGCGGGAAGCGTAAGCGAGTGGCCGAGCCGCCAATCGACGTTGTGTACGTCATTCCCGCGTACTCGGCGGGAATCTAGAGAACACGGCACAAGCAGACGCGGTAGCGACATTCTCGCAAGCGAAAATCAATGCGTTCGCTCTAGGTCCCCGCCGAGTACGCGGGGGTGACGAAACGTGGTGTGGCGTCAACTCGCGGCTCCATCGCCGGCTTTACAGCCGCCGCTCGCCTAAAACGCCCGTTTCACAACCAGCCCAACATTCTGATTGGTGAAGTGCTCCGAGAAGAGCAGCGTGTATGTGCCGCCGAGTTCGGTGTGACCGCGTTTGAACGACGAACCAAACGTCACGTCGCCAGCAACGTTGTCAGACACAATACCACGCAGCGTCGCGGCGGTCGTTGAAC
>JBOFSQ010000026.1:0-7591 GCA_051651625.1 Thermoguttaceae bacterium | reverse complement strand
ACGAAGAACGTATTGTGCGTGACGACGGGTGGTGGTTGCGGCAACTCGTTACTCATGGCGTCCATTATAGCCATCGTATCACGCAGGCGTAGGGGCGGTCGGTGAACACGCGCGTCACACGCAGTCGTCCCGCATTCTCACGCGAGACGCAACCACGGACGGCTTCAGCCGTTCTTGGGCAACACCAACAAAAACATCTCCGGCCTGTTCACGATGAGTTGTTATAATATCTGCGTCCTTACAGATTACAATCTGTTAGGGTGATACCGCCAAAACTTTCTCTTTTTCTCGTCTATTGTTGGCTTGATTGCGTCCCTCATTGAATACGCATTGCGAGAATTCAGCCAACCGATAGGCGTTGCTAGTTTGGAAACCAAGCAAGCTGACCGAAACCCTATCCAACGACTTCAAAGGTATCTTGCCAAGTGTTGAGAAGTTCGACGCATAATTGGGGGATGTGTGACCACGCCGAGGTGTCCCATTGGGACACTTCGGCTGATAGTGTCACCAGTTCTTTGCATCTTTTCACGAGTGACCAGTGAAGGTTCAAATAGACCTCTGTTGCAATTTTGCAACGACTTCGGCGTGTACTATCTGTACTACAGAACACCCATTCGTACTACCATAAGTTGCGTTTTTCGAGTCGATTTGCAGGCCTTGCACTGATTGCAAAACCCTGTAAAATGCTGGACATAAACTGACTTTGGTACAAGTATGCCTTTTTTGCTTTCTGTTTTCGCAATGCAGAGGTCACAGGTTCGAATCCCGTGTCGCCCATAACACGCTTTGCGGCAGGTGGCAATCACCCGCAAGGCCCTGCTTTTCTAGGCACTTGACGTTTTCGGCAGTAGTGTCTTGCTTGCCATTTTCACCCACTTCTTGCAAGGGGTGGTGCGCATTTTGGTGTGCGCCTATGATGGGGTGAGTTGCTTCAACACTTCCAAAAACGTTGGTATCAATCGCTTGTGTGAAGTCGGCGTCTATGGTCGTGAGATAATGCCGCTGCGCAATGGCGGGGCTATTCCCTAGCCAAGTCGTGACAACGTGAGTCGGGAATTGACGCTCAAGGTCGGTAAGGCATCTCGGCAATAGTGGCCAACAAGCTGCGCATCGAGCGTTGAGTTTGTGATTGCAACGGTGACAATCTCGCCGCAGCGTAGTGGGGTGTCGCTCGTGATGAGCGTCTCAAAATAACTTGCAGACGTGCCGACATACTGGCCGTCTGCCGCACGCGATTCGATCATGACTCGTTCGCGTTTACCGATTCGTTCGCACGCACAAGCGCGGCGAACTTCGTTTGCAACACGTTCGAGCGTCGCACTTCGCTGCGACTTAACGAGTTCTGGAACTTGCGCCGCGAACGTCGCCGCTGGTGTCCCTTCGCGGCGACTGTAACGAAACGTATGCACCTTTGAAAACCGCAACGACTCCACCGCCAACAACGTCTGCGCAAAGTCGTCGTCGGTCTCTCCCGGAAAACCGGCGATGATGTCGGTCGTGATAGAAATGTCGCCAACAATTTCTCGCAACATCGCCACTCGCTCCGAAAACGACGCCACAGAGCTTGCGCGGTTCATCCGCTTCAAAACGGCGTCGCTACCACTCTGGAGCGGTAAATGAAGGTGCGGCACGATTCGCAGCGGTTCGTCGTGCATTAACCGCGCAAGCGATTCGTTCGCCTCTGACGCCTCCAAACTCGACAGCCGAAATTGCACGTCACGCAATTCTGGAATCGCAAGAAGTTCACGCAGCAAATCGACGAGCGTACACGGTGCTGAAAAATCTCGTCCGTAGAATCCGAGATGAATACCGGTGAGAACAAATTCGCGGCAACCGTCCGCCGCGAGTCTTGTGACTTCACACACAACTTCGTCAACCGGACGACTCAAAATCTGCGGACGAACACGCGGCACGATACAATACGCGCATTGCATCGGGCAACCGTCTTGTACCTTCACCTGCGCACGGTGCCGCTGCGGTGCTTGCACAAGTCCGGTGAGTGGCACGACTCCGCGACGCTCAAGCCACGTCGCAACTTCACGCTGCGACTTAAGAGTTTCTGCATGCGGAACGATCTCGCGTATCGTTTCCGGCGACCGTGCCGCGTAGCAACCGATCACAACGAATTCTGCGTTCGGGTGTACACCGACGAGATGGCGAATCGCCTTGCGACACTTGCTGTCACTCGTCGCCGTAATCGTACAGGTGTTGACGACGACGAGTTCTGGCGAGTCGTTCTGTGTCGCTTCGCACCATCCGCCCTCGACGAGCGATTGCCGCAACCACTCCGACTCGTATTGGTTGACCTTGCAACCGAAGGTGATGATCGAGAATGTCACACATAACCGTTCAGGGTTAATTCCGTCATGCCCGCGTACTCGGCGGGCATCCAGAGCTAACGCTGTGTGGTTCGCTTGCGCGAACATCGCTATCGCGTCCGCTTTGGCCGCTTTCTCTAGGCCCCCGCCGAGTACGCGGGGGTGACGGACATTGTACGCGGGGAGATGAAACGTGGCGTGAACGAATACGTTCACACAATCACCGGCACGACGAACGGTTCGCGGTAGTTACGGGTGAGCATCGCGTCGGCGGCGGCGTTATCGACAAACTTTTCTTTGTCGCCGTCGAACGTCAGTTTCGCTCCCAACGACATCGGATATTTTCCCAAGTCAACACCGTTCGTTTCGAGATGCGCGATGGTACGGTCGAGCGTTTCGCCGTTGTCGTCGAGACTCGGAAACTTTTCGAGAACGCCACGCAGTTCACCAGCCGAGACGCGGTTGCTCTCGCCAAGATAATATGAAATGTTTCCGAGGTGACTGATCCCCGCCGAATAGTGGCCGCATTCCGCCGTCGCGTTCGCCTTCGACGGATCGCCTGCGACAACAGCGTCAATGAAGTTGGCGTAGTGGTTTCCGCCGCCCTTGAACTCCTTGATGCGGTTGCCATCGAGATCGAACGCCGCACTGTACGAATACTCCGACTGAACGACGTAGCCGTTTTTGCCGTAAGTGATCACGCCGACTTTGGCACCACGCAGGTCGGGCGTTTCGAGTCCGCGTGTCTCGAAGACGATGCACTTGTCGCCGTAGTCGCAGATCGTGACTTCGGTGTTGGCAACGTCGCCGGCGTCGATGTAGTTGTCGTCTTTTTTCTCGGCCTGATAACCGAGGCGTCCGCCGTAGGTGAGAATCTGTCGTGGGTGGCGGTCGAGTCCGAGGTGCCAGCGGGCGATGTCGGTCTGGTGCGGCCCTTGGTTTCCGAAGTCGCCGTTGCCGTAGAGACGTTGCCAGTGCCAGTCGTAATGGAATCGCGGACGAGTCAACTTTTCAATCGTCGCCGGCCCCGACCAAATGTTGTAGTCAACCGACTTCGGAATCTCGTAGTCTCCACGCGGCCCGATAGCAGCGCGACGCTTGTAGCAGAGTCCGCGTGCGAACTTAACTTCACCGATTCCACCGTCGCGGATGAACGCAACCGCATCAATGTTTGACTTGCACGAGCGGCACTGCGTTCCGGTCTGCACGACCAATTTGTATCTCTTCGATGCTGCGGTGAGAGCGCGTCCTTCGTGGATGTTGTGGCAGACCGGCTTTTCGATGTAGCAGTGTTTCCCCGCCTGCATCGCCCAGATTCCGGCGAGCGCGTGCCAGTGATTCGGCGTGGCGACGCCGACGATGTGAACCTCTTTGTCGTCGAGTGCTTCGCGGAGGTCGGTCACAACTTTCGGGACGATCCCTTTTTGTTTTTCGGCGACGGTCTTCGCCTTCTGTTCAGCCGCACCGCGGTCGGGGTCGCACAAGTAACGAATCACCGTTCGTGGGTCGCCCAAGAATCCGCCAACAGTGTCGCCGCCGCGTCCGCCGCAGCCGATCACCGCAACGCCATACTGCGCGTTGGCCGAAACTGCGTTCGCTTCTTGCGCAAAGACCGGAACAACCCCGCTCGCCGCCGCTCCAGCAGCAACCGACGCAAACATCGAATCTTCCAAAAATTGACGACGTGAAATTGTGAGCATGAGAAAGGCCTTTCAGTTGTTTTTGGAACCAAAAACCATTGGAAACCACACCCCATAGGACGTATAGGCCCTATAGGACCTATACGTCCTATGGAACGAGAACATGGTACGCCACAAATCACTCGCCACTAACCACTCACTGCTGCGCAGCTTTTACTTGGGCGGCGTTGTAGCGGGCCATCCAGTTGCGCAGTGCCTCGGTTGCAGCCTCGCGAATGGCGAGCGATTTGTCGCTCATCGCTTGCTTGATTGTCATAACGGCGTCTTTGGTCAGAACCTCGGCCAAGACGCGAAACGCCGCAACTCGTACACTCGTCTCGGTATCGGTCTCGGCGAGGCTGATGACCTTCGTCTCATAGTCTTTCCCGTACCCCAAGTAACGGATACAGTCGAGCGCAACTTGACGGCGGACACCAATGTAACTCCCCAGCTCCGTCTCGACAACGCGGCGAGTGTTGGTATCGACCCGACCGACAACCGCACCAAGTTCACGGGCACCCGATTCCGTAAGCTGACTCATCCGCTGAATCAGCCCTTCGATGCGGTACTCCGGTGCCAAATCGTAGACAGTCGCGTTGATGACGGGGTCGTTCCGCTCAACACACTTCAAGAGAAGCGCGTCGCAACCCTGAAAATTGCGTCCACGCAATATGCGCAAGATCGACGAGACCACTTGCGGGTCGCTGTCTTCAATGCACGAAAGAAGGAGGTTGTTGAAGTCGTCGCCCGGATACTGTTTGAGCAGATCGACCGCCACACGCCGCCCTTCGACACCGAGATTTTTCAGGACGAAACTAAACATCTCAACAAGCTTCTCACGCGGCAACGTCATCGCCGTCAGAAGCATTACGAACGGAATTTCTTGATCGCCAATGACGGCGAGAAGCTGGTCGGGCGGGAGCGACATCCATGCAAAGTCGCGGAACCGTTTGAGAGCCTTCTTTTCGGTGTCGCCGATCTTCGTGCCTACGGTCAAGAGCAGGTTGCGAACGAAACGCGGCTCCGTCTTTTTGACGATGAGAGCGTCCATTGCGGGAGGGGCTTCGGAATCGAGAATGAAACTCAAAAGGAGACGGAAGAACCCCGGATTCTGGTCGTTGTCGAGGATTTCCATCAGCCGTTTGCAGGCGTCGGAGTGGATGTCGCGCGTGACGTTTTGGAACGTCTCGAACTCCTTTTTCGTCACCATCAGCAGTGCCCGCAGCGGCTCGTCCATTTTGTGGACAGCGTAGTGCTTGACGGGTGCGTCTAGCTCTGCCGAGAACCACGCCCGTTTGCGGTCGAGGTTGGCCCGTTCGGCGGGCGGCGCGTTTACGAGGTCTTCGTAGAAAAGCTCTCCAAGACGCAAGATTTGTTTGGCAGCGAACTCGGCCTGCTTGAGGTCGAGACCTTCGATCATCGGGACGTAAGCACCGAGCGCGTCGTATAGACGGAAGTCTGCGGCGATCACGGCGGCCTCACGAACCAGCGACATGTCTTCCGACCGCAGCGCATTCATCACCACTTTTCCCAAACGGTCGTCGGTGAGTGGCGGACAGTGTTCACGCCAACCTTTCGGGTCGCGGACGAACTCGCGGAAAAACTCGATGTGAATCGCAGGGTCGCCGCTGAGGTACATCCCCTCAAAGGCGAATCGTCGAACCCCCCAGTCGTCGCTGTACAGCAGCGGACGCAGCAACTCAAGTGCGGCTGGGTCCTCCGACTGGACAAGAAATTGGAGCGTCTTTTCCTGAAACGGATTCATAAATAGTGTCTATGAGTGGAGAAAGGACGAAATGAACCGTAAACGAATGAAACGGTTCGACGTGTGCGGTTGTCACACCCGCACACTGTACCAGCGGTAACACAGCTCGCGCAAAACATCTTTTTCTTTTGCAAACTGTGGGTCGGCAATCGCCGCCTTGAGATGTGTGGGGTCGAAAAATATCGTCGCGGGCTTATCGACGCGATAAGCCGCGATGATCCGGTCTAATATCGGGCGCACCGTCTTTGCGTCGATGTTGTGGTGCTTGCACAACTCGCTAAAGAGAGCGGCGTGACCGCGTTTTGCAGCAAACATACCAGCGATAAACGACACCAGTCACCTCCTTACAAAACCATATTCAAGCAGAATGGCCGAACGACAGGCGTGTAGTATACACGCTGCAAGCAACAATCGCAAGATTCCCCGCCCAAACTCAAAACCAGTTGGGGTAGTAAAGCTGCACACGGCTGTTGTGTGTTGCTGAGTACACAACGTGTTTGCCCCAACGGGGCAGCAAGAGATTAGCCGTGGGTGAGTGGTACTCCACGAACCCACGGTACGCGGCCACAACAAAATCCGTAGCCCCAACGGGGCGTGAGAACCGTTGGGTACGGCACAATTCTTGCGCCCCGTTGGGGCTTTCCGGTATTGGGGATTCCGTACCGTGGGTTCGCTCCGCTCACCCACGGCTAAGTTCTGTCGCCCCGTTGGGGCGAAAACTCGGACAACCAATGTTCTCGTGCAAGCGAAACTTTACTACACCCAAACCATCCCGCAAACCAGCCTTGACGCGGGCCGCGTCATTTGTTACGCTTCCGGCAAAGTCTGCACGTCAAATCCCCGTCCCGAATGTCACTATCGGCTCACGCTTCCAAAACTGAATCGAGTTCGCGCCAGCGAATTTCTCCACGCCATCGGTTCGGATGGGCGGTGGTGGTGTGTCTGTGCCTGTTTGCAACAAGTTCCTGCCACCAGTTAACGCAGCTCCGTCCAAACGCGGCAACCGAACTGCTGCGGACAGCGGCGACGACACGCAACGTCATCACGCTCGAAGTATTTCACATCCGCGTCCCGCACCGGCAGAGCGAAGCGACGCTCACCCAACTCTGGCGGGAAATCGATGAACAAGTCATACCGCCCGCGACTCGGCAAGCGATGATGCGACAAGGGTTTCGTGCGGGAGTGCAAGGGATGTCGCTCTCGCCGACGATGGCACGTTTCCTCCAGCTTCAGCAGCCCAAAGAACTCGCCGTCAGCGACAACGCACCGGCGGGAACGTCCACCGTTAACGCCACTGCTCCGCAAACCACACAAGACGAGTCGCTTGTGAGAATGAAAGTTGTCAATGTCTTTCCGCCACACGAATCGCCCGTCACCATCGAACCTTACGCCGACCCGCTCCCAGAGTGTTCACTCTTCTGGCAAGAAAACGGACGCACCATCGGCCAGACGTACCGCGACGCACTCGGACGACTCGTCGTGACCGTGCAGCGTGCCCACGACGGCGGGGTCAAACTAGAAGTGACGCCCGAACTTCGCTACGGCAACAACCGTTCAATCTACCAGCGCACGTCCGAAAACGAACTCGTCGTGAAATACGAGCAGCCGTGCCGAACGTTCTCCGAGATCAAAACCTCTGTGACGCTCCTGACCGGACAGTGGCTCATCATCGGCACAACACCAGCCGAAAGCGGCACCAACCTCGGACGCTGCTTCTTCTCCCGCAGACGCGGCGACGACGAACAAAAAATCATCGCCATACGCATCGTGAACGCGGGGAATTGACGCACACTGGAGGGTTCGGCTATGCCGAACCGTAGTTCAGGTTC
>JBOFSQ010000025.1:0-30542 GCA_051651625.1 Thermoguttaceae bacterium | reverse complement strand
GAGGGTTCGGCTATGCCGAACCGCTGTGCGAGTGCAAGTTTCCGAACAAGTCTAATCCCTCGCCGCAACTTTCGCGGCGTCGCCGGTTACTTCGACCGTGCCTTGTCCGACGACGCGGGCGTAGAACGTGTCGCGCTGGCGGTCTTGACGTTCGACCGAGACGAGTCCGCCTTGCGGTGCGTCGTCTTTGCTCTTGCCGTAAGTTTTGATCGTGATGCCAGCAGCACGCGAGTAGACCGTCACCGTTTCGTTCTTGCGGACGAGCATCGGCGCGGCGAGCATCGCGGGCGTAACTGGTGTCCCTTCGCGGATTTGCGATGTCGCTTCCATCCCAACAACGTCATCGAGTCGCTGGATGAAGTTGTCGCCTTGCGGATTTTCGAGGGCAACAAGCGCAACGTCTTCAGCGGCGATCTTCTTGCCACGCGGGATCGCACGCTGCACCACAACCGCCTCCGTCGGGAGCGAAACGGAAACAGCGAGAACGAGCGTTTCGCCGTTTTGCATCGTAAGTTCGAGCGACTGCGGACCGACAACAGGATTCTTCCCGCCTGAAATCGCCGCGACTCCGCCAGCGGTGTCGATCCGTTTTGCGATGAGCGGTTCCAGTTTGAGAGTGACGACCCACGGGTACGGCGTGACCGGTTTGGCACTGCCAGCGGCGATACACTCGTTTAGATAATCGCTGATCGATTGGGCGATTGCGGCCTCAAGTTCGCGGACTCGCTGCGGCGGCAGATAAACTTGGTCGAGCCGTTTCTTCGGCGGTTCAGACGTGAAGTAACTCGCCATCGTCACGGGCTTCGATTGCGACGATGGCGACTGCGGCGTTGCCTGCGGTACACGAATCGGAATCGACGCAACTTGCGACGATGTTGGCGTTGCCACCGTTAGCGGCTTCGCAGCAGGTACGCCAGCGATTTGTTGCGGGAGACGCTGCGGCTCGGCTGGAACGGTGTTCGTCGCCGCGATTGTTACAACGTCAGAGCCGGTGAGAGTGTGTGGAGTTGTTCCCGCGACGAGATACGAAAGCATGTTGCGTAGGGCAACGCGGTCGAACCGCAACGTCTCACCCGCCGCTGGTGCTGGGCAGACGATTTGACATCCAAGTTTCTCGCTCCCCTCGCCAACGACCTCGGCGATCTCACCGAGCGTAATGACGTTACCACGCGGAACAACAACGTCGCCGCGAAAACGAATCTCCGCCGCACCCGTCGCCATCACAAACGACACGCCGAGAACGAGTCCCAGCACAATTTTCGTTTTGCCTATCATACCTAACCTCGCCAGTCTTGGTCAAAAACGTTGCCGTCCCAAAAACGGGACGCCACCGTATCGGCCTTGACGGTTGTTCGCGTTAGGCGAAATAGGCAGAAAGAATCGGTTTTGCGGGATGTAGTGAGGGCGTTAGATTGGTTTGAAAACTTGCACCCGCACGGCGGTTCGGCATAGCCGAACCCTCCAAACGCCTGCGGCGTATGACAACTGGAGGGTTCGGCTATGCCGAATCTGAACTACTCTCCTGCGTCAGCATCTCCACTACATCCGCGCATCTGTCCGCTACGTTATTTACTTCCCATCTGTCGGCGGGTTTGGCGAAGAGTTGAGTGGTTGCGTCTTCGATGCGTAGAAACCAGTCGTCCGTAACAATCGCTTCGACTTCGCCCGACGCGATTGCGACACGCGAACGATTCGATGCGAACAACTTTTGGTCGTCGAGTCGCCAAAGTTTTGCGAGATCATCGGTGCTGGCAAGTTTGTTTGTACGTCGCGCACTGGTCTGATTCGGCCACCGAACGATGAGCGGAACGTGGATCGTCTCCGACCAGATGTGTGACGCCAAATCGCGATTCGTCTCGTCGTCTACGATGCCGAGTAGTCCGTGTTGACCAAGCGGAATACCGCGTGTGGCAACGACAACAAGGAGCGTGTCGAGTGAGTCGCAGAAGTTAAAAAAGTCGAAAAATCCGCCGAGCCACTCATCGACGAGTGTGACGTTCGCTGCATACGCGGCGTGAACGGATTGAATCGCGTCGTCGTCGATGCCGCGCGTGACGTGTTGCATCGGCGGCGGTATCACGCCAGAGTAGGGCGCGGGATCGTCTCCATCGCCGTATCGTGTACGCCAAGTGAGCGGGGCGTCCCAGCAAAGTCCGAGTCCGCCGTAGTGGCACCAGAGAAACGACGAATCGTGCTTACGCAAACGCACCGCAACGCTCGCCACGTCTTCAAAGAATCGTGCGGTGTACGTTGCGTCTGATTCAGTTGCGGGTTCGTCAGCAAATCTTGCCTGATGAACGTGCGTCGTCTGAAACGTATCGCGCAGTAGCGTGGCTAAACGTTCGTCGTCGGTGACGAGTTCAGCACAATCAACGTCGGGCAACGACGCCGTTAGACGTTGTAGCGTCGCGCAGTGATCGAGCGTATCGACGTAGAAACGGTCAAACACTGTGGCGCGGCACGCCAAATCGTCGAGCGCGGGCGTCTCCACCGCTGCATTGCCATAAGCACCAACAAAGCCGCGATGAAGCCGGTCAATCGAAACGACAACTGTGTGACGTGCAAGCATATACGGGTCTGCCGCGCACCCTTTCATCACTCGTAAAGCGTTCACGGGTTTGCGTTTACGAGCAGTTCTTTTTTTCACACGGAGGCACAAAGGCACGGAGAGGACACGGATGTAACCATCCACGATTCGTACATGACAGCACACTTTGCGAATGGCTCTGTATTTTCACACAAAGTCGCAAAGAGCACAAAGGACACGAAGAGGATTGAATATGAAAACGTCCGTTGTGTACTTCGTGCCTTTGTGCGCAAAAAAAGAAGCTGCTAACAAAGCATAAAATCTGCGACAATCTGCGGATTCATTTCTTCTCCGTGCCTCTGTGCCTCCGTGTGAGACTCCTCCAAAAAGCGTGAACGGTGTTACCATCACTCCAACATTTTGTCGAGGTCGAGTGACTTTGGTGGTTCGGGGGCGGCTTTGGTATCGACGTTGAGAACCGAACCGTTGTCCGTTGCCTTTGGCGGGATCGGCATCGTCGCAATCGCAACGAGTGCGTTGTGGTCAATCGGATTGTCGATTGCGTCGATGCGCGATTGCGCCGCCGCCGCATAGACTCCGTTTGCACCGAGCGCAACGACAGCCGTGTAAGCCGCAACCGCGTTTTCAAGGTCGGCGGTGCAGGCGGCGACCGCTGCCGCTTTCTGTTCGGCAGTCGCGTCTTCAGACGGCGGAGTACGGAGCGTGGCGAGCGTTTCAAAGACTGCGCCACGGTCGTACGCGATGCGTCCGTGCGATGTTACGTCGGTCGTGAGACGCGATGCTACGTCGAGTATTCCTATCGCCTTTTCGAGTGTGGCAACGGCGTCTGGTTGTTCGCGTCCTGCGGTGGTCGAAACGTTGGTGCAGTACGCCTCGGCGAGTGTGAAACGTATCGTCGCCCCCATCTCGCCCGACGTGTAAAACGCGGCCAAACCTTCAAGGGCTGCGACTTGGTTTGGACTGCTACACGCTTCGTTGTA
This sequence comes from Thermoguttaceae bacterium, assembly GCA_051651625.1. Taxonomy (GTDB): domain Bacteria; phylum Planctomycetota; class Planctomycetia; order Pirellulales; family Thermoguttaceae; genus JBOFSQ01. Next base: position 27,014 of record JBOFSQ010000025.1, on the reverse strand, counting down.
GAGTTGCCAAGCGGCGGCTTTGTTCGCCGCAGCCGTCCGCTGATAAGCGACAACACTGACAACAACCAACACCGCGCAGACAGCCCCCAATAAAAACAGCGACGCATTCGGACGCAACGTGTCTTCATAAAACTCAAGCATCCAATTCGCAAGATCGTTTTGACTCAACTGGTGACGACGTTCACTATCCATGTTAATTTCCTTCGTGTTTACGTTTTCATGTTTCCGCAGCAAACGCCACAGGCGAGGCGGAAGTATAAAGCGAGTGACACTTCCGTCAAGGAAGGTGCCAAGATTCGGTCATCGTGCTGCGTCCCGTTTGCGCTGGCCGCTGGACTGAACGATTTTTTTGTCATACTTTTCTTTTGTGTATTCGGGACAAAGAAATACGACTCTAATCCCAACCTCATAGAGAGCTTTTTTCCAGCCAACCCACTTGCTGTCGGTCGCTTGCAGTATCGGCGGTTTGTCGGGATGTGCATTTGATACCGCAACAAACTTCCGATCCGAAATGTCAAAGTCTTCGAGACCCGCGTGACTCGGAAACTCTTCGTAGGAATCGCCGATTTTCGTTATCTTGACACGACGATTCGAGTCGGGAAACTGCTCGCGGCAATCGTGTATCCATTTGACGAAATGATCGCCAACTCCCGGCTGTCCCGAACGCGACAAGTGAACGCAGTATTCACCGAGTATTTCGTCAGCCTCGTCGAGCACCAAACAATGCTCCGCAATGACGTGCTCTATGGCTTCGACGCAAGCCAAAATCCATTTTTCGTTTTCGACTTCTGTTCCGTCAAACTTGTGTTGCCTGTTTGCAGCAATCGGAACATTGGTGTCAACGACGCAGCATCGTGGGAGTTTCACGCACCACCTCCTTTTTTCGCGTCTTTGATGCGACGCTGCGAGGCAATTTTGTTCTGCGCAAAAATATCTCCCATTTCGTCGCCGAAAAAGTCTTTGGGCCAGTTTTCGACGCCTCCGTATTCGTTGATTTTCAACTGCTCAAGTGTCGGCTTTGGTTTGGTTGTGTCTGCGAAGTAGGCAACGAATTCGTCGTTGGAAAGACTCTCTTCCGCGATGCGACGCTGAAACCTTCGCAAGAAGTGTTCGGAGTGTGTTTCGATGATGAGTTGAATCCCGCGGTCTTTTCCGTTCTCACGCGATTTGATGACATCAATCATCACGTCGGCAAGCGCAGACTGCGCGCTGGGATGCAAATGTATTTCCGGCTGCTCCATAATAATGACCGAACCAGCAGGGGCATAGAAACACTGCACGAGCACCGGCAAAACCTGCGATATGCCAAACCCAACATCAGGCAAGTCTACAAAGTCACGCGAACCTTTCGTCCGAACTTTGACCTCGTATTCGTGACGACCTTCGGAAATGCGATTGACTTTAATCTCTTCGATAAGTCCCATTCTTTTGAGTTGTGTTGCAATGACCTCCTCAAACGGTTTTGCATTACGTTTTTTGTACAAAGCAATCTTCCGGTCTTTGCCCGCGAGAATCGCTGGCACCGTGTTGCGTCCATCCACGTCAACGCTCTCCGGTTGAGTACCAGACCAAGTGTAAAGTCGTTCGGTCTTCGTCCGCAGCGGACCGAGATACGATATTGACTTGAACATGTTTTCGTGTTCAAGATTGAGAGACTTAACGAACTCGGCGTTTTGGTGATAGGCAGGCACTTCGTCTGGAAACCCGTAGAATTGCATGGGAGATTTTATGGGCCAAACACGTCCTAGATTCCGTTTGAAGACGTACTCGCTGGAGTTCACAACATAGTCAGCGTCTTTGACTTGTTTCTTCATCCCAACTGTCAGCGAGCTGCTCCCGTTCTTTACCAGATAACCAAACTCTTGCACGACAGGAATCGCTTTTTTTGTGTCCGAACCAATGATCGCGTTGAATCGTATCGCTTGACCGCAATACGTTTTTTGCGTGATTGGGTCTTTGATTTCCAGTTTTTGGGGGAGTTGCCAAGAGTAGGAAAACTCTATCTTGTTTTTGGTGTCGCGGTGAGACACCATCTCACCAAAAGAACCCAACTGGACAGGCGTGTTGTTCCCTCCCGGATTCAAAACGGTTTGTCGGTCGGACTGTTCTGCGGTTTGTTTGAGCATCATCAGGAACTGTCCGATGCTTGACTTGCCAGAACTGTTGGTGCCAAAAAACAACGTGATTGGAGCCATGCGTATCAGACCGGTGTCTTCCCAGATTTTGAAGTTTTTGATTTGCAGTTCGGTAATCATTTTGGTTTACTCCATCGGGAAGTTTCACAGTAGGCAAGTTGCAGTTCCAATGCTCTGCAAAATCATAGGCCGAAAATGCGAAGCGACAAGGAGATACCAACAATGTTTGCCTTCGCTTCCCCCTCGTTTCCCCCTTGACTCCGCGTGTGAAATTGGGTACGCTCCACGCGGTTTGTAGTAGGTTTGTCCCCAAAATGTGTGAGGGTCGAAGCGTGAGAATTGTTGTTGCCGTAATCGGATTGTGTGTCGTTGTGACGTTGACTGCGGTGCTCTGCGCGCAGTCGCCGTCGCGGCTGGAGACGATTGCCGATACTCTGCGTGCGTCGCGCGGTAACGCGGAAGTTACGCAATTGCCCGATCGCGTACCCGATGACCTCCCCGCAAAACGCGCAACCCTTCACGACCCACTCCAAACCCCCGACGACTTCGTCAGCAAACCTCCACAAAACGTCAACCCGATCCCCGCGTTCGCCGCAAATCGAAACGCAACGCCCGCAGAGCCACAAGCACTCTCAATGGGGAATCCACGCGACCCGCTCGGAACAACAAGCGTCTTCGGAACACCTGCGAAACTCCTCTCGCCATACATCGAAGCAATACACGACGCCACGCTCCGCGATGTCACGTTCATCTCGCCGCTGGTCGGGTGGGCCGTCGGCGATCACGGTGCTGTCTGGCAAACTCAAGACGGCGGCACAACTTGGCAACTACAGATCACGCCAGTCGATGCAACACTCTACGCCGTTCATTTCCTCGACGCCTTGTGCGGAATGGCCGTCGGCGGTTACACGCTACCAATCACCGGCGAAGGACGCGGATTCGTCATCGCAACCACCGACGGCGGACAGAACTGGTTTCGCGTCGCCACCAGCGTCCCGCTCCCAATTTTGAAGACGGTACGTCTCGCATCGCCAATCCAAGCCGAGGTGACCGGGCTTTTTTCGGAGTCGTTGCGAACGTCACGTTTTCAAACAAACGACCGCGGCACGACTTGGGAACCGATTGCAGAAACAACGTCTGACGCCCCGTCGCGGCCAGAGTCTGTGACCGCCACCATCGGCGACGACATCTGGCTCGCCGGACGGTATTCAGCACGCATCGCTCACTCCAGCGACCGCGGACAAACTTGGGAATCGGCGACGACGGGCGTTCAGGCCAACATCGAACGGATCGCGTTCATCGACCGCAACAACGGCTGGGGTGTCGGAACTTGGGGAACAATTATTCACACGACTGACGGCGGGAAGAGTTGGGCCGCGCAGCAAGGTGGGCCGCAAGGCGGTAAGCGACTCGCCGTTATCGCTGTCGTTGCGACCGAAGACGAAATCCCGTTTGAAGTTTTGACGCAACTTGCGGCGGAAGAAGGTTATCGTTGCGGCGTGCTCGTACTTTTCCCACGCGACGACGCGGCGTCGCTGCGACGTTCGATTGTGCCGTGGTCGCTGCGGCTTGGCGAAGCAGTTCGCAAAACTGGTGCCGACTTGCTTCCGCTTCCGACACCCGAAGAACAAACGACGTTCAGCGGCCCGCAAAGTGCCCTAGCGGTACGGCGGCACATCGTTCGGGCGATCCGCCAGATGCAGCCGGAAGTGATCATCACCAGCGACGTTTCAACCCGCCGCGACGACGCAATGCTTGCAACGGTTCGTCAGGGCGTCGAAGACGCGATCCGCGACGCGGCGAATCCGACCGTAGGAAGTTTTGCTGAATCGACGGCGGCTTGGAGTCCGCGAAAACTTTTGCTTACAATGCCACGCGGCGTTCATGGCGCGACGATGGTCGCTGCGCACGAGCCGCTTCAGCGTCTCGGTCTTGCACTTGCAGATGTCGCGTGGGACGCCCGTTCGCTCCTCGGTATCGACGTAGCACGCATCGAATTACCGTCGATGATCGGACTTCAAACCGCCGCAACATCGCCGGACACGACCACGCATCAAAGCGACCCGATGGCGGGCGTTAAAATTCTTCCCGACTCCGGCGCACGCCGTTCGTTCTGCGGTACAGAACAGCTTCCGCGCGAAGCGGTGCAGCGACATCAACAGCTCCGTGAAGAACTTATCAACCAGCTCGAAGCGTACAACAAAGCTGTCGCGGCAACGACCGTACCGCCGTCGCCACGGCAACTTGCAGCCGCGATTGAATCGACAGTCAAACGTCTCGACCCCGACACCGTCGTCAAGACGCTCTGGAAGTGGAGCGACCAGTTGCACCGTCGCGGTCAGTGGTACGCCGCGTCGCTTCAGTTATTTTATCTCGTTGAGACGTTTCCGAAACATCCGCTCGCTGGTGCCGCCGCGGCGCGGCTCGCGGTCTACACAACGTCGGAAGAGGTGGCGATGCGACTCCTCCAAGGCGACGCAGTTTCCGCCGCCGCCGTCACACGTCAAGTACAGCAGCGTGATACGCTCGAACGTCTCGTGCAAACATCGCTCGGCGACATCTTCGGAACGCCGGAAATTCAGTTCCCGTTAACGCTTGGCCAGCGGCGGAGCGGTTGGCAAAACGAGGCGATGCGATACTACAAAACGCGGGCCGGTGATGCCGCAAGTGGCGCGTCCGACGTGTGGTCGCAGCGTGCGTCTGCGGAAACGTGGCTCGCTGATCGAACAACGTCAAAGGGAGTTTGTCCGCTGCCGACAATCGTTTGCGCGAAGACGACGGAGCGTCCGTATCTCGACGCGGCGTTTGACCGCGACTCCGACAAAGGTGCGTGGTTCGCCGCGCCGCTTCACTGTATCGCAACCGATCAAACGACTTCGACACACTTCATGTTTTTGCACGACGACGAATACTTGTACGTCGCACTGCGGTGCCGCGAGGCTGCGGAGTTTTCGTACACGCCGCCGCCAGCGGAACCGCGAACCCGCGACTCCGACCTCACACGTTCGGATCGCGTTGAGTTAACTTTTGACGTTGACCGCGACTGGGTTTCGGCGTACACGATGACGGTCGATTATCGCGGCTGGGTACACGATAGCTCTTGGGGCGACACTTCGTGGGACCCCGACTGGTACGTCGCCCGCGACGCAAAAGACGGCAGTTGGCTGATCGAGGCGGCGATTCCGCTCAAGTCGCTAACGCGCACGCTGCCGACTCCGGGAACGGTGTGGGCGGTTGGTGTTCGCAGGATCGTCGGTGGTGGTGCGCGAACGTCGTCGTCAGCATCGTGGTACGGCTCCACAACCGGTCCGCCAGAAGAATCACTCGGACTCATGGTGTTTGAATAGATGCTGTGACCGAAAGTGGGGATGGCGGTGACAAAAAATGGCACCCAACAACGAACTAATCATCTATCAGTCTGCCGATGGCAAGACGAAAATCGACGTGCGTATGCAGGGCGAAACGCTCTGGCTCACGCAGGCGCAGATGATCGATTTGTATCAATCCAGTAAATCAAACATCAGCGAGCACATTTCGCACATTTTGGAAGAGGGGGAACTTGATGAAAATTCAGTTGTTCGGAATTTCCGAACAACTGCCGCCGACGGGAAAAAGTACAACACAAAGCACTATAGCCTCGACATGATCCTCGCTGTCGGTTACCGCGTGAAGTCGCTGCGTGGGACGCAGTTTCGCCAGTGGGCGACGACCGTTTTGCACGAGTATCTGCAAAAAGGTTTTGCGATGGACGACGACTTTTTGAAGAACATGGGCGGCGGCGTTTACTGGAAAGAATTGCTGGAACGCATCCGCGACATTCGCATCAGCGAAAAGGTGATGTACCGGCAAGTTCTCGATTTGTATGCGACGAGTTTGGACTACGACGCGACGACGCGCGAGACGTTAGAGTTTTTCAAAATCGTGCAGAACAAATTGCACTACGCAGTCAGCGGTCACACTGCGAGCGAGATCATCTTCAATCGTGCCAACGCCGAATTGCCGTTTATGGGATTGACGACGTTCAAAGGCAGCCGTCCGGTGAAGAGCGAAGTTGTCGTCGCAAAGAATTACATGACCGAAAAGGAGTTGTTCGCACTGCGGCGGATGGTCAACGCCTTTTTCGACATGGCTGAATTGAAAGCGGAGATGCACGAACCGATGCACATGCGCGACTGGCTTGAGACGCTGGACAAGTTCTCGCGTGACTTCGGCGTTGGCGTTTTGGAAAACGCGGGAGCGGTCAGCCACGACGACGCGATAGAAAAAGCACACCGCGAATACACCGCCTATCGCGCCCAGTTACCGGACGACTTAAGCGATGTTGAAAAAGCGTACCTCGAATCGTTGCGTGAAATGCAGAAGAAGATCAAAACGGGTGTGAAGTGAAGGATTACAAATCGTCAAACCACACAAACACAAATACCAATGTCATCACTACTCACAATCGTTCTGTTACTTTTTGCGTCGCCGGATGTTCAGTCTGCTGGTGAGAGCGTCGTTGTTTGCAACGATGCGAGCAGCAACGTGAACGAGAACGAATTCTTCGACGAACGTTTCGCGTCGTTTTTGGGACAGCGGCGGCGCGGGAGTCGCGGCGGCGGAGTTTGGGCAAACGCATATTTCGGAAAGGCATCAAATACGCGGTCGTTTGGTGACGAAGAACTCAAAGTCGCCCCCGACATTCTCGGTGCGCAGATCGGTTTCGACAAACGACTATTCGGCGCACGATGGAGTCTATACTACAACTACGGTAACACGTTCACACGCACAACCGTCAGAGGCGAAGACATCTCACGCTGGCAAATCGACAACCACATGCTCGGTCTGTCGTTCGTGAAGTATAACGCGATGACACACTTCCTCGTCCTCGGCAACGTCGGGTACGATTTTCACCGCATTCCGCAACTAGGCCAAGTGCATCTCGGCGGCGAGGCACACGGTATTCAAACCGGAATCTACGGCGAAATTGGGCTAGACATCGTGCTGCCAAACAAGTCGTGGGCGATCAAGCCGTTCACCGGACTTCACTACTTCTACCAGCACGTCGGCGACATCGAACACTCTCTCAATCCGCCGTCGCCGAATATTCACCTCCCCAACAGTTCCAATCAAGCCTTGCACTGGATCACCGGTGTTCGGTGCAACAAACGGTTCAACGAATCGTTCGAGGCCCAAGCCCGTGTCGCCATCGTCGAACAGATTCTCCAAAATCAAGATGCCATCGACAGCCTACCATTTTCAATGGTAAGTGGTACACTTACGCCATCGCAGTTTCTCGTGCTAAACGACCCGGGACGCGACCGCTTCTGGCTCGGTGCTGGTCTAAAGTGGTACGTCAACTACACCGACATCCGCGTCTTCGCCGATTACGATGCGATATTTTGTGCGAAATCAGCCACACACATCGGCAGCCTCGGATTGCTGTTTGCGTGGTGAACAAACCGACAACTCGTAACCTTTCACGCCATGTTTCGTCATTCCCGCGTACTCGGCGGGAATCCAGAGAGCAACGCCGCAAGCAAACGCGATAGCGACATTCGCGCAAGCGAACCCCAATGCGTTCGCTCTAGGCCCCCGCCGAGTACGCGGGGGTGACGGACACGAGGTTAACCGTGAACGGTTACTCATACTTCTTGCAACAGAAAGATTTTTCCCAATGCGTCGAGTCTTATTAAAAATTTCTGGTGAAACGCTTTGTCCGTCGGAAGGGCGTGGAATCTCGATGGACGCCGCTACGCTCCTCGCGGGGCAAATCGCCGAGGCCGCACGCGGCGGTATCGAAATCGCAATCGTTATGGGCGGCGGAAACATTTTGCGCGGCAGCCAGTTCAAGGCCGCGAACTCCGCCATCAAAGAAGCAACCGCACACTACATGGGGATGCTCGCCACCGTCCTCAACGGACTCGCACTCCAAGACGCTATCGAAGGCGTCGGCCAACCGACTCGGCTCATGACCGCAATTCCGATGGATGTCGTCGCGGAGCCGTACATACGTCGCCGCGCCGAACACCACCTCTGCGAAGGACGTGTCATTTTGCTTGCGGGTGGAACTGGGAGTCCGTTCGTCACGACCGACACCGCCGCCGCGCAGCGTGCGCTCGAACTCGGTGCAAACGTTCTGCTCAAGGCAACGAAAGTTAACGGCGTCTACAGCGACGATCCGGTCACGAATCCGAACGCCGTCTTCTATGACCGGCTCAGCTACCACGAAGTCCGCCAGCAAAATCTCCGCGTGATGGACCAAGAGTGCATCGCAAAGTGCAGCGAACACCAGATGCCGATAATGGTCTTCAATTACCACACGGCTGGCAACATCGTCCGCGCCGTTCGCGGCGAACACGTCGGGACGCTGATTACATGACAACGCTTGCCGGTCAGCGCACCGTTGCGGTGGCGATGTCGGGCGGGATCGACAGTTCTGTCACCGCCGCGATCTTGCAGCGAGAAGGGCACCGCGTCGTTGGTGTTACGATGACGCATCGTCTCATCCCACGCAACGATGCACTTGACCGCGTTGCCGACTCGCTCGGTGTTCCGCTCTACAACGTTGACGTTGGTCACGCATTCGACGAAGTTATCGAGAAATTTGTTGGCGACTACTACGCTGGTCGCACGCCGAATCCGTGCGTGAATTGCAACGCGACGGTGAAGTTTGGTTTTTTCGCCGACGCCGCACTCGCCATCGCACGTCGCGTGACTTCCGATCCCGAACCGTTTTTGGCGACCGGCCACTACGCACGCATCGAAAACGGTCAACTTCTGAAAGCGTGCGACGCGACGAAAGACCAGTCTTACGTTCTGTATCGCCTCCGGCGCGACTTGCTTTCGCGGCTCGTTTTCCCACTCGGCGCGACGACGAAAGACGCCGTTCGCCGCCTCGCACGCGATTGGAAAATCCCCGCCGACATCGACCGCGAGAGTCAAGACATCTGCTTCATCCCGACCGGTGATCGTGCTGCGTTTTTGCAGTCGCGGCGTCCGTTTCCGACGGATGGTTTCTTCGTCACCGAAGACGGGACGCGACTCGCGGAGCACGACGGTTACGAACAGTTCACGGTTGGCCAGCGAAAAGGTTTCAAGGTTGGTCTTGGTCGTCGTCTGTTCGTGACGCGAATCGACGCAGCGTCGCACGACGTTGTTCTCGGCGACCGCGATGCGCTGGCGTGTGCGGCGTTTTCGCTCCGCGATATTCACTGGCTCATTGACTCGCCGCGCGAACAATTACGCTGCGAAATCAAGGTGCGTTACCGCACGCCTGCGCAATTCGGGACGGTTGCGTGTTGTGGCGAAGACGGCGCGAACGTCGTTCTCGACTCGCCCGCCGACGGCGTTGCGCCGGGACAGTCGGCGGTCTTTTACGATGGCGAACGTGTCATCGGCGGCGGCGTTATTGCGTGACGTGCCCTTCTTGCAAGTGGTTTGCGGCGTGGTATACTCACCGCTCGCAACCGTGTTTGGACGGAGAGGATAAGGTGGTTTCGTGAGGTCAAAATCGTCTCAACTCGATGTCACTTGGAAGGAGGCGATCACGGAGTTTATCGTCCCGCTTTTGGAGTCGGTATTGCCGGACCTTGCGGTGTCGCTCGATCCGAACCGCGAAATTTGCTTTCTCGACAAAGAACTTCACGAACTTGCCCTCACGCTAAAACACGATGAGCAAACAACAAAACTGCGACGATTAGAAGTCGATGTGTTGGTGGAGTTGCCGCTGTGTGGTGCGCCGGACGTTTGGTTGTTGCTTCACATTGAGGTTCAAGGTGGCGGTGGAAAGAGAGATATTAACCGCCGGATGTACGAATACCACCAGTTGATCGAGGCGAAGTACAACAAACACGTTGCGGGGCTTTTGATCGCTACAGAGCCGCTGAAGACATCGGGAAAACTGGGGAAATACGAGTGGCGCGGGTACGAAACGGTTGTGATATACAAGTTCAAGGTCATCAAAACTTACGATCTTGACGAAGCACACCTCGTCGCCAGCGACAACCCGTTTGACCTGATGCAACTGGCCGCGCTGCGTGCGTGGCGGGCGAGAAAGAACGAACAAGAAAAGCTCGAATACGCCAAAGACTTCGTGCAACTTTTGCGTGAACGAAACTACAGTGAGGCGAAGATAAAACGGCTGATGGTTTTTATGGAACGTGTCATCCGTATCCGCGACGACTCGATAGAATACGAGTACATCGCTTACGTTGACGAACTTGAAAAGAAAGGAGAAATTCCGATGCAAATGTTACTGAACGAAATACACGCATTGAAGCAAGCCCGCGAGCGAGGTCGCAAACAGGGACTCGGAAGAGGCTTCAAGATTGGCAAACTCGAAGGTGAACTCAAAGGTGAACTCAAAGGCAAACTCGAAACTGCGGCGGGGTTGAAGATTATCGGCATGGACGTAGAGACAATCGTGCGGGTGACTGGTCTCACGCGGGAGCAGGTTGAAAGTGCGGGCTGACACTCGTTCCCAACAGTCAGTCACAACAAGGACATTGCCACAAATGCAAATTGATACGATAGAAGTTTTTTTGGTGAAAGTTCCGCTGCGGACGCCGTTTCGCTTTGCCGACACGCTGCTCGATATGTTCGAGACTGTTGTCGTGCGAATGGAAAGCGGCGGCGTTGTCGGCTGGGGCGAAGTGTTTTCGGGGAACGAACCGATTTTGACGGCGTCGTGGTCGCGCGGGGTTTTTGCGTGTTTGCGCGACAGTCTTGTTCCGCGTCTGCCGCGCGGCGTCGCAATCGACTCCGCCGAAAAACTCGACGAGCGACTTGCGCCGATCAAAGGGAATCGTCACGCCAAAGCGGTACTCAACCTCGCATACCTCGACCTCCTCGGACGCATCACCAATAAACCGCTGTACCAGCTTCTCGGCGGTACGCGAACGAAAATCGAAGTCGGTCGCACACTCGACCGCACCGACGACCGCAAAGCGTTTATGGACGAGATCGCGTCGATTGTAAGCGACGGTTACAAACGGTTATCGCTCAAGATGCGCCCCGGCTGGGACATTGCAATGGTCCAAGCGGTACGCGGCGAGTTTCCGACACTCACGTTGCAGGGCGACCTCGAAGGCGCACTCTCGCTCGACCGCAATTCAGAAACGATCTACCGCTGCGACGATTTTTTCCTTGCGTTTTTGGAGCAGCCGCTCTCATCGAGCGACTTCGTCGGTCACGCGATGATCGGTGACACGCTCCGCACGTCGATTGCGCTCGATGAGTCGATCACGACGTTGCACCAAGCCGAAATGGCCATCGACTTGCGAAGTGCCGACGTTTTCTGCCTCAAATCGGGAAAGATGGGCGGCGCGACAACCGCCGCCGCTATCGGTGCGATGGCACAAGCCGCCGGACTCGATTGCTATAGCGGATTTGAACTCGGCACGTCACTCGCACACCGTGCGTCGCTCGCACTGGCGGCGCATCCGAGTTGCGTTCTCTGCGCAGACTACGTTCCGCTCGAAGAACTGCTCGCGTTCGACCTCGCCGAACCTGTCGCAACACGTCTCGAAGAAGGCGTCAGAATTGTCGACCTCAACAGCGACGCTGGACTCGGTTGTACGCCAAACGAATCGCTCATCCGCGAAAACGCGCTGGCAACGTTTGGGAATTGATTCTGGCCACTCGCTTACGCTTCCCGTTCTGATTCTGGGCACTCGCTTACGCTTCGTGTTCTGATTCAGGCCACTCGCTTACGCTTCCCGCTCTGATTCTGGGCACTCGCTTACGCTTCGTGTTCTTATTCACCACCAACCCTCACCACTCCCATGGACATCACACAAGCCACACTTGCACGTTTCGAGAAATACGTCATTGCGAACTACACGCGGTATCCGATTGTTTTGGTTCGCGGTGAAGGCTCGACGGTCTACGACGCCACTGGGCGTCGCTACATCGACTTCTTCCCCGGTTGGGGTTGCGGACTTTTGGGTCACTGTCCGCCGCCGATAGTTGAGGCGGTACAGCGTCAGGTTGCGCAGTTGATTCACGTTCCGAATAGTTGGTACACGGAGCAGCAGGGGATTTGGGCGGAGATGTTGTCGGTTCGCAGTTTTGGCGGGAAGGCGTTTTTCTGCAACAGCGGTGCGGAGGCGAACGAAGCGGCGATCAAACTGACGCGGCTTCACTCGTCGCAGTCAAAACGATACAAAATCGTGACGTTTCGCGGCAGCTTTCACGGGCGAACGATGGGAGCCGTTTCGGCGACGGCGCAGCCGAAGTACCACCACGGGCTTCACCCGATTCTGCCGGGGTTTACTTACGTTCCGTATGGCGATCTCGACGCAGCCCGCGCCGCTGTGTGCGACGAAACCGCGGCGATAATGATCGAGCCGATTCAGGGCGAAGGCGGTGTGCGAATGCCGCCGCCCGGATTCTTGCAAGGTCTGCGTCAACTCTGCGACGAACGGAATCTGCTGCTAATTTTCGACGAAGTTCAAACCGGTTGCGGACGCACTGGCGAATGGTTTGGCTATCAACACTTCGGCGTCGAGCCAGACATTATGACGCTTGCCAAAGCGGTCGCGGGTAGTCTTCCGGGAGCGGCGATGATGGCGAAGAGCGACATCGCTGCGAGTCTCGTTCCGGGGATGCACGCATCGACTTACGGCGGCAATCCGATCTCGGCGGCTGCGGGGATCGCGGCTATCGAGATGATCGAACGCGAAAAACTTCTCGACAACGCCAAACGTGTCGGTCAGTTCCTCATCGACCGTCTCACGGAGCTTGCGAGCGAAGTCGATCTGATCACGGAGGTACGCGGTACGGGCGTCATGATTGGCGTCGAACTCGCGCACGAAGGCGCGCAGTACGTCGCGGCGTGTCTCGAAAACGGTCTGCTGATTAACTGCACGCATGGCAACGTTCTGCGACTCCTCCCCGCAATGAACCTCACACTCGCCGAAGCACGACAAGGAATCGACATCCTCACCGACGTACTCAAACGACAATGGATGTAGAGGGCAAACCATCAATGAACTTATGATGGTTAGAGTTCGTGTATGCGTTCACGGATTGTTTCCTAGCCGCGTAGCGGCGACCTTATTGTAGCCCACGGCAAGGCGTATTCGCCGCAGCCGTGGGTTGACGACACAACAGAATCCGTAGCTCCGTAGGAGCGGCCTTATTGGAACGCATCGAAAACGTTAACTCTATTGATTCGGAATAAGGTCGTCCCTACGGGACTTCATTTCATTTGTGGCCGCAAACCGAGGGCTGCGACGAGTACGTCTTGCCCTCGGCTACAATTAGGCCGTCGCTACGCGACTAGGAATGTGCGACGACGAAACAAATCGTGAACGCTTACCACGCCACCCAAAACCAAGGAGTCCCAAACAATGTCGCGTCATCTCTGCATCGCTGTTGCCATTGCGATTTTCTTTGCGTGTCTTCCGAAACTTGCAACCGCAAGCGATGGTGCTGCACCGCTCACCGACTTCGCAAAAAGTCGCAGTTCCACTGCGGCGTTCGACTCGCAAACGCTGTCGCTGCCGTTCGCTGCCGACGCCAAGGTTGATCGTTCATACGCCGACTTTGATCTCAAACGCGATCTGTCGTTGTGCGACGAGTTCAAGCTCACGATTGATGTCAGTGATACGGCGGCGGTCGGGAACGTCACGCTCTACTTCAAGTGCGGCGGCGGTTGGTACGGCTGCGGCAGATCGCTCACCGGCACCGGCAAACAACAGTTGCACTTCGCACGCGGCGACTTCAAACCCGAAGACAAGCCGAGCGGTTGGGACAACGCAGAAGTCGTTCGCGTCGCGTTTTGGCGTGGCGACTCGGTCGATGCGTCGGTGAAACTGCTCGCGCTCGAAGGCGTGACGCTCTCAACGCTGGTCGTCATCGGCGACGAAAACGAATCGCGGTCAGCGGCGCGGCGCGTGATAAACCAGTGCGAGAACGCTGGTGTTCACGTCGCACAAGTTTCGCAAGATGCTCTCACGCCCGCACTGCTCGCAAATCGCAAGTGCGTCGTCTTGCCGCTGAATCCAAAGTTGTCGGCAAACACAGACGCACTCCTCAAAGACTTCGTGGCCGCTGGCGGCAAGTTAATCACGCTTGACAAAGTTGCAGACGGCGATTCGCAATCTATCGTCACAACTTTGAGTGAGTACGATCCACAAATTCGGCGCGACATACTGACCGAACTCGCCAAACGAATCGCTCGCATCGGACAGTTGCCCGGAGACCCACACGGTCGCTTCTCCGCAAACTACCATGAGCGAGAGGCATCACTGCTTCTCGCGTTCGGCGACACCGAACGCGAGTTGTCGAACGAAGAATTCGCTGCGATTTACGTTGACGGCCAGTGTGTCTACCGCGGGATTGCTGCGGACTACCTTCGGGCCTTGCCGAGTCCGCGTGGCGAGTTTCGTGCGTGGTGGGAACACGCCGGAACCGGAGCCTACGCCGGTGACTGGGACCGCACGATGCGCGAACTTTCCGAAAACGGTTTCACGGCGGTGATACCGAATATGCTCTGGGGCGGCGTCGCGCACTACGCGAGCGACCTGTTGCCGCGAAGCGCGACCTACGAAAAATACGGCGACCAAATCGCGCAGGCCGTCGCGGCTGGAAAGAAATACGGAATCGAAGTTCACGTCTGGAAAGTTAACTTCAACGCTTCGTACTCGCCGCCAACTTTCAAAGATGCAATGACGCGGGAACACCGTTTCCAAAAAAAGAGCGACGGAACGGAGCAGCCGTGGCTCTGCCCGTCCGATCCGCGAAACAAGAAACTCGAATGCGACGCGATGCTCGAAGTGGCGACGAACTACGACGTCGATGGAATTCACTTCGACTACATTCGTTACCCCGGCGACGACTCGTGTTTCTGCGACGGTTGCAAAGAACGTTTCACGCAACACACTGTCGATGGTGGAAAGACGATTCCCGAAAGTTGGAACGACACAGATTCCGGTTGGAATAATTGGGTGCGCGACTGCACGAGCGGTACGTTTCGCGCCGACTACGACGACTGGCGTTGCGAACAGATCACCGAACTTGTTGCGATGGTTCGTGCTGGTGTTGACAAACTCAAAGAACGCAAACCGAATTTGAAAGTCTCGGCGGCGGTCTTTCCGGCGTATCCGGGTTGTCGAAAGTGGGTTCTGCAAGACTGGCCGGTCTGGGTGGAACGCGGTTATCTCGACTTCGTTTGCCCGATGGACTACACCGAAAGTGTGACGCAGTTCGGCGGTTACGTTGGTTCGCAACTTGCGAGAGTACACGGCAAGATTCCAGTTTATCCGGGGATCGGTGCGACGGCGACGGGGATTGCGATGCGTCCTGAAGACGTTGCGGTTCAGATCGAGACGCTGCGACAGCGTGGTGCGCGCGGTTTCACAATTTTCAATCTCGACTCGCGCACAATCGAAAACATCGTGCCGCCACTTGCGACAGGGCCGACAAGCCCCTCACAACACATTCCACAAAAATGATTTGGCTTCGTCGTCTTTATAATTGGGTTTTGTCGTGGTCTGAAACGCGGTTCGGGACGCCGATGCTGTTTGTTTTGGCGTTGGCGGAGAGTTCGTTTTTTCCGATCCCGCCGGATGTCTTGCAGATTGCGCTCTCGGCGGGGCGTCCGCGGCGTGCGTTTGTCTATGCGACGGTGAGTCTCGCAGGGTCGGTCTTGGGTGCGCTGATAGGTTACGCGATTGGTTATATGTTTTGGTCGGCGACGAGCTGGTTTTTCTTTGCGTATGTTCCGGGGATCACGGAGTCGCTCGTCGAGATGGTTGTCAAAAAATTTCACGCCAACGCATTTCTGGCGATTTGGCTTTCGGCGTTTACACCGATTCCGTACAAAGTTTTCACGATAGCCGCTGGCGTGGCGAAAATCCCGCTGTGGACGCTCATTGCAGCGTCGGTCTTGGGACGCGGGATGCGGTTTTACCTTGTCGCGTCGCTGATGTTTTTCTGCGGCCCAACAATTCGTACAACCATCGACCGCTACTTCGACCTCTTCGCCCTTCTCGCTGGGGTTCTCCTAGTCGGTGGATTTGTTGTTGTGCGGTGTTTGATGTAGGCCCGTAACGGGGATACATTAGACCTGTTCGGAAACTTGCACCCGCACATCGGTTCGGCATAGCCGAACCCTCCAAACGCCTACGGCGTTGATAACTGGAGGGTTCGGCTATGCCGAACCAGAACTACCAAATCGCCCCAAATTGACGTTTCCGAACAAGTCTATTTTACCGCCTCCGTGCAACGCGGGGGATTGTCGAATGCGGGCATCGTCGTTAGAATACACCGCGCGTCTTAACAACCTCCATAATCAACAAGGAGTTACAACAATGAACACGATTCTCTTGGCACACTGTTTCGGGCACGATTTTCTCACGTTCACCGTCGCAGCATTCTGCGGTGGCGCGGTGACGGCAACCGCGATGCTCCTCGTCGCACGGTTCCGAAAAACACAGAACGAAAACGTCCGCCGCGATGAGGAATGATGCGATGAAGCCCCGCAAAAATCTTTTGATCGCCCAGAGTGGCGGGCCGACGTGTGTCATCAACAGTTCGCTTCGCGGCGTGATCGATGCGGCGAAGGAGTTTGACTGCATCGGCACCGTCTACGGCGGATGCCACGGAATTGAAGGCGTTCTCAAAGAAGAGCTGCTCAATCTTTCCGAGCAAAACGCCGACGAAGTTGCACTCTTGCGTTATACGCCCGTCGCTGGTTCGATTGGGACGTGTCGCTACAAACTCAAGTCGCATCAAGCCGAAGACTTTGATCGCGTCGTTGAGGTTCTTCGCGCGCACAACATCGGTTATTTCCTCTACAACGGCGGAAACGACTCGATGGACACCGCCCACAAAATCGCCGAGCTTGCGCAGAATCGCGGCGTCGATGTTGTTGCGGTTGGAGTACCGAAGACAATCGACAACGATGTCGGCGACAGCGAACGCAAGTTAATCGACCATACGCCGGGTTACGGCTCGACGGCGAAGTATTGGATGCACACCGTTCAGTATGCGAACGAGGAGAACAAAGGGTCGTCGCCTGCTGATCCGGTACTCGTTTTGCAGGCGATGGGGCGAAAGATCGGGTTCATTCCGGCTGCGGCACGGCTGGCCGATCCGCTTCGTGCGATGCCGCTTCACATCTATCTTGCGGAGTCGCCCGTTACGCTTGTAGAACTCGCCGAACAAGTCCGCGCGACCGTTCGCGCCGCCGGACGCTGCGTCGTTGTGATCTCTGAAGGTTTTGACGTTGGCGGTGAAAATAATTCAAGTGGTGCGGTCAAAGACTCGTTCGGACATACAAACTTCGGCGCAAGTCAAACGACAGTGGCGCAGATGGTTGTCAATTATCTCAACAAGGTCGGGATCGGCGCGAAGGGTTCGGCGCGTGGAAACGTGAGCGGAACTGATCAGCGTCACTCGATGGCGTATGCTTCGATTGTCGATCTCGACGAGGCGTACCGGTGCGGACAGAAAGCGGTCGAACTCGCGGCCACCGGACGCGGCGGAAACATGGCAACGATTCTCCGCGACGATGGTTTCATTTATTCTGTTCGTTACGATGGCGTCCCGCTTGAGAAAGTTGCGAACAGCGAACGGACGTTCCCGAAGGAGTGGATTCTGCCATCGGGTTACGACGTTGCGGACGACTTCGTTCGTTACGCGATGCCGCTTGTTGGCGAAGAGATGTTAACGCTGCCGATGCTCGGCGGACGTCAACGTCTCACCGCGTTCGCCCCGATCTACGCGGCCAAAAAACTCCCTGCCTACATCCCGCAGGCCGACCGAACCAAATCGGAACACGAAGCGTAAGTGAGGCAACGTGACGTTGCATCCGGTAGCCTCCCGGCAACTTCGTTGCGGTCGGCAAGAAACAAGAACACGAAGCGTAAGCGAGTGCCCGAATCAGAACGCGAAGCGTAAGCGAGTGCCACAAATCAGAACACGAAGCGTAAGCGAGTGCCACGAACTCTCACATCAACATCAACAAATGTCAATCGCAGAAACCATCGCAGAAGTCTCGCGTGTTTACGGATCGAATCCGCAGTTTGTCTTGGCGGGCGGCGGGAATACGTCGTGCAAGGACGAACGTTTTCTCTACGTCAAACCGAGCGGCGTCGCACTCGCAACGATTACGGCGAGCGATTTCGTCAAGATGGAACGCAGCGTCATCGCCGAGTGTTTTACTTGGCCGACGGAGTTCGCGTCGAAAGAAGACCGCGAAGAACGGATCAAGCGACTGATGGCGTATGCGGTTGCGACGGGGAGCGACGGGCGTCCGTCGGTCGAGGCACCGCTCCACGATCTGATGGACTTCGCATTCGTCGTTCACCTCCACCCAACGCTCGTCAACGGAATGACGTGCGGCCAGCGCGGACGCGAAGAGTGTGCGAGATTGTTTCCCGATGCACTCTGGGTCGATTACGTTGATCCCGGTTTCACGCTCGCGCAAACCGTTTACGCCGCAAACCGCGATTACATACAAAAACACAATCGCAAACCGCAAGTAATTTTCCTGCAAAATCACGGCGTCTTCGTCGGTGGAAAAACGGCTGACGAAATTCACGCGACGTACAAACACATCGTTTCAACGCTCGAAGCACAATACAAAGCTGCGAACGTCGATCCGCAAAAATCTCTCGAAGTCGCGCCGCTCGATGCAGCTTACGTTAACGAAAAGGCACCGCTGTTGCGTTCGTGGCTTGCGGAGTCTGGGGGACTCGTCGTGGTAAAAAGTCTCGCGCCGTTTGCCACCGCGCGTGGGCCACTCAATCCAGACCAGATGGTTTATGCGAAGGCGTTCACGCTCGTCTGCGACGACGTAACACGCGACGCGATTGAGTCGTTTCGTGCGTCGCGCGGTTATTTGCCGAAGGTTGTGGAGGTGCGAGGAAAGGCGGTGTTTGTCGCGGCCCCGACGCTCGCGGCGGCTGAAACCGTTGAGGCTCTTGCACGCGATGCGGCACGAATCGAAACTCTTGTTCCAGCGTTTGGCGGCGTGAATTATTTGACCGACGCGCAGCGTGAGTTCATCGAAAATTGGGAAGTCGAATCGTATCGCCAAAAAGTTGCGGCGGGAAACTCTCGCGGCGGACTCGTCGGCAAAGTCGCGGTCGTGACGGGCGGTGCGCAAGGTTTTGGTTACGGAATCGCAGAGTCACTCGTCGCCGCCGGTGCGGAAGTTGTGATCGCCGATCTTGACGCCGCTGGCGCGGAGCGCGCAGCGAAGTCACTCAAAAAGACAACGAGTGTTGTTGTCAACATCGCAAATGAAGAATCGGTTGCGGCGATGATTGCGACTGTCGTCGCGCGGTACGGCGGAATTGATTTGTTCGTCGCCAACGCGGGAGTTCTCAAGGCCGGATCGGTCAAGACGTTTGCCCAAAAAGATTGGGACTTCGTGACGAACGTTAACTACATTGGTTACTTTTTGTGCGTGAAGCACGCATCGCTGGTGATGTCGCGGCAGAACGCGGCGAGCGGACTTTGGAGCGACATTGTGCAAGTCAACTCGAAGAGCGGACTTGTCGGGTCGAAGAGCAACGGTGCTTACGCGGGGAGCAAGTTCGGCACCGTTGGTCTCACGCAAAGTTTCGCACTCGAACTCGTCGCCGACAAGATCAAAGTTAACAGCATCTGTCCGGGCAATTTTTACGATGGGCCGCTCTGGAGCGATCCAGAGAACGGACTGTTTGTTCAGTATCTCCGCACGGGGAAAGTTCCGGGCGCGAAGACGACGAACGACGTTCGTTTGCACTACGAATCGCAAGTCCCGATGGGACGCGGTTGCACACCGAGCGACGTTGCGCACGCAATCGTCTACGCAGTGACGCAACCTTATGAAACGGGTCAAGCGATTCCCGTCACCGGCGGACAAGTGATGCTGCATTAGACCTGTTCATAAACTTGCACTCACACAGCGGTTCGGCATAGCCGAACCCTCCACGCCTGTGGCGTATGACAACTGGAGGGTTCGGCTATGCCGAACCGGAACCACTGGAGAGTTCGGCCATGCCGAACCTGAACTGCTCCTGTGCATCCCCCCGCACCTACCGTCGAAAATTAACGTGACTCAAGAATAGTGCGAACCCAACCACCGCCAAACGCCTCGTGGCGAGATTTGTATCCGTTTGCGTCGTCGTTTCACGATTGTCGCGGGCTAAAGTACCACTATGTTGACACCGCCCCCAAAGACGCCGACCGCGAAGTGATTCTCTGCGTTCACGGCAATCCGACGTGGTCGTTCTACTGGCGCAACTTGATCGCAGCGTTTCAAGATTCGTATCGAGTTGTCGCGGTCGATCACATCGGTTGTGGACTTTCAGACAAGCCGTCCGCACACGATTACGACTACACTCTCGCGCAGAGAATTGACGACTTGGTTTCGCTCATTGATTCGCTCAAGCTGCGTCGCGTGACGCTGGTCGGTCACGATTGGGGCGGCGCAATCGGACTCGGTGCGGTCTGTGCGCGGCGCGACGTTTTTGACCGGATCGTCTTGATGAATACGGGGGCGTTCACGGGCGAACGGTGTCCGGTGCGGATTCGTCTCGGTCGCGTTCCGTTCTTCGGACGCCTTGCGATCTGCGGCCTTAACTCGTTTGCACGCGCCGCGACGACGATGGCCGTGACGAAACCGCTCCCCAACGCCGTCGCCGCCGGACTTCTCGCACCCTACAATTCGTGGGCCAATCGCGTAGCGACTTACGAGTTCGTCCGCGACATCCCGCTCGATTCGCGTCATCGCAGTTTCGCTACGCTTCGCGGCATCGAGTCGCAGCTAACGTCACTCGCGGACAAACGCATCTGCCTGATTTGGGGAGTGCGCGACTGGTGTTTTACGCCAAAGTTTCTTGCGAGGTTTCAGCAGTTTTTCCCCAACGCCGAAACACACACTATTAGCGACGCTTCGCATTATGTCGTCGAAGACGCGACGGATGAGGTGATTGCAACTATCAGGGAGTTTTTGAAGAAAAAATCATGACAAACAACTGTATGAAATTGGGGACGCCGCAATGAAAGACACCGCAACCGCCATCAAGGTTTTTGAACAGAAGCATGTTCGCAGCGTGTGGAACGCCGAAGAGGAAATGTGGTATTTTTCGGTGATTGATGCGATTGAAATCCTCACCGAGACAGACCGACCGAGGAAATACTGGAGTGACCTCAAAACCAAGTTGAAAAATGAAGGAAGTGAACTGTCCGAAAAAATCGGACAGTTGAAAATGGAGTCCCCCGATGGCAAGATGCGGCTCACTGATGTTGCCAACACAGAGCAGCTTTTTCGGCTGATTCAATCGATTCCGTCTCCAAAAGCAGAGCCGTTCAAGATGTGGATTGCACAAGTTGCCCGCGAGCGTCTCGACGAAATCGAAGACCCTGAAATCGGAATTGATCGCTTGATGGAAACGTATCTCAAAAAGGGGTACAGCAAAAACTGGATCAATCAGCGACTCAAAAGTATCGAAGTCCGCAAAGAACTTACGGACGAATGGGAGAAGCGAGGCGTCCAGAAGAATCGAGAATACGCCATTTTGACGGACGAAATCACACAGGCGTGGAGTGGTTTTTCTGTCAAGAAATACAAAGAACACAAAGGACTCAAAAAAGAAAACCTGCGCGACAACATGAGCAATTTAGAGTTGGTGCTCAATATGTTGGCTGAAGCGACAACCACCGAAATCAGCAAAGAGAAGCAGCCGCAAACTTTTGAAGAGAGTCGAAAAATCGCCAAGCAAGGTGGTACCATCGCGGGCAATACGCGAAATGAAATCGAAGAGAAAACGGGCAAGAAAGTTGTCAATAAACTTAACGCGAAAGAGGCGTTGCGGGGGCAACACACTACGGTGAAAAAATCATGACCAACAATATCATCTGCATGAAATGGGGGACGCGGTATGGCGCGGAATACGTTAACCGTTTGGCCGCAATGGTGCGGCGGTTTACGACGCTGCCGCATCGGTTCGTCTGTTTCACCGACGACGCCAGCGGGGTCGATTCGCGCGTTGAAGTGCGTCCGCTGCCGCCGCTCGAACTTGCGTCAAATCTCCCCGAACGCGGCTGGCGAAAACTCACCGTCTTCCAAAACAAACTCGCCGACCTCGAAGGACACGCACTCTTTCTCGACCTCGATGTCGTCATCCGCGATTCAATCGACCCGTTCTTCAAAGCCGAAGGCGAGTTTCTCATCATCAAAGATTGGGACTTTCCAAACAGCGTTGTCGGTAACTCGTCGGTCTTTCGATTTGAACTCGGTCGGCATCAAGACGTTCTCGACCGTTACGTTAACGACGGCGACACCGTGCGGCGCGAGTACCGCAACGAACAGGCGTACCTCTCGCACGCCATTTACGCCAAAGGGATTTTGCGTTACTGGGACGCAGCGTGGTGTGTGAGTTTCAAACGTCACTGCTTGCGTCCGTTCCCGCTCTGTTACTTTGCCGAGCCGCGCGAGCCGCGCGACGCACGCATCGTCATCTTCCACGGACACCCAAACCCCGACGCCGCCGTCCGCGGATGTACACTAAAAATGGGGTTCCGACACGTCAAGCCAACAAAATGGATTGAAAAATACTGGAACTGCGACGAGAAATGATTTCACACGTTTTTGAGTTTGCACGACCAAAATAAGACCTACAAGTCCTATATGACCTATAGGTCTTATCAAACACTCGCTTACGCTTCGTTTTAGATTATGGATGTCAGAACCGTTGGTCTTATCGGAAGTGTGATGTTGCTCCTCGTGGGTGTCACGATGGTTGCGGGGGTTTTGCGTCGTCATCGCGGCTACGGTGCCGATCCGGCGATCATCGACACCGTTCGTTCGCGCGTCGTCGCGTGGTGGCTGCTGTTCGGTGCGCTCATTGGGGCGTTTCTGATCGAACGCTCCGCCGCCGTCGTACTTTTCGGACTGATCTCGTTTTGGGCACTGCGAGAATACATCACGCTCACCCCAACACGTCCCGCCGACCACTCGACTCTCTTCTGGGTCTTCTTTCTCTGGACGCCGCTGCAATTCGCACTCGTCGGGATCGACCGCGTTTGGTTTGCGAGTGTCACCGGCGTCGAGCCGTACACCGTGTTCTCGATCCTGATTCCGACCTACGCATTTCTGATCGTCCCTGCGGGGATCGCGGTCTCCGGTGACTCGAAACACTTTCTCGACCGAATCGCCAAGATTCAAGTCGGTCTCCTCATCTGCGTCTACAGTTTGAGTTTCGCACCAGCGATCTTGACGATGGAGCTGCCGCAACCGAGCGTTGCCGAAGAGATGGTAACGTCTCCGATGATGGGACACGTCATCGAGACGACCGTCGATGCGGCGCGTCCGCTGATCGTGCCGTTGCCACTGCCAGAGCCGCTGCCGGAACCACACCCAAAACCGATCCCCACAGCATCACCCGACGCCGCACCGCCAACTCCACTCCCCGCTCCACCACCAATCGACGCAGTACGCTACGACGAACACGACGCGGAAACAATCGCTGGCGATGGCAATGCTGCGAATGATAACGCTGCAAGCGTTGCAACCGAAACAACGCTTTCGGAGTTGGCTTCAGAGGCGTCGTCAGAATTGTCCGCGACGGTGAACGCACTGGTCGTTCGCAAACCGATGGGGACGCCGATTCGGCTTTTGTTCTTTTTCGTGCTGCTTACGCAGGTGAGCGACATGCTTCAGTATCTTGCGTCGCAAGTTTTTCGCTTTGGCGTAATCGCTCCGACGATTAACAGCACGCGAACGTGGCCCGGTATTGCGGTCGGCGTGGTGAGCACGGGACTTGTCGGTCTGACGCTTTGGTTCTTCACGCCGTACCCGTTTTGGTGGCAGGCGGGCGTTGTGGCGATGGCGGTTTCGCTGATGGGGTTCGCGGGCGGAATCACGATGTCGGCGATCAAACGCGACCGCGGCGTCGATGACTACGGCAAACTGATCGAAGGCCACAGCGGTGCCCTCGACCGCATCGACTCCCTCTGCTTCGCCGCACCAATCTTCTACCACCTAACGTGGCTCTTCACCGCGACGAGTTGATCTGTAGTACACTTTGTGCTCTCTGTAACTTTGTGGTGATTGCGCTACCGGGTAACGACGGTTCACGATTTTCACGACAGCATACATTCTGAGCGGCTCTTTTTTTTAACACAAAGGCACGAAGAGAGAAGAACACGCAACACGCGTTAAAATTCTTCTTTGCGTCTTCGTGCGTTCGTGTGAGGCTCCTCGAAAACTTGTTAGCGGATTGTGTTCCCGCCTTGTCGGTGCCTGCGTGCGGTGGTATACTCAAGGCCAGAATGGCGGGCTCGAAAATCGCCCTTGATTTCTCACCGCAACTTAGCTAGAATACCCGAACACTAGTTTGGGCTTCTCGCAACGGAGAATAGTTTATGATGGTCAAGAAATTGTTAGTCGTGATTGGTTGTGTGGCAATGTTGTCGTGGTTTCTGGTTGACGTTCGCGCGCAGCAAACGTCGCTGCGCGGGCCGATGAGTACGTCATCGGTGGCGACGCTCGGTCTCAAGCGAGACTGGTATTTCCAAATCAAACTCGACCGCGACCGCGCCAAACTAACACACGTCATCTATGACGACAAGACGTTCTTCGCCATCACCGACGATGCGATGCTACACGCAATCAACGCCGAAACCGGCGGCTATCTTTGGTCGGTATCAGTTGGTGACCGCGAGGCGATAACGCTCGAACCCGCAGTCAACAGCCGCATTGTCGCGGTCGTCAACGGCACCACCGTCACCGCCTACGACCGCTTTACAGGAAAACTGGTCTGGCAAGCGAAGATGCCCGGTGTCCCGCTCGGCGGATGCTCGCTGAGTGAAAACTACATCTACATCCCACAAATGGGCGGCAAAATCATCGCCTACAATTTCGACTACAACCTCGGTGAAGACATCGCCCAAGTCGTCACTCGTTCCAACGCCGAGAAACCGAAGACGCTCACCGACGATCCAAACTTCGACAAACTCGACGACCCAATGAAAGATGTCGTGCGTGCGTTCGAGAAAACGAAACGCGATGTCTTGCCGTCACCGACCGAGAAGACGCCGGTTCAAAGTGTGACGCTCAATCCCGTGAGTGCAACACCGATAGTGATGGCGGTGTCTGGACGTATCTGGCTCGCGCCAACCGTCTGCTGGCAACGACTTCGATACGGCTTGCCCGCCGAAAAACTCCGCGACGACTACGCTGGAAAAGTCAACTATGGCGACTTCCTCGTCATCGAACACGCTGAACAGGTCGCGTGGGTTTCATCGCTCGGAAACGTCTTTCTTGCGACGATTGAAAATCTCTCGCTCGATAGCATGCAGATGCGATATGATGTTCGCGTTGCGCCGCGGTCGTTTTCGTTCGACCGCGAGGCTCATATCAAGAACGAGGTCAGCGAAGGCGACCCAATCGTCGCGCAGCCTACTTATGTCCGCCAGAAACCGATGTTCCCCGTAGAAGACGAAAAGATCGAACGACCGAGTATGCTCCTTGTCGGGACGACTTCGGGGTACGTCTTCGCTATCGAAGACAAGGTTGGCCGCGTTTGCTGGCAGTTCTCGGCTCAAGGTCCCGTGCTAGACCGTATTTGTGTCATCGAAGATGTAGCGTATGCGACGGTCGAAGACGGCGGAATGCACGCAATAGACATTATGACTGGAAAAGAAAAGTGGTTCGCACCGCAGATTCGCCACTTCATCGCGGCGTCGCCGAAGCGGCTGTATGCAACGGGGCTGCACGATGTCGCCATCGTTCTCGACCGCGAAACTGGTCGCGTTATTGCACGCGGTGGGTCGCTCGGTTCACACAACTTGAATTACGCCAACACCAAAAACGACCAAATCTTCTTAGCGAACAGCGACGGACTGATTCAGGCGTTCCGGGAGATGTCGCAAAACGATGACGACAGTGTCGAGCAAGCGATCACGGTTTGGGAAAAACCTATCCGCGAAATTGTGGAGGAAAAGAAACGGTTCGACGCCCCCGACGACGAGTTCCGTGCAATTCTCGACGGAATCGTCGAGGCACGCCGCCCGAAACTGAAGGCCGAGAAACCCGCCACGAAACCGAAACCTGTGAAGACAACACCACCCAAAACTACACCGCCAAAGACTGCTAAACCGGCTCCCACAAACGACGACGATCCGTTTGCCGATCCGTTTGCAGACAATACACCGTCAACGCAATCAACCAACGCCGATCCGTTTGGCGACGAACCCGCTGGCGCAGCGACAACAAAAACGCCCAGCAAGATCAACCTCGATGAAGATGATCCGTTCAAGTGATGTGGTGGGTGTGCATCAATAACGCGCTCCCATAGGCCCTATATGTCATATATGGCCTATAGGTCAGGTCTCGTTGAGCTTGATGCTTGTATCTCCACAACAGAAAACGAAAACAATGCGAAAACTCACAATTCTTGCAACGTGTCTTGTTTTTGTATCGGCTTCGCTTTTTGGTGCGGAGGGGCGTGTCGTCGAGAGTTCCGACATGACGCTGCACACGAACGTTCCGTATGTCAGTGGCGGCGGCGAACGGCAGCAGCTCGATCTCTACATTCCGAAACGCGACCGTGGCGGAAAACCGTTCGAGCGTCCGATGCCGGCGATTTTGTGGCTCCACTTTGGAAGTTGGACGCGCGGCAGTAAGGAACCGTGCATACCGTTCGGACTCGGTTATACGAAGAAAGGGTACGCACTTGTCGCGGCGAATTATCGACTCACGACGACTGATCCGTTCCCCGCGCAGATTGAAGACTGCAAATCGGCGGTGCGTTGGCTTCGTGCGCACGCGGCGGAGTACAACATCGATCCCGACCGGATTGGCGTTTGGGGCGTTTCTGCGGGCGGACACCTCGCCGCACTTCTCGGCACGATGGGAGACGACCGCACTTTCGATGTCGGCGAAAATCTCGAACA
>JBOFSQ010000024.1:0-34485 GCA_051651625.1 Thermoguttaceae bacterium | reverse complement strand
GGTGCGGCGGGTGTTTGGCCGGGCGCGACAATCGGTGCGACTGTCGGGACGTTCTTTGTGTCAATCGTGTCGCCGCTGATGCTGACGCTGCTACGCTGCGGTTGCCACTGCTGGTACGCCCCACGCGACACGACTCGCGGACGAGTGAATCCGTAGTTGATCTGCGCACTCGCATCGCGTTTGCGGGCTTGGCGTGTTGCGTCGAAGTACGCCTTGTTCGGCCACGGCCCTTCCGAAAGATAAACGCCGTTGTATTCGAGCAGCGAACCTTTGCGATAATGAAGCGTCGTGAGGGCGAGGTTGTAATCGACGACACTGCGATAATACGTCGTCTCCGCCTCGGCGAGTTTCTGCTGCGCGGCGAGAAGTTGGTCGAGCGTTGTCGTACCAACGTCGTAAGTCGCCTGCACCGCACGCACTTCCGCTTCGGCGGCGATGCGACGCTGATAGTGCGTCTGGCTCAAAGTGTAAGTTTGTGCGAGTGTGCGGAAGGCGTCGGCGAGTTGGTGAGTCATCTCAAGTTCTTGCTCTTGCAAGATGCTCCGCGAACGCGACAGCAAAAGTTGCGCGTTGCGAACTCCCGCAAGTTCACGTCTCCAGCCAAACGGCATCGTCGCGGAAACTCCGAGTGTCCAGTCGGCGTATTTTCCGTCCGCGAGCGAACCGTAACCGCTCGTATGCGCACCGCTCGGATCGACGAGCCACTTCCCAACTCCTTGCCAGCGATAACTTCCGTTGAGATCGACGCGCGGCATCAAGAAGTTTTTCGACGCGGTTAACTGAAGCTCTTTCGCCTTGACATCCCACTTCTGTTTGCGAAGTTCCGGCGACCGCGAAAGTGCTTCGCAGACGACGCTGTTCCAGTCGAGACGCACCGGCGCGATCACCGGTTCATCCGACGGACGAATGAGACGACCATCGGAGACGGAAAGTCCCATAATGTATCGCATCAAACTTTCAGACTTGAAGAGGTTGCTCTGCGCGATTTCGGTTTGGCTCTTGAGCTGGTAGTAGCTCTGCCGCGCTTGGGCTTCGTACTGGGCACGCCCGCGTGGGTGTTCGTTAATATACATTGAGTACGTTTGCTGCCACGTTCGCAGTGCGGCATCGCGGCCAGCTTTCACCGATTGCAAGTAGTGATAAGCGTAGTAGAGATTCCAGTACGCCGTTTCAACATCGGAGACGAGTCCGCGAACCGCCATCTCAAAATCGACGAGCGAGATGTCGGAGTTGATCCGCGCGATGACCGCACCTTGATAGAATCCGGGCGACGCATTGGGGCCAGCAACGCGGTTGAACTGAACTCCCGCTCCCTGAAGCAGCGGTTGCGAGAAACCGGCTTCGAGATACGAACCCCAGTTCGGCGGCGTACCAACTTGAAACCCTGTTCCGGGGATCGAGCCGTGCGACGTTGTGTAGGTGTTGCCGTGCGTCATGTATGTGTTGCCGCCGGTCGCGTTCAGTTTTTGGATCGTCGCTTGGAACGTTCCAGTATCAGACTGCTGAACCGAGTTCCCATTTTCGTTGACGTAAGTTGGTCTATCAGTTTTCTGCCAGTTTGCGGCGGTCTTGAGCTGCGCGTCGAAGACGGAGAGTGCGGCCTCGACGCCGTAACGCGGGTCGCTCTCGGTGAGTGCGGGATCGTAAACGGTGCCCGTTGCTTGCGGACTGTTGAGCACCATTCCGGGTACGCCCATCGCACCGGCGGTTGAGTAGTTTACGCCGTTGAGAGTACGAATGACTTTGCTGTTTGCAAGCGACATCCGCATCACTTCTTCGAGTGACAAGTCCCAGTAGTCGGTTGGGTTCGGATTTTCCAGCGTGAGCGGTTCACGGCTGCAAACCTCCGAGACCGACGGAACTTCGACGTCGGGGTAGCTAATCTGCGTAGCCTTGTCAATGTATTGACGCTGCGCTTGCCCCTTCGACGTGAGATAGAACGCCTGTTGCGGTTGGCAACCTGCGGCGGCAAAAATCAAACCGCTCGCTGCGAGAACGACGAGAACGGTTTGTGAGAATCGTGTTTGTGAGAGTGTCATAGAACAATCCTTTGCTCTGCAAACGATGCGACATCTTGTCGTCATCAGTGAACGCACGGTACACACTTTGGTTGCACGGCGTTGGGTGAAGGAGCCTCCCTATCGGCTAGGTCTCCGAAAATGTCCAACCAAAGTTGCGATAGTACACAAGTTTTTTCGACGTTGCCGCGAGCGGCGTTTCGCTGTTTTGCGCGTCTTCTCCAGCTTGTCGTGCTGCGCAGTTGCGACGTGAAAAACGGGTGTACAGCCTCACTCATCGGCGATGCAAACCAGTTGCGAGAAAGCAACATACATTGCACCTCATAACAGCGTTTAGCGACAAACGGTTCGCATTATCGCCAGTTTGCCGAGAGTGTGCAAACTGCGTCATGTTCAAAAACTTGCACCCGCACAGCGGTTCGGCATAGCCGAACCCTCCACGCCTGCGGCGTATGACAACTGGAGGGTTCGGCTATGCCAAACCGAAACTACTTTGCGTACTGATTCTTCGTCGCCGCCTCTTGCCGTTTTCGCTGCGTCGATTATAAAATGGGGTATGACTTACTTTCCAAAAATTGATTCTGCCCTTGAGGCGTTGCGTCGGGGCGAGCTGATAATTGTCGTTGACGACGAAGACCGCGAGAACGAAGGCGACCTCATCGCCGCCGCCGAACTCGCAACTCCCGAAACCGTAAACACAATGATCACCCTCGCACGCGGACAAGTTTGCGTGCCGATGTTGCCAGAGGCGTGTCGTCGTTTGGAACTGTCACCGATGGTGCAGTCCAACACCGCACCGCTACAAACGGCGTTCACGGTTCCTGTTGACCACATCACCGGTCGCACTGGAATAACGGCGCAAGAACGGGCGGCGACGATTCGTGCGCTCGCCGACTCGGCGTCAAAACCGAGCGACTTTGTTCGCCCGGGGCACGTCTTTCCGCTCGAAGCGAAGGAAGGCGGCGTGTTGCGGCGGGCTGGTCACACCGAGGCGGCGGTCGATCTGATGCGTCTGGCCGGACTCACGCCCGTTGGCGTCATCTGCGAAATTCTCGACGAAACCGGAAACCGTGCCACCCGCGACTCACTCGCCGAACTCGCACAAAAACTCGGTATCGAGATCATCACCATCGAAGAGTTGATCCGTTATCGACGTTCGCGTGAAATGCTCGTCTCGCGGATCGCCGCGTCGCACCTGCCAACGAAATACGGCGACGCAACAATCTGCGTCTACCGTGTTCAACACCAGACCGACGAACCGATTGCGATTGTCTTCGGCGACCCGACGAGTGTTGAGGCACCGCTGGTGCGGCTTCACTCGTCGTGTTTTACGGGCGACCTCGTTGCGTCGCTCCGGTGCGACTGCGGCGATCAGCTTCACCTCGCACTCGAACGGATAAGTGCGGAAGGTGCGGGCGTGCTTGTGTACTTGCCGCAAGAAGGACGCGGAATCGGTCTGGCCGAAAAGATCAAGGCGTACCACCTCCAAGACAACGGCCTCGACACCGTTGAAGCAAATCTCGCACTCGGTCACAAAGCCGACCTACGCGACTACGGCATCGGCATTCAAATACTCAAGGAACTCAAACTGACGAAAATCCGTCTCCTCACCAACAACCCGAAAAAGACCGACGCATTCATCTACGGCGGATTCGATCTGAAGGTTGTCGATCAGGTTCCGATATTCGGCGAAGTCAACGAACACAACGCCCGCTACATCGCCACCAAACGCGAAAAAATGGGACACAAACTGTAGACGGGACGCATGAGAAGCGAGACGATGAGAGGAGGTGCTGATATTCATGTTGGATTTTATTTCCAGTTGGTGTGGCATTATCGGTTTGTTGGTTTCGCTGCTCGGCGTCTTTCTTACTTGGTGGACGCTGAAGTTAGCGGGCAGCATCAAAAAAGCGGTCAGCGAACAGCAAGAAAAGTATGTTTTAATGATTCGGTTGCCGGGGCATATTGAGGTACTTCAGAATGCGTTGAAGTCGTTTCAAACGTTGCTGAAAGCTGATGGAAGTATTGACTCCGTTCAAATGCAAAAAAACATTGAGTCGGTTCAGCCAGTGTTACTCCACATCAGAAGAAGTATAAAACGAACTGGAAACGTGGTTATTACACGCGAGTTTGAGCATCTAGAACCGTTTATTCAGCTTGCAGAATCACTTCAAGTAATACGAAAGAAGAGTGTTTCTCGCCAAGATAGTGACTGTTATCGCACTACTTTGGGGTTGTTTATCGGAGAGTTAGAAAACTTCAAAAAAGATCAGGAGGCAAGAGTATGACTAGCGACGAGAGAATTGCACGAGTCATTTTCAAATTGATTGACCAAACGGGAAGAAACGAAATTCACTGGCAGCGTGAACTACCACAAAATGGTTATGCTAGAGAAGAATACTGGGCGGAAGTGCAGGAAAAAAACTTTTGCCTTATTTCTCTGAATCCGGGAGGTGTGTATACAGCGACTGGCAAACCAATTCCCGCCGACATCGTGCTTGAATTATGGGACAAAAATAGAAGTGAACGCGAGCAACAATTCAATATACGCGGATTTGTATTGGAGATGTTGCTGGAAGCGATTCAGGCACAACTGCCATCAAAAAAATACAACACCGACGCTTATCTCGACAAATTGCTTGGAGTCGGCGCGTGATGTTTTGTAACCGTTCACCCATCGTCTACATTCAACATTGGAGAAAACCTCATGCCCTCAATCGACGTCTATCGTGACTGGCTTGGTATTACGGAATCGGCGCGGCCACTGAATCATTATCAACTCCTCAAGGTCAAGCAATTTGAGGACAATTCGGGATTGATTCGCAAGCAGTACCGCGAGATGAACGCGGTCGTGCGGAAGTACGCCAGCGGCGAATTCATGCGGGAATCGCAGGCACTTCTCAACGAGCTTGCCAAGGCGATGCTCTGTCTCACCGACGCCGTTCGCAAACTTGAGTACGACATTACGCTTGGGCGAAAGGTCGAGACGGCGCGGGCGCGGCGTTCGCTTGAGGAGATTTTGGTCGGCAACAACATCGTCCCCGCCGACAAGATGGGGCAGATCAAAAAGTATGCGAACGCCGTCGGGATCGACTTGCACGAAGCGGTTCTCCAGCAGAAGGCCGCCGCACCGGAGATCGTGATGCTGGCATACGCGGAATCGGTCGGGCTGCCGTTTGTGAGTCTCGAAGACGTCGGCGTTGACGAGATCATCGCGCCGCAAATTGACCCCAACATGGCGCGGCAGCAATCGTTCGTCCCGATTCTTTCTGATCAAGGGACGCTCATTTTGGCGTCGCCGAAGCCGGTGAGTCCCGACGTTGAAGAAAATCTGCGGATGATTTTTGAGATGCCGGTTCGGTGTGCGCTTTGTACGACGGCGCAGGTGAACGCAGCGATAGCAAAGTATTATCCGCGTGACGCGGTGCAAGTTATCGCGCAGCGTGGGAAGTCGGACGCATCTGCGCCGACCGCGAAGAAGAAGGCGGCGTCAACGTCGTCGGCGGCGGCGCGAACGTCATCGGAACCGGTTTCGCCGGAGGTGCAGAAGCAGCGTTTGCAAACGGTTTTGGCGGCGGGAGCTTTTGGCGTGATGGTGGTTTCGGTTGGCGGGTCGCTGACGGGTCACGCGGTCTCGCTCGGAATGATGTTCTACCCCGCCGCCCTCCTCGCCGGAGCCGTAATCGCCGGCGTGACGTGGGTTGTGGTGAATCGATGATTGGGCGTTAACACAATGGACTTTCACAATGTATTTGCCCCAACGGGGCAGCGATTTCAATAACCGGCGGTTAGCGAAGTGCGGAGCACTCGCGTAACCGCCGGTGACGCGAATGAGAATCCGGCGCGTCCGGTAGGACGCTACCTTGCGTGAGATGAGGTGGCGTCTTACAGACGCGGTTTCCACGAGGCGTCTACCGGCGGTTGCGCTTGCCGCTATCACGGCTACGCTTACCGCCGGTTATTGAGATGCCGTCCCGTCGGGACGAAGAGAGAACTTTCACAAGTCATCCATGCCACATGCTAACGGAACCTCTACAATGAAAAAACTTTTCTCTGGCAACGAAGCGATAGCGCGTGGGGCGTATGAGGCGGGAGTTGTTGTCGCCGCCGGTTATCCCGGAACGCCATCGACCGAGATTCTCGAAAACGTCGCCGCACAATACAAAGACGCGATCTACTGCGAATGGGCACCGAACGAAAAGGTCGCGTTTGAAGTTGCGGCGGGCGCGTCGCTCACGGGAGTTCGCGCGATGACGACGATGAAACACGTCGGCCTCAACGTCGCCGCCGACCCGCTACTCACTCTCGCCTACACTGGAATTGTCGGCGGTTTCGTTGCGGTCGTCGCCGACGACCCCGGAATGCACTCGTCGCAAAACGAACAAGATACGCGGCACTACGCACGCATGGCCGCGATCCCGCTGCTCGACCCCAGCGACTCGCAAGAGGCGTGCGACTTCGTTAAAACTGCGTTTGAAATCTCGGAAGAATACCGAACGCCCGTGATAGTTCGCACGTCAACCCGCGTGAGTCACTCGCGGTCGCTCGTGACGGAACATCCGCGCGAGACGCCGCCGCGTGCCAGTTTCCAAAAAGACCCGCCGCGTTTTGTGGCGATCCCGATGTGGGCACGTCAAATGCGTGCCCGCGTCGAAGACCGCACTCACAAATTGCAAGCGGCGGCGGCGAAGTCGCCACTCAACAAAATCGAGTGGCGTGGCCGCGATGTCGGCGTCATAACTTGCGGAATCGCGTATCAATACGTCCGCGAGGCGTTTCCAAACGCTTCGATTCTAAAACTCGGTTGGGTGTTGCCGTTCCCCGACGAAATCATCCGCGACTTCGCACGACAAGTTGAAACGCTCGTCGTCGTCGAAGAAGGCGACACGATAATTCAAGAACATATCGCGTCGCTCGGATTCGCGGCGATAGGAAAACCGCTCGTTCCCGCGATGGGCGAACTATCCGCCGACGTACTCGCCGCGCCCGAACGCAACCTCCCCGGTGCGCGTCCGCTCGCTCCGCCAAACGCCGTGCCGCATCATCACGAACCGGCTGTGTCGATTCCGTCGCGTCCGCCGGTGCTCTGTCCGGGGTGCCCACATCGCGGGATTTTCTACGCACTCGGTCGGCTTGACGTTATCGTCACCGGCGACATCGGTTGTTATAGTCTCGGAGTTTTGCCGCCGCTTTCGCGGATCGATACGATCCTCTGTATGGGCGGCGGGATTTCGATGGCACACGGCGTTGACAAAGCTGGCAACGACAGACCGGTCGTCGGGATTCTCGGCGACTCGACGTTTTTTCACTCTGGAATTACGGGGCTGATCGACATCGCCTACAATCGCGGTGCGGCGACGATCATCGTCGTTGACAACCGCGTAACGGCGATGACCGGCCATCAAGACAATCCGGGGAGCGGAACAACTCTGATGGGCGAACCGACAGTTGCGCTTTCGATTGAAGAGATTGGTCGTGCGTGTGGGATCAAGAATGTTGTTGTGGTTGATCCGCGTGACATTGTTGCGACATCGGCGACGATCAAAAACGCGGTGGAATCGCCGGAGGCGTGGCTTATAGTGTCGAAGTCGCCGTGTCCGCTGCACTTGCGGGAGCCGGTCGGTCCGGTGCAAGAGATCGACGGCGACAAATGCAAGAAGTGTAAACTGTGTCTCAAGCTCGGTTGTCCGGGGATTGAAAACGTTGACGGAGAAATTCGCACGAACGTTCACCTCTGCGCGGGGTGCGAGATGTGTACGAATCTTTGCCCAGCGTCGGCGATTGATGCGCGAAAGTGAGTTTAGTGGGTTTAGCGAGTTTAGGCCCTGCACCATAGGACGTATAGGCGTTATAAGTCCTATAGGGCCTATTAGAACAAATTCAAATTCTCTTATGCCAAACCAACCGTGGGAATTTCAGATTGCGTATGCTTCGGCGACCGACATCGGTCATCGCCGCGCGACGAATCAAGACGCCCACCTCGAAGTGATCGCGTCCACGGGTGAAGACTGGTTTGCAGGCGGTCATCTGTTTCTCGTCGCCGACGGAATGGGGGCACACGCCGCAGGCGAAGTCGCCAGCCAACTTGCGGTCAACACGGTTGCGAAAGGGTTCCGTCACCGGCAGACAAACGACATCCCGCACGCACTCGAACACGCCATCGCCGACGCCCACAACGTCATCAGTCACCACAGCAAAAAAAACGAGGCGTATCGCGGGATGGGAACGACTCTCACCGCACTGCTCCTTCACCCGCTCGGCGGACTCGTCGGCCACGTCGGCGACTCGCGCGGCTACCGTTATCGCAACGGGATTCTCGAACAACTTTCGTTCGATCACAGTCTTGTTTGGGAAGTCTGTCTCGCCAGCGGCATTCCGCTCGACCGTCCGCCGTCTCACATCCCGAAGAATCAGATTACGCGGTCGCTCGGTGCGTCGCCGATTCTCACGGTCGATTTGGAAGGTGGTTTCCCGCTTGAAATCGGCGACCGTTTTCTCCTTTGCAGCGACGGACTTACCGGAATGGTGACGCCCCAAGAACTTGCTCAAGTTTTGGAGCTTTTCCCGCCCGACGTTGCAGTCGAGACGCTCATCAATCTTGCAACGCTGCGCGGCGGTGACGACAACATCACCGTTACGATAGTCGAACTTCAGCCGTTCGACGACGCGAAGCGTGCGGAAGTTTTTCGTCGGCGTGGCGCGGTTTTTAATTCTTGGATGCTGCTGCCGCTAACGCTTGCGGCAGCCGGAATTGTAGCGTGGTGGCTCGGTTTTGGTGTGGTCGCTGCGGTGACGCTGTTGGGAGCGGTGCTTACGGCGATTGTGTGGTCGGTGGCGTCGATAGCGGGGATTGAGATTAGGCCGTGGCGTTGGTCGTCGCTTGCGCACGGCCAGCACGGACGCGGCCCCTACATAACAACGCCGCGCGATAACGGCCAAGATTTTTCGACAAAACTCGCTGGCATATTCCAAGAACTCGCGGCGGCGTTCCGCGAAGAGATTCCGAAAAAGTATCCAGACCTCGACGCGGCGTCAACAGCCGTACCGTCGCAGGCGGAGTCGCAAGCCGCGAAGGCCATCGCCGCAGTTGAGAAAAAACAGTGGCACTCCGCAGCCAGCCACTACTGTATGGCGATCAATTTCTGCGTAGAGAAGCTGAAACATCTGCACGCCAAACCGCGAACATAGACTCTCATACGCGAGCGGGTTCGCCCGCCCTACCTCGGTTTGGGAATTGTGTTAGAATGCTGCACTGTTTGTTTTGCGGCTGCCGCTATCGGCGGCTGCGGTTAGTCTGTCAACAATCTAGTTTCGTGGAGTCGCTATGAGATTTGAAGGTTATGAACGTCGGATTGCAAAGATCGAAAAGGCACTAAAAGAGTACGGTTTCGCGTCGCTCGAAGACGCAAAGAAAACTTGTACCGACAAGAAAATTGATGTCGAGTCGATAGTTCGTGGGATTCAGCCCATCGCTTTCGACAACGCTGTTTGGGCGTACACGCTCGGCTGCGCTATCGCACTCAAAAAGGGCGCGAAAAACGCCGCCGCCGCCGCCGAGATGCTCGGTCTTGGTCTGCAAGCGTTTTGCGTTCCGGGGTCGGTTGCTGAGACGCGCGACGTCGGGATCGGTCACGGAAATCTCGCCGCAATGCTTCTCCGCGAAGAGACGAAGTGCTTTTGCTTCCTCGCCGGACACGAGTCGTTCGCCGCCGCCGAAGGGGCCATCGGTATCGCCAAAACCGCAAACAAAGTTCGCAAAGACCCGCTCCGCGTAATCTTGAACGGGCTTGGAAAAGACGCCTCATACATCATCGCCCGCGTCAACGGGTTCACCGCCGTCGAAACTCTCTTCGACTACTACACCGGTGAACTCAAAATTGTAAACGAACGCGCGTTCTCCAAAGGCGACAAGGCGAAGGTGAAAGTTTACGGTGCCGACGACGTTTCCGAAGGCGTTGCGATTATGCGGCACGAAAAAGTTGACGTGTCGATCACGGGGAACTCAACAAACCCGACTCGTTTCCAACATCCAGTCGCCGGAACGTACAAGAAGTGGGCGATTGAAAACGGACGCAAATACTTCTCGGTCGCGTCGGGCGGCGGGACGGGGCGGACGCTCCACCCCGACAACATGGCCGCTGGCCCCGCGTCTTACGGCATGACCGACACGATGGGACGCATGCACGGCGACGCCCAATTTGCGGGTAGTTCTTCGGTGCCGGCACACGTCGAGATGATGGGACTGATCGGTATGGGGAACAACCCGATGGTCGGTGCCAGCGTCGCCGTTGCAGTTGCGATTCAAGAAGCGACGAAGGCGTGACGCTCACAGGGGGAGTCAATCGTGAACGGATACTCACATTTTTCCTTCTTGCCTTACCATTCGTCGAGAATGGTGTGGGCCGCCGCGCTCGTTTTGCTCGTGGGGTGCGGTACGACACGATGGAGCGACACCACACGCACCGGAGTTGAGCAACTCTTGGTCAGCAACGCCATTGATCAGGCGGTGGCCGAGATCGACTTTACGCCGATGCGTGGTCGTCGTGTTTTTGTTCGGGCCGATGCAGTTAACGGCATGTCGGACCATCAATACTTGACGATGGTGATTCGCCAGTCTCTTGCCGCAAGTGGTGGCGTCTTGTGTGACACGCTTGAGGAGGCCGACTACGTTGTCGAGATTCGCGCTGGAGCCATCGGTACCGACCGAAACGATATGCTCATTGGTGTTCCGGCGGTGACGATTCCGGCGGTGCCGGGCGTGGCGTCGGGCGGTTCGGTCATTCCTGAAGTGCCATTTGTCAAGAGGACGCATCAGCGAGGCGTAGCGAAGGTAGCGGTCTTTGCGTACAATCGTCGCACGGGGCTTCCGGTTTGGGCGTCGGGGAACAACCACAGCGAGAGCACCGCCAAGGCACTTTGGGTAGCGGGTGCGGGGCCAGTGACAAAGGGGACGATTTACGACGGTGTGAGAATCGCAGACCACACCGTCCCGTGGAAGTTGTCGTCGAAGAAGGGCGATCCACTGGTGGGGAGCGAGGCGGTTGTCTTTGCGGAGCCGGAGCAAGTGCGTGTTGCCGCACCGCCGCAGCAGGCATACTCACCGCCACCATCTTGGAACGCACCACGCTAGTCCCGAATCGTGGGCAGACCGAGAGAAAACGGATACCAATGGTGGGCTGGCCTGAAACGAAGAATGGAGAAATAGAACATGGACAAACCTGTCGAGTTTATGACTCCACGTTTTGTGGGAAAACGGTTTGATAGTGTTGGGCGATTCAATCTCCGAGACAAAAATTCGTTGGGGTTGAAGTCGGTAGAACGTACCAAGGTGCTCGAAAATCATGACCGCATCGCAGCACGGCTAGACGAGTTCAAGCAACTCAAAAACGGTTGGCTCGATGGCAAAGGGATTGCGCCAGACCCCAAGAAGTTGGATTGGCTTGCAAACGCTTTTGGGGACAATTATCCAGAAGATTTACCGTTCCCATATCTCTATCCGACCGCAGAAGGTGGGGTGCAGGTGGAATGGTCGGTTGGCAAATGGGAAATCACTCTTGAAGTCGATTTTGATTCAGCGCACGGAGAATGGCACGCACTTCACATGGGCAACCATACCGAAGAAGTGAAGACGTTAAACTTGAACGTGTCTGACGACTGGAAATGGATCGCGGCAGAAATCGCTCGGCGGCAGAGAGGTGAATGATGAACGACACCACTTTGCTGTTGCGTCAGATTCACCCCAATTTTGTGCAAGACGGACGTGTGACATCGCAAGCATTTCGTCCCACGCCAAAAGACCAACATTGCTTGTCGGTCGATAACGGCGACCGCGTCGATGCCGAGTCGGCGTGGCGGCGTTTCACTTCCAATCCGAATTGTACGTCGGTTGGTGTGCTGGCGGTAACGCGAGCTGATTGTGAGACGCAAAAATTGAACGTGATTGAAGACGGCGAGCCGTACCCCGAACACTGTTCTATAGACTTTTCTACTTGTTCAAACAACAACACTACCATCAAAAGAATCTCCAAGTATTTGTGCGAACAGGCAACGATGCGTGGCTGGCTTTGGGAAGTAACGGCGTGACATGGAAGACACAAAAACCGAATACTGTTTTGCCGACGAGCTTGCCAGTTCGTTTACGCATGCTCTTGGCGGATACCTTGGCGCGGCGGCGGTTGTGCTGCTGGTGATGTTCGCTGTTATCAGTGGCCAGCAGGTTGTGTGGAAGGTCGTCGCTGGTTCGATCTTTGCGTCGATGATTGTCGTTCTCTACTCCGCATCGACGCTCTATCACGCTGTTACGCACGAGCAAATCAAAGAAAAACTGCGAGCCTGCGACCAAATGGCGATCTACGCTATGATTGCCGGTTCGTACACGCCGTTTTGTCTGGTGACGTTGCGGCAAAGTTATCCCGTTTTGTCGTGGAGCATCTTGGTTTCAGTCTGGGTGATGGCGTTCGCGGGGATCGCGTTCAAAATACTCGTGGCGAAAAACATGAACTACCTCACCGTCTCAACCTACCTCCTCATGGGGTGGCTTGGACTTCTTCTCGTGAAACCGCTTTATGCTGTCTTTCCGTTTGAAGGAATCGTTTGGCTCGTTCTCGGTGGCGTGTTCTACACGCTGGGCGTTGTGTTTTACCTTTGGGACAAGATTCCACTAAACCACACAATTTGGCACCTCTTCGTACTCGCCGGAACGACGTGCCATTTTTTCTGCATCCTGTTTTATGTGGTGATGTGAGTGGGTGAGAATCAGAGCACGAAGCGTAAGCGAGTGACCAGAATCAGAGCGGGAAGCGTAAGCGAGTGACAGATGTTTCGCCTCATCGCAGCATCAA
Organism: Thermoguttaceae bacterium; assembly: GCA_051651625.1. Lineage (GTDB taxonomy): Bacteria > Planctomycetota > Planctomycetia > Pirellulales > Thermoguttaceae > JBOFSQ01. The sequence goes on along the minus strand of JBOFSQ010000024.1, from coordinate 21,626 downwards.
TCATCTGGAGTTTTTCGTTTGGGCTTGTTGGGAACACGCTTGCTGGTGTCCCTGCGGCGTCGCTGGTTGCGTGGCGGTTGACGCTTGCGGCGTGCGTCTTTTTGCCGTTTGTGCGAACGGTTTCTGTCCGCACTGCCGCTGCGTTTGTCGGCGTTGGCGCGGTGCAATTCGGACTGATGTCGCTCGCGTACACGAACAGCTTCCGTTATCTGCCATCGCACCAAGTTGCACTGTTCACCGTGCTAACGCCGATCTACGTCGTTGCAATCTGCGACATTTTTGCGAGACGGTGGCGATGGCGGTTGTGGAGCGCGGCTGGAATTGCTGTGACAGGTGCGGCGGTCGTACTTTGGACGAGCGACTCGTTTGCAACATCGCTAGTCGGTTTCGCACTCGTAGAATGTGCAAACTTGACGTTCGCCATCGGACAAGTTTTTTATCGCCGCATCACCGTTCGAGAAGGTGTGCGTGACGAGAACGTTTTCTTTTGGCTCTACGCTGGTGCGATCATCGTCGCGGCTGTTCCAGCGTGGTTTGAATTTGGAAGCGTACCAACGCTAACAACGCCACAAATTTTGACAGTGATTTATCTCGGCGTCATCGCATCGGGCGCGAGCTATTTTTTGTGGAACAGCGGCGCACGGCGCGTCTCCGACGGAACACTCGCCGTGATGAACAACGTCAAGATTCCGCTCGGAGTTTTCGTGTCGATAGTTGCGTTCGGTGAGAGTGCGAACGCGATCACGCTTGCCATCGGCGCGGGACTTATTGCCACTGCGCTGGCGGTTGCTATGCGAGAAGCAAACTTGTGAGCAGTTCTTTTTTTCTCACACGAAGGCACAAAGGCACGAAGGAAATAACGCGGAACACACGGAAAAACGGAAGACGCGGAAATCTGAACTTCCGTGTCTTTCCGTCATTCCGCGTGTTCCGTGTTAAAATTCCTCTTTGTGCCTTCGTGCCTTTGTGTGAGACTCCTCCTCAAAAAACCTAAAAGTTTTCCGCCGTCAGCTCGAAGTAGGCTTTCGGGTGGAGACACGCGGGGCAGCTTTCTGGTGCGCTTGCGGCGGTGAGAGTGAAACCGCAGTTGCGACACGTCCACGACGCACCAGCGCGATTCCAAACAGTCCCGTTCAAAATCGCGTCGTGAAGACGGCGGTACTGCAATTCGTGCCGCTTCTCGGCGACCGAAATCGACGTGAACGTGCGAGCGACATCGGCGAAACCTTCTTCTTTCGCAACCGCTGCAAACTTCGGATAGAGAATCTCCCACTCTTCGTGTTCGCCGTTAGCAGCGGCTAACAAGTTTTCGGCTGTCGTCCCGATGACGCCAGCGGGGAACGCGGCAACGATCTCGACGTTCCCGCCTTCGAGAAACTTGAAGAATCGTTTTGCGTGTTCTTTCTCTTGATTGGCGGTCGTTTCAAAGATCGCCGAGACCTGCTCATAACCGTCCTTCTTCGCCTGCGACGCGAAATAAGTGTAACGATTCCGCGCCTGCGACTCGCCCGCAAACGCCTTCATGAGATTCTTTTCCGTCTGTGTTCCGTGGAGTGACATTGTGTTTTGTTCCTTGTGATTGAGTGTGGATAGAAAAAGAGGCGGTCGCTCGATGTGTCGAACAACCGCCTCGGCGAAAACAATTTGTTTGGCGTTTACCGCTGATACGTTTGCAATGCTGGTACGCTTTGTCCTTGGTGGCGACTTTGCGGGAACTGATACGGCGTTACATACGTTGCGGGGTTGTAGTTCGGAACATAGTAAACCGGTTCAACTTTGTATTGCCGCGGCCAGTACGGTGGGTCTTCGGCTTGGTCGAAGAACGTTTTGGTGGCGTAGAATCGTTCGCCTTCAGCACCGGTGTTGCCGATTGTTCGCATTCCACCGAGAACACCAAACCCAAACGCACCGGGGCGCGTCGGAGCGGCGGAGAACATCGTCTTGCCAGCGAGCTTGCCGCGCATCTCGGCGAGACATTCGTCGCAGATCATCTGGTCGGGATTCCAAGTCTTGGCGTAACGGCTCAAGTGACCGTTCGGCCCCTCACTAAACGGAAGCGGCTTCGATGTCCCGCGTGCTCTGTAGCGATCACGATAACTCATGTTTGCGTAGTCCGCGAACTCTTGTTCCTCGACAACACCTTCGTATTCAGCGGGCGGGGCGACCGGTTCGGGTGCGCCTTCGCCGACGAAGTACGACTTCACAACAGGGCGATAGATGAACTGTTTTCCGCAGTGAGCACAGACGGCCTTGATGCCTTCGGCTTTCGCAACACCGGCGTCACGCGACTCGGCTGGAACTGGTGCCGCTGGCGGCGTCGCAACAACTTGGCTCCGCGACGGAACCGGAGGTGTCCGAAACGTAGACATCTGCGACATCGGCGTCGCCTTCGCATTCACGCCTTCACCGCGAAACGCACGGACTCTGGCTGGCGTCGTTTCCGCCGCAACTATCGCGGAGGCCGTCAAGGCACACACCGCCGCCGTCAATGAAATCATTCGCAACATTGCTCGTCTCCTCTGGAAAAATCGCTGCCCACAAATTGTTCACGTCACCATCTTCGCCGACACTCGCCATCTTTCTGTTAAGATAGCTCACAGAAATAGGCTAGGCAAGTAGAAAGTGGTTGTCCCACTCTTCTTCAAGTGGGTTATCGTGTCTTCGCAGTCGCCGCAACAAATAAAGATGCGATTCTCCACTAGAATCGTGTCGCAAGTGTTGCTATTATTCCACAACGGAAAACTATGTATTCTAGGTACAGTTTACTTATTAGCGTGTTTGTGTTTGTTGCGGTGAGCGTAACGGGTTGTCGTTTGACAAATCCGCTCCGCCCACTCACGGACAGTTTTCGCCAAAGCGGCGAACAGAGCCGCGCCGGACACACCGCGATTGAACGCCAAGACTGGGAGGCCGCCGAACGGTATCTCGGCAACGCCGTTCGGCTCGACAAAAACGACCCGACACTGCGGCTCCACTACGGAGAGGCTCTGTGGAACCAAGGAAAACGTAACGAGTCACTCGAACAGCTTCACGAAGCGGCACGGTTAAGTAAAGGACGCGACGCCGTGATTCAGGCGTCGCTCGCCGAAAAGCTGCTCGAAGTCGGGCAACTCGACACCGCCCTCAAGTGCGCCGAGACCGCAACGCTTCTCGCACCGAAAGACTTTCGTGGTTGGCTTCTTCTCGGTCGCGGCTGCGTCGTCAAGAGCGAGGTTGCCGACACGCAAGGTCGCCAAGGCGAGTCGCAAGACTGGCTCATCCGCGCACGCGACTGCTACTACCGCGCGACATCACTTGCAAGCGACACACGCCCAATCTTACCACAACTCGCCGCGTTACAGATGAAGATGCGACAACCGGAGTACGCACTGGCAAGCTGGCAAACACTGCAAGACTCCTACGATACCGGTACAGAACCAGCCGAAGTTCTCTGCGGAAAGGCGTCGGTCTTGGCGAGCATGAACCGATACCGAGAGGCGATTGAGGCGTATACAACAGCGTTTGAACGCGAACCACACCGCACCGACATCGCAAACAACATCGCCGCATGCGAACGCCAAGTCGGACGCGACGACCTCGCCGACAACTGGGTACGAACCGCCGCCGCAACACCAAATCAGAGCGTACCACGGTAAACATTCAGTAGACCTGTTCAGCGGTTCGGCATAGCCGAACCCTCCAAACGCCTACGGCGTTGACAACTGGAGGGTTCGGCTATGCCGAACCTGAACCCTGAACTACTTGCAAACAACGTAGTGCAAATACTCCGTCGTCGTGTTTGAAACGTAGTTTCTGTTTTCGGATTTGTCTGCTTTGAAACGGTTGTATTCGCGTGTGAAACACCCGTACACGCCGCGCAAGCTCATAACTTCTTGGATGTCGTCGAGCGTCAAAAGTCCTTCGTTGTTGTAACTCAAAAAGATGTACTTCGTGTTGGCTTTCAGCACCAAATCTCTGAACGCTTTCTTGACCTGCGTTCGCAAACAGTAGAGCGATCTTTGCTTGCTGTACTCTCGCAAACCTGTCTTTCCGTGGATTTGTGGATTGTCGTACTTTGCAATCGTCTCTAGCAAGTGGTAGTTCGTTGCGTACTGGCGATGATTGTACGGTGGGTCTAGATACAAAATGTCGCCACGCACCTTCCCGACAATTTCGTTCACATCAGCGTTAAAAACTTCGTGACACTGTTCACTTAAAATCAAGTCGGCTGGTTTCACGACGAATCTGTTTTGCGCACTCTTTTTTAGTCGCTTCAAAAATGCGCCGTAGACCGATGCCGTATTTGCGTTCCGGTCAACAGATTCGAGCAGGCTCGCGATCAAGAAGTAATACTCGTCGTCTGAAACGAGGCGTTGCTCTTTCCAAGTCTCAATTTGTTGGCGTATGGCGTCGCAGAGTTTGCCGTTGTCGTCGGAGAAGTATTGTCGCGGTATTTCCGCATTTTGCGTCCCGCCGAGGCAATAGTTTTGGTAGATGAATCCGGCGACGCCTTCCAATCGTGACAAGTAATCGCAAACAAAATCTTTTCGGTGTTCGACGGCAATCGGCTTCAGCGATGGGATTTCGCGTACCAGACTTGTGAACTGCAATTCCTGATGGTTTCCGATGTAGTGCCGGTTCAAAACATAGCTGTAATACTGTATGTCATTGGCGATGACTTTGTACCCCTTCTTTTTGAAGTGACTGCCAACAATTCCTGTACCCGCGAACAAGTCACAAAACGTACCGGCAAAACGATCACCGACAACCGCGTCAATGGAACTTTCCAGAAAATCTAACAACGACAATTTGCTACCGATGTAATTCATGAGAAACCGTTTGCGGTTACATTTTTTTCGTTCTCACAACGAAAACAAACAGCGACGCCACGCCGAGCAAGACGAAGAGTTGAAACCGCGACTCTCGGTGACGATACGTCGCGTGTGAACTGGTAGTTGATTCGGTGCTGTTGTGGAGAAACTCGCGGATGAAAATCTCTCCCAAATCGTAGTGTTGTCCGGCGGTTTCGAGTGCGACGCCGTGTGTTGTTGCGGCGATTTTGTCGAGTGCGGCGGTATCGACCCGCGACCAAACTTCGCGTCCTTCGTGCTGCAAGAACGAGACTTTCCCCGATTCGGTGTCGCGGATTGGAATGCGTCCACCTTCGGTGGCGTCGCCGAGTGCGACGGTGAGAATTCGCACACCGCGTGCCGCGGCAGCTTCGGCGGCTTCGAGCAGGAACGACTGTTGGTCTTCGCCGTCGGTCAAGAGGACGAGTGTCTGCCGCGACGTGCCTGCCGCAACGGGTGAGAGCGCGGCGAGTCCTTTGCGAATGGCGTCACCGATGGCGGTACCTCCGCTCGGTGCAGATGACGGATCAACTTTCTCAAGCGTCTCGCGGAAGAAGTTAACGTCGGTCGTTAGCGGGACGAGAAGACGCGGTGTTCCAGCGAAGACGATCAGGCCGACTCGTTCACCAGCGGTGACGGCGAGGAGGTCGAGGATGTCGGACTTCGCGCGGGCCAAACGAGTTGGCACAACGTCTTCTGCAAGCATCGACCGCGACACATCGAGAATGACAAACGTCTCGTCGGTTGTTTGCGGGATCGCCTCGACGACATCGCCCCACTGCGGCCCCGCGAGTGCGACGACGAACAGTGTCAGCGACGCGGCGACGAGTACAACTCTCGCTGCGATATGTGACGCCGCTGCTGGCGGAAATATCTGCGCGGCCATCGTCTCGGAAGCGAACCGCCGCCGCATAGAACGCTCCCTACGAACGCTCCGCCACACCAACCAAAAACAAACAGGGACGACAACAAGTCCCCAAAGATAAGACGGAGTTTCAAGCATATCACTGTTGCCCCCCAAAAAATCGTGTGCCGATTTCACTATGCTACCGGACGTGCTTGTCAAATTCAAGGGTTCCGCCAACGCAGCGAATTCCCTTGGCGTCGAGTTTGCGTTTGCCGTTTGGCGAGATGTCGTTTTTGCCGGACGCTATCCAAAAATAACGCGGCTGGTCATCAACGATTCGCAGCGCACTCCCGCCATCCTGTGTCCAAAGTTTGACGAAGTCAAACTTTGCGACGACGCTATTGACTTCGCCATCGGTTGCCGGATGAATCTCGACGAATGAGACTCGTTCGGTATTGCTCTTCTTCGATCCGATCAAGAAGTCGCAGCACTTCGGGTACCGTTCCGCGTCGTGGCGAAGCGGCTCAAGTGCCTCTTCCACGTTGACGCTGCCCGTGATGCTGTGCGAACCTTGAACGACTTTTCCGCGTTGATTTGTGGTAAGTGCGTTCAGGCCAGACTGGTAGTGTGAACTCACGTCGGGTTTGGTCTGCGACAGTGCTTTGCGGAACTTCGGTTGCGACGTGTTGGTACGTTTTTGTTTGGCCATTGTTCGTCACCTTTTGCTGCCAGCGAGTCTCACGACATCGGAAACCACGTCGCCCGCACGTTGCCCGAACTCGGTGAGGCCGCCCCAGTGTGCAATCGCTTCAACGTCCGACCACAAATCGAGCGACGAAATGTCTTTTGTCACCGACTGGTTTTGTTGCGGGGCGAAGTAATAAACTTTGAAATCTTTTTCCAACACGCCTGCCGCCATCTTGCGAAGCTTTTGTGAAGTCTCTAAACCTAGAAGCTGGATGAGAAGGTTGTGTACTTCACTCGGCTTCTTTGAAAACGGCACACCCTCTTGGATTTTTTTGATCCCCCAAATGAACTCAAGCAGTGGTAGAGAGTGCGTTGAGAGACAGACTTTGTATCCGCGAAAGAGAAGCTCGCAGATCATTGCCAGCACGGTGCCGATTGCTTTTGGGTGGAGTCCCATTTCGGGTTCTTCGATTACGGCCCACTTCAAGTCGCCGCGTCGCGGACTTGCCGACGCTGGCATGAGCCAATAAAGTCCCAGCATCAGCGGCATGAACTCACGTTGCCCAGCCGACCACGCCATGAAAGGAATCCGTTGTGAAGTCTCACCAGCACCGGCCAACACGATTCGTTTTTGCGAGTTCTTTGTGTCGATTTGCGGCGTCATTCCGCGAAAAATGTGGTGAGAGATTTCTGTCTTAAACTCGTGACGAAAGTATCTTGGCGAAACAACATCGGCCCCCCGCTTCGACTCCATCAGTTGTCGCATCGCCTCACTGAAGTCGCGTACAACAAATGGGTCGGTTGAGCGAAACGCGGTGAACGGTTTTGGCCAACCATTCTCAAGGACAACCACCCGCTGCGCCGGAACATAGAACAAACTCTCCGGACTATTTTTTGAACGAAGCAACTGCTCAAGCGTAAGCGACTTCCCCGCACGCTCGATGACCGATGTTTGCTGGTTCCACGCAGCGTGCATTCCTTCGCCGAAGTAGAGTTCCAGAAAGTCGTCGGTGTTTTGCTTCCAGTCGAATGCGTTCAGTTTGAGAGTGTCGATGACGCGCCGCGTGTCCAGTATCAGCTTGAGCCACATGAGAAATTGGCTCTTGCCAGTAGCCTGCGGACCGACGAGAACGGTCAAGTCGCCAAACTCAATATCGGCCTGCCCGATGGGGCCGAAGTTTCGGATTGAAAGATATTTCATGGCAAATACTGCTCCTTTGTTGACGGTCTATTTCATCCATCGTTGCGTCCGATTAGGTGGCAGTAGATTGTCGCCATCAGCGTGTAACTAAAACCGAAGAGGAATATCGATCCCGCCGCGAGTGTTGCCATGTTTATTGCGACGGTGAGGAGTCCGAGGCAGATGAACGCCACGACGAGCGGCCACACAACGCCGCGAGTCACACGCCACGAACGCGAAATAGATTCGATGACACCACTGCCATCGATGATGTAGAACATCCACATCGAGAGACGCACGTTCACCCAGAGCAAAATCGCAAGGCACAACGCCCCAAGTGGAATCGCCACCAACACGCGAAGCCCGATAGCCAGCGGAGCATACGCGTCGTTCCCGCCAACACAAACGTACATCAGTCCCATCACAAGACCGACAATGAGTACGGTAACGAACGCAACCACAAACGCCCACCCCATCACGATCAGCATAACAGCACACCACGTCGCCGCCATCCGCACAATGAGCGAGAGCGGCGAGAAGAAGAGCGACCAGCGAACTTCGCCCGTGCGAACGAGGTGCAGAACCATCCGCAGCGAACCCAGCCAAACCCAAAGTTGCCAGCAAATCGCAAAAACAATTTGCGCGGCGATCAACCAAATGTCTGTGCCGAGTCGCGTGTACGCATCTATGATCGTCTCGCCGACTTCCAACTTGAAACCGCTCACGTCCACACCCGCGACGATGAGACACCGTGTCACCAGCATCGGCGGCACGATTGCGATGAGTGCCAGCACCACCATCAGACCGAGTTGGTGCCAGTAGACTCGCCACGTTTCGGAGAAGAGATTCCCGACCGTAAGCCGTTGACGCAGCGTCATCGGTTGCATGAAACTTGGTTGCGATGCGAACGAGAACGTTTGCGGTACACTGTCCGCAGTGTTACTCACACCATCGTTCACGACCGCTTCGGGAACGATCTGAACATTCTGGCAAAACGGACAGAGAGACCGCTGTCCTGCGGCCTCGTCGGGGAGTTCCAAAAGACGCGCACACTGCGAACACCGAATTTGAATTGTCATGCGAACCGTCCCCCAAGAATCATTGCGCGAAAGAGCGTTCTCGACGAAACGTTCGACGAGACGACGCGAGAGTATACCGCTACTTGCGCAAAAATCAACGAGTAGTTCGCGGTGGCTCGTCTGCGTTTGGGAACGGGTCGGCGGCGGCGATTCGGGCGACTTCGCGCGGGTCGAGTTTGTGAACGTCGCTCTTCGACTTCGACAGCGCACTGCAACCAATCGTGGCGACGAGAATCGCGGTGAGCAAAGTGTGAGCAAGAGTGTTGGTGATTTGTGACGTGTTCATGGTGGGAATCTAAAGTGAAAACGTACCGACACGATTGCAGACGTTGCATCGAATCCTAGCCCCAACGGGGCGACAAGAGCTTAGCCGTGGGTGAGAGGTATTCCGCGAACCCACGGTACGCGGTCACACCAAAATTCGTAGCCCCAACGGGGCGTAAGAATTGGGCCGTTCACAAATGTTCTTTCGCCCCTTTGGGGCTTGCTGATATTTTGGGTCTCCCTACCGTGGGTTCGCTTCGCTCACCCACGGCTAAGTTCTTGCAGCCCCGTTGGGGCAATGTGCTTGGGAGTCTCCACACCTCCCGTATCGGCGGCGCAGAGAGTCAACTTGAAGTCTGCGTGGGAGTCTTTGACGAAACGAGTTTTCGCTGTATAAAGTGGGGCGTCTGGGTAGCGCGGGCGAAGTTTTAACCACGAAAGTCACGAACACCTTCACAAAAACGCACGAAAGGTCAACCGAGTGTTTCGTGGTTCGCATCTTTCACCAAACAACCTAAAATTACGGTAACCGTTCATGGTTGATTCGCGTAACCGTCATTCCCGCACAGGCGGGAATTCATTACTACGACACGTTACGTCCGCACACACGCGGGCACTCGCTTACGCTTCGTGTTCTTAATGCGTTACGTCAATAAGAACACGAAGCGTAAGCGAGTGCCCGAATCATAACACGCCAACGCAACCAAATTCTGTGAACGGTTACAAATCACGTTTCCGAACGAACTTTCACCAACGAGGAGAACAAACGATGAAGATTTCAAGACGTACATTTGTCAAGGCGGCGACGCTGGCGAGCGTTGGTTATTGGGCCGCGGCGGGAGCGACGCCGCGCGTGAGTGCGTCGCCGAACGAACGCCTCGCGTTCGCAGCAATCGGACTCGGCGGAAAAGGTGACAGCGATACCGCTAACGCCGCGCGGTTCGCCGACATCGTTGCCATCTGCGACATCGACAAAGGACGACTCGCACACTACTCGCAGCGTTATCCGAAAGCGAAAACGTACACCGACTTTCGCAAACTGCTCGAAGAAAACGAGAAGACTATCGACGCAACAACCGTCAGCACCGCCGACCACACTCACGCACCCGCCGCACTGATGGCGATGCGAATGAAGAAGCATGTCTACGTTCAAAAGCCGCTCGCGCGAACGATCTACGAATCGCGGCTGATGGGGAAAGTTGCAAAAGAAATGGGCGTCTGTACGCAGATGGGAAATCAAGGGAGTGCGAGCGACGGCCTGCGTCGCCACGCCGCCGAGATGAAGGCCGGAGCTTACGGCGACATCGAAGAGATTCACGTCTGGACAAATCGCCCGATCTGGCCGCAAGGACCAGAACTCGTTCGCACGCTCGCCGGTTACGAAGCGAGTTTAACTGATAACGTCGCGCCGCAAGTTGCGGAGAAGCGAAAACAAATCGAGCGCGACCTCGCCAACATTGATTGGGATTTGTGGATCGGCCCCGCGAAACCACGCGAGTATTACCCCGGACTTTATCACTCGTTCGCGTGGCGTGGCTGGTGGGACTTCGGCACCGGCGCACTCGGCGACATCGCCTGCCACTCGCTCAATGCGTACATGGCCGCACTCGATTTGAGTGCTCCGACGAGCGTCGTCGCCAAAACTTCTGGACACGATTTCGACGTTTTTCCGAAGTCGTCGATGATTGAGTTTGAGTATCCGGCAACGGAGTCGCGCAAAGGTTTCAAGTTCGTTTGGTACGACGGCGGCTGGACTCCAGAACGTTCGTTCCTTGAAGAACGCGGTTTCCAAGTTGTTGACAAGATGCCCGAAGGCGGCGACGTCATCATCGGCTCTGAAGGTTGTCGCGGACTCGGACGCATCGAAAAGAAGAATGTCGATGTCAGCGAAGTTCGTTACGCGCCGCTCTATCCGCAAGGCGACTACAACGCTCTAACGGGACGCGAAGACGATCCTCGCAACATGTTTGAACTTGTCACGGCGATCAAAGAGAACAACCCCGAACTTTGTTTCTCGAACTTCCCGAAACAAGCGGGGCCGCTGACCGAGGCGATGCTGCTCGGAAATCTCGCGGTGTGGACGGCGTCAAAACCGAACGAGTTTGGCGAGAAAGTTTACTGGGACGCCTCAAAGATGGCGATCACGAATCTCGCCGACCTCAAAACCCCCGGCGTCGCCGACTTGATCAAACCGGTTTATCGTAGCGGGTATGTGCTCGATTAGACCTGTTCGGAAACTTGCACGCACACTGCGGTTCGGCATAGCCGAACCCTCCACGCCTGCGGCGTATGACAACTGGAGGGGGCGGCTATGCCGAACCTAAACTGGATGGTTCGGTTGTTATGCCGAACCTGAACTACTTTCCATGCTGTCGATGTATGAGTCGATGAGCACGCGCGAGTCACGGGCGTCGAGGACGCCCGTGACGGTGAGGTTGAGTACGCACGATTCGAGCAGTCCGTAGAGGTGACTGGCGGCGATTTCTGGATCGATGGTGCCAATCTCACCCGCCGCCATCGCTTCCTGCATCAGTCGCGCGAGCAGAAACTTCATCCCAAAAGTGTGACGCCGAACACGGCGGCGAACGTCGCGGCCTCGCTGTTTTTGCGTCAGAACGTAGTCGAGAACGACCGTGAGGAAGATGCGATTCTCGTCGAGCATCTTCGTAGTGATGTGCATGACGCGGCGTATTTTTTCGAGCGGCGACCAGTCACGCCGCATTCTAACGCGGTCGGTCATTTCTGAAAGATTGTTCGTCGCCAGCCGAATCGCCAGTGTGAAGATCTCTTCTTTGTTGGCGAAATACTGGTAGATGATTGTCCGCGAGAGGCCGCAGTGGTCGGCGATTTTTTGATAGCTCACGCCGGCGTACCCCTCGGCTGCGAAGAGCGCAAAGGCCGACTCCAAAATGACGAGGCGTCGCTGGTGGTGGTCAATCGTCGCAGCCATTGTGATCAATTTCGTAGGGCGAAGTTTGTAGCGTGCGAGGCGAACGTGCGGCCATCGCCTCGATCTCGCTTGCGAAGTCGCTAACACTTTGGAACCGATGATAAACGCTGGCGAACCGGACGTAGGCGACGTGATCGAGTTCGCGGAGTGCGTCCATGACCAACTCGCCGATGATGCGACTCTCAACTTCGTCAAACGTTGCGTCAATTTCCGCCTCGACGGTGGCGACTAACCGCCAGATGTCGTCGTCGCTGATCGAACGCTTCCAGCAAGCACGATCAAGACCAGCCCGCAACTTCGCACGGTCAAACGGGACGCGCGTCCCGTCACGCTTGATGACGCGAACCACCGCCTTCTCGACGTGTTCCTGCGTCGAGAATCGCTTGTTACATCCGAGACACTGACGCCGACGCCGAATCATCGTGCCGTCGGTACTCGTCCGCGTTTCTATAACCTTGTCGTTGTCGATACGACAGAATGGGCACTTCATCGACGATTCCTTGGTTTGCTCAAACCCTTTGTGGGCGGAAGTTTTTTGACGGATTTTTCAAACTCGCTATCTTCAGCATCCGTTTGGCGAATGCGATTGCAATGAAACTGGTCGTACTCAGACTCGGCTCGTTCCTTGGCGAGATCGTGTGAGATGTGTCCGGCGTGCGTCAAAATGTCTCGGTCGTTGATCGTTAGAAAATCGTTCAGCTTCTTGAGCCAATCACTCATTTGCATCGGCACCCGACGCATCGCCTGCCCTTCGGCGAAGACAAGATATTGCTCTACCAAGTTGTTCAGAGCTGCAAGTTCTTCTTCTGTCAAGTAGTTCTTCGCAATCACGACATCGCTCTTGCGCACCTTCACTCCACGCCAACTCGTCAATCCCATGTTTGGTTTGGCACTATCCGCTCGCGTGTGGACAATCTCCGCCGCCGTTTTGCCAGTGATCGCCCAGTGCATTTTGTTTTGTACCGTCTGAAAAAACTCAATGCTTTCTGGTTGCGTTGGGTCGTAGTCGATGCTAGTGGCGTAGATGTCGGTGATCTTCTGATAAAACCGCCGCTCCGATGTGCGAATGTCTTGAATGCGGCGGAGAAGTTCGTCGAAGTAATCGAATGGCAAGTCGGGATTTTTCAACCGTTCGTCATCGAGCAAAAAACCTTTGGTTATGTATTCACGCAATCGCTGCGTCGCCCAAATCCGAAACCGGGTCGCAACCGCGCTCTTCACGCGGTAGCCGACAGAAATAATCGCGTCGAGATTGTAGTGTTTCGTGCGATAACCTTTGCCATCGGCGGCAGTTGTCAAGAAATCCTTGACAACTGAATTCTCCGGCAATTCTCCTTCATCGAAAATGTTATTGAGGTGCAGGCTGACGTTTTGTTTGGTCGTCTGAAACAGAGCGGCCATGTGCTGCTGCGACAGCCATACGGTCTCGTTTTCAAGGCGTATATCGATCTTGATTCGCCCAGCTTCATCAGCATAGACGAGAAATTGTCCGTGACTTTCTGTAGCAAGTTCGTGAGAACGATTCATGTTTGTTGCTTTCACACCTGAATCATCGTTCGTTTTCCGCGGCGTTCTTGGCGGACGCGGTCGATTATTTCGAGGACGCCGCGTGGGTCTTCAAGACCGATCATCTTGAACTCGCCGCTGTGAGTGCGGTCGGTTTTACAGAAGAGTTTCACCGTCCCGACGCCGCCGTTGATGAGGCGGTCCCAGAGTGTTTGCGTTACTTGCATGTCTTCGATGTTGATGATCTCCATCGTGTCGGTGGTACGGTTCAAGAGACCGTGGTCGTAGTAGAGATTGAAGTCGTTGATGCGGTAGCGGATTGTCATCGTCCGGTAGCAGTAGACGATGGCGTAGTGGAGCCACGCGATTGCGGCGAGTCCAAGCGGGATGCCCCACACAACCGCAGTTGGCAACTTCGTTGTCGTCGAACCGAAACTGGCGAGCACAACCAATGCGATTGTGAGAATGCTGACGGCAATCATCCACGCCCGCATCGCCCTACCGCTGTAGGCCCAAGTCTTCGAGATTCCGCTACCGGCGGCCTGCGTAGGCGGAGACATGTCTGCTGGTGACGTTGTTTGTGACGTTGCGTTTTGCGGACTTGTTTGCGGAATTGATTGTTCTGGCGTCATGACCTGTTTCTCCTTTTGGTGCGTCGGTGAGTGAAGTGCAAACAAACGGCCACAAGTATAGAGGAGTTGCCCGACGTGTCAACCGCGTGGCCCGCCGTACCGACGAAAAGCCAAGTGTCGCCCTCGACATGCGGAAAAATTGCGCTATGATACTGACACGGACGAACACGGACGAACGCCGTCCGTGTTTGTCTGTGTCAGTCCGTGTTCGTCCGTGTGTCCGTGTCAGTGAGGCCCCCTATGATGATTTATCGCGGAACAATTGTGACGTTGTTGCTAACGTTTGCGGTCACGTTTGCGGCGGACCAGCCGCAGTGGGGCGAGATGGCGTCGGGGAATCTCGCGTCGCGCGAAGTCGGGTTGCCTGCGTCGTTCGATGCTGGTCAGCGCAACTCGCAAACGGGCGAAGTCGATCCGGCGACGACACGAAACGTTCGCTGGACTGCAAAGATCGGGCCGGTCTGTTACGGAACGCCGGTCGTTGCGGAAGGTCGCGTACTCGTCGGGACGAATGAAACCGCGTTTGCAAACCGCCCCGAACTCGCTGGCGACCGCGGAGTCTTGCAGTGCCGCGACGAAAAAACTGGCGAACTCGTTTGGGAACTCAACTGTCCGAAACGTTGGGAAGTGAAGTTCGGCGACTGGCACAACGTCGGAATCTCGTCGCCGCCGTCGGTTGAAAACGGAAAGGCGTACCTCGTCACGAATCGCTGCGAGGTTGTCTGTCTCGATATGAACGGAATGGCCGACGGCAACGACGGCGAATATCAAGACGAAGGGCGACACTGCGTCGATGGTGAGACGTTGCCGATAACGCCGCATCCTCAAGACGCCGACATTCTTTGGCTCACCGACCTCGTTACCGAACTCGGCGTACAACCGCACAACGCCGCCAACAGCCGCGTACTGATCGACGGCGATTTGATTTACGTTTGCACGAGTAACGGCGTCGATTGGACGCACTCGGTTGTCCTCGCCCCCGATGCGCCGTCGCTCGTTTGCATCGACAAGAAGACGGGAAAGATTCTTGCACGCGACGACTTCAAACTCGGCGGCGACATCGTTCACGGTCAGTGGTCGTCGCCGACGCTCGGTATTGTTGGTGACAAACGCCTCATCTTTCAAGGGACGGGAACGGGGCATCTGTTTGCGTGCGAAACCTTATCCGATGCAGACGCTGCAAGTGCGCGGCGTGAGAAGACAGTTGTGTTACTGAAAAACGTCTGGAGTTTCTGCGGCGAACCGCTCGCACAAACCGACGCCGGTGCGCCGCCGCGCGACCATCAGCACGACACAACGTCGTATGAAGTCGTTGCCAATCCGGTTGTGAACGGCGAGAAAGTTTTTGTCGTCTTCACGCAAGAGCTTTATCACAACATGCCCGCGGGCTGGCTCGTCTGTCTCGATGCAACGTTAACTGGCGACACGACTCGCAGCGGCGGACTCGTTTGGAGTTACCGCGACATGACCAGTTCCGGCTCGACCGTTGCAGTTGCGGACGGACTGCTCTACGTCGCCGACGGCGGAACGAACGGCACCGGAACGCTTCACTGTCTCGACGCTGCGACGGGAAAACCGTACTGGAAGCACAAATTGAGCGGTGCGATTTGGGGTTCGCCGCTCGTCGCTGACGGGAAGGTTTACATCGGAACGCTCCGCCGCGAGATGCACGTTCTACGTCATTCGCAGACCGAAGAACTTCTCGCCCGCATCAAACTTCCCGATCAACTTGCGACAACCCCCACCGCCGCAAATGGCCGCATCTATTTCGGAATCTTCGGGACGCTGTATTGCTGCGAAGAAACCGAAGCAAAATAATCAGAGCACCGAGCGTAAGCGAGTGACATCGGAGCGAGTCCATCGAAACGATTCACACCACAATCGACATCAAATATCGGTTCACGTCGGCGAGGATGTCGTCGCTGAATTCGTCGCCGGAGGCGTGCTGCTGAAGCGTGACGGGGACGCCCGCCGAGTGGAAGAGGCGGCGAAGTTTGTTGGCATCGGATGGCGTGAAGTTTTGGCTCTGTTCGCCCGCAACGAGCAAGACCGAAAGGCGGCGAATCGCTGCCCACGACCGGAGCGGAAGATTCCCCGCCGGAAGTCCGCCACCAAGCGAGACGACCGCCGCGAACTCCTGCGGAAAACGGGTCGCCAGTTGCAACGCCATCGTCCCGCCACTCCCGCTGCCGACAAGAAATACGCGGTGCCGTGCGATGTTGCAACGCTGCGCCGCTAGGTCAATCGACTCGAAGACCGCACGTTCAGCCCACGTCACACCTTCGCGCGTCGTGAGCCAGTCGTAACGCGGTGCCGCTGCGCGTTCGCTGCGTCTGCGCGGTTTAACGACAGAGTTTTCAGACGAAATCGCTGGCGACGCTCCCGCATCAAGACGCATTCCTTGCGGTGCGACGGCGACGTAGTTTCGCATGCTAATCTGCGGCATCGTTCGCATCACTTGACGTTCATCGTGGCCGCTGCTGTGGAGCCAAACGACGAGCGGATATGCGTACCCCGCTTCGTAGTGCATCGGGGCGAACAAGATGTGCGGTCGCGCCGTCTCGGCAGCGTAACGCGGACGACCAAAGTCGAGTTCCAAACCCAACGGCTCAACAAAATCGCTGATGCGATTCGTCGTAGAAATGCTAGAGTTTTTCGATATGGTCGATGAGGCAAACGTGGACAATGGCATAGAATAGTTAAACCAGTTACAGTTTCCAAAGCGTTTGGTGAAAACAACTTTGGAAACTGTAACGTATTCTATGCGCGATTGTCAAGAGGGAATGAGGCCGGACACGAGACACGGACTAACACGGAGACACGGACTCACACGGACCTTCACGGACTAACACGGACAAGGATACAGTATTCTCGTCCGTGTCAGTCCGTGTTTGTCTGTGTTCGTCCGTGTGTCCGTGTCATCAGCAGCCAATCACTTCACTCGTTGGTTATAGAATGCCAACGCCTGTGTCGCTACGCCAACGGCTTCGACTTGGCGGTCGTTCATGTTTCCGGCGTGGGCCGTGTTCGGAACTCGCGCAAGTGCCGCAACCAAACTCTCAACCGCCTTCGTCATCCGTGCGTCTTTGAGCTGGTCGTCCGACATCGAAAACGCAAGGAACCTTACGATGTGTCCGCCGGTGAGAAGCGAGTCGTAAAGGTCGCCGCTGACACCACGGAACAAGAAAAACTGCGGGTGCCAAAGTCCTTGTTCGTTCTGCACCGAGAGAATGAAGTCGTGATACGCCGCGATCTGCTTCTCCGCAAGAAGTATCGCACCGGTCTTTCTCGCTCCCTCTTCTTCGTAAAGTTGCACCGCCGCCGAGAGTCCCAAGAGCCAATCGGTCGCGTCACTCGAACCCTGATCGACAGGACGATTCAGCTCTTCGGTGACGATTGCGTCAATCGACCAGTTTTCGCCGAAGTTGTTCGTCCACGTTTCGCGCGTCGTGCTGTAGAACGAAAGCGCGACGAGCGTGAGCGACATATCGAGTCCGCGCTGGCACGCTTCGCGTTCGCTCTTGATCAAGTGTGCTATCGTGAACTGACGCCCATCGACACGCAACTCGTAGTCTTCCATAATGTTCGACATCGCAAGGAGCGCGAGAAACTGCGACGGCTTGCTCTGACAACCGCGACCGACACGGGCGTAGACGTTTTGACCATCGGTGCGAAGGAGTGTCTTGCCGCTGCAAGCGTAGTTCCAGCAGAGCGAACCGATAGAGTAGATCGCACTCCCTTTCGGGGCGTTCTTGTCGTTTGGATTGACGTTCGCGGCGGGCTGGAAAACCATCGCGTCGGCACCGCTCGGAAGTGCGAACGCCATCAAGTCGAACGGTTCGCAAACGCTCGTCGAGACGCCGCGTTTGACGTTCGTTGCAATGATCGATGTGAGCTGGTCTTTGAGCGTCGCCGGAACCGACGGCGCGGACGACGTTGCCGCGTTCTTCACCGACGGCTTTGCGCCGCTGCTCTGCGTGTTTTGAACGAGTGCGATTTCAGTCGCGCGAATCGTCTGCGACGTTGCGACGAGTCGCGTTGGCGGGGCGATAACGGTCGCTGCCGGAGCCGCGACTTCAGCCGTGTCGGCAGTGAAGTCTGGCACCGCGATTCTCGCTGTCGGCGAGAGTTCGCCGGAGTCGCTCACGACCGCTGGTGCAGACGATTCCAGCGAGAGGTCTTCTTCCTCGGTGACGGTGGGCAGACTCTCCGCTGCCGCCGTCATTCCGAGAAAGAACGATGTGATTAGCGTCAAACTGAATGTTTTGGAAAAGTTTTTCATGGTGGAAGTGTATCGTGGTTGGTGGTTGATTCTATAGGCCCTATAGGACATATAGGGCCTATATGTCCTATGAAAGTTGTGATTTGCGTCGCTTACTTCTGTGATTCTCGCCGCTTACTTCGTTGTGGGTCTCGTTGCGGGGCTGGCGGTTTTGTCGGGTGACGCTGCGGGTGATGTCGCTGGTTTTGTTGCGGCTTGTTCACGCTGCGCACCGAGCCGCGTCACCGCACCGATTGTCGGACGCTGCGGAGTTGCGCTGATTTTTTGGTAGTTCTGCTGGAGCTTCGCGATCTGCATCTGAATCGAACGCTGAATCTGCGGCGTCTTACCCTCTTTCGACGCTTCGAGCGTTTGAACGTCGGCGTCGAGTTTTGTTTTCGCGTCGGCGAGCATCTTTGCTTGTGAAGCGATGAACAGATCGTACTCATCGTGGAACGGACGGTCGATCAAAAATCCGCCAGAGCTTCCGCGCTGTGCGTAACTGTTGTTCGGGACTTTGCTGCCGTATGTATCTTCGCCGCCGTAGTTGACGACGAAGCTGAAGTTTCCACCGCAGTTTGACGGCGAGTGATAAGTGATGCTGCTGCTGGCATTACCTTGGTTGCGACCCATGAAGTTGTCGTTGCCGCCGTAACTCAACAGAATCCCGATGCTCCCTTCCGCGCCGACGCCTTGCGTCATACCGCCGGTTGCGGCGAACGTATCGTTCCCACCAAGCGACAGCAAGTACCCCATCGAGAGGTCCCACGCCATACCGCCGCCCATGATTTTTCCGCCGAAGAGGTCGTCGCCGCCGTCGTCAAACAGATAACCGAGCGAGTAGTGACAACCCCAACCGTTTGAAAATCGCGTCCACTTTTCTTGCGTTCGCGGATTGCCGTCGTAGGCGAGGAGCGTTGAACCCATTCGCTTGTCGTTGCCGCCGAAGTCGCGGGCAAAACCGAGTCCCATCCAGTAACCGCCGCCTTGTCCGAAGTAATCGACTTCGTAGAGGTCGTCGCCCGAACCATCGAGGATAACTCCGATGCCGCCGTTTGCAACCTGCCGAATTCCGGCACCGATACCTTGTCCCCAGCCGTCGTATCCGGGGTGTTCGGGGTACGAATCGAGAAACTGTCCACCGCAGTAGTACCAGTCGTTCCCTTTGACATTTTCGAGTAGACCGAATCCGCCCGGCGCACCGAATCCTTGTGCCCAGAGTGCTGCGCGGTAGGTGTCGTCGCCGCCGCGGTCGAGCGCGACGCCGATACCGGCAAGCGCGTGACCTTGTACGCGGCGAAACGCTTTGTACTTCGTTTTGCCGTCGGAGTCGAGATCGAATAACAGTCCGACACCGCAAATCGCAGAACCTTGCGCGACATCGCCAGCGGTGTAAGTGTTGCTGCCAGCGGCGTCGATGATTGCCGAGACGCCCATAATCGCTCCGCCCTGAATCGCCGGACGCGAACCGCTGTAAACGTCGTCGCCAGCCAGATCAATGACGACGAAAAGCGGACGAGCGAAGTTAACTGTACCTTCGCGGTAAACGTCATTTCCACCGCGACTGATGACGCAGACGACATCGCGCATGTCGTGTCCGTCGAGGTCGATGATCTTGTTTTCGGTGCCGCCGATGAGGATGTCGCCTACGCTCGTGGTGAGACGCTGATACTGCTGCCCGCCGACAGAGACGCGAGGAAACGCATCGTCCGGCAGGTTGGCGAGTTGTTCGAGTAACGCTGAATCGGTGAGGCGTGCTATCGCCTCGGCGGAGCGACAGAATCCGGTTCTATCAACGCGAGACATGATGTCAACAAGTTGCCGACCTTGCGAACGATTCGGGATCGTATGACCACTCACCGCCGACTTTGCGAACGTGTCGTAAAGTTCCGCCGAGAGGCGATTTTGTTCGTCGCGGTTGAGTGTTGAGAGAGCTTGCGTGTATCCGGCCTGCGCCTCGGTCAGTGCGCGGACGACCGCTTGAACGGCTTCCATTGGCGTTGTCACTTCGGGGAGTTGCCCTTCGGAGTCGCCGCGTGCGCGGCAGTCGAGTTTTTTGCGAATCATCTCCATTCCGGCGACGAGTTGCAAGTGGTTGCCACTCATCGCGTCGTGAAACTCGCGTGAAAACTGATCGACTTCGATGACCGACTTGATCGGTTCGTTGTACATATCGCGGTACCAGCCGTTTCGGAAACGTCCGTCGAGTTCGCTGCCGGTGTTTGTGCCAGCGGTGTTGCGAATTACGCTGCGGGCGTAGTTCACCCAACTGCTGTAACGCCCCGTGATTCCGCGGCTTTGAATCCCGCCCATAACCTCGTCGTAGAGCATCTGGATTTTCGTCGCCGAGTACGGGTCGCCGACGCGCTGGCCATCGATGAGAAGACCGCTGTCTTCGACTTCTGGTTCTTCGGCTGGTTCTTCGGTGACGAGTTCTGCGGCGGACGGCGTGGACTCGGTGGACGGTGTTGATGCTTCACCCGCCGGTTCTTCTTCGGTGACAGCTTCGCTGTCGGCTGGGAGTGGGAGTGGAGTTGGTGCGAGTGAATCGGCGGCGGCGTCTTTTGTAGCGTCGTCTTCAGTGGTTTCTGAGTCTGCGGCTTCGTCTTGCGCAGCGGGCGGTGTGACGGGCGTGGCTGGTTTTACTGGAACCGTTTCGGTTACTGCTGGTGGCGTTGGTTTTGTCGGATCGGCAGCCACTTCTTTCTTGCGCCACTGCTGCGACTTCGATGTCGTTGTAGGCGTTGTCTCCTGTGGCTGTTTCTCGTCTATCTTGATCTCTTCGCCCCCTTTCGACGAAACGCCGACCCAGCCGCCGCTCTTGCGTGTGGGTGCGGGCGGAGTTGGTGTTTCCGCAGTTGCGTCTTCAGACTTTGCGGTCTCTGGCGTCGTCGTTTCAGGCTTCGCTGTTTCAGGTTTCGCTGTCTCTGGTTTTACGACGACGCGGTCGCTCTTTGGAACGCGGTCTTGGTTTACCGCGACGAGCGGCATTGCGGACGGCATAGCCGCTGGCACTGCGGTTGTCGGTGGCGACGCTGTTTCTGCGGCCACAGCGAGACCGGCTGGGATCGCCGCGAGTACACCAGCGGCAACGAGCTGGCGCACCCAAGTCGTGGTCACGCCAAAAGTGGTAAGTTGCGAAGTTGACGTCGTTTTCATAGATTTGCGAAGTGGCTTTGGGTAAACTTTGCCGAATGCGCCGCAAGGTGCGGTTGTATGGACTTTATTTCGGGTAACGGTTGTACCAATCTTGAGGGGAAGTTTTTGCGAGTGAATAAGAACGCGAAGCGTAAGCGAGTGCCCGAAGTGCGATTCGGCGTGACTCCGCAGGAATGGACATGATGGACGCTATGGACACTATGGACGCCGTGCTTGTCCATCGCGTTCATTC
>JBOFSQ010000023.1:0-22423 GCA_051651625.1 Thermoguttaceae bacterium | reverse complement strand
CTTGATTGTGCTATACGTCATTTTGCGTCAGACGCCAGCTATTGATGCGATGTATTACTCGCTCTACACTTGGCTCGGTTTAGGAGCGTTTTCTTGGCTCGCACTACTGTCATTCGTGACCGTCATGGCCGCCATCTCTACCACCATCGGCACCGCTTGGATATGGATTACATCACTGCGAATGGATTGAGGTCACTCATGTACACCATCATTTTTAGTCTTTTGGTGACGGTATCCAGCTTGGACGATTCTGCCGCGTTCAAAAAGCTCACAGTCATCAGCCCTGCGAAAATCCGCGAAGTAGCGTCGCGTGAACTTGTTGAGATTACAACCGCAGAATCAGCGAAACACGCTGTTGAAGGATTCTTGGCAAACCCAACAGCGATTGACTGTTTCGACGAAGTTACATACAACTACACCGGCGGTCGCTACAACAACAACCCGATCCGCTTTCGGCTCCGAACACCATCACACGTCGATCCCAAGAAGAAGTATCCGCTTGTTGTCTGGTTTCACGGCAAGGGAGAATCAGACAACGACAACAAACGCCAACTGGCACACATTCAAGCAACTCTCGATTTGCTCCTTGGTCCGAGTAGCATTGATTGTTACATCATGGCAACGCAATGTCCGCAAGACAATCCATCGTGGACATCATCGCTCTCGACAGAAGGGATTGGAGATGCACCGCTAACAATCGCGCAGGAAGTTTTTGAAGCGATTCTCGACGAATATCCCATCGACACCAACAAGGTTTCTGTATTCGGCTTGAGTAGCGGTGGCTCTGCGGTGTGGGAGTTTTCAAGACGTAATCGCGGACGTATAGCGACAATCGTTCCCGTCTCAACCAACCCTCCCAGCGTTCAATTCGATACCGACGCAGTGGTGTGGGCGTTCAACTGTACCAAAGATAACGCAGCACCTTCGGCGAGCGTTAAGCCACTTGTTGATGCTATCAACCAGTCCGGCGGTTTGGCGTGTTTGACGGAAGTCAAGTCCGAAGGGCACGATGCGTGGACATACGCCCTCAAAGACATGCACGTCTTGCGTTGGATGACAGAACAAAAGTTGGGAACGAAACCGTATCCGCCACCCGGCATTTGTTGCAATACGATGTCGGTCAGTGGTGCGATTTTCGGGTACGCTGCTCCTCTGTTATTGATCGTGTTTACGTTTTGTGTGCGTAGGAGGATCATGTGAACATGCGTCTCGCATTTTTGACGCTGTGGATTCTGGCAACCGCGATAGTCGTTGGGCGCGTCGCATTCGATGTGCAGACGTGGCTATTCGGCTCGACAATCGTGTGCCGACGCGATTGGGTTGGTGGTTACGATTACCTTGTCCATTTTCCTCGCGGGGCGTTTCCAACAGGAAAGTCACCACTTATTCTTTTCTTGCATGGAGCTGGCGAGATAGGAAAAGATGTCACACATCTCAAAACGTGTGACATTGCCTTCTATGCACACGAAAAGATTTTACCGCGAGACTTTCCATTTATCGTCGTCAGTCCCGTTACGCCAAAACACGGTTGGAATGCAGAAAAACTTCGTAAACTCCTCGACGAAGTAATCGGCTCTGATTTGGGACGTTTTGCCGTTGATCCAACGCGTGTCTATATTACAGGATTGAGTATGGGCGGTTTTGGAACGTTTGAAATGGCGTGTGCCATGCCGGAACACGTTACCGCAATCGCTCCGATATGTGGTGGCGGAGATGCGGCGAAAGCAGAACGGCTCAAGTCGGTTCCAGCCTGGATTTTTCACGGCGACGCCGATGAAGTCGTTCCGTGGACGAACAGTGCCGAAATGGTTTCGGCGATGAAGTCGGTCGGCTGTGCAGATGTGAAATTTACGACCATTCCAAACGGCAGCCACGCGATATGGCAAGAAGTTTATTCCAATCCAGAACTCTATCGTTGGTTTTTGAAATACCAGCGGCGGAGTGTTAGACCGTTACTTGTCGATTCGAAGGCTTTGCCCTCCACCAAACCGCAGCTCGTGACAATGACGCCTCGATGGACCGCTACCGTTTTGGCACAGAAAACTCAAACCGTCTTGAGTAGATTTGTCGCACGCAACGAAACTCTTCCCAACACTCGGCGACTTTCTTCCACTACGCCGTAAAAAATGGAAACACGCGACTTGACAGCAGCGGTTGACGGTGTTATAAGTGGCCCTCGTTTTCACCCGATAATGCGTCGTTCACCATACTGAACCAAATGCTCAAAATTGCCGTACTCATTTCTGGAACGGGTCGTTCGCTTGCGCACTTGCTTGACTTGTCGTCGGCGGGGAAGTTGTCGGCGGAGGTTGTTCTTGTCGTCTCAAGTCGTGCCAATGCGGGAGGGCTGGTCTACGCCGAGCGCGGACAGATCGCGTCGCAGACGATTGCCCCGCGTGACTTCGCTGATGTTACCGCGTTCAGCGACGCCGTTTTTGCGGCGTGTCGTGAAGCAGGTGTGGAGCTTGTTGTTCTTGCTGGTTATCTGAAACGTTTGTTGATACCTCGTGATTTTGAGTCGCGCGTTGTTAACATTCATCCGTCGCTGATCCCCGCATTTTCAGGACACGGTTTTTACGGCCACCACGTTCATCAAGCGGTGTTAGATTACGGCGTGAAGGTGACGGGGTGTACGGTTCACTTCGTCGATAACGAGTACGACCACGGTGCAGTTATTTTGCAACGTGTCGTCGCTGTTCACGATGACGACACCGCTGACGTTCTCGCTGCGCGTGTCTTCGAGCAAGAAAAAATCGCGTACCCAGAAGCGATTGAACTTATCGCGCAAAACCGCATCAAAATTGTTGGCCGCAGAGTTGTGGTTCAACAATAGACCTGTTCGGAAACTTGCACCCGAACAGCGGTTCGGCATAGCCGAACCCTCCAAACGCCTACGGCGTTGATAACTGGAGGATTCCACTATGCCGAACCTGAACTACTTGACACTGCGGGCAAGTTTTCTATACTTCCGCCCACTTGTTTAGTCATCTACTTTTCGTGCCTTCGTATAAACCGTGGACGGTTCCCCGTCTTGAGAGCCACCAATGAACGCTATTCCAACAATCGTTCCATTTTCAGCGATGGAAGTTGGCCACGAAGTTGACACCTTCGCTCGCCTAGCGGAGAAGGAACGTTTGCAAACGCGGGATGGGAAGCCGTATTATCGGGTTGCGTTTGGCGATTCGCAACGTGAAGTTCGCAACCACATTTGGCTTGATTCGCCGTACTTCGTCGATTTTACTGACAATTGGTTTGTTGGCGACTGCTTCAAGCTGCGTGCCACATTGTTGAACACGAAGTTTGGTTTGCAGCTTGACATCAAAAAAATTCGCCCCGTAACTGACGACGACAAACTCGATGGTTTTGACCGGCGAGCTTGTATGCGGAAGTCGGATTTTGAGCCGGAGCAGATGTTTGATGAGATTCAGCACATCGCGCAGCGAAACTGCGGCAAGAGTGGACTGACGCAACTTATTGCAAAGGTTTTCACAACTTATCGCACGCCGCTACTCGAAGCGGCTGCCGCGCGAGTTTACCATCACAACTTCATTGCTGGCCTTCTGGAACACACGCTATCGGTCACACGCATTGTCGTCCGCATACTTGACCACTATGACGAGATGTATTCGGCCCGCAAAGAACGTATATCACGCCCCGTCGCTGTGGCTGGTGGAATTTTACACGACATCGGTAAAGTGACTGAAATGACTGTCGGTGACGTGCCGGGGCACCACACGACGGAGGGCGAGCTGATGGGTCACATCATTCTCGGACGCGACATCGTACGCGACATCGGTAGGACGATCAAATCTCTCGACGACAAAACGCTTTTGCATCTTGAGCACATCATTTTGTCTCACCAGCGAACGGCGGAGTGGGGTTCGCCGAAGCCGCCGATGACGATGGAGGCGATGATTGTTCACCACGCTGATTCACTTGACGCGATGATTGGCGTCTTTGACAATATAAATCTGCGTGAGATAGGGAAGGGTGAGATTTCGTCGAAACGGACTTTGCTTGGTTATCCAATTTATCGTGTTAACGTCTTGCCAAGCGAAAGAGAAGGCGTATAATTCCGCCGCGTAAGACATTTGGGAGAGGTGGCAGAGTGGTCGAATGCGCGGGTTTGCTAAACCCGTGATCCTCCGGGATCCGCAGGTTCAAATCCTGTCCTCTCCGTCTGGGGGCTTTGCGGTAGGTGGCAACACGCCGCAAAGCCCTGCTTTTCTAGGCTTTTGACACTTTCAAGAATTGTGTCATTCTTACCATTTCTGATGCACTGATCGCTTGCGCTTTGGCAAAACTCGTGACTTACTGACCTTGCGTCAGAGCCTTGATGTAAGAGTCGGTCACGTCTTCGAGAATTATTCCGTGCGGTAGGGTGCGGTCAAACGTCTCAAACTTGAATAGCGGTGCTGGTTCACCGCCGAAAACTAGCTCGGCGAAAATGAGACGTGCTACTGTCACCGTCGTCTTCGCATCACGACGGTGAAAATAATGAACGCGATACGGGAACAACTCGTCGCGTCCCAAAATCACCTCCACCTCTGTCGGAATGGCGGTCGGCGACAACGTTTGAGCCGCCGCGAGACGTTCCTGCCACGCAGGCTTCAACGTGCCGGTCAGCTTCCAAACTGGAAACGACTCCTTCCCCTCAAGAACAAACGTCTCCGGCGGCGAAGAAAAATCGTAGTAAACGATTAGCTGCTTCACCATCCCCGCTAGGCCGCCCAAACCACCAAGTCCACTCAACGTGTACGGAATCGAAACCACTTTCGATTCGTGAATCGCTTTGTCCAAATCTTTAACAACGATACGCTCAAGCCGTTTGACTCCTTCAATAGCTGTGTAATGCGAAATGCTACGCGCGTTGCAAACGACCGTCATTGAGTTTGGCTCCGCCCCGACCGGCGCACTCGCATCCAGCGGAAATTGCAGGTCGAGACGAAACATCGTTTGACCGATCATCGTGCTCGTTGGATCGTCATTTCTTTGCTCAATGTATTGACC
Source organism: Thermoguttaceae bacterium (assembly GCA_051651625.1). Classification (GTDB taxonomy): domain Bacteria; phylum Planctomycetota; class Planctomycetia; order Pirellulales; family Thermoguttaceae; genus JBOFSQ01. The sequence goes on along the minus strand of JBOFSQ010000023.1, from coordinate 17,413 downwards.
TTCTGCGGTCTGTACGTCACCAGCCAACTCAACGTCGAGCCGCAATGTAGCGCGAATCGTGTTGTGAATCAGAATCGTCGCCGCTGAACGTTGCAAGAGCGACACCGCCGAAGTTGCCGACGATACAGGTGCCACATCCGCCGCAAACACACTGCCAAACACAAGCAGAATAACGCAACAGAGAATCGCAAATCGCCGTTTTTGCAAAAAGAGACACAAGATTTCCATCGCATCTTACCGAAAAAGTGAAAGAGTGGGTGAAGCCCGACGCCGCGCACGAGCCGTGGCGTAAGGTGGGTGAATTACCCGCACTGGTGAAGTATAGGGAACAGATGCGAGCGTGTCCAGACCAAGAGTTGGTCACGTCGCAACGAGACACGTCTCAAGGGGAGCCTACGATGCGCTTGACGATTGGAATGATCACACTGCTGACCGTCGTGGTTGGTTGTCAGGGACCGGTGATGACTGGCGGTTATCCGCACGGAGTCCCGTACCGTGGTTACGGCGTCGATGGCCCCGGCCCGGGCGTCATCCCGCAGGGTTATCAACAGATGTCGCTAGACGGTAGCGGTGCGGGCCAAATGGGTGCGCCGCAGATGGCACCGCAAATGGGCGTCGCTGCCGAAGAGATGATGATGCCTTATGTCATGCCGACATCGCAGCTCTACTTCGGCGGCCCCGAAGGGATGCAAATTCGCTGGGATGTTGTTCGTCGCGGCGCGTTCGACTCGGCACCGTGCGTCGTACCAGCGACTCACGACTTCATGCAAGGCGCGATCTATCGCCTCAAACTTTCAAACATCCCGGGACGCTACGGAAAAGAGCTGTACCCAACTCTCGAAGTTGCGCCAACAATGGCACGCACGCAAGCATATCTCGCCCACAACTCCGTCCCGATAGAGTTCTCCGACAACGACTTCGACCAAGTCCTCTCCGGTAACTTCATCACTAAAGTCGTCTACCTTCCGAACCCGGAATACCAAGGTTTGGCAATGGCTGGTGTCGGCACGCTCGTTAACACACAACTCGAACCGGGTGTCGATCCGGTTGTCGAGGCGAGTCGTCGCGGTGCGATTCTTGCGATCATCAGAATGGGGAACAAAGACTTGAGCCGCGCGAGCCAAGCAGAAATGATGATGGGAACAGGTGCAGGAATGCCGCCAATGATGAACGGTGGAATGACTGGTTCTTCGATTCCGCAAAACGCCATTTCCGGCGTCAACATCCCCGCGTATGGAACGCCGATGACCAAGACAACAACAGGTCGTCCCGGTCCACCGCAGTTGCCGCAAGGTGCGGTCGCAACGAATCGTTATCCTGTTATGCGTGCTGAACCGATCCCCGCACCACCGTCGGTCGGCACAGCGGTTATCCAACCGAATAACGTTCCGCGTGGAACGATGGTACAACTCGATCACCCGCAAGGTGTCGAGCAGCGAGTCGAAAACGTCTCGCGCGCCGCACGCCCCGAACCCGCCGAACGCCAACCGTATCACATGCTCATGAATGTCCAAGAGGCGCGGATGTCGCGGATGACACCGCCAGTGCCGACGCAACAGCAGCCGTGATTTGCTAGCGGAATTTTTGAAACCGCGACGAATACACAACGGATACAGAAGGCAAGGATGCCAATGAACCGTTCTCGATCAGTCTGCACTGCGATACTGTTTTCGCTTCTGTTGGCGACCTGCTTCGCGCAGCCGCCAGCAGGGATGCACGCAGTTAACACCAGCGGCATGCCGCTCGGTGAAGTCGGTCAAACTCGTTTGGCCCGTGCTGGCGCACCATCTGCGGTGCCGTACCAGCCTGTAAGGTTTAATGCTCCAAACGGAGTACAAATCGCGCTCGCTGCTGAAGGCGACTTCGTGCAACCGCAACCCGTTCCACTCGTGGTCGGGATGCGGATTGGGCGTGTCTACCGTTTCAAGGTAACAGGCATTCCGCTCGCGGTCGGCAGCGAAGTTTTTCCGACAATCGAACTGATTGACCGCGTATATCCACCCGCCGGACGCGAGCTAGAGTTTCCGATTGAAGTCACGCTCACACACGACGACCTCACTCTCGCTCTGGACGGCAAGTTTGTCACAAAGGTTGTCTACGTCGAAAATCCGATGACGGCGTTGCCTGAACGTGTTGCGAGTGGCTACGACGTGCCACTCAACCTCCCGCCGGGGAGCGATCCGCTTGCAATGGCTGATACTCTTGGACGACCGGTTGCGATTGTTCGCATCGGTGGACGGCAACCGAGCGGCAGTCCAAGCGACTACGCCGCTTTTCTGCTTGGGTGCCCAGCGTGGCTTGAGTTCGCACGCGACCCGCAAGGGAACACGCTGTTTCGTGAACGTGTTGCAGCCGCACCGACACTAATTCGATGATGAGGGACTTTCCAATGAAACGTTCTTATGCAGCAAGCAGTCTCGTTGTTTTCGGTTTGGCGTCCGTCGTTGGGTGTACGAGTCTCGGAACGTGGAACGCAAACTTCTTGACGCCGCCAGCAGGTCAACAGCAAGGCCAGCAGCAACCGCAGAAGGTCTCGATGGCAACGCCAAACCGGTACGCTGCAACGCCGCCGCAGTCGAGTCAGTCAAAACCGAGTTCGAAGAAGTCGTGGTCGAATCCTTCGACGTGGTTCACGCCGCAAGTTGCGGTAGCACAAAACGAATCTGAAGGTTTCGCATACAGCTCGGCTATGGTTCCACCGCAACCATACCCTGTGCAGTACCAGCAGCAGGTTATGCCTTATTACCAGCAGGAACAGCCGCACCAAGTTGCGGCGTACCAGTCGCAGAGCGGTGCTCCCGTCGGTGTTCCGGTCAACGCAGTTGTGCCAGCGTCACCAACGTTCGTTCCGCAGATGCCTATGCAGCAGGCACCACAACAAGTGCCACAACAGATACCGATGCCGGTTCAGCCCGCACAACCGCAACCTGCGGTGGCACCGCGAACAATTTCGGCGGACCTCATCCCGAAACCGCTTCCAGATGCTGTGACCGAAGAATCGCCGATTGCTCTCGTTGCGTACACAACGTCCGAGCCGGACGAATACATCGTTTCCGGTGGCGACGCTGGTGGGCGAGTCCGAGTTCACGATGATTGGACGGTCACGCAGCTTGGCCCCGAAGACACGGTCGCTCACTTTGACACCGTTGATGGAAAAGTTGTGGTCGTCGAGTCGGAACGTGTTGTGCTTTACGCTCCGCGTTTTCGGAGCGTGCGTGTTGTTGAAGGGGTACAGCAAGACGCGCAGCGAGTTGGGATCGTTGCGTATGCGGGTGAGGTCGCGCCTCAGCGTAGCGAACGACGCGAAAGAACCGGTGCAACGTCGAACGAGACGCAGCCGCTTTACGCGAGACACGACAGCAATCTCGACCGTTTTGGAAGTCGCGCCGCGCCGAGTGCTGCTCGCGCAAACACGATGACATCCGCCGACGCAAACGTTGAGGCGGTAATGTCTTACAGTCGCCAGCTTTCGGTACGTTATCTCGACAGCGAGGCGATGGCGTCGCTCGTTCGCGGACACATCAAGGCGCAGGCGTGGGCGGGTAATGAGAGTGTGCGTGTACGCATCCACCAACTTGCGGCAGCGGCGGTCTCGAACGAACAAGATGCGGCGTCAATGTTTGCGGTTGAAAATGGTGAGAGTCGTTCGATCTTGAGGCTCGTCAAAGTTGCCGACCGCGACGCCGCGCACCCCGGCGACATCGTTGAGTTCACGTTGCGATTCGACAACATGGGGAACAAACCGATTGGCAATGTCACCATCATTGACTCTCTCACATCGCGGCTCGAATTCGTGGAAGGTTCAGCCGAGGCGTCACTTGCTACCGGATTCCTGACGGAACGCAACGGTACCGGTTCGCTCGTACTCCGCTGGGAAATCACCGACCCACTCCGCCCGCTCGAATACGGTGTAATCCGGTTCAAGTGCCGCGTTCTGTGATGGCACACGCTCTCGTTGCCCGGCCTCCGCTTGTCGCGTTTCCCAATGCGGTTATACTCAAGACGGTTTGAATTTCCCGTACCAAAACGGTAGCGGCCCATCGAGGCCGCGGTCTTGTGGAGGGCGAAGCCTACAAATCTACCCGTAACGGGTATAGAATGCTCTGCGCGTTCTCGCCGTTTCTTGGTTCAACAAATTCTGCGGAGGTAAGCTGTGAACACGATTCTTCGTTCGTGCGCGGTGTGCGCGATGGTGTTCTTTTTCGGATTGAGTTTTGTGCGAGGTGAAAACGCCGCTGCGAGTGACGGTCCGAACATCATCGTCATTTTCATTGACGATATGGCCTATGCCGACATCGGAAGTTTTGGCAGTGCGATCCCGACACCAAATCTCGACCGACTCGCCTCCGAAGGGCGACGCTTCACAAACTTCGTCGTATCGTCGGCGGTATGTTCGGCGTCGCGTAGTGCGCTTCTCACCGGTTGTTATCATCGCCGCGTTGGAATCACCGGTGCGCTCGGCCCAAATGTTCGCATCGGTCTCGACCCGGACGAAGAGACAATCGCAGAGGTTTGCAAAAAACGTGGATACGCTACGGCGTGTTTTGGTAAGTGGCACCTCGGTCACCGGTCACCGTTTCTCCCGACAGAGCAGGGGTTTGATCGCTACTTCGGTCTGCCATACTCAAACGACATGTGGCCATACCATCCCGAATCGAGCCAGTATCCAGCACTCCCGCTCATCGAAGGGACGCAGATTATAAATCCGTCTGTAGATGCGGAGACGATGCGTAATCTCACGACGTGGTACACCGAACGCGCCGTCGCGTTTATTGAGGAAAATCGAGATCGCCCGTTCTTCCTTTATATGCCGCACACGATGGTACACGTCCCGCTCGCGGTGAGCGACAAGTTTGCGGGGAAGAGCAATCACGGCCTCTTCGGTGACGCCGTGATGGAAGTAGATTGGTCGGTTGGTGAAGTTGTTGACGCGGTTCGCCGATGCGGTCTCGAACGCAAAACGTTCATTCTTTTCACGAGCGACAACGGGCCGTGGCTATCGTATGGCGACCACGCTGGGAGTGCGTTACCGTTCCGCGAAGGGAAGGGGACGAGTTTTGAAGGCGGAATTCGCGTCCCGACGATTGCGTGGTTTCCGGAGCGAATTCCTGCCGGAACAACCTGCAACGAACTCGCATCGACGATTGACGTTTTGCCGACGGTGGCACATCTTATCGGTGCGGAACTCCCGTCGCGGAAGATCGACGGATGCGACATTAGGCCGCTTCTGTTCGGTGAACCTGATGCGAAGTCGCCGCACGATGCGTTAGCCATTTACTACGCCGATCAGCTTCAGGCGATTGGCGACACGCGGTGGCGACTCGTCTTTCCGCACACCTACCGAACACTCGGTGGCCGCACTGGCGGTAGCGGCGGCAAACCGGTCAAGTATGAAAACAAACAGACCGAACTTGCGCTCTACGATCTTGACAACGACATCGGTCAAACAACCGACGTTCAGGCCGCGCACCCCGAAGTCGTCGCGCGTCTCAAGAGTGCTGCGAACGAGATTCGCGCCGAGCTTGGCGAAGGAAACAACTTCGGCCCCGGCGTCCGCAGACCAAGAATGATTGAGGAAGAGAAACGGTGAATGAAAGTGGAACGACAAACAGAACGCAACCACGGGTTTGGTTTGCGGGAAAAGTTTCCCGTTTTTTAGAAATATATCTTGACAACATGAAGTTTCTGCGGTAAAATCCCGTCCGTAAGTGGTTTGTGGTGTTGCCAAAACAAATTTCTGGTCGGCATTTGCAGCGAGACAAGTTGTGAGTAATGCTCTGGTAACAGCGGCGAAGGTCGTTCATTTGGCCAATCGCCTTGAGGAGGATATCCGCACGCGGTTTCTAAAGCCGGGTGACTCCTACTACTCCACGCAAGACGCTTCGCGTTTTTTGGGAGTGGCGGGTAGTGCCGCAAATCGTGCGCTCCAACTTCTTGAAAAACGCAACATCATAAAGCGGCGGCAACGGTTAGGCGCAGTGATTCTGCCAGCGAGTGGCGAACGACGTACAGAAGATGCGGACACCAAGCTAACGCGAGTTCACTTTTTGGTTCACGAAAAGTATCTCATTACCGAGGGAGTTGGTGCCGACGGGATTTTTCAAGGTTTGCAGTCAGTTCTTCCGTCGGCGCATATCAACCACTGTTTTCTCGCGGCGGGGCGTGAAGAAGAACAGGTCGCAGACTTGATCGACCGTGCGCTCCGCGATGGCGGTACCGACGCCTTCGTGCTAGTGCGGGCCTCGTTTGGAGTACAGCAACTCCTCGCCGAAAGTCGGCTGCCCGCAGTCGTTCACGGGACGTGTTATTCCGGTATTTCCAATCTATCGAGTCTTGATCGCGATCACGCGCAAGCAGCAAAGTTGACGGCAGAGTTTTTGAAAAAATGCAAGTCGCGTCATGCTGCTCTTTTGATGCGTCAATTCGTTTTGCCGGGAGACCATATTTTTTTGGACTCGCTTCTTGCACAGTCGAAGTGCCGATGGCAACTCCGGTTTGCACCCGCCGACGACGCACCGATTATGGCAGAGTGTCACCAGATTTTCGCTTCCGGTGATCGCCCAGACGCCGTAATTTGTCAAACCGCGCGTCACGCACGCTGCCTAACAACCGTGCTCAAAGAACAAGGGCTTGTCGCAGGAAAAGACGTGGCAGTCCTCGTACAAAACTACTACGTCTTGCCAAACGGCGAAACCGTATTCCCACACCTCGTCTCCGACCTCTCACCCGCAGATGTCGGAGCAAAATTGGCAACGCTTTTGATGGCAGCTCATAACAACTGTACAACGTTGCACGACCGAGTTCCAGTGCATGTCGTGTTAACCGTTTGATGACTTTTCGTGATGAATGTAAACCCAGAACAGAAAGAGAAGGTGCCCTATGCGAAATCGTGTTGTGATGGTAACGTGTGGCTTGATGTTTGTTGTCTTGGTAGCGATGGGGTGTGGTGAGAAACGTCCTGATGGAATGCCGCCACTCTTCAAGGCGAGTATTACGCTCAAACAAAACGGACAGCCTGCGCCGGATGTCTGTGTCACGTTGTACAACGAAGATGGTTCGCCAACAAAGTGGGTCATTGGCGGGTATACTGATGCGCAAGGACGATTGGCGTTAGCCACGCACGGCAAATATCTGGGGGTGCCCAAAGCGACCTATAAAGTGGTCGTTTCTAAACAAGAGTACGTTGGAGCACCCGTTTTGAAACCCGACGCCAATGAGGCCGAAATTCAGGCGTTCAACGAAAAAATGGCCACCGTCAAACCGACCGAGACAATGCCCGCTGAAACCGCCAAGCCGGAGACAACAACACTCCTACTTAAGGTCACAAAGGCTGGCGACTCGGCAGAGTTTGACGTTTCCAAGAAATAGTTTCGTTCGATTGTTCGTTCCACCACCATCGAGAAAGAGGAGAATCCCATGAGAAGACTTTTTGACGTGGCGCAGACAGACAGACAGACAGACAGCGCGTTCGCGGCGTTCACGCTTGTTGAGCTCTTGGTTGTCATCGCGATCATTGGTGTGCTTGTCGCACTGCTGCTTCCAGCGGTGCAAGCCGCTCGTGAAGCAGCCAATCGCATGACCTGTGCAAGCCACATGAAGCAGGCGGCTCTGGCGGTTCACAACTACTTGTCCACCTACGACTCGCTTCCTTCCGGGGGATCGCGAATGATCGGGACCATTAGCGATAGCCGTACTGCTGGTAGCGTTGCAGTAGCCAGCAATCAGCCAGACTACAGCACCCACTTCATCCTGCTCCCATTCCTTGAGAATGCGGCAAGATACGAGGCGGCTCTCTCGAAACTTGCTCCGGTAGCAGGGGTAATCACCACTGGAGGCATAACTGCTGCCATCTCTCGGCAGGAGTTCAATGATGTGCATACGTCAACCATCCCTGTCTTTCTGTGCCCCTCCGATGGTAATGCGACAAAGGCATCAAGCTGGACGTATTCATCGCAGGCACACACTCCAGCACGAACAAACATCGTGATTTCCAAAGGCGATTGTATGGACAACAATTCCTTTGCGAACTCAAATGCGGCCTATAATACTCTTCCCGCAGGGGATACAGAAAAGAAAAGTCGCATGGTGTTCCCCCACATGATGTGGCACTCGTTAGGGATAGTTACTGATGGGACAAGTAATACCGTAGCTTTCAGCGAAACGGCAACTGCCCCCGCCATCGCAACTGCGACCACACGAATTCGTGGTGGTGTAGCACGCATGACTACGGCCATCCAGACGAATGTCAAGTCCTGCATGCTCACAGTAGACCCGGCGGAGCCGACCAATTTTACGGGAACGGCGGAGACAGGGGTTCGGGGTGGAAGCTATGTAATGGCGTTTGGGTGTGTCACTGGATTTACGACCATCTTGCCCCCCAATGCACCAAGCTGTAATTCTGGAGTGAACTGGCTACGATGGGGAATTTTTTCAGCAAACAGCAACCATACTGGTGGAGTTAATGCTGGATTTTTGGACGGGAGCGTTCGTTTCATCTCAAGCACAATCGACTGTGGCGACCTAGCTGCCGGACGGACCGACAAAACGTCTGGGGAAAGCGATTTTGGAGTCTGGGGTGCCTTGGGAACGCCCAATGGCGGCGAGAGTAAATCGTTGTAGTGTTGGTGAGTTTAGTCGTTTTTCGGAAGGTTTCGCCTCTTTACACAACCGTAGATTCAGGAGAGAAAAGATGTCAAAAAGAACATTTACTTGCTGCCGTCAGGGTGCCTTTACGCTGGTCGAACTGTTGGTCGTCATTGCGATCATCGGTGTGTTAGTTGCGCTGCTCTTACCTGCGGTGCAAGCGGCCCGTGAGGCAGCGCGCCGTATGCAGTGTACCAACCAACTCAAACAGTTGGGGCTTGCGATACAGAACTACCACAGCACATGGAAGGCACTTCCCAACATGAACAATCGTGTTATCGGCAAAACAGCGACTGGTGCTGATAGTGCCGCGAGTTGGTACAGTGTCCAATTCATGTTGCTCCCCTACATTGAGCAGGCGGCTCGATTTGAGAACGCCTTACAACCGCTGGCTGGAGCGGATATTCGCGTCTTTGTTGTCGCGGATGTGGAACGTGGTCACATGGCACCGATTCCAGCGTTTGTCTGCCCTTCCGATGGAAATGCGAGCCAAACCGGTGTGCAGTACAAATCCAACAGCAGCGACAACGCTCAGACCCCCACAACGGAGGCTGTGCGTATCGCAAGAAACAACTATATGTATTCCATTGCGGATAACATGGTCTCCAACAACGCTGTATCATCTGCCGACCGCGTTCCATTTTCTAACTGGAACACCTTTTCATCAATCACCGACGGCACAAGCAACACGGTGGCTTGGAGCGAGGCTGTTACAGCAGATATGGTTGGCACTCAACAGATTAAGAGTGGTGTGGCTAGGCTTGCGACCATGGCCAATCCTAGCCTATGCCATAACATTCCAAGAGATCAAACGAAGTTTACGGGAACACCGCTGGCGAGCATAGCTCGTGGTAATGCGTACTTCCTCATGTTTCCGGGCTTTACCGCCTTCAACACAGTATTACCCCCCAATTCTCCAAGCTGTGTGACCGGCTCCCAATCAATCCTTTCGGGAACCGGCGTCTATTCTGCGAGCAGCAACCACTCGGGGGGCGTAAATGTGGCAAGATTTGATGGCTCGGTCTCCTTCGTATCGGATACAATCAATTGCGGTACTCTCACAACAGTGTCACCAGCCGCCACCTCTAGTAAAAAGAGCCCTTATGGCGTTTGGGGGGCACTTGGCACCACAAATTGTGGCGATACCGCTGGTCCATGATTGCGCATCGCGTCGTCAGCCCTAGCACGGAGTTGCGTGTGCGGGGTGTGTAAACCCCGCACCTACCTTAACGCGCCCCATGCAATTTATGAACGGTTTTGCTCCCGCTTCTACACAACGTTGACGCTCCCCAAAATACCGGTAGAATGGCTGGCGTTGTGTTCGTGCATGCCTATCAACAACCCGAATGGGGTAAACAATGCCAATGTCTACACTTCAATTTGAAACGACGGTCGCTGCCGATGGAACGATCACACTCCCTACTTCTCGCTACGACGCAGCAGAGTTTGTGAACAAGCCCGTGCGCGTTGTCGTCGAACGTGCGCCCATTCAAGAGAATGGCAAACCGTTGCCGGAAGGGTTTGATCCGCGTCTTTTGGGTATTGTCGATCCGGAAAATTATGGCTTGATGCAGGAGATTGGGGACGTTATATCGCCGATCTATCCCGTCTGGGAGACGATGCCATGATCTTGCTTGATACACACGTTCTGATAATGGTTGCGCGGCGATCACAAGAAGATTTCGTAACCGTTCACGGTTTTGATGCCGTTTTGGCGTCCTTTCCTCAATCCCGTAGGGATTTCGTTATGGTAGAATGACCATAACGCAACTCCTACGGAGTTGTTTTCGTTACACATCGCGTGCGTGCTACCATAACGGAATGCCTAACGGCATTCGAGAACGGAATAAAACCGTGAACGGTTACGAACGAACATTCACTCCAATTGCTCACAAAGGCGGTCATCAATGTTAAAATTGCAAACGTGTTTGGCAGTCGCCTTTGTGATGGCAACAACGCTTTTTGGGGCTGGAAGCTGGTCTGACGCAGCAAACGCTGCCGATGAACGCAGTTTTTTCTGTCTCGACTTGAAAAACGTTCCGAACGGTCCGCTCAATGAATCGTCGTTGAGCGGGTGTCGTGTTGAGGCGTCGCCGCCGGGCGTCGTTGCCGTTCACATCAAGAAGGGCGACCCGACAGAAACGCGGCTTCTACACATCCAAAGCGGAGACAACGTGACATGCACGCTGCATTTCTCCGAACCTGTTCTCACCGAACGCATTTTCTTTCATCTGGAACGATGGACATCACGCTCGCCATTTGACTTCAAAGTCGATGTGAATGTCGCTGCGGGTTGGAAAGAGATACAACATCTTGACGCGAAGTATCCAGTAGGCGACAACCAGCCGCCGTGTTCGCTTTCGCTCGGTTCCGCGCAAAGCGTTCGTGCGATACGGTTCACCGTCACGTCCCCGCCTGATAGTGGCGTTTTGATTCGCGGACTCACGCTCGCCAGCGGTCCACTTCGCCTTGCGAGCGGCGAGATTCCACCGCTCGAACAAATCGTGACACCACTCCTCATTCGCGGCGGCGGAACAACCGTTGAAGCGATTCCACTTGAGCTTGTTGGAAGCGATGAAGTTGTCGGCACCAATCAAGTTTGCGTCGCGCTCCGTAACACCGCCGCACTTCAGTCGGCACGAATCGAGTGCGGCGACAAACAAATCCAAATCACGCCGTTGCAAGACGGCGTTGCAGTCGTTCCGATCACAAAGATTTTGTCCGCTGGTTCGCAACCACTTCGGCTCGTTCTCGAACCGCGTCCCGATGCCGACCTCGACGCCAAAGTCTCCGGCGGTATCACAGAAATCACCATCGGTGACAAAACGCAAACGTTTCCACCGCACAACGTATCTTGGCGAATCGGATACCTTCTCGTTGCGCCGAATCAAACGATGCAAGTCGATACACGTCAACAAAAAGTTCACACGTTCCGCATCCCCGGTATTGCGGTCACAAATAGTGGGACGCTCCTTGCGGTTTACGATGTTCGTCACCGCAATGCAGGCGACTTGCCCGCCGACATCGACGTCGGCATCAGTCGCAGTACAGATCGCGGCACCACTTGGGAAGAACCGCGCATCATCATTGATTGCGGAACGGGAGACGCGAAAGAAGGCGTCGGCGATCCGGCGATATTGGTGGATCGTAAAACAGGACGCATTTGGGTCGCCGCACTCTGGGCACACAACGGACGTTCGCTGGCGAAATCCGAAAGCGGACTAGAACTCGGCAAGTCGGGACAGTTTGTTTTGTCGTGGAGCGATGACGACGGAAAAACGTGGTCGCCACCACGCAACATCACCAGCGAGATCGGCGCGCCGTCCGACGCACGCATCGTCTTCAACGGTCCCGGTGGTGGTATCACGATGCAAAACGGCACACTCGTTTTCGCCGCACAATACTGGGACGCTAGCGGTATCCCGCACGCTACGATTCTCTCCAGCCGCGACCACGGCGAGACGTGGCAACTCGGCACCAGCGCACATCGCAACACAACCGAAGCCCAAGTCGCCGAACTCGCCGACGGTGTACTCATGCTCAACATGCGAACCAACGGTGCCCGCGCACGTTCGGTCGCCGTGACAAACGACTTCGGCAAAACGTGGACACAACACCCAACGTCGGGAAAGTCGCTCGTGGAGCCGGTCTGCCAAGCGAGTCTGCTGCGTCTGACTCGACGCGACGCTGGCGCACCACACGACTCGTTAATCTTCTTCAATCCTAAATCGCAAACCGCGCGTTCACACATGACGCTGCAAGTTAGCGACGACGACGGAATGACGTGGACGCGACAACTCCTCGTCTACACTCCGCGCTGCTACGGCTATTCGAGTATCGACCTCATCGACCCGCAAACGCTGGCTATCGTCTACGAGACCGAAGGCGGCCTCATCTTCCAGCGAATTCCGATAGCGGACGTGAAATGACGAACAAGAACACGAAGCGTAAGCGAGTGCCCAGAATCAGAGCGGGAAGCGTAATCGAGTGCCCGAACGAGAACGTGAAGATTGAATGGTTACAACTAAATGGTGGGGCAAACATGAGTGATACTGAAAACCTGCTTGACATTTTCGCGTTTGAAAATGCCATTTTGTCTTTGGAGCGCAGTTTGAATGTTGTACGGCGTCGCCGAGCAGTTGCAGAAGCCGATGAATGGGAGACACTGCGCGCAGGTGTAATACAAAACTTCGAATTTACCTTTGAGCTATCGTGGAAGATGATGAAACGTTGGCTTGACCTAAACATTAGCCCCGATCTCACTTTTGGCGTTACCAAAAAAGATTTGTACCGTCTGGCAGCGGAAAATGGTTTGATAACGGACGTAGAACGCTGGTTTGACTTTCAACAGTCAAGAAATAAAACCTCGCATGTTTATGCCGAAGACATCGCCGAAGACGTTTTTGAAAAAGCGACCGAGTTTTTGCCTTACGCAAAAAATCTTTTTGCGCGTTTGGAGAAAAAAGTATGATTTGCGTATCTGGCGAGGAAATGAAGATCGTCATCGGTGTACTCGAAAAACACCTAAAAACCGGCGAAGTACGGGCTTTTGGCTCGCGATATAAAGGGACGAATAGAAATTATTCTGACCTCGACATTGCGATTGTTGGTGATGAGAGACTTGCGGATCACACGCTTGACAGCATCAAAGAAGATTTTTCTGACAGTGAACTCGTCTTTCGTGTTGATGTTCTTGACTACCACCAGCTTGCGGACAACTTTCGGAAGATTGTCGATAGCGGATATGAAGTGATGTGTCGTTTACGCTAACGCGGTGAGTAAGAACACGAAGCGTAAGCGAGTGCCCAAATTTCCCAAGAAAACTTTCTCATGCGAACAACACTCATTTGGTTTACAGGTTTGGTCTTCGGAATCGTGCTATTGTGCAGCGGCGCAGACGCAGCAGAGAGCGGTTTGAAACTGGCGGCACCGTTTACGAGCAACATGGTTTTGCCGCACGGAACGTCGATCACGCTTCGTGGAACGGCGAACGCCGACGAGAAAGTCGTCGTCGCTTTCGGCGACGAAGAATTGCAAACAATTCTGCAAACGACTGCGAACCAGATCGGCGAATGGAGCGTAGAACTTCCGCCGCAATCGCCAACATCGGTGCCGCAGAAACTCGTGGCAAAAACGTCGCAGCAGGAAATGGTTCTCGACAACATTGTTGTCGGTGAAGTTTGGCTTTGTGCGGGACAGTCAAACATGTTGTGGAGGTTAAATCAGTGCGACAACACATCAAACGCACTAGCGTTTTTTGACAAACCGAACAGTCAAAGAATCCGTTTCTTGCAGATGAAGCCGCAAAACGGATGGCGTGCCGAATTACCGTGGCGTGGCGTGTGGGAAGTGGGAACGACCGAAAATGCGAAGACGTTTTCGGGCGTCGCAACGTTTTTTGCAGTTGCGCGTGCAGAACAGTATCCAAACATGCCGCTCGGTCTGATCGAAGTCGCTTACGGCGGCGCACCGATAGAGTCGTTTCTTTCACGTCAAAAACTTCTCGAAATTCCCGAACTTCGTGACGCAGCCGCGACTGGTTCCCCGTGGTGTTCGCAGCGGGCGAAAGATGAAATCGCTCGCGCCGCAAAAGAATCGACGAACCAAAATGGCACGCCGCCCGAACACATGTTTTCTCCTAATGCAATTTTTCGATCGGCACTCGAAATGTTAACCGATTTGCCGCTAACGGGCGTTTTGTGGTATCAAGGCGAATCGAACGCAACGACCTGCGGCAAACCAGACGAGCCGATTTCGCCTGCGTATTGCGAGACTGGAATTCGTGCGCTGATCGCCGATTTGCGCAAAAACTTTCGCTCCGCAAACGCGCCGCGCGAGGTCGCAATTTTGATGGTGCAGTTGCCGCGTTGCGACCGTCCGTGGGCGAGTTTTCGTGACGTGCAGTGGCGCGTCGCGCAAGACACTCCCGAAGTCGTTACGGTAGTCACAACCGACACGGGACTTCCAAACGATGTTCATCCGCGCGACAAAAAAGTTGTCGGCGAACGCCTCGCAGCGGCTGCCAACCGAATCATAAACGGCGACGCAACCGACGCCATCTTTCCCTGCGCCGACACCGCAACGATTGCCAAAGATGGCGAAGTGATCATTGCGTTCACACCGCTTGTTGAGATTCAAGTCGCTGGTGACGCGAAGTCTGGCATCGAACTTTTCGCCGACGCCGAACCGATTCCCGTCACGAACGCCTCGCTGAAAACTGGTGCGAACGCGACGACTTTGAGCGTCCAATTTGACCCGTCGCAAAAACCGACGCACGTTCGTTACAACTGGCAAAACGTCCCACAAGGTGTTTTGAAAAGTCGTCGCGGCTTGCCGGTCGTACCGTTTGAACGTCGGCTCGATACCAGTTCCGTGCTTGACCAAAAACGATGACAGTGTAGACTCGCCGTCCGTCATTCCTGCGGAGGCAGGAATCCAAATCGTACACGCGGTCAACACGATTGCACATGTCGCGTCGTCGTTTTTGCCTGTGTGTCGAATGATGGAACAAGCATGTGCAATAGCTTCGATAACGTCTTCCCTTTAGATTCCCGCCTGCGCGGGAATGACGAAACAAACCAAAAACCAACTAACACCAAAAATGCTACACCTCGAAGGTCTCATTGCCGCAACGTACACACCTCTGAATGCGAACGGCTCGCTCAATCTCGGCGTCATTCCCGATTACGTCGAGTCGCTCATTGCAAGCGGAATGCGCGGACTTTATGTCTGCGGTTCGACTGGCGAAGGAATTTCGCTCTCTGTTGAAGAGCGTAAGAAAACTGCCGCAGAGTTTGTCAAAGCTGCGAAAAATCGTGTGCCGGTTATCGTTCAAGTCGGTGCGAACGCGCTCACGGATTGCCAGCAACTTGCGTCGCACGCGCAGGAAGTCGGCGCAGCGGCGGTCAGTGCGAACGCGCCAAGTTACTTCAAGATCGGCGGCGTCGAAACGCTTGCGGCGTGGACAATCGCCATCGCCGACGCCGCTTCACAACTCCCGTTCTACTACTATCACATCCCAAGTCTCACGGGGGTTGCTGTCGATGTCATCGAGTACGCGCGGTCTGTTCGTGGACGCATTGCCCGCTTTGGCGGCGTCAAGTACACCGATCAGAAGGTCTACGAATATCAAGACCTCCTCGTTGAGAGCGGTGGAAAATACGATGTCTTGTGGGGCTGCGACGAGATGATGATTGCGGGACTCGCGGTCGGTGGACGCGGCGGCGTTGGCAGCACTTACGCACTTTTGCCAAAGACGTTTCAACGTCTGCTCGCCGCGTGGGGCGCAGGCGACTTGGCGACGGCCCGCGTGGAACAGCATCGCGTTTGGTGTTACGTCAAAACGCTTGCAAAGTGCGGCAACTTTCACGGTGCCCAAAAGGCACTGCTGCGACACAAAGGTATCGCCATCGGTGAATGCAAACCGCCACTCTCGCCGCTCTCAAACGAATCGTTCGCCACCACTCTCGACGCCATTGAACGTCTCGGATATTTTGAGTGGGAGAGGTAGGCGACGGGTTTACAGTCAACGAATGCCGAGTGAAATGACATCCACCGATAAAATTGTCGAAACGCTCAAACGAATGAAAATCGAACTGGAGCCGGGCCTGACTGATGGCGAAGTCCGGGCCGTCGAAGAACGGTTCTTGTTTCGTTTTCCACCGGATTTGCGGCAACTTCTACAAATGGCCCTTCCGGTTTCGGAAAGGTTTTATCATTGGCGAAGCGCGCTCGCCGACGCCAAAATCGCGGAACAAATCGAGAAAATGTTCGACTGGCCGAGAGATGGCATTCTTTTCGATGTGGAACACAACAACTTTTGGATTAGGCATGACGTGCCAGGCATATTGGCATGGGAACCGAAACCGACGACTTTGGAAAAGCAACTGGAAACGGCGTCACAACACCTTTCGTCCTACGTTAAGCTGATTCCGATTTACTCGCATCGGTACATTCCCGCCGAACCGTTTGAGGAAGGAAACCCAGTGTTTTCCGTTTATCAAGCGGACATTATTTGCTACGGTGATTCGCTTGAGAACTATTTTCGGAACGAATTCTGGCACTCTCGAAGTCGTCGAAAACTTAGCAAAAACATCAAGCACATACCGTTCTGGTCGGATTGTTCCTTCGGAACTTTTGAGAAGGGAACCGGTTGATGCTGAAACACGCTCAAAACTGGGGCTGATCAACAAACCGAACAGCAAATATGAGCATCTTTTTGTCGTATTGCGGTACGATTTATTTCAGCTTCCGCGTGAGAAGTCAATCGTGACCAGTTACATCCTTTCATTGACAACCCGCATTCGCGGGATAGAATCCTGCGGATGAATACGTTGCGTGCGACTAGAGCGGTTTACAATTTACTACACCAAAGTGTCGAGAATTTGTGTATACTTCCGTTCTTGACATTTGGTTTGCGTCTACGGAGGGAATTGCGATGCAGGTTTATGGTATGGAGTTGCGGCAACGCGTTATGGACGATTACGTCCAACACAAGGACGACAAAAAAGTCACGATGAAAGTGTTGGCTAAAAAGTGGAAAGTTTCTGTCGAGTGGATCAAAAAACTGTTGCGGCAACAGCGTGAAACAGGCTCATACGCTCCAATCGTCGCCAAAGTAGGACGAAAACAGAAACTCGCTGCCCACACTGACGAACTAAAGAAGATTATCAAAGATAACAGCGATGCAACACTGGTCGAAATCCAAGAAAAACTGTCGGTTAAAGTGAGCCTTCCAACTATCCATAGGGCATTGAGGCAATTACGGATC
>JBOFSQ010000022.1:0-145636 GCA_051651625.1 Thermoguttaceae bacterium | reverse complement strand
TGATGGACGCTATGGACACTATGGACGCCGTGCTTGTCCATCGCGTTCATTCAGTCCATTCCCTCTGACGCCGAATCGCACTTCTCACTCGTTTGCGCTTCCCGCTCCGATTCTGGCCCCGCGTAAAATCGCACTTCTTGGCACTCGCTTACGCTTCGCGTTCTTAATGTGCACGCTTCGCGTTCTTTGGGCAGTTCTCGCAACTTACGCACTCTGTATGCGACTGCGAGAGCGAAAAGAAAATAGGTACGCGACAAGAATGCACCTTACCGAAAACAGGCATAAGTGGCTCTCGGTAGGTGGAGTGGTTCCCCACCGAAGACGCTGTTTTTTGGGGACGCCCATTTTTTTGTTGACGGAGAATCTGGCGATGCAATCAATTCGTAACACCCGACGCGAAGCTGCAAACGAAAAATCTTTCGCATGGCGAAACTGGGCCGCATCGCTCGTCGTCGTGGGCGCGGCGACAGTTGCTGCGGGCGACGTGTACGCCGGTACTTACTACGTCAATGGCGGGAATGCCGCGGCCAACGTTGACGGCACAACGCTCTCAACAAATCTCAAGGACGACAAGGGAGTTATCCTCGCCCCGCAAGTCGCGCTGGCGACGAACGATGCGTTCGTCTTTGCGAGTAAAGACGTTCTCACGCTGAACGGAACGCCGGGTGTTGCAATGCTCGGAAACGTCACGACCACGGTCAACAGCCAAGGCGGGCTCAACGTCAATCTCGGTGCCGCCGCCAACAAACTCACGTTCGGCAACATCGGGACAACCACCGAGAAACTCTTCGATGCCACGTTCACGCAGGGAATCATCACCGCAAACAGCGTCAACGCGACAACAGTGAACGTCGCTGCCGACGGCGCACTCGCGGCAGGAAGTATCAATGCAAACGCCGTGAACATCACCGGCGCACTCACCGCAAACAGTCTCGCCACAACGCAAGTCAACTTGACGGGAACATTCGGCGCACTCGCCACCAACCTCACACTCGATAAGACAACCAACGTCCTTACTCAAGGCGGCACGTTCGGCGCAGATACAGGAAAGACGCTCACGATCAACGGTGCTGTCACTGGCACAACACTAAACAAGATTGGCGATGGTGCGCTCGTCCTCGCTGGTGCAAACACTTACGCCGGCGCGACAACAATCGACGCTGGTACACTCACCGTTACTGGTTCGCTGGCGAGTGGAAACACCGTTGCAATGGCGAATAATAGCGTGCTGCACATGAATCAAGGCACCGCTCAAACTCTGGGTGCGATCACGGGCGCGGGTTCTGTTGTGAAGTCTGGTACGGGAACGCTCACACTCTCCGGCGCAAACACCTACACCGGAAACACAACAATCAACGGTGGCAAACTTTCCGTCACGGGGTCGTTGGGGTCACTGGTAAATGTCGCCGCTGGCGTCAACGCCTACGCATACGCGGGCAACGTCGCTATGGCCAGCGGGAGTTCGCTGGAGTTCAATCAAACTGCTGCTGCCAACGCGCAAGCACTCACAGGAAAAATCACTGGTGCGGGTTCGGTCGCTTTGCAAAGTGTCGCGGGAATCTATCTCTTGGGGAACAACGACTACACCGGCGGGACAACAGTCGGCGGCGGCGTTGTGGCTGGCAGCGACACCGCGTTTGGAACGGGAAAGGTAACGCTCGCACAAAGCACGACGCTCGGACTCGCAGAGGTTGTCGTTGGCGATTCGATTTCGATTGGCAACGCCATCGACCTCAACAGCAAGACGCTCACACTTTGGAGCAATACCACGGGTACAATCACCGGCGTCATCAGCGGCGCAGGAACTTTGACGACGGATGGTATGAGCAAAATCGCTCTCACCGGTGCAAACATCTACACTGGCACGACGACGCTGGCAGGCGGGACACTCACCATCGGGAACAACACCGCACTCGGCAAGAGCACGGTAAACGTCACGAACGACACCAAACTCACCACCGATGGCAAAGCGGTTTACAATGTCGCCAACGCAATCAGTATCACCAACGCGAAGACGCTCACCGTCGAGAATACCAGTACCAAAACCTTCACGCTTTCGGGCGTTGTTAGCGGTGCGGGAAACCTCACCAAGACCGGCGTGGGCGAACTCGTTCTTGCCGGCGCGAATACTTACACCGGCGGCACAACAATCACCGCTGGCAAGCTCACCGTCACGGGGACGCTCGGAACATACAACGCCGTCAACCGCAATTACGTTCACGTTGGTGCCATCTCAATCGCCGAATCCAGCACGCTTGAGTTCAATCAAAACGTAGCGCAGAATCTTGCCAGCGTGGTCATGGGCAAAGGCGATCTCATCAAGTCTGGCACGGGAACACTCACTCTCGGCGGCGCAAACACCTACACCGGCGACACCACAATCAGTGCAGGAAAACTCTCGGTCACAGGGACGTTGGGTGATAACATCGGCGGCAACACGTTCGTCTACGCAAGCGACATCTCCATTGCCAACAATAGTTCGCTTGAGTTCGCGCAGAACGCAAATCACAATCAAGCACTCACGGGAAAGATTACGGGTGCGGGTTCGGTCGTCTTGGCAAACGCCGACGCCAACGGCAATTTCTATCTCAATAGCGACAACAACTACACCGGTGGGACGACACTCAACGGAGCCACCGTCGGCGCGGGGAGCAACACCGCGTTCGGCACGGGGAAAATCACGCTCACGAAAGACTCCTCGCTCGGTCTCTACAACGTCCTCACGAACAAGTCAACATCACTCACCAACGCCATCGATCTCGGTGGCAAGATGCTCACCGTCGGCAACAACGGCACTGGCACGTCAACGCTCTCCGGCGCGATCAGCGGTGTCGGTGGAAAGTTGGTCAAGGATCAAGATGGCACGCTCGCTCTTTCCGGTGCGAACAGTTACAGTGGTGGTACGACGGTTAATGCGGGCACGCTCAATCTCGCCCACGCCACTGGCGGCGTCATCGACGCTGCGGGGACGGGCGGAATCACGATGCAAAACGCAACCGTGCTTCAGTTCGGCGTTGGTGGGAGACTCAATCAAGCAGTCACGGTTAACACCGATACCGCAGGAGCGGTTGTCACGCTTGATGCGGCGAAACAGAATGTCACGCTGGCAAGTGCGATTGGTCAATCAAAGGTGGCAAACCAAGCAAGCGTTGTTTTCGATTCGACTGGTGGTGCGGGTACGTTCACGCTGTCGAATGCGGCAAAGTACACCGGCGGGACAGACATTCGAGCGAACGCAACCGTCGTCGCGGGCGAGAAGAATGTGCTGGCAAGTTCCAACAATGTTTTCGTTAGCGGTAAGTTCGATGCAAACGGTTTCGACCAGAAATTGACGAACCTCGCCCAAAACGGTACAATCATCAACAGTGGCCGCGGAAACGCTGCTATCACACTCGACAACACGCAAGCGACGGAGTTCACGGGCAAAATCGTTGACGGTTCTGGCGGCGGGAAAACTTCTGTCGTCAAAACGGGTGCGGAGAACCTTACGCTTTCGGGTGCGAATACTTACAGCGGCGGAACGCAACTCACGGCGGGAACACTCACCGTCGGTGCGAGTAGCATCGTTGACGCCAAGGGCGTTATCACGTCTGGCCCACTCGGTACGGGAACGGTCAGCGTCACGAATAACGCGACGCTCGCCAGCAAGAATGATGCGGCGTACAACGTTGCAAACGCGATCAGTATCACCGATGCGAAGACACTCACGGTTGAAAACACCAACGCCAACACATTCACGCTTTCAGGCGTCATTGGCGGTGCGGGAAATCTCACAAAGACGGGGAATGGCGAACTCGTTCTTTCCGGTGCGAACACTTACAGCGGCGTGACAAAGGTTGACGGCGGTACGCTCACGATCAAGAACACGTTCACCGCGCAGAAAGACATCACGGTTGCCACTGGCAGTATGCTCAATGTCGCCGCAACGACTGGCGCACTCACAATCGCCGACGGCGCGAAGATCAACATTGCTGGTACTGGCACCGTCACGAACGCTGGCAAAATCTACACCTACGCGAAGACTGACGCAAAAGACACCGCACTCGTTGCGGGAAGTATCACTGGGGCTGGTACGATTCACGTTCGCGCCGGTGCTGATGCTGGCGACTTGAAAGTTGGTGGTGCGAAAACGCAGTTCTTCGCAACGGGGACGGGGCCGGATAACTACTTCGCCACGCACGTCATCCCCGACAGCAACAAACTGTTCACGGTCGCGTATCCCGCAACGGCTGGTTCATTGCACGAAGTCACGGTCACTCGCAACGGAGCGCGTGCAGCGTACCCGCTTGTTTCGGAGAGTGTTGTCACGTCGCTTGATACATATCGTTTGGGGACAAGCAGCGGAGTCGATGCGATTCTCTACAATGCTGGCAGCAAGGACGAGAACATCGAGTTTGCTTACAACATGGCGGGCGTTGCGGGTGGTGGTCATCACGTTGCGGCTTTGTCGCAGTC
This sequence comes from Thermoguttaceae bacterium, assembly GCA_051651625.1. Taxonomy (GTDB): domain Bacteria; phylum Planctomycetota; class Planctomycetia; order Pirellulales; family Thermoguttaceae; genus JBOFSQ01. Next base: position 141,181 of record JBOFSQ010000022.1, on the reverse strand, counting down.
GTTCACATCGAGCATTGGGCAGCGTCTTTCGGATACGTTGCCGCCGTCGTACCCTGTTGGTGCGTCGTCCGAGACCGATGATGAAGTTCTCGACCGAGAGATCACACGCGGTCAAGTCGGTAATTTCCGCGAGAATGCCGCGAACACAATTTGGGCCGCACCAGTAATCGGTCATCAAGACGGACGTGACATCATGAGCGGTGGTCTCAAGTACGGTTTCGCGTCTGACCAGTACGGGGCTTTGATCGGTTACGAAGCTCGTACTCCGCGACACGGACTCTGGGGGATTGCGGGGCTTGTCGGCGGCGGCAACAGTGTTGCCAAGGGGACAGTGACGCACACGACTTCAACCTACGGTATGGGCGGCGTTGGAGTCTACACGAAACTCAATCGCGGTGTGTATGACTTCGTTGGCCAGATCGGTTGGGTTGGTACCGACAGCAAAATCAATCAGCGACAGACCGGAATCGGTCAGTTCGCCGCCGATGTCAACACCGGTGCCTTCTACCTCTCACTCGGTTTCGAGCGGAAGACGGCATGTCATCACAACCGACTGTTTGTCATCCCGACATTCTCGCTCGACTTCACGAGTGTACATCAAGGGAACTTCGTCACGACGTTCAACAACGGCGGTGCTACATCTGACGCCTTCAAAGCCGATGCGGGGACAGCGAATATCTTGTCGTTCCCGATGGGAATCAAGGCTTTTGGAACGTGGCATGTTGGTCACAGTGGGAAGAACTGGGTTCGCGGCGACATCGCTGCTCGATTCATTCCGAACGTCGCCGACCACTATCTCGGTTACAAGAACCTGCCGATGTCGGGGACGCAGGCGTTGATGCGCAGTGCAGTCGCCGACACCTTCGCCGGAGACCTCAACACGGGTATAACGTGGTCACGCAATACGCTTGAGTTCTCAATGCGTTACAACGGCCTCGTCTCCGAACGGTTTATGAACCACAACGCCGCGTTTGTGGTCAGCAAGTCGTTCTGATAAGAACGCGAAGCGTAAGCGAGTGCCCAGAGAATCAGAGCGCGAATGCGTAAGCGAGTGAAGTGCAACGCCGCGTCCAATAGGACATATAGGCCCTATATGACCTATATGTCCAATTGGACGCGACATGACACACCGATCATGGCACTCGCATCATCACTCTTCCGTTGCCACTCGCCAGCGCAAGAATGCGTCGAGGAAACCTTGGATGTCGCCGTTGAGAACTTTCTCGAAACTCCCCATCTGGAAACCGGTGCGTGCGTCTTTGACGCGCTGATCGGGGTGAAGAAAATAGTTGCGTATCTGCGACCCGAATCCGACCTTCGCCATGTTTTTGTATTTCGTGGCGAGTGCGGCTTCGCGTTTGTCTTCCTCGAGTTGAATCAACTTCGCACGCAGCATCTTGTGGGCGAGTGCGCGGTTTTTGTGTTGACTCCGTTCGTTCTGACACTGCACGACAACGCCCGTCGGCATGTGCGTTAAACGGATCGCACTCGACGTTTTGTTGACGTGTTGACCGCCCGCACCACTGGCGCGGTAGGTGTCTTCGCGGATGTCTTCGTCGCGTATCTCGACGTGAATTGAGTCGTCGATTTCGGGCGTCACATCGACCGACGCGAAACTCGTTTGCCGTTTCCCTTCAGAGTTGAACGGGCTGATGCGAACGAGTCGGTGCATCCCCGACTCGCCCTTGAGATAACCGTAGGCCATCGGGCCGCGAACGACGAACGAGACCGAGTTTATCCCCGCCTCTTCGTTGTCTTGGCGGTCAACGAGTTCGATGTCTAGGCTGTTGGCGTTGGCCCAAAGCGTGTACATCCGCAGCAGCATTTCGGCCCAGTCGTTCGCATCGGTCCCGCCGTCGCGGGCGTTGATCGTAACGATTGCCGAGTTCACGTCATACGGGCCGCTCAAGAGAGCCTTCGTTTCGAGTTCTTCGAGTGAACGTTCGAGCGACGCGGTCTTGTCGGGAATTTCGGCGGCGAGTGAGTCGTCGTCCGCACCGAGTTCGATCAGGAGGTCGAGTTCATCGACTTCGCCTGACAAGTCGTCGAACGGACGGAGCACCGCCTTGAGCGACTTGAGTCGCTGCACGACCGGCTGCGCCGCTTCCTGCGACGACCAAAAATCAGCCGCTGCCATCTGCGTTTCTATCGCCTCGACTTCAGACTGTTTGGCAGCACAGTCAAAGAGAGTCTCGAAGTTGAGTCAGACGAACACGAATCGCACGAGCACGGTCAGAAAACTCGGACATTGCAGAAAACCTTTCAGGATCGATGATATTGTTTACCCGTTCACAAGTATACCCGCCAATGTGAGAGCGTAAACGGGTGGAGCGAAGTTGGTGGCACGTTGGGTGTAGTAAAACTGGGTGTAGTAAAATTTCGCTTGCAGACGTGCATTGCGTATTTGCCCCAACGGGGCAGCAAGAGCTTAGCCGTGGGTGAGCGAAGCGAACCCACGGTACGGAAACCCAAAAGTTCAGAAAGCCCCAACGGGGCGCAAGAATTGAATCGCGTACACAACTCTTACGCCCCGTTGGGGCTACGGATTTTATTGTGGATGCGTACCGTGGGTTCGCGGAGTACCACTCACCCACGGCTAAGTTCTATCGCCCCGTTGGGGCGAAAACTCGGTGAACCGATGGTCGCGTGCAAGCAGATTCTACTCCTCCCCCCGACACCGCACGTTGACAAACGCCGCGCTTCCGGTATAAAAGCGGGGTCAAACTTGGCAAACTTGGAACCACCCAGAATGGAGTCCCCGTCATGACATCAATCTCGAACAACACGCAAAACTATTCGTCTGCAACGTCGGCGACGAACGACCGGTTCAACGAACTTGGGCCTAGCGACTTTCTCAAGCTGATGGTCGCGGAGCTGCAAAACCAAGACCCACTCCAACCGATGGACAACGCACAAATGCTGGCGCAGATCGGTCAGATTCGCCAAATAACTGCCAACGATCAACTCACAAAAACACTCGAATCGGTCTCGCTGGGGCAGTCAATCGCGACGGCATCGAGCCTCATCGGTAAGACCGTCACCGGTACAGACGTACTCGGCGAGACGATTTCGGGCAAGGTTGACCGCGTCGTGTTTGACGGTGGTAAACCACGTTTGCATGTTGGAAACACAATCGTTCCGGTCGAAAATGTTTCATCGGTGGAGGCAACGACGTGACAATGCTATTTCGTATTTTGTGTGCGGTTTCGGCAGCGGTGTTTTTTTCCGCTTCGCTCGCGGCGCAGGTTGCGCTGTCGCCCGCAGTTGACATCGCGCAGCAGGCGAAACTCCTCGACAAAATCGTCAACGACAACGCCGCCACGTTCAAGCGAACGGCGATGATTCCGCTTGACAAACCGATTCTCGAATCGGCTGTAAACACCAGCACCGCGATATTGTCGCAACCGAATATCTCGGCGGCTCTACGCGACTTCACTCTCAAACGACGCGGCAAGGCACTCGTCCTACTCACCAAAGGCGACCCCGCGTCGCCGTACCACGCCGAACTCGCAAACTTCATCGCCACCGCGAACCAGTCAAACGACGCCGAACTAAAGTCGATTGTCCGCGACGCGACTGTCGTTGCGCTAAACCTCAAAATCAAACGACTATCCGATAACGTCGGTAGCGTCACCGAGAGCGATGTCACCGCCATCAAAGACGCCCTCTGCGAACTTCTTACGGAATCGCCGGGGCGCGAAAGTGACTGGCTCGTCGAGCGGTTTGTCGATGTTAGTTCGCGTTTCCCTGCGCCGATGCGTGGGAAGTGGCAGGCGGCGATTGGCGAGGCGTTCGGTGCGATTTACCTCCGCTCAAAAGACCCACGCGACCACGCTTTGGGCGAACAGTACACCGGCATGGCCCGCCGCGCCCAGCTCCCCGGACAAGAAATGAAACTCGAAGGGTTTCTCGCCGACGGAAAACCGTTCGATCCGCAAACGCTTCGCGGAAAGATTGTCCTCGTCGATTTTTGGGCGACGTGGTGCCCAGAGTGTCTCAAGGCGATGCCGAAACTGATCGACATCTACCGGCGGTACAGTTCACGCGGTTTCACCATCGTTGGCGTAAGCTGCGATCAAAAACTTAACGACTTACAAAAGTTCATTGACCAGCCGCCGATCACCGACCCAGCAACCGGAAATATGATGAAGCTGCCTTGGCCAATCATCGCCGAACAGTATTCGACCGACAAAAAAGAGATCCCCGTGAGCAACTACTACGGCGTCAACAAACTCCCGACTCTGTTCCTAATCGGACGCGACGGCAAAGTCGTGACGACCGCACTGGACATCAACAAACTTGAAGCGTTTCTGGAGAGAGAGCTTGTCCCACGTTGAAATTTTTCAGTAACCGTTCACGGATTTTTGAGGAGTCTCACACGAAGGCACGAAGCACACGAAGATGATGTGAATCCGCAGATGCCGCAGATTATCGCAGATTTTCGTGTGCTTCGTGGTTAAAACTTCGCATTAAAATCTGTGTGAATCTGCGAAATCTGCGGACACAATCCTTCGTGTGAGAAAAAAGAACTGCCAACCAATGTCGCAAACCGTGAACGCTTACACTCTTCGTATCGGTACACGTCGCAGTCCGCTGGCGATGTGGCAGGCGAACTTCGTCGCAGCGCAGCTACAGAAGAACGGTGTCGCCGTTGAAGTCGTCCCGATGCAGACACTCGGCGACGAGGTTCGCAGTTGCGCGATTCCCGACATCGGTGCCCCCGGCGTCTTCACGCGACGCCTTCAAGAAGCACTTCTAAATTGCGAAATCGATCTGGCCGTTCACTCACTCAAAGACCTGCCGACCGAACACGTTGCGGGGTTGGTTTTGGCGGCGGTGCCGCAGCGGGAAGAATCGGGTGACGTGTTCGTTTCGCCCAAGGCAAAGTCGCTCGGTGCACTCCCCGAAGGGAGCGTCATCGGAACCGGGAGCGTTAGACGCAAAACGCAAATTGTGTACCGCTACGCGAGCCGTTTCGTTCTCCGCGACATTCGCGGCAACATCGAGACGCGACTCAAAAAACTCGATGACGGTGAGTACGACGCCATCATTCTCGCCGCCGCCGGACTGACGCGACTCGGTTTGGGACACCGTATCACCGAACGAATCTCGCCGGACATTCTACTTTCTGCGGTCGGCCAAGGTGCTCTCGGTATCGAGACGCGCGAAGACGACGACACCACGCGACGCAGTGTTGCTACGCTCAACGACCGACCGACGCACGCGGCGGTCACGGCGGAGCGTGCGATGTTGTCGCGGCTGCAAGGCGGCTGCATCGCACCGATAGCCGCACATGCGTGCCTCACCGAACGCGGCCTCAAACTCGTCGGGCGTCTTCTCACCAACGATGGACTCTCAATGCGTGAAGCGAGTCTGACATCTTCAAGCGACAACATCACCGCCGCCATCGAACTCGGTATCGCCGTCGCCGACGAGTTGACACGCGGATGAACGTTGCGTGACACAGAGCGACTTGGTACAGCGGGGACTTGGTATGGCGGGAAAATGCGGTAGAATCCCGAAAAGTTCGTTACGATTCTTTCACCCACGTTTCAAGGAACAGACTCTCTATGACACACGCGATTGAGAACATTCGTAATCTGGCACTCTGTGGACACGGCGGAAGCGGGAAGACAACTCTCGCCGACACAATACTCAACTCCCTCGGCACGGTCAAGAAACCAGCCAGCGTCGATGACGGGACGAGTATATGTGACTTCGACGAAGAAGAGAAACACCACAAATACACCATCGAAGCGAGCGTCATTAACTTCGAGCATCAAGGAAAACTGTTCAACCTCGTCGATACGCCCGGCTACCCCGACTTCATCGGACAAACCATCGGCGCACTCGGCGGCGTCGATACGGCTGTTATCGTTATCAATGCCCAAGGTGGAATCGAAGTCAATACCCGTCGCGTCTTCGCCGAATCAAAAAAAGCCGGACTCGGTCGAATGATCGTCGTCAACAAACTCGATGGCGACAACATCGACTTCCCAAAACTGATCGAACTAATTCAAGACGTTTTCGGTAACGAGTGCGTTCTGTTCAACATTCCCGACGCCATTGGGCCTGCGTTCAAAAACGTCGTCTCAACACTCAATCCGCCAGCGGGCGCGTCGGCGGTCATCGATCCGAAGACGATTCACGACGGACTTATCGAAACGATTGTCACCGCCGACGAAGCCGTGATGGAACGTTACCTCGAAGGAACGCCGCCAACCGAAGCCGAACTCGCGTCGCTGATTCCGAAGGCGATCCTCGAAGGGTTACTCATTCCGATAGTCTGCGTGAGTGGTAAAACGAAAGTCGGCCTCACTGAAATGCTCGATGCGTTTGGTCTCTGTTGTCTCCCACCGAATATGATCGAGCGAACCGCACGCGACGCCGAAGGCAACGAAGTTGTCGTCAAATGTGACCCCGCTGGCCCCGTCTGCGCGCAAGTTTTCAAGACGCGGATCGACCCGTTCGTGCAAAAGTTGTCGTTCATTCGCGTCTTGAGTGGCACGCTCAAAAACGGGATGCAGATCGCCGCTTCGACATCCCGTCGCGGTGTCAAGATTGCGCAGCTATTTAAGATGCAGGCGTCGGAGACGACGCCGATTGAAGAAGCGATTGCGGGCGACATCGTTGCAGTTGCAAAACTTGAAGAGCTTGAAACGTGTACGACGCTTGGCGATTTGGTCTGTCCGCGTTTTGGTTTTCCGATGCCGATGGTTGGTCTTGCGGCGGCCCCGAAGAGTCGCGGCGACGAAGCGAAACTTTCTGGCGCACTCCACAAAATCACGCAAGAAGACCCAACATTCCTCTGCGAACGCAACGACCAAACGAAGCAACTGGTGATAACGGGGATGAGTGAGCTTCACTTGCAGGTCATCCGCGAGCGTCTCAAGCGGCGCGACAAAGTTGAGCTTGAAACGAAGGAGCCGAAGATCGCGTACCGCGAAACGGTTCAGACGAAGGCCGAAGGGATGTATCGTCACAAAAAGCAGTCGGGCGGTGCGGGACAGTTCGGCGAGGTTCACATTCGGATGTATCCGTTCCCCGAAGGGACGAACCCCGAAGAGTTCGCCACAAACAAAGAGGCGTTCCCGACGATGAAGTCGTTCCATTATGACGAGGCGTTTAACTTTCTGTGGATCGACGCGATTGTCGGCGGTTCGATTCCGTCGAATTTTTTCCCAGCGATTGAGAAGGGGTTCAAAGACCGGATGGGGAAAGGCGTGATTTCTGGTTATCGCGTGCAGAACGTTGCGGTCGAACTTTTCCACGGGAAGTATCACGACGTCGATTCAAACGAACACGCCTTCAAGACGGCGGGTTCGATGGCGTTCAAAGAGGTTTTTCAAAAGGCGAAACCGTCGCTTCTTGAGCCGATAGTGAAGATGGAAGTGACGGTGCCGATGGCGAACGTTGGTGACGTTAACAGCGATCTCTCGACGCGCCGCGGACGCCCACTCGGAATGGAGTCGGCTGGTGGCGGGATGCAAACGATTTCGGCGGAAGTCCCGCTCTCCGAAGTGATGACGTATTCGCGGACGCTCGCCAGCATGACAGGCGGGCAGGGGAGTTACGGTATCGAGTTCTCGCACTACGATGTCGTCCCCGGCAACGTCCAACAACAAATCATCGCCTCCGCCGAACTCGCTGAAGAAGAGGAGTGATGCCGTGCCGCGTACTTCGCATCAACTCGACGTCACTTGGAAAGACGCGATCACGGAGTTTCTTGTTCCGCTTTTGGAATCGGTTTTGCCCGACCTCGCTGCGGTGCGCGACACCAAACGCGACATCCGTTTTTTGGACAAGGAACTCCACGAACTCGCCATCACGCGAAAACACGGCAAGCGAAAGAGGCCGCAACACTTGGAGGTTGATGTTTTGGTCGAACTTCCGCTTTGCGGCGTGCCGGACGTTTGGTTGCTGCTCCACATCGAGATTCAAGGACGTGGCAGCAAGAAGGACGTCAACTTGCGGATGTACGAATATCACCAGATGATTGAGGCGAAGTATCACAAACCCGTCGTGGGACTTCTCATTGCCACTGAACCATTGAAGACGGTCACAAAACTTGGGAAGTACGAGTGGCGTGGATTTGGGACGAAAATTGTCTACCAGTTCAACGTGATCAAGACCTACGCACTCGACGAGTCAAAACTTCTGGCGAGTGAAAATCCGTTTGACTTGATGTTGCTGTCGGCGTTGCGTGCGTGGAAGGCGCGGAAGAGTGAGCGTGAGAAACTGGAATACGCGAAGGGATTTGTGCAGCTTCTCCGCCAGCGACAATTCGACGAGAATGTGATTGCGCGTCTTGTAGTGTTCATGGAATACATCACGCGAATGCACGAAGATACGACGGAAATTGAGTACGCAACGTATGTTGATGAACTTGACAAGAAAGGAGAAACTCCGATGCAGATGTTAATTGTCGAAAAACACGCACTAAAACGAGGCCGTCTTGAAGGCAGAGAAGAAGGCAAGCTCGAAGGCAAGCTCGAAACGGCGGCGATACTGAAGCAGCTCGGTGTGGAGTTGGAGAATATAGTGAAGGCGACGGGCCTGACGCGAGCGCAAGTTGAGAGTTTAGCCCCGCCACAAACGCAACCGTCTACTGACTTGAGTAAGTAAGTGGAAAACCCATCATCCGAAATTTCCCAAACGGTTCGTGAGACGTTGGCGTCGAGTCAGACTTCGACGCCAGTTCCTGTGCCGTTTGCGAAGCTGCATCCGTTTGTGTCGGCGATAGTGCGCGGGCTTGCACTCGTCTTGCCGCCGCTGCTGACGGTCGTCATCTTTATTTGGCTCGGCGCATCGGTCAAGAACTACGTCGTCGCGCCGATCTATTACGGTGCGCGAACGTGTTTGGTGACAGTCGCCGCCGACATCGTACGCGAGAAACAGTTGCCGACAAACGAACAGCGTCGCGCCGAAGTCGAATACCGCGGAAAGAAGTACAAACGACTCGCCGACGCGACATACGTTCCGAAGGACGTTTACGTCGCCGTTCAAGAAACGGTGCAGCCAGCACCGATGCCGAGCACTGCGGCGCAGGTCTACGAAGTCTACTTTCAAGAGCGTTACCTTGAGCCGCAGTTTTTCTTTCCGCTCGTCTCGCTCATCTTCGTTCTGCTGCTATACATCGTCGGGAAGCTGGTTTCAGTGCGGGTTGGACGATTTCTTTGGCGTCGCGCCGAAAGCGGACTCGACCGCGTTCCGCTCGTTCGCAACGTCTACGGCGCGGTCAAACAAGTTGTAGACTTTATCTTTGCGGAACGTTCTGTCTCGTTTTCGCGGGTCGTCGCAGTTGAGTGGCCGCGGCGCGGAATCTGGTCGCTTGCACTCGTCACCAGCGAGGGGATCGACGCAATCCGAGACGCAGCGGGCGAACCCGTCTACTCCGTTCTCATCCCAACGTCACCGATGCCAATGACCGGTTTCACACTCCACATCAAACAGAGCGATGTCGTTGAACTCGACCTCACCATCGACCAAGCAATACAGTTCATCGTAAGCTGCGGCGTTGTCGTACCGGGAACGCACGTCAACGATGAGACGTAGAAAACATCTACAATTTTTTTGTCATTCCCGCGAAGGCGGGAATCTAAAGAACACAGTCCAAGCAGACGCGACAGCGTTGCCCCAACGGGGCTTGCAAGAGCTTAGCCGTGGGTGAGCGGAGCGAACCCACGGTACGGAGACTCAAAATTCAGAAAGCCCCAACGGGGCGAAAGAGACAATCCGGTGAAACTCTCACGCCCCGTTGGGGCTACGGATTTTGTTGGGGTCGCCTACCGTGGGTTCGCGGAATACCGCTCACCCACGGCTAAGTTCTTGTCACCCCTTTGGGGTTTTGGATTCGTTGTTAACAATGTGCAATAGCTTCGATAACGTCGTTCAAGATGGATTCCCGCTTTCGCGGGAATGACGGACGTGGGAAATAATCGTGAACGTGAACGGTTACACATCGCACAACGTCTCACGGCATACTTGGTGGCGGTGGCGAGAGCGGCTGTGCTATCGGAATGACTGGCATGGCGGCGGGATTGTTGTTCGAGACCGGCTGAATCGGTGTACCATTTGTAGTGCGAGAAACAGTGGTCCCCGCACCGGCGGCGACGCGAACTTCCTCCGCACGCGACAACAATTCCGTCGGCGGCACCATTCGTTGCGGCTGCATGTCGATCTGAAACTCTTGGTGATCGGTGAGCGTGCCGGGGAGCAGAACTTCCGTCACGAAGTCGATACCAAACCACTGATACCACGGCGGACGCACCGGCAAGACGACCTTCTTCGTCTCGTACCCTTCCTTGACCGCCATAAACTCTTGCTTACCATAGTTCTGAAAATCGACCGAGACGGGCGTCTTTCCGAGTTCAACATTGTCGCGGTAAACTGTGGCACCGACGGGGTTGGTGTGAATCGTCATCCGCCGCCGAACGCAGCCGCTCGTCGCAGCGACGACGAGTACAACGAGCGCAGAAACCTTCACCCACATCGCAAGACGCGACGTAGATCGCAGAAACCAAAATGTGCAAACGAGTGACAACATCGAGCGAAGTGTACACAATTTCGCAGAGCGTTTCCAGAGCGAAAAACGCGGCCCAATGCTATCGAAATAGCGTTCAATCCGCAGATTGCGCAGATTGTCGCAGATTTTTGTATTTGTTTGGCAGTTCTTTTTGCTTCACACAAAGGCACAAAGGCACGAAGGGAATAGAACGCGGAACACACGGAAAAACGGAAGACGCGGAATTCATGCCTTCCGTGTCTTTCCGTCCTTCCGCGATTTCCGCGTTAAAACTCTTCTTTGTGCCTTCGTGCCTTTGTGTGAGAAAAAAAGAGCCGCTCGCCAATAATAAAGCCAGAGAAAATGAACGACAATTCGGTAGCTGTGCGGCACTGCGTCTCCTGACGACGACAATTCTCATTCTCATCGCGCTTGCGGTGAACGTTCGTGCCGACGAACTGCCGACGCTTGAACTCCGTCTCCCCGCCGCACCGCTCATTTCGCGTGACGACGTAAACATCGTCGAACGCAGCAATCGCCGCGTAACTTGGTACGAAGCGACGACGCCACACTTTTTTGCAACGTCGTACACGTCGCGCGACGAAACGATCTCGATGCTCGTGCGGCTCGAAGAAACTTACGAACTTCTCGCTGCCCTATTCCCCGAAAGTGAACATTCTGCGCAGTCTGCGTCAAACTCGCCGTCTCCTGCGTCATCTCTGCGGCACGAGATTACGATCTTCCGCGACCGAAGAGCGTATCTCAACGAGGTCGTCAAGATTGATCCCAACGCCTCGGTGTCGTGGGGATTTTACAGCGGTGAACGTCGTCACAGTTTTCTGTTTCCGTCGCCGGAGAAGTCGGCGAACGGCTCGCCGAACGGCGCGCCGAACGATTTTGAATCGCGTTACGTTGCGACGACGCTGCTCCACGAAGCGACGCACCAAATCCTCGACGCACGTTTTAGACGCGATGGCGGTACACTTCCCGACCACGATTTCTGGGTCACAGAAGGGATCGCGTGTTACGTCGAATCGCTCAGGCGCGAGAAGAACGGCGACGACGTTTGGGTTTTAGGCGGCTGGGACAACGACCGAATGCGTGCGGCGTGCGTGCGGCTTGATCGCGGTTTTTTTGTGCCGCTTGAACGTCTTGCGCCCTTGGGGCCGCGTGCGTTTACGGAGTTTTTCGACATTCGTCCCCTATACTCGCAGTCGGCTGGAATGACGACGTTTTTCATGGCGACTCACCGCGAGGCAATGCTGCGTTACATCCGCGACGTGTACGCTGGCCGCCGCGACGCCGCCACAATTTTTTCTGCCGCAACCGGCACTGCCGGAACCGAAAAGACGTTCGCCGAACTCGACGATGCGTACCAAGAAACCGTGAAACGACACGTTGACGCAATTCGCAAAGAACCGCGCGAAAACGCCGCGCCCCGTTAACGTCTGAACAGTCGTCGCCAAACTCGGCTGAAAAATCCGCCGTTGTTTTGGGCGGTTGCGAGCCAGTCGCGGGCTTCTCCGAAGTCGGGGGCGAGATTGATCGCCTGCTGAAAACTTTTGATCGCCTCGGCGGTGAATCCGCTCTCGTGTTGACAGATTCCTTGAACGACCCACGCCCACGGTGCGTCTATCGCAGCAGCAACCGCAGCAGACGCGCGGCGAAGTCCTTTGAGCGGGACGTTGTGAAAACGGCAGATGTTGGCGTTTTCTGTTTTGACGAGCCAATCGGGGTCGAGTTGTTCGGCACTGTCGAAGCAGTGGTCGGCGTTGGTTGAACGTTTCGCAATCATAATCTCGCCGCGAACTTGCCACCTGTACGCGGAGTTCCCTTCGCCCTGAATCGCGGCGTCGCTATATTGAATCGCCTCGGTCGGTTTGCCGAGCCGGACAATCGCTTGGGCGCGTGCGGCGATGAGGTCGGCGTTGTCGGGAAAGACTTTGAGACCGCTCATCACCCACATCTCGGCCTGACGCGGTTCACCCAAGAGAACGAGCATCTGCGCTTGACCGACCCACGCCGGAGCAAAACTGCGATGACACTCCAGCGCACGCCCATAGGAACGGAGTGCGGTCTCGTAGTGTCCGCGTCGGCGGTGAACGTCGGCGTCGTTCATCCAGTCTTGCGGACGATTTTTGTAACGCTTCTCGTCCGCTGTCGGTGACGTTGACGCAGACGCACTCTTTGCGTCGCCTAACACTGGCGGCGAATTGGCTTCGTCGGGGAGTTCGAGTCTGTTGAAACGAGACACGGCGGGATGTGTGGGAATGATGAACGAACTTTAGACAACTGGCGCGTATTCTACCGCACACCGCAACTTTCGCAAGCCAAGACCCGCACCATGAGGGAGTCACTTCAGTCCGCTAACAAGTTCTTCTTTTCACTACAGAGGTCACAGAATTTTGTTCTCTCTGTGTCTCTGTGGTAAATTTAACCACGAAATACACGAAAGGCCTTTCGTGAGTTTTCGTGAGGACGTTAGTGACTTTCGTGGTTAAAATTGAACTGCGATAAACCATCTACTCCACCACACGCAAAAATCGTTGATACGCTTCGTCCCACGCGGCAACGTGGTCGGTCGTTGGCGTGAACTCGATTACGTCGAAACTGTTCCGCACAATCGTGCGGGCTTCTTCGATGGAGCCGATGTCTCCCGCCGCAACCGCTTGCATCATCAAGTTTCCAATCGCGGTCGCTTCGATTGGCCCGGCGACAACGTGACGCGCACACGCATCCGCCGCCGCCTGACAAAGATATTGATTCTTCGTCCCGCCACCGATGATGTGGATCGTCTCGATCCGGCGTCCGCTGATCGACTCGCACCGCTCAAGAGTCTGGCGAAATCGCATCGCAATACTCTCAAGCGCACACCGCAAAACCGCACCGTCCGTTTCTGGAACCGGTTGCCCAGTACGTTTGCAAAACTGCCGAATCGCCTCCGGCATGTCGGTCGGGCTCAAGAAGTCGCGGGCGTCGGGATCGATGAACGACCGCAGCGGCTTCGCAACCGCAGCAAGATGATTGAGGTCTTCCCAGTCGAGCGGAAGGCCAGACGAGTTCGTCACGCCTTGCTGATTCCAGACGCGGCGACACTCTTGCACCAGCCACAGTCCGCAAATATTTTTGAGAATCCGCATCGTCCCGCCGACGCCACCTTCGTTGGTGAAGTTGAGTGTGCGAACGAGATCGCTCACGACCGGCACTGGCGACTCGATCCCCATAAGTGCCCACGTCCCAAGACTGATGTAGCACCAATCGGTTTGACCCGCCGCGCTCGACGTTGGCACCGCCATCACCGCCGACGCGGTATCGTGCGTGCCGGGGAGAACAACCTTCGTTGTTAGCAGCCCGCAGCGGTCAGCGACAGACGTTCGCAAACTTCCGAGAACCGTTCCGGGCGGCGAACATTTTTTGAGTAACGACGTTGGCAGACCGAATTTTTCGAGCATTCCTCGCGCCCAGTCGCCGCGCGTTGGGTCGAACATTTGCGTCGTCGTTGCGTTGGTGAACTCGTTACTCTTTTCGCCGGAGAGGAGCCAGTGAAAGAAGTCGGGCATCATCAAGAACGACTCGGCCATTTCGAGCATCGGCGAGTCGTTCCACTTCATCGCAAGGAACTGATAGAGCGTGTTGAACTGCATAAATTGCAGCCCCGTCGCGGCGAAGATGTCGTCGCGCGGGACGGTTTTGAACGCACGATCCATCGCGCCGTCGGTGCGTGGGTCGCGGTAACAGACGGGGTTTCCGAGGAGAGTTTCGCCGCGTCCGATGAGTGCGAAGTCAACGCCCCAAGTGTCAACGCCGACCGACGTAATCTCGCGTGTCCGCGCCGCTGCGGCTTCGATTCCGGCTTGGATGTGTTCCCACTGACTCAATGCGTTCCAGTAGTACGTCCCGCGGAGCCGCATCGGGCCGTTGTCAAACCTGTAGACTTCTTCGAGCGAGAGACGCCCGTCGCGGAGATGCCCAATAACGTGCCGCCCGCTGGAGGCACCCATGTCGATGGCGAGATAGTTGGTCATAGTTTTTGGTGGGGTTGAAGAATTGGTGAGAAATCGGGTTTAATAGACCTGTTCGGAAAATTGTGCCCACATAGCGGTTCGGCATAGCCGAACCCTCCAGTCGGCGTTTGGAGGGTTCGGCTATGCCGAACCGGAACTACTACCCGCGCAACCACATCGCCAACGCTTTGCGCAACTTTGTTGGGTCGATTGGTTTTGTTAGGTGGTCGTTCATTCCGGCGGCGAGGCTCTGTTCGTGGTCGGACTGCATCGCGTGCGCCGTCATTGCGAGAATTGGAAGTTTGCCGATCCCCGGTTTGTCGAGCTTACGAATGGCACGAGTCGCTTCGAGACCGTCCATGTTTGGCATCTGCACGTCCATCAAGATTAGGTCGAAGTCGTTGTTTTTGACTAACTCAACCGCCTCAAGTCCGTCGTTTGCGATAGTCAGGTTTATGCCGTAAGCACGCAACAATTCTTGCGCGACGATCTGATTGATCTTGTTGTCCTCGGCCAATAGAACCTTTGCCCAGTGCAAGTCGTGAACGACACGGCTCGACCCGACACTGCTGGCGATGAAGTTGGGATCGCCGTTTTTGAATCGCGCCGTGAACTGGAATGTCGTCCCGACACCGGGCGTACTCGTGACGCTCACTTCACCGCCCATCAGGTTGACAAGTTTTTTCGAGATGACAAGTCCGAGTCCCGTGCCGCCGTACTTGCGTGTCGTCGATGCGTCGGCCTGCGTGAACGCCGTGAAGAGCCGCGCGACCTGCTCTTGCGTCATACCGATTCCAGTGTCTTGAACCGAAAACACGAGGCACGCCGCGTCAACGATGCCTTCACCATTTGTGATACCATCGTTGACGTCTGTCTTCTCGCTGTCAATGGCGACACGCACGACGACTTCACCTTTGTCGGTAAACTTGATCGCGTTGCCGACGAGATTCATCAGTACCTGCTTGAGCCGGAGCGGGTCGCCGATGAACACGTCAGGCATCCCTTCATCTATCGCAACTCTGAGCAATAGTCCCTTCTCTTCGGTGCGGTGATCGAGTACGTCGCACACGTCTCGCAGCGTTTCGGATAGACTGAACGGAACCTCTTCCATCGTGAGCTTTCCCGCTTCGATCTTCGAGAAGTCGAGAATATCGTTGATGACTCCGAGCAGTCCCGTCGTCGCGGCGTGCGACTTTTCGAGATAGTCGCGCTGCGTGTCATTCAAGTCTGTCTTGAGACAGAGATATGTCATACCGAGAATGGCGTTCATCGGTGTACGAATCTCGTGCGACATATTTGCAAGGAACTCGCTTTTTGCACGGTTGGCGCACTCGGCCTCAATTCGGGCACGCTCCGTCTCGTCGTTGGCGACGACGAGTGCGTGCGTCTGCTGCACGAGGCGTCGATTTGCGATGCTGGCTTGGCGAACACTCTCGAACAGTTGCGACAGCACCGCAACAATCACCAAGATCACGGAACAGATTAGTGCGTAAACAGTCAGCGATTTCGTTCTGATCGCCCCAGTAATTTTTTGCCACCTGCCGACATCGAAGTCGGTGGCGAGGATCGCTTCGACTTCACCAGCGTCGTTGTAGAGCGGTGTCGCCACGGTGAATGAAGTCCCGTACAGGTCGGAAACGAAGTTGGTATCGAGCGATGTCACGCCTTGAAACGCCAACAGGTAGGTGTTGCTCCAAGCGTAAGTTTTCGTCTCTTCGTCGTCGTAGTATGGTGTGAATGGCGGATCGCCGACCTCCAAACGTCCCGTGATTTTACCATCACGATTCGTGTCGGAAGGACACGACAAGATGAAATCCATCTTCGCTTCTTCAAGCGTTCCGGTGAGCCGGCAGGTGTAAACGTAGAGTAGAAGGTCGATGTCTTTGCACCACTCGGTGTGGACGGTGAGAATTGAGTCATACGCCTTTTTGCCGTCGGGGTGTTTGTCGAGCGGTTTGCGAATCGAGGCGTGGTCGAGCATTTGTGTCTGCTGCGCAAAAAGCCGCGTCATATCGAGGAGCGATTGCTTCCACGCACGGAGCAACACATCGTCCCACGCATTGAGACTGTACTGGCTGCCACAAATTGCCACCAGCAACGTGAACCACGCCGCCATCAGGAGGATGTGTTGTCGCTTTTGAATGAGCCGCACCGACAGCAATGCGAGAACGGCAACACAGAACAGAGTGAGAGTTATCGTGTCGCGTGATTGTGGGACAAACGAAAACCAAAAACGCCACTCCGCTGCTTCTATCTCTGTCAGCAGTATCTCACCAGCAATCAGATATTCACGCCCCGATTTCGTCGTGAATCTACGGACACACGTTCGCGTCGGGCCATACGAGTTTGCGGTACTGTTCCACCGCGTTACGCCGTCTTCGGAAGTAGCGACTAGCTCTGGCCAGTTCTCCACGACGGGATCGAACACTTGAAAAAATGGTACGATCCGATTGAAGACGACGAGATAAAAGCTGTCGTTTTGGTATGTGATTGCGTAGAGGTGAGTGAGGTCGTGTTTCGCACAAATATCGCGGGTAATGTTTTGATATTTGTGGTATTCTTGCGGCGTGATCGCAGTGGCCGAAACGGCTCGCTCGATGAAGTCGTCAGGGATACGGTCGTGAAGTTCGTTGATGCCGAGCGTGATTTCGCTGTCAACACTCGCCGAATGCGAGTGGGCATGAAACTCCCACGCGCCCCAACACATCACCACCAAAGCGATGAGCGAGATGAGTATGATGTTGCGGAGTTTACGGTTTTTCATCGGAGATTGTGTAAGGTTTTGTAGGACAATAGGCCATATATGACCTATTGTCCTATTATGTCGTACCGCTGCGTGACCCACTCTGATTCGATCACTCGCTTACGCTTCGTGCTCCGATTCTGGCACTCGCTTACGCTTCGTGTTCTGTTCCCTACATACTCGCACGATATTTGCGGACTCGTTCTTTGAGATCGGCGTCAGTAACGAGACTCAAAACGCGGTCGAGAATCGGGCCGACGATCTCTTTGTTTTCGAGACGAACGTTGTTGTGGTGTGCAACGTCGGCGATGGTGCGACACGCACGCTGCTGGAGTTCGGCGTCGTCGAGATATGCAGCGGCGAATTGAATCGAAAGCACGTCACGAATCACGGCGACACGATCAAGAACAAGTTGCCGCTCTTGATTTCGCGTCGCCATTTTCATCAGCGACGCGAGATGTTCGAGCCGCGCGGCGTTTGTGATTTTGATCCCGATTTGGTCGTCGGCCAGCGCGATGACGCGAATCGCTCCGCGAAGTGCGGCGATCTTGTCTGGCTCCGGCGTTTGCGGGTCTGACGCGAACTTCACGAGGTCTTCAAAAACGGTGGCGTCGCTCCAGTTGCAAATCGCGCGGAACGCTGCCGCTTGCTGCGTCGGTTTCGACTGCGCCGCACGCACCGCCTCAAGTGCCGCCGCGCCGCCAACACGTCCCAAAATCGGGAGCACTCCAGCAGCGTTTTCATCCGTGACAATGGCGACGAGCGGTTCTGGATTGCCGCCGCAAAGTCGCGCGACGACACGCTCCGCTTCGTCGTGCTGGCCACGGTCGGCAACGGCGATGGCAACTTCAACGAAGTCACGCAAATCGTCTTTCGTTGCGAGTGGTTCGGCAGCGCGGAGAAGCGGTGTCCCCGACGCGGCTGCGTTTTGCTTTGCCCGTGCGACAATCACCGGCAACGCCGCCGGATCGTAACGCTGGCCAATGTCTTCTGCAAGCGCGGTGAAACGAGCAATGTCGGTCTCTTTCTGCATCGCCGCGATTAACGCTGCGTCAAAACCGTCGGCGACAACCGTTCGCAAAACGAACGACGCGATGGCGGCGTTGTCGCCGAAACGTTGACCGACGATGAGCGGAACTTCGTCTGCACCGCCGAGCGTTTGGAGTGACAAAAGTCCCGCACGCTGCACCGCTGGCGACGTTCCCTCAATCGCTGCGGTCGCAAGCGGCAGATACTTTTTGTCGCCGCGAACTTTGAGCGAGGCAAGCGTTTGGATTTTGAGGTCGTCGTTCATCGCGCCGAAACGTTCGAGCCACGCATCGACTTCCGCCGCCGCGACATACGGAATCGCCTGCGGCATCGCAGTTTCGTGACCGACTGGGAGCCACTTTGCAAGTTGATCAGCAGACGTTGCCGCATACGCAACTCCAGCAAATGTAAACGCGAACACTACGAAAAGTTTTTTGGTCATTTTGGGTTTGCCTCTTTTTGTTTGTTGGTAAATGGGGTTTCGTGGAACGGGGTTGACGTTAAAGCATTTGCCCCGATGGGGCATTAAGAACACGAAGCGTAAGCGAGTGCCCAATCGGAGCGGTAAGCGTAAGCGAGTGCCAAGTTAGCACACTCGTGAACGTAACCAGTCAATCCGCCAGAGTAATGGTTACGTTCGCGGTTGTCATTGGCGTGTTATGATTCGGGGCACTCGCTTACGCTTCGTGTTCTTATTACCCCGTCGGGCGGGGCAAAAACTCGATACGTTCACGACAAATTAAAACAAACCGTGAACGGTTATCCGAGATTCTCCTTCAAGTCGGCGACAAGTTTGTCAATCTGTTCTGGTGTGAATGGCGACGGCGACATGGTTGACAACCGCTCTCAAAAAGGCGGGTAAAATTTTGGTTTTGGTACCCAAGGGCGGTTGATCGGATGACGTAGCGAGAAGGGCCTTTGTATCGCATTCAGCCATCTTATCACGTTGGGGGGTGTTTTGTACTTGTTGACCACTGTACCATCAGCTTGAGGATGTTGTCGCAAAATATCCTCAAATATGTTGGTCATTCCCCCCGACTGCCAATAATGTATTCCTGTTGCCGACATGTTGCGATTGTCCACAACAATACTCCACAAGCATGCGCCGTCTCTGCGTCCCCAGTCATCGACCATTTGATAATGAAAGTCTTCCGTTACACTCCAGTCGTACAAAACGAGAGCAAAAGCAAAGTTGCCACCCCAAGAGAGCGACAGGTTCTGCTTTATGTCTTTGCGTAAGACATCGAGTTCGTTTTCGGTAAACGACTGGCCGTTTCCATGTAGTCGAACGATTGCACGATGAGAATTGCCAGACCTGTACTCCAGCAATTCCGCACTTAAAGCAGATTCAAACCGAGCCGGTTTGAATTGTTCTAAAGTGAACGAAGAGAGAACGACATTCCGCATAAAGTTGTCTCCAATGAATCGTTGTGGTTGCAAATGATGGCCGCCGCGCACCTGCTTGGTGTGCAATGGTCAAACTCACATCTTGTATGCGCGCCGATACATTTCTACGATTGTATCGGCGATGGTTTCACTGTCCGTGGGTACGCTTCTCTCCTTTCCGGCTCCTATTCTGGCACCGTATACGGCGCACGTTGTGTGCGGCTGATGAGGGCGTCGGCTTCGGCGTCGTTTGCGAAACAGAATGCGGCGGGGTCCCAGTTTAGCGGGCGACCGAGTTTGTAACCTATGTTTGCAAGTTGACAAACCGCCGCCGTCGTTGCACCATACGCAAAGTCTTGGAACGGACGTTGACGGTTTTGAACGCAGTAAACGAAGTCGTTGATGAGGTTCGTCGCCCCGCCGCTGTACCGCCGCAGCTCGACGACTTTGAGCGGTTTGATCGACCGGTCGCCCGCGCGAAACTCGCGCTTCGTGCCGACGTAAGTAATGTCGTGCGGCGAACCGGGGACGTGGTGGATTTTGAGACCGTCGGCGAACACCATCGTCAAGAAGTTGTTCGGATTTCCGTCGCAGTTCGGCGGGAGAATTGTCGTCGGAAGTTCGAGGTCTTTTCCAATCGAGTAGAGCGCACCGCCGAACTTGTGAGCACCCCAGTCGGCGAGAAAACCGTTGCAGTATTCGGTGTAACGTCGCCAGCCGCCGCCGTAATTTCCCGAACAGCGTTCGGCGTTGTACGGTGCGAGCGGTGCTTGTCCGAGCCAGCGTTCCCAGTCCATCCCGTCGGGGATTGGCTCTTCGGGGAGGTCGCAAACCTGCGGCGGGCCACCGACGTTGACGAAAATTTCTTTAACGTCGCCAATCGCACCGCTCTGAATTACTGGTGCCATGTAGTTGCCGTAGTCTTCCCAAACACGCTGGCTGCCACTACAGCAGACGCGATTCGTTTTCCGCGCCGCCGCGACGATTTGGCGTCCCTCGGCGAGTGTGAGCGTCAGCGGCTTTTCGCAGAACACGTCTTTCCCCGCACGGCACGCCTCGACCGAGATTTTCGTGTGCCAGTGATCGGGCGTAACGTTGGCAACAATGTCAACATTCGCATCGGCGAGAACGTCTTCGTACTTCGGATAGATCGCACAAGCGGTGTCTTTATAGATATTGTCAACGAGACGTTTACCACGTTCGGCGTGTGGGGCGTTGCAGTCACAAACGCCGATGATGCGTGAAGACTGATTCCCGCCGAAACCGCCGATGATGTCGCCTCCGCGACTTCCGATCCCGATGACGACGACATTCAACTTGCTGTTTGGTGCCGGAAAACCATCGCGTCCGAGTGCGCGACCGGTCAAAAAGATCGGTGCGGCGCAAACGCCAACCGCACTACACGTTGTCGCCGCCAAAAATCGGCGACGACTCAAACTTGTATTTTTCTTGGTCATTGGAAATCTCCTTGTGTTGTTGGTGAACGGTCACTTCAACCGTTTCGATAACGTTTTCAATCCAGACGTATTTTACACGCCCCATTGTGGCTGGCAAGATGGCAAACCAACTCTGGGGGGCCGATGGGGTGCGCGGTAAAGTTTAGTTACACTCGTGAATGACGCATTTGCCCCAACGGGGGCGTAAGGATTGTGTCGCGTACAACGATTCTTACGCCCCGTTGGGGCGAAAACTCCGCGAACCAATGCTCGCGTGCAAGAAAGTTTTATTGCACCCGCGCGAGGCTAATCCGTTCAACTTTCCTCAATCGTAAACGCGATCACATCGTCGATTGACTTTGCACCGAGTTTGACCGCGAGGAGGCGGTCCAAACCGACGGCGCAGCCGCTCGATGGCGGGAGGCCTTGTTCCATCGCACGCGAAAAGTGCGGCTGCGGAAGCGGCGCGTGACCGTCGAGCATTCGCAGCGTGTTTGTACGTTCAAGCCGCGCACGATGTTCGGCGGCGTCGGTCAATTCTGCGTAACCGTTCGCAAGTTCGATTCCGTCGGCGTAGAGTTCAAACCGTTCTGCAACGCCGTTAGCACACTGCGCAAGTTGCGACTGCCACGGCGGAAAACTGTGAACGATCACGGGGCGTCCGCATCCGAGGTCGGGTTCGATGCGTTCGGCGAAGATGATGTCGAGCCACATCTCTTTGTCGTCACGAATCGACGCCGGATAATGAACCAACATCGCGTCGGCAACGTCGCGTAGCGCGGACTCGCTCGTCACGAACGGGTCGATCCCGACTGTCTGCATCCACATTTCGCGGTACGAAATTTTTTCTACTGGCCCGCGCTGCAAAACTGTTTCGACGAGTTCATCGAGGAGTTGGATTCCTTCGTTCGCGCCGTCGCCGGTGCGGTAGTATTCAAGCATCGAGAACTCGACGTTGTGCCACTTCCCTCTGTCGCCGCGACGGAAGACCGGTGCGATTTGGTAAATCGCAGTCATTCCGGCGACGAGTAGCCGTTTCATCGCCAGTTCGGGCGACGTGTGGAGATACATCGTCTCTGCGGGGAGCGAGTCGTCGCAGACGACAAGCGGCTCGATGAATCGGTCGGCGATGGCGTCGGCGGTGAGGCACGGCGTTGTCACTTCGACAAAGTTGCGGTCATCGAAGAAACCGCGAATCGTTCGCAACATCGCAGCGCGAGCGGAGAGTGTGTTTATGAGTTCCATTGGCGTTTGGAGAAGTGTAGACCAACGGGGCTACCTTCTCGGCGGGACGGTTGCGATGAAGACGCGGCGAAGTAGGAGGTGCGACGCCGCTGGGACTTCAAAGCGGATGTTGCCGCTGGTGATAAACCCCGCGTCACGAACGTCAAGCGAACGCCGGTCGCTCCACTCGCAGACCGGTATACCGTTAACCCAAGTTTGGATGTGACGGTCAACGACGCTGATCGTCATCGTATTCCAAACCTCGTCGCGCGGCGCGGTGTAACGCGGCATTTTGAAACCGATGATCCCGCCCGCATCACACCCCAAAACCGCCTTTCGCTCGTCGGGAGTCGGCGTGTTCTGGAGCGAGACACGATAACCGCTCCCGTCCGCACCAGCACGAACAACAACCTCCGCCGCTGTCCCCGCATACGGAATCTGGTAGTCAAACTGCAAGACAAAATTGTCAAACGTATCGCGGGTCGTGAGACTGTTCGGACCGATACAGCGGATTGCCGAACTGCCACCGTTTTGTTCGAGCAAAACTGTTGTGGGGTTTGGCGGCGTGTCCCAGTTGACGAGGTCTTTGGGGAGCGACTCCATAAGCGGTTTGCGACGCGGTTGCCACGCAATCTGCCGAAACTCCGCCGCGCCACGCAAAACTTGAAGACCGATGTAGCCACGCTGGAGAGGTGCGCTCGCGGTGTCGAGGTAGTCGATGAACATCGTCCCGTTCAGGACAAGCTGAACACGCGGCCCGTTGAGCAGTACAGTCACGCCATTCCAGCTTGCCTTGTCGGACGGTGGCGTGCGTACCCCGTCTTGACGTTCCAAAAACGTACCTACTGCGTGGTCGGGCGAACGAAGGACGATGGTGTAACTGTCGCTCCCGTCGGATGTCGGACGCGGTGAAGAACGAAGACAGAGGCGGACATCGGCATCGGTGTCGGCGCGATAGTTGAACCGCAAAAGCCCGTTTCCGAACTGCGCGGTCGAGTACAGAAACGGAGTCGGTGCGGCAGCGGTGACGATGGCACTGTCTTGAATCCGAAACGCCGCATCTATCGCAGCGGTGCTTTGCAGCGAACGCCACCCGAAGAGTGTTTGCGCATCGAAGAGAAGTACCCAACCTGCGGCGAGTTCTTCTGGTGTGAGACAGTCTTCGGGACGCATGTTGAAGACCAGCGCACCTTCACGCATCGCAGCCAGCCGCGTCTCCCACGCCTCGCGGACAGCCGGATCGACAACCGGCAAACTCACAACCCGACGCGGCTGCGGATTTGGCGGAGCAACTGGCCGGACAGGAGGCGGCGTCGCAGTTCCGCTCCCACCGCCGAGAAGCTGTTTGACAGATTCGTAGACCGCACCCGTTTCGTCTGCCGTAACAGGGACAACTGGCACCGGCGTCGCGGGCGACGGTGTTGATGTTGCGGGTGACACTGGCGGTTCACCGTTACCGAACGACGAGGATGTCGTTTTTGTGGGCGGCACTTTTGAGGGTGGTATCTTTGAAGGATCGATGCGGTCACCGCGTCCGGTCAGCTCTCGTGGGGTGCCGTCGCGTGGCGCGATGATGCTTCCCGCCGATCCGCCGCCGCGTACATCTGTCTGCGCAAAGACGGCGTGCGGCATCCCGCAAAAAGTATGCAGGACAAACACCAACGCGAAAAAGATAGAGAAACCTCTGACCATAACCATAAACCGGCTGCTGGGAGGCGAGTCGTTCTTCACGGAGTAGGGTGGTTGATGGGGCTCGAACCCACGACCTTCGGAGCCACAATCCGATGCTGCTACCAACTGAGCTACAACCACCATAAGGGGAGCGGAATTGTAACCGAGGACGCCGTATACACAAGCGGCGGCTACAAAAAACGCGGCTCACCGTGCGGCGGCGGTTTCGGCGGCGGTCTTCCGTGTTCGCGTCCGCTTTTTCGGCGTGGCCCACTCCTTTGTCAGCACCTCGAATACGTCGGGCGATTCGTACCGCACGACGCCCTGACCATCCGCCATCGGCCCGACTAAACCACGAAAGACCGGATAACCTCGCAGCGACAGATTTGTGCTACAGTCATCGACGCCAACTTGAATATGACGCCGCAAAAGCTCGGCCTCGGTGAGATAGTCACGGATACGAATTTCACCGTCGGCACCGCGCGACGCCACACGATAGACTTCTTTGGGCATGGAAACCTCGTTAGGCGGCAACCACACTTACGGCACCAGAGGTGCCAAGCGGAGTCGCCGCAAGATCGGGGTATCCTTTCCCGCAACGTGTCAAAAAGAAAAAACGTGAGCCAACGCCTCAAGGGTCTGCTTCGCTTGAGACGCGGCTCACCCGGGTTTGCAACCGAGTCGTCCTCGGGGTGACAGTTTCGTCCGCAAACGCCACGGTCACGAAAAAAAAAAGACGCCGCCGTATCTTGTGTATAAGCGGTTCCACTGTTACACTCATTATAGTAGTTCCGGTTCGGCATAGCCGAACCCTCCAGTTGTTCAAGTTCGGCGCAGCCGAACCCTTCAGTTGTTCAGGTTCGGCGTAGACGAACCCTCCAGTTGTCATACGCCGTAGGCGTCTGGAGGGTTCGGCTATGCCGAACCGCTGTGCGGGTGCAAGTTTCATAACAAGTCCATTGTAATTGGCGGGCGAGAGGTAAACAGAGTAATCCATGATCCATCACACGCATCGTCATTTAGAAGAGGGGCCGATTGGGCGGCTGCTCTGGCTCTACTCGACTCCGGCCATTCTTGGCATGGTCGTTTCGGCGACGTACACCATCGTTGACCGCATCTTCGTCGGCTGGATGATTGGCCCCGTCGGGATCGCAGCGGTGACGCTATCGTTCCCGATTACGCTCGTGATGATTGCGTTCGGGATGTTAATCGGGATCGGTTCAAATACGCTGATGTCGATTCGTCTTGGCGAAAAGAGGTTCGACGACGCCGAAAAGATTGTCGGGCAGTGCGTCTTTCTTTTTCTTCTCGTCTCGACGGTCTTCGGGGTGAGTGTGGCCATTTGGGCCGACCCGCTCCTTCGGGTTTTCGGTGCAAGCGAACAGTCGCTGCCGCAGGCGCGGCAATTTCTTGTGATCATTGCGGCTGGGTCGTTTTTTCACATGGTATCGTTTGGCGTCAACAGTTTTTTGCGTGGCGAAGGGAAACCGCAAATTGCGATGGCGTCGCTCCTTCTTGCGGCGATTCTCAACATCGTATTCGACTGGTTCTTCTTGTGCGTTTTGAAGACGGACGTTTGGGGAGCCGCCGTGGCGACGGTGCTGGCACAGGCGGTGACGACGTGCTGGATATTTTGGTTTTATCTCTCTGGTCGAACGGTCGTGAAGATGCGGCTCAAGCACATTCGCTTCCACTCAAACATCGCACGCGAAATCTGTTACTTTGGGAGTGCGGCGTTCGTGATGCAGGTGGCGGCGTGTGCAGTGCAGGGACTTACGAACCGGCAGCTCACGACTTACAGCGACACAAGTCTCGCACTTATCGGACACACAACGTCCGCCGGTGCCGCAAGTGACCTTGCCATCGCAACGATGGGGATCGTCTTTGCAGTCGGCACGCTCTTCGTGATGCCGCTTATCGGAATCAGTCAAGGTTTGCAGCCGATAGCGGGGTACAATCTTGGTGCGAATAAACCGCACCGCGTCCGCCGCGTCTTGCTCTTCGCGCTCGGTTATGCGATGCTCTTCACGGTGGTTGCGTACGCACTCGCTATGGCGGAACCGCAGTGGCTCTTTGCGCCGTTTGTAAGTACGGAAACGCCCGACGCCGAACGACTCATTGCGTTCGGTACTCACGCGACGCGCATCTTCTTTATTGGACTTCCGTTTGTGACAGTTTCGATTATTGCGTCTGGTTATTTTCAGGCGACGGGGCGTCCGTTTCAGGCGATGGCGATTACGCTGACGCGACAAGTTCTGCTGCTGCTACCGCTGACGTTCTTCTTGCCGTGGGTGATCGAGACGTGGTGGCCCGGCCACGGACTCGAAGGAGTGTGGATCGCAAACCCCGTCGCCGATGTCATCGCTGGCGGACTCGCCATCACACTACTCAGCACACAGGCCGACGCGACCGTGAAAACCGTTCCCGAAGATGCCATCGAAGAGTTTGAGGTCATTGACGGAATGGTCTGAACCGGTGTGTCGAAACGCGATTCCCAGTCCGTGCTGGGGGCTAGACAACGCAAGCCGCGTCTGTATATTTCCGCAAACGTCAACGCTTGTGGAAAACGGTTCCGCTGGTTGGTTGGCGGCAATGATTTCACGGAATTGAAGGAGTGGCTACGATGAGAATGAAGAATGTGTGGAGCAGTTTGGTTTCGGTCGTGAGTGTTTTGTGTTTGTGTGGAGCGGGGGTTCTCGTTGCAGCCGAGAGCGTCGCAACGAAGCCCGCCCCGCGCGACGGCGAGAAGTGGTGGGGCGAACGCCACGCGCAGCAAGTCGAAAACACCGCCAAAGGTGGCGCCGAACTTCTGATGATCGGTGACTCGATCACGCAAGGTTGGGAAGGTGCGGGGAAAGCGGTTTGGGAAAAATACTACGCACCGCGCAAGGCCCTCAACCTCGGTATCAGCGGCGACCGTACCGAACACGTCCTCTGGCGGCTCGACAATCTCCCGCTCGACAAGATCAATCCCAAAGCAGCGATCATAATGATCGGCACCAACAACATCGGTCACGGGAGCAGTTCACCCGCCGAGGCCGCCGAAGGAATCAAGGCGATTGTCGATAAACTCCACAAGGCGTTTCCGAAGATGCACATCGTCGTGCTCAAAGTTTTCCCACGCGACGAGAAGCCTGATGGTGCGATGCGTGCGAAGGTCAACGAGATCAACGAACTGTTTCCGAAGCTCCTCACAAAAACCAAAAAAGAGCACGTCACCATCATCGACATCAGCGACAAGTTTCTCACCAGCGACGGTGTCTTGACGAAGGAAGTGATGCCCGACGCACTCCACCCGAATACGCACGGCTACGAAATCTGGGCCGAGGCGATTGAACCGGTGGTGAAGAAAGTTCTCGGCGAGAAGGCCGACGCCAGCAAGGGAACCAGCAAACCGGCATCGAAGCCGCGTGCCACCAACGCCGCACGCACACCACGCCGCGCGACGAAGTAGGCCCAATCACATAGGACGCAGAAGTAGGCCCAATCGCAGACGAATTAGGCCCAATCACATAGGACATATAGGTCATATAGGACCTATATGTCCTATGTGCGCGGCGGCCCCCGCCGCTCGCCAGCGAAAAAAAACGCCCTTGCATCGTTCGGGGAAAATCGGTACGCTTCGCGGATGATGCCATATCGCAAGGTATACACGATCCTGATTGCTGGAATTGTCTTGTTCGTCGCCGCGACTGCGCAACACGTTTTCGCTCAGCCGCGTTCGCCCGCCGAACTCGCCGACACAATTCCACTTGAGACGCTCACCACCGTCAAGTTCGGTCTACTGCCACCGACGCCAGTGCCGCCAGTCGTTGCGTCGCAAGCGTCGCCGACGCCCGTGCCGGTAACGGCGGTGACGGTTCCCGCAGTGACGGCTCCGGTGACGCCGGTAGCGTCGTCAACACAGCCGTCGTCACCGCAAGTTGCGGCGAGTCCGATGCACGCGGTCATCTACCGCGCGCCGGCCAACAAGTTGAGCGAAGTCGCCGACAAAGTTCGCAAACAGGCTGCGGGGAGTCCGCAAATTCACGTCGTCACCGAGAAGCCAACAGCGAATCCGGCAGCGGGTGCGACTCTCGCAAAAGTTTTCGTTCTCGCACCGGAGACGTTTCACGAACACCTCCAAAAAACTCTCGTCGCCAGCGGTGAACTCCAGCGAAGACCCGATAACGCACCGCGCGAGCCGAACCAAACTGTACTCCAAATCGTAAACGCCCCGCCGCGTCCGCTCCCAGCACCAACAGCGTCGCAAGGCGACGCAAACGCTGCCCGCGACTTCTACAGTCCACGCACGCCGCCAGAAAAAATCATGGCAGTGTTGCAGT
Source organism: Thermoguttaceae bacterium (assembly GCA_051651625.1). Taxonomy (GTDB): domain Bacteria; phylum Planctomycetota; class Planctomycetia; order Pirellulales; family Thermoguttaceae; genus JBOFSQ01. The sequence goes on along the minus strand of JBOFSQ010000022.1, from coordinate 112,859 downwards.
CGCTACTCGGAACACGACTCGTCACACTCTCGCCCGAAACGTCGCAATACACCGTCGAAAAGAACGGCGTCAAGCGACAGGCGTCGCTCCGCTGGAGCCAGAATCCGCAAGGCCTCGTCGTCACCGGCGACGCAGTTGTCACCGCGCAGATTGTCGCACTGGTGCGAATGATCGACCAAGACAAACCCGCAATCGGACGCGAACGAAAGTTCATCCGCGTCGATGCGAATCTTCTGACCGTTGAACGTCTTCTCGAAATCAATCGCGCCGAGTCGGAGAGCGAAGCACGCAAACGCGACGAAGCGTTGCGCACGTCACCACACAGACCGATCCAACAGATGAACTACCTGTTGCAAGACGGCGGAGGTGGAGATGCTGGTGGCGGCGGCGGTGCTGGTACTGGCGGTGCTGGCGACGGTAACAGTGCTGGCGGCAACCGCGACGGCAGTAATCTCGATGTCGCCTCGTCTCTCAATTATGAAGTTCTCGATGCGCTTGATGTCGTCGTCATCGACGCCACTGGGAACGACGTTGCGCGAGTCGTCGATATGATTCGCCAAATCGAGGCGTTGAGTAAAGTCGCCGAGCCGCAAATTGAAGTCTACTTCTTGAAGCACGTTCACTGTATTCCCTTGAGCGGACTTATCGCGCAGCTCTATTCGCCGCGAATCGGCTACTTCCAAATGAAGCAAGGGATGGCCTCTATCATTCCGCTCATCACGCCGAACGCAATTCTGATTGTCGGTTGGGGAAACGCGAAAGAAGCGATGCGCGATTTGATCGAAACGCTCGATCAAGGCGTCGATGCGCCGGGGAGTTCGCTCCGCATTTTCAGACTCAAATACATTTCAGCGACGCAGATGTATCAGTCGCTGCAAGGGATTTTCCCGCTGCCATCGGCGGAGGGATCGGGCTTCGCGCCGCGATTGCAAGTGTGGGCCGACCTCCGAACGAACTCGCTCATCGTACAGGCTGGCGAAAACGACTTCGCAAAACTCGAATACTTAATCGCGCAGCTTGATGTGTCGAGCGTCGAAGGCGGCCCAACGCTTCAAGTCCGCCAAATCAAGCTCCTAAACTCTTATGTGAACGATGTCGCAACAGCTCTCACCGAGGCGATCACTCCCGGCATTCAAGGTACGCCCGACCGCAAACTGCCGTCGCTGGAGATGTACGTCGTTGACGAAAAAGGGAAACAGCTTTTGCGTTCTGGAATACTTTCAGACGTGCGGATCGGACGCGACGTGCGGAACAACATCTTGATTCTGGCCGCACCAGAATCGTCGATGCCGCTCTTGGAAGAACTCGTAAAAATGCTCGACGCACCGGCGGCGACGGCGGAAATTAAAGTTTTCCAGATGCAATACGGGAACGCCGAATCGCTCGTGAAAATGCTTCAGACATTACTTCCAACGCAAACGGCTGGACAAGTCGGGCCGAAACTTCCCGGTGCGAAAGACGCCGACACGCTCGTCGCGATTCGTTTCGCCGTCGATCCACGCACCAACAGCATCATCGCCGCCGGAACTGCGGGCGACCTCAAAATCGTTGAGAGTTTGCTACTCTTCATTGACCGAGAAGGTGTTATGCGGCACCAGCAGTCTATCTACAAACTCAAAAATCTCCGCGCCGATGCTGTTGCGGCGTCGGTCATGAAGTACATCGCAAGTCACCGCGCAATTCTCAGAGAAACGCCCGGTGTCACCGAATACGAACAGCTCGACAGCAGCGTCATCGTCATCCCCGAAGCGACATCAAACTCACTCATCATCTCCGCTACGCCAGAGACTTACGAGCAGATTATGCAGCTCATTCAAGACCTCGATCAGTCGCCGCCGCAGGTGATGATTCAGGTCTTGATCGCCGAAGTGACGCTCGGTCAACACGACGAGTTCGGTGCAGAGTTCGGAATCCAAGATTCTTTACTATTCGACCGCAGTAGTTTTTCAAACATCACAAAAGGGACGCGAACGACAACCAAACCTGATGGCAGCGTCGTCACCGAAGACATCATCTTGAACGGCGACGCCAAACCCGGATTCGGTTTCAATCTCGATCCGGCAAGCTCGGTTGGTACAGGTTTCAACACGCTCTCAGCGGGCGCGGCGGGGACAGTTTTGCCGCAACTTTTGAGTAACTTCGCAACCGGGCGAACGAGCAGCGAGGCTGGATTTGGCGGACTTGTTCTGTCCGCAAACAGCAACGCTTTGAGTATTATGATTCGTGCGCTTCAGGAGAAAAGTTGTCTTGAGGTGTTGAGTCGTCCGCAGATTACGGCGATGAACAATCAGAAGGCGTTCATTCACGTCGGTCAAAAAGTGCCGGTGATTAAAGGCTCGGCGGTGAGCGGCAATTCCAGTTTTGCAACTCAACAGATCGAGTACGAAGATGTTGGTTTGCTTCTCATCGTCACGCCGAACATCAGCCCCGACGGAAAGGTCGTGATGCAGGTTGCGGCGAACAAATCGAGTCTCGCAAGTTCGTCTGACTCGGTTGTCGTTGACGTGAAAGACGGCAAAGAAATTCGCGCGCAGAAAATCAACTCGATCCTCACGATGACAGTCGTTTCGGCGGCGGACAACGAAACTGTCGTCCTCGGCGGACTCATTTCCAAAGAGCACCAAGAGACGCGGCGGCGTGTTCCGTACTTGTCGGACATTCCGCTTTTGGGGAAACTGTTTCAGTACAAAGTTGATCGTTCGCGGCGAACGGAACTGCTCGTTATTTTGACGCCGCGTATCATCCGCAACTCCGCCGACGCTGCGAACCTCAAACGCATCGAAGCGGCGCGGATGAGCTGGTGTCTGACTCGCGTCACCGAACTCGCTTCCGACGCAGGATTTTACGATGTCGCCGCGCCGCAACAACCCGTCGTCGGGCGAGTCCCGACCGCCTATCCGCAACCGATAATGTCACCAGATACGCCACCAGCACCATCGCCGAAACCGGCGATTCCGAGGTGATGTGATTTCACCCCACTGGACACGGACACACGGACGAACACGGACTTTCACGGACAGACACGGACGTCCATGAATTTTGTCCGTGTTAGTCCGTGTCAGTGTCTAAAGTAAAGCCAATCGCTATGCCCAAATACTCAATCACATCTCTACTTCTCGCGTTTGCGGTTTTTTGCGGTTGCACTTCGGTGCCGGTGAATCCGTTTGCGTTTTCTAAAAAGGTGAAGTCGCCGGCGCGGATGGTTGACGTTTGGAACACCTACGCCCAGACCGATCCCGAAGGCGGCCCGCCACTCCGCGGACTCGCTGGGCGAATCGTGTTCTATCCAGAGATGCCCGCGAAGTCGAAAAAACCGCCGCAGGCGATCCAAGTTTCGGGGACGGTTACGGTGTTTATTTTCGACGGTCTCGAAGAAGACCCGCAGCACGCCAAACCGCTCAAGCAGTTCATTTTCAAGCCCGAAACGTTGCCGTTTCACTACGCACACAAAGAACCTATCGGGCACGGTTACGACTTCTTCTTGCCAATCGACGAACACGGCGGCCCCGAAAAGACGCTCTCGGTGATCGTGCGATTCGATGACCGCACGCAAGAAGGAAAACTCGTCGTGACGCAACCCGTTGCGACAATCCTCGAAGGGAGCACGACCGGACGCATACAACCTCAACCGACCGCCTACCGCGACATTTTGCCGCCGAATTTTGCACAGGCGTCGCACCGCGAGACAAACAGTTCAATCACGCCGGCGCAGACAAACAACAACGTGCATTCGTCGCGAGTTGTCGGTACGATTCCGCTCTCGATGCGTGATACGCAGCGTCTCGGCAACGGAGAGTTTCTCGCGCAAGGAGAATACTCCGTCACGCCATCCGCACCATCCGCAGAAAAAACTGTTCGAGACAACAACGCAACGTCGCTCGTTTACGAACAATTTGCGTCGATGCGTCAAGAAGCGACCGCGACAATGAATGCAAACGCATCGGCGTATAGTCCGCTTTACACAAGCGACTTACCGATGCCGCAATATCCTGATGCGTGGGCACCGGCGGCGACTATTCCGTTCGCAAACCAGTACGCGGCGTCGGCGGCGTCCGGTCCCAGCGGCTCCGCGGGAGTGGGATCGTCGGTCGTGGCTTCGATTCCGCTACCGCCAGTTCAAGTCGCATCGCCTCAAACCCCGGCGTCATTCGCGCCATCGAACGGACAAGCTCCACCTGATCTTCATTATCGAGAGTACCGGTGATGAGGAGGCGTCCGGCGTCTTGTTCGAGAGTGAAACGCCCCGCGAGTCCGAGACGTTTTTCGACGTGACGAATAAACCCCGCACCTTCGCGCTGCAAAAGTGGCGGCAGATCGGCGGTCGAAGGGAACGAACGTTTGTCAATCGTTAGACGCGGTAAACGCAACATCGTGTTGCTCAAGTTCTGATTTAGATCGACGAACGTGTCGGTCGGCTGTTTGATGGAGATCGCTTCACGTTCGAGAGTGGTGAGAACTGTTGGATCGGATGTTCCGGTAGTGGCGGCACCGGTATCGCCGATGAGAGCGGACGTAGTTTCAGCGTCGGTTGTGAACGCTTCGGAGAGAGCGGTTGAGATGTCGGTCGCGCTTGTCATCATCGCTTCCATCGCCGTCTTCGCCTGTTTGACTTGGTTCGAGACCGCTTGATTTGGCGACGCGATACTGTTACGTCCAGCTTGTCCAAAGACGGTGCTGGTTGTGACGATGAACATCGCCGTGAACAGTGCGACGTAGGTTGTGAACGTGTTCAAAAGATTTGTGCGCATATTTGACCTCGGCGTTGGGACGACTCATCGTCCGTGAAGAGTGTTGGCGTTTGCGGCGTGCATAACGGCTCCCATTATAGCGGACGGCGAAGTGAGTCAAGGTGGTGAAGAAATACGGCTTGTTGGGCGGCCCCCTTCGCCGAGTCGTGTTTTCGTGGTACAATTCCGCGCGGTCTTGGTGCTTGGCCGTACATCGTTTTGCTGGGCAGGCGATAACGTTTCCCGTTTGGGTTAAGTCATGAGTGCAGATAACAGCTACCCTTTTGTTCAGCGTCGTGGTATGGGAGGTGCTCAGGGTGGTGGGTTGCCGCAGCCACAGTCGGGTGGTGCGCCACCGGTTGAGCGTCGTTCCTTTGCCGATGCCTACGAAGGCCTTTCGCCCAATGCGATGGAGCTTGCGCAAGCGATTGACAACTACAAAGCGCAGCAGCGTCGGCGGTTTATCACATACGAAGAGATGTTGGCGGTTGTGTTGTCGCTCGGTTATCACAAGTAGTGGTGTATTATGTGGCAGAGCCTACTTTTCGGCCAGTCACAGGTTGTTGAGTCGTCCGTGGTGTTGACACTAGACGTTCCGCGCGTGGTGTTTTTATTGCTGGCGGTTTTGGTGTTGGCGTTTGCTGGTGGATTGTGGGGGCGGTTTGAAGAACGCTGGCGTACACTTCCCGAAGGTCATCCGTCGTGGGGTTATGGTCGTCGTCGGTATCGGCGTTATATGCAGTTGCGGGTGCTGGCTGGTCTCGCTTCGGTTGGAATGTTTGTTGGACTTTTGATTTCGCCGCGGGTTCACGGTGTCATTTTTTTGGCGAGTTGGCTTGGTGTTATATTTTTCTTGCTGTGGGTTGTGGTGCTAGGACTTATGATGGCACTTGAGGCGCGGGTTCACTTTTTGCGTGAACTCAATCGACAACAGGGAGACGAGCAGGTGATCCGGCGAGCGATTCGTCGCGAACTTGGACGTGATACATCAACCCAGACCTCACCATCACGCGACGGCGCGTGACGTGAAAAGGTTGTCACTCTGATTCTGATTTTTTGGGGCTATAGCTCAGTTGGGAGAGCGCCGCGTTTGCAACGCGGAGGTCGTCGGTTCGAGCCCGTCTAGCTCCAATTGTTAAAACACTGTAAATTATAGGCTCCGCAAGGATTTCACCTTGCCTTTCGATGGTCGAAAGTGACGCGTAAAACACCCTTTTCGGGGGTGTTTTACACCCAAATCCCGATAAAAAGGGGTGAAAAGGGGTGTCGTTTCTCTTGACCAAAGGGAGGTATTCCGTGTCACGTCTTCCGTCTCTCCGCCTGCACACCAAAGGCTACTTTTTCATCCGTGTCGCCGGGAAGGATCATTATCTCGGTAAGGACAAGGCTGAAGCCAAGGTGCAAGCCCGCTTACTGCTCGCTGATTATCTTCGGGAGCAACCCGCCTCGCCGGTGCGTTCTCCCGCATCCGAGCTGACCATTGAGGAAATCGCCGTCGAGTTTCTACTTGAAGTGAAGCAGCGGTTTGAACGAAACACCAACGATACCGGCAGTTATGGCCGGTACAAGAGTGCGATCCAGTTGCTGCTCGACGTTCACGGTAAAGACAAGCCGAGCCAGTTTGGCCCACTGGCACTGAAGCGGTTGCGAGAACGTCTCATCACCCAAGGACTGGCGCGGGCGACGATTAACACGCGGATCGACATCATCCGCGCTTGCTTCCGATGGGCCGTAGAAAACGAACTGTGCCCCCCATCGGTTTCACAAGCGTTACAAGCAGTTATGGGGATTCGTGCTGGGCATAGTACGGTCAAGGCCAGCAAGAAAGTACGTCCAGTTCCCCTCGATATTGTCGAAAAGACATTGCCACATCTCCCTTCCGTTGTCGCCGACCTCGTTCAATTCCAGATGCACAGCGGGATGCGGTCAAGTGAGATGTTGCAGCTCCGTGCCTGCGATATTGACATGTCGCGCGATGTATGGCGATACAGTCCCAAAGTCCACAAAGGGGCTTGGCGTGGTAAGGAGCGGGTTATCTTTTTTGGCCCACACTGTCAGGAGATTTTGCGTCCGTATCTCGAAAGCGTCGGCGACGATACCGAACGTTATCTGTTCAGTCCGAAAGATTCGCTTGCAAAGCATAAAGCAAAGCGGCGAGCAGAGCGTAGAACGAAGGTGCAGCCATCACAACAGAACCGTGCGAAAGAAAACCCGAAGAAATCACCCGGCGACAAATACCGCCGTGATTCATATCGCAACGCCATACTTCGAGCCTGTAAACGCGCAAACATACCGCATTGGTTCCCACACCAGATTCGCAAATCGAGATCGCATTCTGTTTGAATATAGACGTCACCACATCGTTTCGATGCGATAGGTCATTCCGCGCTGTTTGCACCAGAGTTCTGCAGCGGAACGTTTACGCTTCACGTCGTCGGAATCGAGGCGAGTTGGGTCTTTGACTTCAATGATGATTTTGCTCCCGTCGGAGTATTCAACCAAGAAGTCAGGGACGTAGCGTCGCTGGTGCCCTTGAACATCAATCCAAGGAATCGTGACACCGTGACGCTTCATCCACTTGACTACGGTGGGGTCGTTTTCTAGCCGGTTCGCCATCTGCCATTCGAGAATGCTATCGCACTTCTCAAAGTTCCACGGGCTTTTTTGTGGATTCGCTCGTTCAACACGTTTGCTGGTCGCCATAATCAATCATTCCTGCAATGAGTCCGGGGATTTCCAAAACATTCGCTCGCACCTGCCGCAGCATTTTCCACGCAAACTCCACATCCTCACGACTGGCAAAACCAAGCGATTGATCTTTGAGGAACTTGGCACGGACGTGATGAAGCAATGCACTATAAACAGCACCAATAGAGTCGCGGGCGTAACCAGCATCAATAGTGAGATTTTCGGACACTTCCAGCAATGCTTGTTTAACAGCATCACGCAGGTCTTGATCGCTGATCGTAGGCAGTACAACATCTTGCGACATCGCATCAGGAGCAGAGTCGATAGACACCCACCTCTCACCGCCAAGCTCTCGTCCACTAACACCGCTAATAGTCACTTTGGTAATTTCAATCGCAAGAGGATCGTAGGTGAATGCCGCCATCAACTCTCGCCAGTTTTGCACCGGTTCAGGTGGCGGAGGAATGTAGTCAAACTCAAACTCGCCAGCATCGTCTAACAATGCCAACTTCGGCGGTACTTCAATGACGTTATCGTGATTGACAATCTCTTGCTTCGGAGGCGGTGGCGGCAAGTCTTCGGTCTCGTCGAACTCTTGATCAATCAAAACGCCTGTACGTTTTTTTGCATTGAAAATATCCCAAAGCCACTGATGGTCAAGTTTCGGATGGTCTACGATGGCGCAGATTTGCGGCTCGTCCGGCGCAACGCCTTTCACTCGCACTCGCCGCAAACCACGTCCCACAACTTGCTGGCCGTAAACCGTGCTGCCAAACTTGCGAAGCAACAGAATCACGCCCACTTCCGGCACGTCCCACCCTTCACGCAACATCAACACGCTCACCACCGCTTTGTAAGGAGTGTGCCCCTTTTGCTGACGCCCTAACTCGCGGGCTTGTTGTCGCGCGTCATCTTCGCTGTCTTCGGTGACAAGAAGGGACTTGACCTTGAAATACTGTTCGAGCGTTTGCATCGCACGCTCCGCATCTTTTTTGCACACCGCAACTACAAACAGAATCGGATGATACCGATTTTGTGCCCGCCGTTCTTGCTCTTTCAGGCGTGTGAGTGCTATCGCCATCTGTTGACGCATCGGCTCATCATCAGTGACCCATTGTGTCGCGTTGAGGCCGCGCTGGTCTACTTCGTCCCAGTTAATATCTTCAACACTGCATCTCTTGCCTGTTCGCGCATCGGTGTAAGTCAACTGCACCGTCTTTATGTCAGGTTGATAGACGACAGGAGTTTTGACAACACTATCTGCAAGTGCGTCATTGATGTTGTATTCGTAAATCATCTCGCTGTCGGGAGCTTGTCCGTCGGCGCGGTCGGGAGTGGCGGTAGTATCCAAACGAAATGCACAGTTCTCTCGCATGCGTTTGAGTGTCGCGTCGTATTCCGGTGCGGGAGAGTTGTGGGCTTCGTCGTTGAATATCGCAAAGCGTGGTCCAGTCATCAGTGCCGACAAATTGCTCTGTCCACTGTGATTGCTGATATAAAATTGGTGGATGTTCCCCAAGATTATGCTGGCACCGAGTAAATCCGCCCAGCCGCCTTGCTTCCCGCTGCCGAGTACAGTCAAGGCAAAGTCTTGCGGTTGTGGATGCTGTCCGCGCGGGAGCAAGTCGCGGTCGATGAATACTTTACCAGCGGTGAAGTCGTCTTCCAACCGGTCGCGGAAAATCAAATTGGGACAAATCAATACGAACTTCTCAACGTCGTGCGCTATGCGAAGCCAAGCGATAATCGCCGCAATGAGTGCCGTCTTGCCACCACCGGTGACAATGTTGAGCAACAAACCATTGCTCCCAATGTGCTGGCTTCCAAGAACATCGCAGGCGTAGACCACGCGCAGAAACGCTTCCCACTGATGCGTCCAAAGCGTCCCCGGTCTTGCCGCTTGGTCGTCGTTGGGATCGGTCAGAAAGTTGATATACTGGTAGGAGAGGTCGCTGATGTTCGGCATGCCATCACGCCGCCAGTCAAGAAACGCACTCTCGTACGCTAGAAATTGATTAAATATAATCGCTACGAAACCTCCACCACAATCGTTTTCATTCCTTCGCCGCCCATATCGTCTTGCACCTTGCAAGCGATGCATCGGGTGCCAGCGTTAGGAAACACATACTCCACCTGCAACGCCACCTCGTTTCTATTCCCACGAACGTAGGAATAGCCGGACGTGCTGCGGAAGTGTTCGCCATAGTTGAAGTCCCACTGCACGTTAATGATTTTCGCGCCAGAGTTCAAAACAATCGTTTCGTTAACGTCGAACTCATATTTCCTAACCGCAATCCGCTTGTAACCTACCTCGACTTGCGGTGGCTGCACAAACGTTAGAAAGTTTTCGTAATCTGCGTAGTCGGTCGAAAGGGCCGCAACGTGTTCGCGGAATCGAGGAGAGTCGATCCGAACCATGTCCAAACGAATGAAGTCAATCGAGACGCCTTTTTTTCGTTCAAGTTGATCTGCCGCTTCTATCGCGTCGCGCTGAAACGCCCACCCCAACACAATTCCAGAACGCAGATTGTCGTTCTGATAACGCAGCGTCTTGCGAATGGCACCAGCGAACGCTTTCACATCGTCGGCAGTCACAGATTTCTTCTGATTCGCCTCGCCAACCCAAACTGGAAGACTGTTCTTGTAACCGTGAATCCCTGCATCGTGCGTCTCCGCAACCGCGCCAAATGCACGCAACACAAACTCGCGAAAATGCTCGTTCGGAGCACTCGATAAACGCCGCGCTTCATACACGCCCCAATGCTCTATCGTAAAATCGGGACACGGTGGAACGGGAAACAGCTTGTCCGTTTGTTCCTCGATCTGTCGCGTGATTCGGTCTGCAGTAACAGCCACCGCTACACGAGATTGATCGCACGCAATCCAGCGACGATTGAGACGTTGTGCCACTGCGGCGGTTGTGCCGCCACCCGTGAAGAAATCGGCAACAATACCACCGGCTGGACAAGATGCAGTTATGACTCGCTCAAGAAGCCGCTCTGGTTTCTGTGTTGGATAACCGATCATTTCCGCGTCGTTTCTGAATAAACTTCTCAGATCAGTCCACACATCGCGCATTGAAACCATGCGATACTTTTGTCCGGGGCTTCAATTCTCGCACAAGTCGCAGACCTCATCACGCTTTATGCCAAGACGTTGTCCACTATCCGTGTGTGGTTCCGGCAATGTCTTGGTGTACGACTTTTCTTGCGGCAATGCTAGATGGTGCGCACCGGCAGAGCGGGCATACAATAGGAGAACATCATGCTTTCTACCAAACCACTGTTTTGCAACCCCGCCCGACGTGTAGGTCCATACTATTTCGTTGAGAAAATTCGCGTGTCCAAAAATCTTATCCATCTCTACTTTGATATAGTGGCTTGCGTGCCAATCGCAGTGGACATAGATGCTTCCAGTTTTTTTGAGGAGTCTTTTCATTTCGCATAGTCTTGCGTTGAGCCAGATCAGGTATCCGGGCATACCTCCTTCCCAGATGTCGGAGAATGAGCGGAGTTCGTTTTTATCGCCGAAGATGATGTTGTAGTTTCGTCCGGAGAAGAAGGGCGGGTCGATGTAGATGAGGTCGATGCTTTCGGTAGGGAGTTGCCGCATGACGTGTAGGTTGTCACCCCAGAAGAGACGATTTGGTTCGAGTTGCGGATGGGCAAACGTGACCCGTTCTACGACTTGGAATGGCAACGCGACACGCGGAAAGAGTTTGTAGAATCCTTTTGTTTTGTCCCATCCGAGCGGCTCTTTTTCTACGGGGACGGAACCAAACCGCTTCGGCGGACTCCAAAACGCTTCTTGTCGCGGCAACGGATCGACTTGTTCGTCATCGTCTTCGCATTCTTGCGGGGGCGGAATGAAGTCACCTTTAACGGGCCCGACGCTAACACTCTTTTGCTCTTTGGCTTTACGTTTTGCCATAACGGAATCCTGCTTGGGCTTGGTGATTTTTTCTTGGGAGTAACGGTTCGTCGGCACAAATCCCCACTGCCACAGACATGATACCGTGACCGCTATTATCGCCCAGTACCACCGCGCCGCAACTAAAACTCCTCGCCCAAGAATGCGCGATAGCGCGTAACAACATTGGCAAAGTGCTGTTTTGAATCGCCATGTAGATCAATCTGCCCTAATCTTTCTGAGAGTTTGGCGAATCGTGTCATTGGTACACCGAACCAGCTCAATACCGTCCAGAAAAGACGATTCATATTTATGGAGAACCGGCACCATTTCAGCGGCTAAACTATCTTCAGAAATTGATACTATCATTTGTTCACAGGTATTCATCGCGGCAAAGCGGTTTTGTGCAATAGCAGCGTGTATTGCCAAGTCCAATCCGTAGGCTTTTTCTTCATCCGCCGCATCGTTTGACATGAAAATTTGGTATACATTATTCGCGATTGTTTCCGCAAATGACCAGCCATAGTCCCCATGTTCAACCATTTCAGCATATTTTTGAAGAAATGCTTTACGGACACGATTGAAAGGGCGTTGTGCGAGAATGCTAAAGAAAACGCAATTCAATAGTAGGAATAAAGAATTGCGATCTTGTGTATCAAGCGTGCATGCTTGATTGACAAACTCTTCAACTTTATTGCTTTCGTACTGCCCATTATTTATAGCGTTTGCATTGATTGATTCAAGCATTGCACGACAACTTTGCAATCCGTCATTTCGTTTTAACAAAATGTCGTACGCCTGCACAAGAGCTTGTTTAAATTCTGGCAATGATTGAAAACGTTTGCTTATGTTTATCTCGCATGCTCTTTCAATTACCCACCATAACCCGGCGTCAACACCATCTCTTGTTATGTATCTTGGACTACCATTTGTTAGCAAAGCATAAAAGGTCTTTCCTAGCATGAAAATGTCGGAGGCAGCGCATGCACTCTTAAATCCGCCTTTGAGAAATTCTGGCGGAAGAAAATCATAAGTCCCACAGCAGTCAGTCGTCGATGTGCATCTTGTAAGGTTAGAATCGACGTGTACAGCAAGTCCAACATCTGATACTACAACCGAATCACCGCTTACTAAAAAATTGGCAGGCTTGATGTCGCGATGAAATACCTTTTCAACATGCAGCTCGTTAACAGCATCAATCATATCGCAAAACTTTTTTTCTTGGAATGGAATATCCGATGCTATTCTTGATTGGAGTTTTGAAACATCGCCTTCAGGATGGTATTTCATTACAAAATACGGCGTATGACATTCTGTGTTTGCCGCTAGTATTTGGACAACACGCGAATTACCGCGAAATTTCTCAAGAATACGAACTTCTCTGCGAAAGCGATTGACTGTATCAGGACAATGCGTGTATTCACTCAAAAGTAGCTTCAAAACCAAGTCAAAGCCATGACTGATTTTGACATCCTCTACGAAATAAATTTTACCCATTCCGCCACTTTCGCTACAAACACCCGTGATGCGAAAACGGTTGTCAATAATATCGTCTACACAATAGTCAGTCATAAAAATCTCCATTCTTAGAAAAAAACCGACATCACGTTTTTGATTTGCTCCAGCGTGAACGGTTCACGCTTCCCCGCAACGGTGTTGACGTAGTAGGCGGTGCTCGTCAGACTTTCCCCCAAAATCGATTTGCGAATCGGAACCCAAAGCAGCTACAATTTTACCGCGCCCAAAGAAACTGCCAAAGCCCCCCATGCGTGTTGTTTGGATTCCCGCCGTCGCGGGAATGACGATGTAGCGGATTCTTCAATGCTGCCCCCCATCTAAAAACCAGCCATTTTCGTGGTATGTAAATATGAGGCGGCGCGGTTAATGTGACCACGACTGGCACGAAGCTGCACGGCAAATCGTCCATGCGGAACTCATTCAGTCAATCCGCCGCCGTTTGAATCGCGGCGGACTCAATCCCAGTCTCACAAAAGCCACCAGCAATCGTTTGGACGGCCACTGCAACTCGCTCGACGAGCGGACAACTTCTTTCGTCGTAGACCGTGCGAAAGTCAAACTCTGTCCGCTGGCGACGAATCAGCGTTGCGGCCAAGCAATGTGCGACTGCCCGATGTTCTGTTTGAACGTCCTCTACGCTATCGACCGACGCAAGAAGTTGTTGTTCCGATGTTACCGTCACGACATCACTCACGACGATCTGATTGCGTTTTTCGCGGAGCTTGTCGCTGAACACGCTGGCCGTCACGTCGTTGTCGAAACCGGTTTGAGTCTGCGAGGCGTGGGGGACTTTCTGAAGCAACATCGTGAGGAACTTTTGGTCTACAGCACACCTGCTCGCGGCTAACGTCCACATCTGCAATTCACACTACCCGTTTGCGGAGAGTGCGATGCGGGTATAATCACGCCCTCTTGAACAGCGGCAAAAGCACCTCGAAAAGATGGGAGTCTGCCCGTGAACACCTCGCTCGATTTTCAGCAACTCGTCGTTCTCTGTCAGCGTACAGATGAAGAGATGCGTTCGCGTGCCGCACGCGCGGTAGATACGCACCTCGTCGTTCGCAACTTTCTCTTCGGACTTTACATCGTCCAATTCGAGCAGGAAGGAACCGACCGTGCGGCATACGGTGCGGGTCTCGTTGACTTGCTGACAACACGCCTGAAAAAGCTCGGTATCAAGGGAATCTCCCCGACATACCTCCGCCTCTACCGCACTTTTTACCGTGAGTTTCAACTGTCGTTTCCAATTCAACAGACACCGTCTGTTGAATTCGCCGAGAGCCAAGTCACGCCAAATTCCGAGGCACTGTTTCGGAATTTGGGCGAACAGACAGCAATCGCGTCTCTGGTAACAATTCAACCGACACCGTCGGTTGAATTGGTGCAGGCACTTTCACGCCGTTTTACGCTGGGCTGGTCGCACTATGTTGAACTGCTCACCATCGACTCGCCCGACGAGCGACGCTTCTACGAAATCGAAGCCGCCGCGAATCAGTGGAGCGTCCGCGAGCTTCGCCGACAAATTGATAGCTCGCTCTATCAGCGTCTCGCCTTGAGCCGCGACAAAGACGAAGTTCGCCGCCTCGCCACCGAGGGGCAAGTCGTCGAGAAAGCCGCCGACATCATCAAAAATCCGCTCGTCTTGGAGTTTCTCGGTTTGGAAGACCGCCCGCACTACTCCGAAGACGACCTCGAATCCGCCATCATCGACCGACTCGAAACATTCCTGCTCGAACTCGGCAAAGGTTTTCTCTTTGAGGCGAGGCAGAAACGCTTCACCTTCGACAACGATCACTTCTTTGTTGATCTGGTTTTCTACAATCGCCTGCTGCGCTGCTACGTTTTGATTGACCTCAAACGTACAAAACTCACGCACCAAGACCTCGGACAGATGCAGATGTATGTGAACTACTTCGACCGCTTCGTAAAATTGCCCGACGAACTATCAACAATCGGTATCGTTCTCTGTCCGCGCAAAAACGACGCCCTTGTCGAACTCACTCTCCCGCAAGATGCAAACATCTTCGCCTCAAAATACCAGCTCTACCTACCGTCGAAAGAAGAACTCAAAGCGGAACTCGAAACCATCGCTAACGAAGTGATTCGGTGATAAGCGAAAGTAGACGAGACGCCACGGACGCAAACAGCCGATTAGCCTTTCCCAGTCGATGAAACCCAGTCCGCCAGCTCCATATCGCGTCGCAAAGGTTTTCGCCAACGATTGACTTCACGCATGAGCGCGATAGAATGGGCTGCTGTTTTTTCCTCTTCTTCTCGATGTTGCCGTCGCAGTCTTGCACTCGCTGGATTTCACCACCGTAGGAGTGTCTGAATATGGGTAGAGCGACGTATAAAAAGCCGTTTCTTTCGTTCAAGTCGCAGGTGGACGAAAAACTTGAAGAGCGAGGGTTGAAGTTCCAAGACAAGGCGGCGGCAGCAGCCTTCCTTTCTCACTGCAATTATTACCCGTTCAGCGGTTACATTGAACCGTTCCAAGACCGAAAAGACCATTTCCGCGAAGGAGTCACCTTTGAGTATATTCGCGATCTGTACGTTTTCGACCGCCAACGTCGTGAACTGGTGTTGGAAGCCATTGGCATCATTGAAGTTTCGGCGCGGACGAAAATAGCCTGTCGTCTGGCGGAAGCGTATCAGACAGATAAAGACTGCGGTGCTTTCTCGCACATAAGGCACTGATTCGCTTCGCTTTCCTAACGCCAAAATCCACGCCAACTGGTGCGAAGAACAACGAAAACTTGCGGAAACTTCAACCGAAATCTTTGCCGATCACTTCGATGACAACTCACTAGTGTCCCGATTTGCCGATCTGGATGGCAGTGGTGCTGGTGCCGTTGTGGCTGTATTGCCCGGAGAACCGAATCCGCGTTTTCATCGGTGACGCGGTACAACTCTTTTACGCATCGTAAAGTGGAGAAATCGTATTTTGCGAAGTTGACTCTTGAGGTTGGAGGCATATAACGCTCCCGCGTCAAGTGTTCAAAAATCGAACCGAATGTGCCGTGTCGCTGGCACTCCCCCCTGTCCGCCAAACGTGGAGCAGGTCACTATTGGAGAACGAAAATGGAAACTCTCAAAGAATTTCATACATCTCTAAAAGAACGCTTTGAGACGTTGGCTACACAACGTCCTAATGGTGGTTCTGTTTTTGCTTTAGAGCACGGTCTCAGTACCGATGAAATCAAAGCAGTAAAAATAATTATTCGTCAAGAGTTAGAAGTTGTTCTAAAATCACCCGTAAGTTATTACTTGCCACTTCTGGTTGTTGCAACAGAGGTCGGATACCAGTATCGCGGTAATGACGAGGTCTTTTGGCGTATACTAGAAGAAGAACTAGGATACAGCCATTCTTTTGATAATGACACCCGTCAGTTAATTCGTCGATGGTTTCAGTCTGCCCATCAACAATTCAAAATTGCTAAGCCGTTAGAGACAGCTTGGTCCCAGCATCGTTCTATCATCACTTGGCCCATTACTAATGCTATTTTGCCATTGGATATTCGGTTACAGTTCATGGAATCGCTTGCAAAAATGCCGCAAAAGCATTACGGCTCTAATGCCGACGAAATTGTCGAATACCTACGCAACACGCATTCGGAAAACAACACGACGAGGTATCGTGGGTGGTTGAAAACGATGCCATCGGTCGGACAGCTTGCACAGGCGATAATCACCAACACCGATGAATCGCCATTTTTTTCTTCGGACACGTTGCAGCGTCTCCAGCGGGACATGGAACAAGATAAAATCAATGGAGTCAAACTGAGTCAACTCCGAAACAGAATTAGGGAAAATTATAGCGATTCACAAAAGCCAATTGTCCGTCACAAAGTAGATTCGCTTCCCCAAGTCGTTTACGGAAAGCTGTTTTTGACACAAAAAGACAACGGAACTTGGATTCTCGAAGGTGAACTGCCAGAAAAAATAGCCCGTTCGTTACGAGAAAACGACGAATTTAAGCGTGCGTTGCGCAGCGGTTCGTTATCATTGATGGCTTGGAATAAGCTGCGAATCAAACCGGCTTGTTTTTTGCGTATGGAACGGTTGGAAATCACGCCGGATTTTTGGTCGGGAATAAACCCACCTTTTCTACAAAACACCGAGTTTGACGACCTCCAAAAAATTGGTTTCCGATTCGATTGTCCGTTGTTTTTCCAAAAAGGAAAAAAGGGCAAAACCATCGAATCGGACACGGGGATCGTCGTTTGTATTGTCAAAAATT
This sequence comes from Thermoguttaceae bacterium, assembly GCA_051651625.1. GTDB lineage: Bacteria > Planctomycetota > Planctomycetia > Pirellulales > Thermoguttaceae > JBOFSQ01. The sequence goes on along the minus strand of JBOFSQ010000022.1, from coordinate 95,777 downwards.
ACGACGAAGACGTTGCGGGTATCCGCATTGACGAACACTCGCCGAACGGTTTTCGCATCCTTCGTATTGACACATCAGAAGATGCTGCTTTGGATTGGTGCAGAAACAAGGGTGTTGCGATTCGAGAAAAACGGCACTGGCATTGGATATGTCTAACAGGGCAAATTGACGACGGCAACAGTACGATTACCGTGTTTCAAGGCGATTCGTTTTATCTTGCGATTGAAGAAAACTATTCGGTTACCGTTAAATTTCAAAACGAAACACCTGAAAATGCTACTGGACTGATTGCGTTTGAGCAATTGGCGTTAGGCGAATACTCGATTGAAGTTGACGACGAAACTTGGTCGGTGTTGGTTTCCGAGCGTGAATCGACGCAACCGCTTTTCACGGCTGATTTGCAAGGGGAAATGATCGTCGATTCTTTACGAAACCGGTTGCTTACATTGAGGGTTGAGTCACCGCACCCATTCGTGAATGTTGATTACAAAGTATCGCTTTCCGACGGAGCGGACACACCAGCCGAATACTCAAACAAGTTTGAATCGTTTCCGTTCACGGGAGGATTGTTTCAAGATGCGTTTTGCGAAAAGGAATCGGATACAAAAACTCGTTTTTGGCAATTGATACGAAGCCAGAAAGACTTGAAACTTTGCCTCGAAATCGGCAATGTTTGCAAGCAGGAGTGGACATTGGAGTCGCCATGCTTTGGAATTTGGTGGAAAAATACTGAAACAGAAAATCCTGTTCCCGAATCGGACGGTGAAGAAGTCATTGCAGATGAGGTGTTGCACAAAGCCGGAAGGTATCCTTTATATCCAGATGATGTTCGCCTGATTTGTGCGGTGGCAAAAGGGGAAAACGGCGAAAAAGGGGAGCGAATATACCGAGCAGCAACCGTCTGGAAAAATTCTGTCGCATTATCTTTGGGAAACGTCTTGAAGTTGCCGGACCGCAAGCTGCGGCAAACCGCAGATACGAAAAATGGGATTGGGCTGGAGTGTATTGTGGACGACATTCTGGCGTTTCGGCAAGTGCAGACGGAATCGATATTTGCCGAAATGCAGCGGCGGAAAATTCTCGATGAGTTGGAGACGGTGTTTTGGACTATCACCTGTGGTGAAGAATGGACACAACGACTGAAAAAAATCGGCGAAACGGATGTCAAAGATTGTTTTGTCCAACACTTGAAGTCGTTAATCCGAAATAAGTTACAATGGGCGGCAAATGCAAAAGATAAACCACTGAAAGGCGTTCCTCAAAAAACACTTTCTGACGACGAAATGATTGAAAAATGTTGTGAAATGGAACGTGAAGTTTGTAAAATCATCCCTAATTTTTGGAGACCATTCAAGCACGACACCCAAGACACTGAAGAACAGTTGAGTAACATGGTATTTGAGATACTCAAGCCCTTATTGAAAGAGAAAACAGGTGGAGAAGGCTTGAACGGGTATATTGAGCCAACGGACTGGAATTCGTTTCTTGATGAATTCACTGAAATCGTTTATGGACGAAACCTAGCTGATTTTATCTGTCTGTCCAAAGCAGACAGAAGAGATGTTTTTGAAAATTCGCATGATGATTGGTCGCTGAAGTCAACTGCGGAATATGTAGAGAAAATTCAAAAGACATTGTCAGGTAATCCGTATCTGAAATCATGGAACATGGGTATTATCAGGAACGTGTTGGCAGTATTTTTGAAACCATCCGCATTTGAGGCAACGCTGAAACAAGAGACGCTCATGTTGATGTTATCAGACAGGCAATCAATGCGGTGTATTTCCTATTTGTGCTGGCGCAAACAACAGTACGAAAAGATTCAGGAGGCGTTCGACAATGTCTAATGCAACCATTGCGTACAAGCAAATCATTCACGGAATCCAAGCATTACGGCGTAAGGCGGAGTTGGAGCAGTGTCCCGTTTTAGGCGGCGCAGGCGTTCGCGCATTTTGTTATCCGCATCAACTTTATGTTGTTCAAACAGTGCTTTCGCACACGAAAGTTCGACATCTTCTTGCTGACGAAGTCGGCTTGGGCAAGACGCTGGAATCGCTGATGATAATGCACGCCTTGCGAATCCGTAACGGGAAAAAGTTGCGAGTAAGTATCGTGGTCAAAGATAAAACACTGGCAGAACAATGGCGTGACGAAATATATGGGCGTTTTCCTTTTCCGTTTTGGAAACACGATTATCTGGCGACGCATCCGAAATTAAGGAACAACAACAACGTGTTTTTTGAAGACAACGTTGTGGAAAATTCGCCAGTTGACGAATTTCCATCCGATGGATTTCATGTCATATACCGTGAAAATTTCGACGAAGCGAAAAAGTATTTGGAAGCGGACCACTGTGACTTGCTCATTCTCGACGAAATTCACAGTTTCGGCGAAGCGTTGCTCAATTTCATTGCTTGGCGGTCGGATGACTATCAACATCTGATTGTTCTTTCAGCAACGCCGTTAATCAGCGGCGGAGAAGTCCAAAGTCAATTGTTGAAAATTCTAAATCCCGATAAAGCGGAACTTGATTCGATTGAGTTTCTTCGTTCCCGCCGGCGGGATTTTCCTAGGGCGTTGCCGCAGCGTGAACCGAAAATCATCAAAATTGAGCCGCTAGAAAACGATAAAGAACGTTTCAGGAAATCTCGAAACTTAATGCAAAAATTGCTCAAAAACGGCGAAATAACAGAAGAAAACTCTGCGTTGTTTATTCGCAGAGCAACAATCGGCGGACAAACATTGAGCGACCGTGTTGACGATTATCGGAACCAGAGCAATTATCCACAATACGCCCAATACGCCGACGAATTGACCGAAATCCGCAAACATTGCTCGCCGGAATGCGGTGATGCTCGCTTTGACGCGTTGATTGATTATCTGCTCGAATTTTTCGCAGAGCGAGACCGGAAACTGATTATCGTCGCACAAGACAATCCGACAATTGATTATTTGGCAACACGCATTTCGCAATGCTTGACCGAAGTGAAGATTTTAGAGTTTCGGCAAGGAAATCAAATTGAAGGAATTATTGAGAAATTTTGGTCCGGTGATGAGCACATTCTTATAGCCCATGACGATGCGAAACAGGCTCTTAACCTACAGATTGCGGATTCGCTTGTTTTCTATTCCGTTCCTTGGAATCCGCGAGATATGGAGCAATGGATCGGGCGTATCAGCCGCCTCGGACTCCGGAAAACAAAAACAGTCGAAATCGTTGCAATTGTCCTGCGTGATTTTATAGACGAACAGATCGTCGAGACGTATCAATCGCTCAAAATTTTCGATACACCTTTGGACATTGAATTATTCAAGGATATTCTTGAGCGTATTAAGGAAAATTTTCGACGCATGGCACTCTACGGCGAGAATCGCATCACAATCCCAGAGTTGGATTCGCCGGAGTCGGGCGAGTCGTTGGCGCAAATTGTTCCGAAAAACGACGCTCTGAAATTAGACGATAAAATTAGAGGCACAGAAGATGCCCTCTCGAATTGGCTGGACATGTTGCGAAAACATGAATTATGCTATTTTGACATGTATTCAGATGACAACTTCAAAAACAAACCAAATCAGCAGTATTACAAATTTCGGGTTATTGACAAATTCAGAGATTCCCGAACAAAAATACCTGTTTTGGAAGGAGAGCCGATTTCGACGATTCCGTATGTTTTGGAACGCAAGCACATTCAAATGCCGCCTCGATCTTTGGTGCCAATTTCCAGAGGGCGTAACCGTGAGCAACGATACGAAGTTCCTTTACAGTTTTTCAATTTTGGTTCTCCACTGCACGATGAATTGATAGAAACATTTGCCAAAATTTTTGACCCGCCGAGGTTGTGTCAGTTTACAGTTTCGTACTCATCGAATAGCAAAGCGGAAGCGGGACAATATCTCATCGGCATCGTAACGACGCAGCGAAAACGATTGAAGCACGAGAGTTTGCCCGACGGTTTTTCAAAGAGCGATAACAAAACACAAACCGAAATGCGTAAAGCGGAACAACGGCGTTTGCAAACCGGCTTGCAAGCTGATGACCGCTTCCTTGATTTATTGTTACCCGGCAGTTTGGAAATACACGGCTGCCAATGTCGCGATAATAAATGGAATTACATCGTACAGGAACAATTTGACGGTTTATTGACGGTTTTGCCGGATCGTGTCGAAAGAGTTCAACCTGTAGAAATACCGACTAAATACACAGAGAATTTTAACGGTTTAGCACAGGAGTCAACAAAAAAACGTTGGCAGAAAGATTTTCAACCATTGCTCGAATCGCGGATAAAAACGCTTCAGCAAGAATTACAAATCCGTATTGATTTGTTGCGGTTCAAAATCGCCGAACAAGAACGCAAAATTAACGAGGAAACAAACGAACAGACGATTCGCATGAATTACGAACCCGCAAAAAAACGGATGGAGGAACAACTCATTCTTGTTCAGAGACATTTTGACATCCGAACGCAGTATTTGACAGATAGTATTGCCGCAGCAGGTTCACCACAGTGTGAGTGCAAGACGGTCTTGCATATTGTCGTTAGCAAGACCACTCTTTAATGAAAGAACTCCCATGTTTCAAGAAATCGAACGTAATCAACAGGCATTGTTGCGGTATATCGAATCGGCGTATCACCTGTCGGATGAAAAATTGTTGCGGCAACGGGAAGAGTTGCTGAACGCGGAGGGAACCATTGCGCAGCGTCCCTATCTCGAAAGTGCCGCGAAATATAAACCCGGCCCGCAGTTTAACGAATTGCAAGTTACCCCAGAGGTTGCGCGATGTCTTACAGCATTCGCTAAATCGGGACTGCTCTTTGACCCGCCACATCAACATCAAGCGGATGCCATTGAAACGGTTTTGACGGAACATAAAAACATAATCGTAACAACCGGTACGGGGTCCGGAAAAACGGAGTGTTTTCTTTTGCCGATTCTAGGACGACTCATTGCGGAAGCGGAAAAACCGTCCTTCCAAATGCGTGCCGTTCGGACGTTACTGTTGTATCCGATGAATGCGCTGGTCAATGATCAACTCGGACGTTTGCGGAAGCTGTTCGCATCGGAAGCGTGCATGAAATTGTTCCAAGAAAAAGCAAAACGTCCCGTCAAGTTCGGAAGTTATACAGGGAGAACACTCTTTCCGGGATATATTCCGCTGCCCAATGACGATAAGGCACGCACGGCATTCGCAAGCAAGATGCAAGGCAAATTGAAGGGGTTAAGTTTCTTTGAAAAACTTGCTAGCATTGCATTAAAGAACGATGACGATGATAAAGATGAACAAAAGAAAGCTATGGATGCAATCAATCTACTAGTTGAAAGAGGGAAATTTCCTGCCAAGTATTCCTCGTCGAAAGATGCCGCACAAGGTTTTCTGTCTTGGTACGGATCATCAGGCTCCCAGTGGTTGAAGAACGGACAATTGGCACGAACCGTCGAAAGAGAAAGCGATCCTGAATTACTGCTTCGGCACGAAATACAAAAGTGTCCACCGGATATTTTAGTCACCAACTATTCGATGCTGGAATACATGCTTCTGCGTCCGATTGAACGGAAAATCTTTGCGCAAACCAAGATGTATTTTGAGTCCAATCCTGACGAGCGTTTTATGCTCGTCCTTGACGAGTCTCATCTTTACAATGGCGCGCAAGGCACCGAAGTTGCCATGCTCATCCGGCGATTGAAACATCGGATTAATCTGAAACACGAACAATTTCAAGTGATTTGTACCAGTGCTTCTTTCGGCGAAAAAGATTCGGCGATAAAGTTTGCCGCCGAATTAAGCGGTGTTCCATTGGACTCGGTCGTTGCGATTACCTCCGAGGACAAAAAAGTGGAGCAACTGCCATCCGGTGCCGGAACCCACCACGATGCCGAGTGGTTGACGGCGTGTGACCTAGACGAAATACGGAAAGACGATGCCAAAATAAAAACGGTTTCTGAAAGATTACGAACATTGCCCGTGTTTGGTCGGCTCGCCAATTTGACGAGTTTGACAAAAACGGATAGCGACCCGATGACCGTACAAAACATGGAAGCACCGCAGGAAATCGAATCGCTCGCCGGAAAATTGTTTGAAGATATCGACAGTGAATCAGCAAAGTTAGCGACGAATACACTTATCGAGCTTGCATCGCTGGCAAAAGACAAGCATGATAATCCTCTGTTCGCGGCACGAGTTCATCGTTTTTACCGAGGACTCCCCGGTCTGTGGATGTGTAGTAACCCTGAGTGCGGTGAACTTTACGCAGTTCCGAGTCGAAACTGTCATTGCGGAAACCGTATATTTGAATTGTATTCCTGTAAAGCCTGTGGCACCGCATACTTTTCTGCTTTCACAAATGATGTGCAAAATCCGCAGTATCTTTGGGCAGCGGACTGCGGACGTGTCGATGGGGTCGAAGGAGTCGTGCAGCCGATACATATTCTTTTGAAGGAGCCGACTACGTTCGACCCTACCAAACTGCAGGAACGGTATCTCAATTTTATTGCTGGAACAATATCTGAGTATCCGCGAGAAAGTGAAACACGTCCCGTTTGGATTCCTGTCGTCAATCAAGGCGAGAAAAAAACGAGAGACGGGAATAACAATGGATTGCGATTTACGCAATGTCCGATTTGTACGGCAAATGCGTCTTTCAATATTGGCAATCATAAGACGAAAGGCGATATTCCGTTTCAACAGATGATAGCTTCGCAGCTTTTGGAACAACCGGAACAACCGAAGTCCAAAACGCCACTCAAAGGACGAAAAGTCTTGATTTTTTCCGATGGTCGTCAGGCGGCTTCCCGTCTTGCAGGACGGTTGACGACGGACTCCTTGCGTGACGCGGTGCGTCCACTCCTTATCGCCGGGTATGGTTATCTCATGCAGCGATTTAAGGAAACAGAAACGCAGTCTCTTCGGTACGCCTATCCGGCTGTTCTTGCCGGTGCGTTTTGCAAAGACATCGTCCTTTCGCCGATTCTAAAAGAGAACGAACATTTTTACGACCATAACAAAAAAATTCGTGAAAATCTGAATAGGCAAGACATTACTTGGAAGACCTTTCGAAAGAATATCGAGAACTTTAATGCTCCAGAAACGATATTGCAAGCGATTTACGAGACATTATTTAACGCAACTTCGGGCTTTCACTCACTTGCCCTCGCACGCATCGTTCCCGATGAAGAATTCGTTAATGACGACCGGACTGAACTGCCCGTTCCCACAGGAATCGCCCCCGACAAAATTGACGAGTGGAGAAAAAATCTCGTTGAGCTTTGGATTCAATTGATGATTGACAAAAGAGCAGTGCGTTTGCACGGCACTCCCAATGATTGGATCGACAATGACGAGAAGAATAAGTATCTCAAACGGGATGATGGTGCTTTTATTACGGATTTTGAACACATACTTCAAGACAAACCATTTGCCACAAAGAATTTTTCAAAGTCAAAAAATAATACGCCAAAGTGGTGGAACTATCTCTTGGAACATTGGGGATGTGATACAACCGCAAATGGTGTTTTTCTTGATGGCACGAAACTTGTATTCCAAGACGGAACCCAAAGTGATTGGCTCCGCTGCGACGTATGTACTCGGATATTTCCATTAAATCCGCTTGCGAAAACGATTTGTCCGTTTTGTCAATCAAAGGACTCGATTAAAAAGATTGACGTGCAGAGGACACTTACGTCTTCAAAACGGATACAAGTCTACCGGGAAGCCAGCGACCGAATGAAACAAGACGGAACAGTTCCCTATCCATTTATTGCGAAAGAACACACGGCGGCAATCGGATCGCAAGCGAACAACGAAGACGCCTTTTCGCTGGCTGAAAAGTACGAAATCCGTTTTCAGGATATAAAAATACCAAATGAATCCGATAAAGAAACGGATATTCCGGTAGACGTTTTATCCTGTACGACGACGATGGAGGTCGGTATCGACATCGGTTTGCTAACGGCGGTTGCCATGCGGAATGTGCCGCCAAACCGGTCGAATTATCAACAGCGAGCGGGACGTGCCGGACGACGTGGGGCATCGCTTTCCACGCTCTTGACTTACGCCGACCAAGATTCGCACAACCAACGATACTTTAGCGAACCGGCGGATATGATTGGCGGACCTGTTAAGAGTCCGATTCTTAACATCGACAACGAACAAATTGTCCGGCGTCACCTGTTCTCGCTGATTTTTAGCATGTTTCAGCAAGAAAGAATCACTCGGCAATGCGATGCCAACGTCTTTTCTACGCTTGGCATGGTTCATGACTTTCGCAATGGAGCCGCAAACGGTTTTTCGTACCGAGGGTTGGTTCAATGGCTGACTGCTGAAAGAGATACCGTTCTTGCGGCATTGACTACCGTCCTTGCTGGAAATGATGCGTTTAGACAAGATTGGATAGAAAGTATCCCACAACAATTACTGGATGCCCTGAAAGAGAAACAGCTCGACTCGCCAGATGGCACGGCAACCGACGAGGATGACGAATCTGAAGACAATCGTGTGGAAACTGAAAACTCGCCCTTGGATGTCGATAAACTACTGGACTTTCTTTTCAGCAAGTCGTTATTTCCCTCGTATGCGTTCCCGACAGATACAGTGGCAATGCACGTTTTTGATAAAAACAAATCGGCAAATCAATACAAAACCGTACTTCGCTACGCTCCACAATACGGGTTGACGCAGGCATTGTCGAGTTACGCTCCCGGAAAAGAGGTGTATATTGATGGTAAACGGCATTTTTCATTTGCCATTTGGTCACCATTCCAAGACGAACGAAAAGAAGCTTGGAAAAACAGCAAACTCTATTACGAATGTTCCTGTGGACATGTCGAAACGCAAGAATTCGGCAAAGGCAAGCCGGGAGAAATTATCGAGTGCGCCGGATGCAAAAAAACTACTTTGGGACCTGCTCGTACTTGGTTTGTCCCACCGGGATTCGCGCAACCCTGCGACATTCCAGAAGAATTGCCTCAGAACGACATTCCCGATTCGACGTTTGCGACTCACGCCAAGTTGACAGCGGATTTCAGCAACGAACCCGCCTTTTATTCAGAGGGGAGTTTTATATGTTGGGAAGGCAAGAAACAACTCATCTTGACAAATCGTGGTGTCAGCGAAGATAAACTGTCCGGTTTTCATTATTGTGAAAAGTGCGGGCGCATTGAACCGGCAAATTGGTATTCCGAAACACACACGAAACACTCAATGTTCGCCGTTGACGAGACGGGATCGCGTCAATCACACCAAAAACCATATCCCATCTTGAGCCCTCGTAAAGGACACTCGAAAGAGTATCAGCATTGCAAGGGATGGCCAGAACAAAATGTTGTCTTGGGAACCACATTCAACAGCGATGTCGTACTCATTCGTCTGCGGTTTGGCAGCGCGATAACACTGAATCCCGGTTCACATCTTGCCCGTATTGCCTTGGGGACGTTGGCAACGGCAATGAACCAAACAGCGGTTGCGGAGTTGGAAATCGACCCGAACAACATAGGTGGAGAATTTCGACCAGCAGCAACCGCAGACGGACAAATTGGGAAAGAGGCTGACATTTTCTTGTACGACAATGTGGCGGATGGTGCGGGTTTCGTGCAAGCTGCAACCAAAGACATGCAGAAATTTTTACGGAACGTGGTACACCGTCTTCAAAATTGCGATTGTGAATCCGGCTGTCCCCGTTGCTTGCAGACCTATCAAAACCGTTATATGCACGGTGATTTAGACCGGCAAATCGCCGCAGGACTGCTTGGATATTTACTTGATGGTACGTTGCCATGTCTTGAAACGTCCACCGAAGACCGTTTGCTGAAAATTCTTGCGACTGATTTGCAAGACAAAGATGTCCAGACCATCCACAAAGACGGTTATATCGAAGTGAATGGTAAAGTGGTTCTGGTGGTTCATTCCTTGACAGACAAGACAGCAACGGAGCGTTCACAGCAACTCGAAAAACAGTTTCACAACTTCATACCGGTTCAACATATTCAAATTGACCGCGCTTTACCTGCTGCGACGAAACTCGTTTTGGAGAAATGCCGATGAAAAGTATTGCATTGCCAGAATACCAAAAACAGTTCGGATTATTTGTTGCGGATAACCAACTGACCGCCGAAAGTCAATATGGCGTTTGTTCGTTGATTCGACAGGTGCTTTTTGCGAATCAATCTGTCTCAAAACGCGAGCTGCATCAACGCTTTCAAGCTATTCTCAAACCGATACTGGCGACGGACAACACGTTCTTCGATGAATGTTTGGATATTCTTAAAGCTCTCGATGAAATCAAAGAATTGGATCGAGAAGGTAAGGAATCGCCGGTTTTTACGGCAACTCGTCCTCGTTGGATTCGATTGGACAATCATCACGCCATTTTGCTCGGAAACATACCGCATTCATTGTTACCGATGACACCTATCGACGGCTATGACGTGGTTCGCCGTGTGGTTCCCGACGAACATACTTGCCGTGTGTTTGCGGCAAATGGGATCGAAGAGGAAAAACTATCAGAAATTGGATTACCGAATTGGAATGAACGGAAACAAGAATTACTTTCGCAAAACGCGGAAGGATTGCCAGAACATATTTTGCTCGTTGCCGGAAAGACGGGAGATTTTTGGGGAAGCTCCAAAGACACAGATAACCCTACAGGACGTTGGAAAAAACTATCTGCGAGAACCCCGGACGGTGTCTATTTCGCGCAAAAGAATCAAGATTATAGTAATCCTTCTTGGTTGCTGGTTGCCAAAAAAAATGAAACCGTCCAGATATTAACGCTCCACGACCGTGAAGAATGGCATGAATTGTTAATGGCAAGAATAATCGACGAGAACGAGCGACCACATAACATTAACGGTACCACTATTAAATTTGACGTTCCTATACCGGAAAAGTTGACAAACAGATTAAGATTATTCGCATCACGCCAAGAGGCGTGGGGACAATGGCGACTTGCCGAAAACTGTGACCTGCCCTACGTTTGGTGGACAGGGGGGACAAGTAGTTTTATTCAAGGAGAATGGCGAGCAGGTTAATCCGGCAACCGCTGGCAACTGCAAGTACATTGTCTCATTGTATACTGGCGGTAAAGAAGTTGGTTCGGTTGAGGTAGCATGGGATGCTTGCCACGAGGCGGATCAAGTGGGGTACACTGTCACAGAACTTCTCGCTGATACTGTGTACCGTTACAGAGTTGTTGCCGTGAACGGCAATGATGACGGGTACAACGAAAGCGTCAATGCTGTTGGTTGGGAGTTCAAGATGGTGGAGACAGAAACGGAAGACCTCTAAACCTCGCATCGCATAGATTTCCGTAGATTTCGAACGGGCGGGGGTGCCCCCCGCCCGTTCGGTGTTTTAAGGGGACAATCGCATGAACCGCCCGCCTCTCTGCGGGCAGCGCCGCAGTATTCTTGTACGCGGCGGCGACTCTCCGCCCCGCACCTAAAAACCTGCCATTTTCGCGTTATATGAATATGAGGCTATGCGGTTACTGTTACCGGGTAGCCAACACATTCACCAACGCAGGAGAAAATGGTATGAGCCACATTGTTACGGTCAACGTCGAGGTGCGTGACCTTGATGCAGTGAAGTCTGCTTGTCGCAGGCTGAATCTCAAAGAGCCAGTCCACGGACGGGCTAAACTCTTCGCTGACACTGCCGAGGGCATCATTGTCAAGCTGCCAGATTGGTTGTACCCCGTCGTTTGCGTTCTCGAAACGGGTGAACTCAAGTACGACAACTTCGGCGGCAAGTGGGGCGACGAAAAACATCTGCGAAACTTCGTCCAGATGTACGGCGTCGAGAAGGCGACGCTCGAAGCTCGGCGAAAAGGTTACTCCGTCATCGAGCAACAACTCGCGGACGGTTCTGTCAAACTCACCGTCAACGTCGGAGGTGCGTTATGAAAACGATAACTCTCATCATCACAACCGACGGCACAACCAAAGTCGAGACCAACGGTTTTGACGGGCAGTCGTGTAAGGACGCCTCAACGTTCATCGAACACGCTCTCGGTACACAAACCGCAGAGCAGTTCAAGTCAGAGTATTTTCACACAACCAACATCAACCAACAGGAGACGCAGCAATGCTAACGAACAACTTGCGAAACTACATCGCCGCGTGCTTCAGCGGCTTGTGGATTGAGACGTTCGAGCCAGACGAAGCGATCCGTGAAATCGAAACTCTGTGCAACGCCGAATCGTGGAACCACTCCGTCTGGGATGTTTCAGTCAGCGACCCGCTAACGGCGGTCAAGTCCGCCGAAACTCTCGGCGACGGCGAAACGCCGCAACTGATCGTACTGCGAAACTTTCACCGATTTCTCGGAAGCATCGAAGTCGTGCAAGCAGTCGAACGACAGATTCAGCGAGGCAAAGTGTCACGAACATTTCTGATCGTGCTTGCGCCGGGCGTGCAGATTCCGGTCGAGCTGGAGAAGCTGTTCGTCGTCGTGGAACATCCGCTCCCCGACAAGGAGCAACTGCGGCAGATCGCAACCGACATCGCAGGCGAACTTCCCGATGATGTAAACACAACTCGCGTCCTCGAAGCCGCCGCAGGTCTGACACGGATGGAAGCCGAAGGTGCGTTCTCGCTGTCGCTCATCGAACACGACGCCTTATTGCCGGAACCAATCTGGACACTCAAAGCGAACTTGCTACGTCAATCGTCTGCGCTGCGTTTGTATCGCGGAGAGATTCCGACACTCGGCGGACTCGATAACCTCGCACAGTTTTGCACTCGTGCGCTATCGGGTAACGATAGTGGCGAACGCGCAAAAGGCGTGATGCTGCTGGGAACGAGTGGATGCGGCAAATCGGCGTACGCAAAGCGGCTCGGACATTCGGTACATCGTCCGACGCTCATTCTCGACATCGGCGCGCTGATGGGTTCGCTCGTCGGTCAGACTGAGGCGGCGTTGCGAAAAGCGTTGCAACAAATCGACGCGATGAGTCCGTGCGTCGTGATGATTGACGAAGTTGAGAAAGCAGTTGCAAACGGCGGCAACGACGGCGGCGTCTCGACGCGGCTACTCGGTACGCTGCTAACGTGGCTGAACGACCGCACGTCCGACTCGTTCATCGTTTGCACCGCGAACGACATAACGAAACTGCCACCGGAGTTCACACGCAGCGAACGCTTCGACGGAATCTTCTTTGTTGACCTCCCCGACAAAACCGCACGCGAACAAATCTGGCGCATCTACGAACGGCAATACGGTTTTGAAAATCCGCGGCGTCCCGACGACAACGACTGGACAGGTGCGGAGATCAAGAGTTGTTGCCGACTCGCAAAACTTCTCGACGTTTCACTTCAAGAAGCTGCTCGCAACGTCGTACCGGTTTCGGTGACGGCGGCGGAGTCGATTGAAACGCTGCGACGCTGGGCCTCTGGGCGATGTCTCGATTCGGCATCGCCGGGAACATACTTGCATCGTCCCAGAGCCGGCCAGCGGCGCAATCTCGGAACGGCCCGCAGCGACGGGCCAATCTCGCCGCTTGTCTGATGCGTGGCATTGGGCTGCGCATCGGGCAGGCGGCGACGTGGTGACTGCACGAAAAGTCACAAAGCAAAAGGGTGTCCACCGTGGACACCCTTTTTCGTTTCGACCCTCAACAACAAAGGAGTACACAATGACACGCCAACAGTTTTACGAACACATCGCAGCACAAACCGGCGAAGACGTTGACACAATCGCATCGTTCGGGTTTGAACTCGAAATGCCACGATACGACGACAACGTCGCTGGAAACCGTGGATGAAACAGCATCGCTATCCACTCTCAACAACAGGAGCAACACAATGTCTACACTGCTCGAAACCTTTGAACCGCCCGCAACACAACCTCATTCGCAGAAACGTGATTAGCCCCAATAGCTGTGCCGTCGGTCTGTATCACGATTCGTTTGAGTACGCGGCACTCGGCAGACCACAAATCCGCCGAGCGTCGCACGTCGAACCGACCGACGACGGCAGTTGGACTGCCGACTTGTCGCGTGTGAACGGCCCCGTCTTGGGGCCGTTCGCAAAACGAAGTGAAGCACTCGCGGCGGAGATTGAGTTTCTCAATGCGATGTTCTGCGCTTCGTGATTCGTCGCACCAGAATAGAAGCCGGAAAGGAGGCGTACTCGCCGTATTGACGGTGAACAAGTGCAACGCTCAACTCCGTCAGTACGCTCCGCTCCCTTCCAGCTTCTATCCATCACTCACCGTGCCGTAAACACATGCAACGAGGCTCCACGTCACTTTACCGCTTTGTTACGATGAATACGCTTGCAATTTTTCAAAAAACTCTTTGACGGAAATATCACCCCACAAATTGTTGATTGGACTGGGAGTCTTTATCTCGCTGAACAAAGATAATAATTCATCGCAGTAACCATTGTCTTTTATGCTTTTTGTCGGTAATGCGTAATTGACAATATATTTGGGTTTTGTGCCACCAGACGCCTCGATTGATTGCATCAGCAAGGTTGTGCGGTAGCAGACACCATGAAAATCATCTTTGTTCGTATTTTGCTGAAGCCAGTGCATCAAGAGTTGCGGAATAATATACTCTTCCTTGAAAACGTCGTTGTCGTTTCGGTGTTTGACGGGCATTGAGCATGCCAGTTGGAGAGGCCAACATGCAAGGTACGATTGAACATATTGCTTGCGAATGTCGTCAAGGTGATCCCCGATTTCACCTATCATCTTCGAGCACAGCTTTCCCAACGATGTGGGCGTTACTTGAAGCTCTATAAAATTAGGACTGTACTTGTCCGCATTCCAATTAAACCTCGAGTAATAGGTGTCTTCATAATCTTTGTCAGGTTTATTTTGCATCTCCTCTATTGCTGCTATGATAGGCGAGGAACTGAGATAAAGACATAGAACGCCGGGGAAGTTAAACCGACCAGCACCTACTTTTTCTCTAATTTCAAATGGTGCATGGAGCAACATATTTGGAGTGGGCGATTTTTTCTCTTTTTCACTCAGTGTTCTCACGCGAAACAATTCCGAATGGCTGTAGTTGGTCGCAATATCCGCAAGAGCTTGCAATTTTGCAATAGTTGAATCTTTGGAATGATCCAAATGAACGACTCGAATGTTGTTGAGATGTTCTTTGATTCCCGCCATTGCTTCGTCGAAATGCTGAATCGCTGTAGACCAGTGACCTTGCAGAAAACTTTCAGTCGCGTTGTTGATGGCAACTGAAAGTTTTGGCACGTCAAGCAGGATGGGATTGATAATGTCAGACAACGTGAATCCGTTCGCCCCGCCGCCGTCCGTAGAAAAAAATCGGACATCGCGCCAGTCTTTTTCAAGATGATGCGTGTACTCTTGCAACAGCTCGCGGAGGTAGATGTGGTAATCGGGTGAAAATTTTCGCGTACATGGTTCCCATGCCGCATTGAACGCACGCGAGTTGAAAAAGCAATCAATACTTGCGCCCATAGAATGAGTCTCCTTCGTGTTGCTGCTAGTTGTTATTCTTTATAAGAGTCCCTGCAACGCACGCTGCCTCGCATTCAGGTTTTCTTTAGCGGGTTGGTACCCATTCGCCGCTGATTGTCGCATCAATCTCTCATATTCTGCTAAATCTTTTTCAACGCCATCCCCAAAGAAGTAACACCCTGCAAGCATAAATTGTGCTCTGGCATTACCTTGTGCCGCCGATTGTTGAAACCATCTTGCCGCTTCATGTGCATCTTTCTGCAAGCCGCCGCGGCCTTCTTTGTAAAATACTCCGATGGCCAACTGTGCATTGGCACTCCCAAGTTCAGCCCCTTTTCGCAACCACCTGCGTGCTTCTTGTTCATTTTTTTCAAAACCATTTGTCCCGTCGAGATAACTGTTCGCCACACGCCATATAGCACCTAAATCATCATTTTTGGCCAGTACAATGAGCGATTCTTTTGATACCTGCTCTCCCAATCCATCCCCCGCTCTTTCAGCCCAATACTTTGCTTCGGCAAAATCTCCCTTTAAGGCGTACCAATTTGAAAGCACAAGCTGTGCTGCAGCATCCCCTTGTTCTCCCGCCTTACGATACCACTTGATCGCTTCCTGCTCATTGTTTTCAACACCGACACCATAGACATAACAATCAGCCAAAAGACGCTGTGCTGCTGGCTCTCCTCGTTCTGCAGCGAGACGGAGTGCTGTTTTGTCCAAACCTTCCAGTGTGGCTCTGGTTGCTCGTCTTTCTCGTTCTTTTCGTTCTTGCTCAGCTTTTGCAGCGGCTTCTCGCTCTTGCTCAACTTTTGCAGTGGCTTCTCGCTCTCGCGCAACTTTTGAGGCAATTACTCGCTCTCGTATTGCTTGGTTTCTGCGATCCTGTTCCGCTTTAGCATCTCGTTCTCGTCGTTCACGTTCGACATGTTCCTCGTCGGCGTTTTCGTTGTGTACGGCGGGAGCCATCTCGCTCGGCGACCGCCCACATGCGCCACCAAAGACGGCGAGTACCAAGACGGAGGCCCAGATGGCACCACGCCAAGATGTGTTGATTCGGACTTCCGCATTTCCCATCGAACGATTGGCGACTGTCATGGCTCATTCTCCCTTGTTGCAAAAAATGGATTCGGTGAAACAATTTGACTTCTTCTCGCGGAAAATTTGCATCTATCATTGTGCATTCTCCACATGAAAAAGGGGGCAACACTGTTGTCGAGAATCGACAAGAATAGACGAGAGCCGTCTTCGGAAAAGAAGAGGGAACGCCATGTGCCCTTGAAGTACGAAGCGTCCCCTCGCATCACCAAGGCAGCTTGCGCGATTGCGCAAACCAATACGGACGGTTTTGAATTGTCCGCACGGAACTCCGCAAGCCGTCAGCATGACGTCCCCGTGCGGGGACGCATGTTTTCTGACGACAAATCTTTTTTCTTCCAACCGGCGAGCCGGGTGATGCAGGAAGAAACCCACCATCTTTCGATGGTTTCAAGGGCAAATACTTGCGATTATCTGATCTGATTGTAAAACCGGCAACGAGCCGGGAAGTTCGGTTCATAGTTCTCCAACAAACGTAGCAGCTAACACATCTCGCATTGTTTTTGCTCACAAAACAACCAAGAGCGATTAGCGGAATTGTACGCCACTTCGCGCGACTTGCAAAGGGGGACAGGCATCGCGTCTGAACTTGTGGGCACGGTGTCCGATGGCGTTTCGGTTTCGTTACATCGACGCGATAACGACGCCAACCAACGCGAACTTGTTTCTCGGCAAAGCGGTACACAGTGCGCTTGCAATGTACTACCGCAACCGCCAAGTCTCGCCGAACGCACCGACTGTTGCCGACGCCGAATTGTTCACGTCGCAAGCGTGGACGACAACTTCGGACGAAGACGCGATGGATTGGGACACGCCTTCAGACGAAGAGAAGTCGCGCACGCAAGCGGTCGAACTCGTGAAGGCGTACATCAATGAGTATGCGTCGCAGCCCGAACGCATCGTTGCGATGGAAGTTTCGCTTGAGGCACCGCTTCTCGATACGACAACCGGCAACGAACTTGGCGTACCGCTCTTCGGTGTCGTTGATCTCGTTCTGCAAGAGGACGCGACACCGGTTGTCGTTGACTTCAAGACGGCAGCGTCGGCAACGTCTGTTTGCGAACAGGCCCACGCAACGCAACTGTCGGTCTACGCAGAGCTTCTGGAGTCGAACGGCTACAGCAACATCGAGACAGAGATTCGGCAACTGGTGAAGACGAAGACGCCCAAAGTCTGCGCGTACCGCTTCGGCGAACGCGGCGACCGACAACGTCGGCAGTTCTACAACCTGTGCCGCGAGTATCTCGACGGCATCGACAGCGGCGTCTACAACTTCCGCCCGGGCTGGACGTGCTCAATGTGCGACTATCGCGGTGTCTGTTCGTGAACGCAACGCATCCCGCACGGCAATCGTGCCGTGCGGGTAGACCAACTCAAACACTCAACCAGAAGGAGGATTCACATGAAAAATCATCACGACTTCAACGAGCAGTTCGGAGCATTGATTGTGGGCGCAGCGGTGGTTTCGGCCATCGCAACGGGGAGTCTTGGCGTCGGCTTTGTGGTCGGCATCGGACTCTGTGCTGCCAGCGTTTACTCTGGTGCAATCCGGTTCTGAACTCGGCCACGGTGTACGGGCAGAAGCAAGTGTGATGTGAAACGGTTTCACGTCACTGCCAACTGAAGTTAACAGTGAGAGGAGGTGATGTATGGACGACTGTAGTGGTTTCGCGGCTATTGGTTTGATGTGTACGCTCGTCCTTGGAACGGCTATGGGAGCCAATCCGGCGGTCGGTTTCATTGTATTGTC
Organism: Thermoguttaceae bacterium; assembly: GCA_051651625.1. Lineage (GTDB taxonomy): Bacteria > Planctomycetota > Planctomycetia > Pirellulales > Thermoguttaceae > JBOFSQ01. The sequence goes on along the minus strand of JBOFSQ010000022.1, from coordinate 77,502 downwards.
AGCGATGTATCTCTCGATTTTCGGATAGAGTCGAGCAATTCGATGTGGCAGCAAGGGTGCGTTAGTGTATGGGTGACCAACTGGTCGCCCATACGAACACGCTCCACGCACCTACCTTAACGATGTCACCACAATCCGTACAGCGGCTCTTTTTTTTAGCTCGCACAGGGTGCGATGTGTTTTACTAGAACCGACCAAATCTAACCAGAGAAATACACGGCCTACTCTACAGACAACCTCTAACAATCCCCTTCTAGCGAGGCGGCATATTGTCACCCACAACACCACCAAAGCGAGGCAGCAAAGGGGTGATAAAGGGTGAAAATAGCAACGGTTGACAAAGTTAGATTTGCGGCTATCATACTAGGAAATAAGGGTTTTCCGTGTGTGTGATGTTAATGCGGGCGCAGTGTTTGCAACGCGGAGGTCGTCGGTTCGAGCCCGTCTAGCTCCATACGGCCATCTTTGGCCACCGGTGGTAAAGAAAACCGGTTCTACTTCTTCAGGAACGCAGGTGTCTCGCCTGCAACGTCCCAGCGGGATGCCTGCGCCATGACGTTCATCGTCGCCACAAAAGTCCGGCACCGATTCCGTCGCCGCAGATTGGGAAGAGAGTTAGGCCGCGGCGAAGTTGAATGCCGTCGGTCTCGCCCGTCGCGCGGACGCAGAGATACGCAAGATACCAGCCGAACATCGCTTGCGAAAGGTAGTGGGCGTCGTCGTTGATGCGAGAGATGGGCGTCATAAGCGAGCCGGTGTAAAAAATCGCCTTCACCCACCAACGTTTGCTCTGCTGCGCCGCGACGAGAAACGGCGTCGCACCAATGAAAGCGTGTCCGCTGATCGAGTTGTTGTCGCTAAAAGGATTCCAGTGCGACGAGTTCGGGCCGTGTTCGTTCGGACGCCCCGCGCCAATCGCGTACTGCCCGACAAGCAGCACCGGTCCGCCGACAAGATATGTTCGCGTCGTCTCTGAAAAAAACTCGCCAATGCAGCTCTCTGGTTTCGGAAGCAGTTCGTATTCTTGCAGGTAACGATACGTCAAGTCGCCGACGATGACGGTGGGAATCAAATACTTCCCTTCGCCAAAAACTTTGAAAAACGATGAAACGTCGTCGGTGCCTTTACTGCGAACGTCCTTTTGATACCAGTTGCGGAAGTTTTGGTCCATACTGGTATTCGAGATGATTGCGTGAACGCCAACCATCACACCGAGATTGAGTAGACTGTCACGGCTGTAGAAGTTTTTGTAGTCGTGGATGACGCGGTCACCTTCGCGGAGGAGTGGTGACAGCGGCGAACGTTGCCGCTGCGGTTGCGGCGGCGGAACGTAAGGCGCAATCGACGCTGGCATCGACGACTGTGGTGTCAGCGATGGTGACGGCGCGTATGTCGCAATTCCTGCCGGATTCGGTACGCAACTCTGCGTCGTTCCGTATGTTGGATGGTACAACGTTGCGGCACCAGAAGACGACGGCGCGACGACTCTGTATGGTGCCATCGCGTCGGACGGTGGCGGCGGAACCGCACTGCGATACGGCGCGACCGGTGTCGTCGTCTGCGCAGCGAGCGACGCTGCGGTCAGACCGAGACACACCACGTTCACCAAAATCGACCGATATGCGTTTTTCAAGATACGATGGGTTAACGAAGTGCTAGCAGGATGGATTCCCGCCGAGTACGCGGGAATGACGGCGGTATTGTCGCAAAATCCCGCATGGAAGTCAAGAGCCAAAAGTCTTTACCCAAACAGCGTCAGCGTATTTAGGTTCCAGAAGCAGAGATAAAACCAGTCGAGGAAGATACCGAGTAGCAGGTCGAGGATGAGGATCGTCACGAACGACCAGACGAACGCCGCCGTCGCCGCGCGACCGACGCCTTCGGCACCGGAACGGCAGTGAAAACCTTGATAACAACTAATGAGTGCAATCGCCGAACCGAAGAACACACTCTTGAACATCCCCGAAAACATGTGAAAGAGCGTGACGAGATCGTGCGAGTATTTCCAGTAGTGTGCGGCGTTGATGCCGTACAGTTTAATGCAGTAAAACGCCGCACCGAAAACCCCCATAAAGTCGGCCATCAGCGTGAGTACGGGGATGAGAAAAAGGCACGCAAGAAATCGCGGCAAGACGAGATAGTATATCGGACTTACGCCCATACTCGCCATCGCGTCGATCTGTTCGGTGACGCGCATCGTTCCGAGTTCTGCCGCGAGCGAACTGCCAACGCGCCCCGCAAGCATCGTCGCCGCGAGCACGGGGCCAAGCTCTTTCAGCAGCGACATGTTAATCACCGCACCGAGTTTCGTTTCGATCCCCATCGCCGCGAACTGCGAAAAACTTTGCACCGCAAGAACCATCCCAATGAAAACGCCCGTCAGCATAATCACGGGCAAACTCAAGACGCCCACATCGTACATCGCGCGGCTGAGCGTGTCGCGCCGAACTCGCTTCTTCACCATCCAATAAAAAACTTGAATCGCAAAGACAACGAAGTTGCCGATGTCTTCGACGAAGTTACCGACGATCTCGCCCTGATGCGCGACCCAAACGTAAACCCGCTCCAGCACGCTCGGAGCCGCGCTCATCTTATCGAGATCAGTTAATTCTTGGGCACCGTAGTTCATGAGGGGCGAGGGGCTAGAGGCGAGAGGCGGGTGTAAACCCGCCGGCGGAACGGGTGTAGTGCAAGTGGAAAATTGGTTAGCGGTTTGCGACGGTGTTTCCTAGCCCCAACGGGGCGACAAGAACTTAGCCGTGGGTGAGCGGTATTCCGCGAACCCACGGTTAGCGACCCAAAAAATCCGTAGCCCCAACGGGGCGAAAGAGACGATGCGACCCAGATTCTTGCGCCCCGTTGGGGCTTTCTGGATTTTGGGGCTTCCGTACCGTGGGTTCGCTTCGCTCACCCACGGCTAAGCTCTTGCAGCCCCCTTGGGGCAAATACGTCATTCACGCCTGCAACTAATTTTTACTACACCCATCGCTCACCATCAAAACTTCCACGTCATCAGCGCGGCGATTTGGTGTGTTTTGAAGTGTTCGGAGAACATGAACGTGTAATCGAGTCCGCCTTCAAATGTGCGGCGACGCCAGTGCGAGCCGACTCCGATGTCGCCGCCAATCGAATCGACAATCACACTCCGCATCGGTGCGGGAACAATCGAACCGACGGTGTTAACGTTGTACTTGAGTTCGCGTGTACCGAGATTCGGAATCATTCGCGCGGCCAGCGATGGCGTCCAAACTCCTTCGAGCAAACCGAGGTCACAACTTGCGCGGAGACCAATCGGCAGCGTTACTGCGTGACCCGTCGCCGATTGCGTCGTTGAGACGAGCGTGTTGATCCAGTTCGTTTCAAACTCTTGTTGATAGACGAGATTGTAATTCAGTTCGAGCGACGGCGTGAGCAGAAAACTTCCAGCGCGAACGGGCCGCTCCGCCGCAAGCGCGATGAAGAACGAACCGCCGGGGATCGCCGCAGAGTTTTTGTAACCGCTGATCGTTTGCTCGACCGTCGCCGACGAACCGAGCCAACCGAGCGCGCCCCAAAGTTCGACGTTCCACGGCATCGCAGCGTCGCCGTAGACGTAGATGCTGCCAAAACCGGTTGAGCCGCTGGTCGGGACGAGATCGCCACTCGACTTCGACGTGCCGCCGCCAGCAGAGCCAGCGAAACCAAAACGGTATGAACCGAACGTGCGATCCATCCCAAACGCCGCGCCAAACTGGTCGCTTTTGTAACTGTAACGATAACCGCCGTCTTTCAAGTCGGTCGCTGCGTCGTGTGCGTAGAGCGGCATCACCCAAAAACCTTGCGACTTCGTCTTCTTGCGAAGTTGACCGCGAAACTTGTCGCGTCCGTCTTCGAGCGAACGTGCCGGAGCGTTTTGAAACGGAAGCGCAACATCAACGCGCGGCGCGATACGACTTGCCCTCGCCGACCGCATCGCTGCGCCGAAAACCTGCTGCGAAACCCCGATAATCCCGCCCGGATTGAGCGCAGAGACGATCTCGATGTCCGGCGCGACGGACGGATTCGATCCGTTCAGAACGAGCGTAATCAGCGCACACCCACCGCGATAATTGTCGAGGAACTCCGACATTCCGGGCGTCAAGTTCGGGAACTTCGACGCCGCACTCACGCGCGTCATCGTCACGAATTTGTTGCAATTGTTCACATCACTTCCCGGAACATAATCAATTTTGAAGAGCGGGTTAACGCTGTAGTTCGTCTGCGTCGCCTGCATCTGTGCTTCGGTGAGGTTTACGATTTTTGAAGCGTCATCGGCGAAGAAACGCTCCTGCGCTTGACCTACGGAGAGTACGGCGTAGTCGGCGTCGCGCATCACGATCTTGAGTCGTCCGCCACCGTTGGCACTGGTATTCGCGTCGAAGACGATGTTCGCGTTGCGGAGCGCGGCGTCTTTTTCGTCGGTGAACGTGAAGAGTGCGAGCGTTGCGCCGTCTTTGATGTTGATCGTTCCGCGTGTTGCTGCGTCAAACTTGATCGATGCACCATCGTAGAGTCCGAACACGCCGCGATTGAGTGTGAAACTTGTCGCCGCGTTCTTGAAGACGCTCTTTCCGCCGAGCCACCATTCGCCGGTGTTTGTGACGGTGTCTGCGTTGATGTTGAAGACGACTTTCGAGAGTGCGTCGCCGGTCATGCCGTCGCGGATGTCGAGCATCCCTTCTGCGCCGATGTTGACATTCACGTCAATCTGCCGCGCCGTCATGGAACCGCTACCGTCGTCGTTTTTGAAGTCGATTGAGTTGCCGGTTGTTTTTGCATCTTTTCCGGTGCCAGCGACGATTGCGTTTCCGATAAATCCGCTCCAGTTTTTGTCTGTCGCACCGAGCGTGAGTTTCATGCCATCAATGTTGTTGGCATTAAGCTGTAGCGCACCGCCGCCGCTGGTTGTGTTGTCTGCGGTCGTCTTGACTTCGTTGTAACCGAACGACGTATCGGTGAGATTGAGATCGATTGCGGCACCGGAAGCGTTTTCTGCGTAGATCGCACCGCCGCCGTTGACCGCATCTTTCGATGCACTCGTGACGCTGTTACTGACGAAGAGCGAATTGCTCAAGTTTGCACCGCCGCCGAGAATCGAAACGGCACCGCCGCGTGCGTATGAACTACCCGATGCCGCTTTCGACTCGACAGTGTTGCTGCGAAACTCGTTCTTCGTCAGATTGAGAACGCCATCGGTGCCGCTGCGTCCAAGAATTGAGATTGCGCCGCCGCTCGCGTCTTTCGCAGAGACGACGCTGTTAGCATAAAATCCCGACTCGGTGAAGACGATTTTTTTCGACGCCGCATCTTGGTTGTCGATGAAGACGCCGCCGCCGCTCGCTGCGATAGCGTTGGTGCCGGTTGCGGTCGCGGTGTTGTAACCGATGTACGCCTTGGCAACGGAGAGATTTTCAACTTTGCTGATGTGTAGACCGCCGCCATAGGCCTGCGTTCCCGACGAAAGCGATGGATCACCATCGGCGGGTGCGGCGGATGCGATATTCCCATTCAACTTTGCACCGTCGAACGTGATGTTTGAACTGTTTTCGAGAAACGCACCGCCGCCCTTCGCAATGCTACCTTGCGTAGTGGCGTTGTTGCCGTAAATCCTCGCTTCGCTGAAGTTGATTAGTTTTGAGTTGGCGACAGGATCGGCGACAGTTCCTTGCGAGTTGAGCACAAAGATCGCACCACCTTTCGCGTCGCCAGTTTTGGAGGTCGCGGAGTTGTCTGCGAATGTTGTCTTTGCGAAGTTGGCTTCGTTTGCGGTGTCGAGAAACACACCGCCGCCGAGTGCGGTGCCACTGTTCGACTTCGCAACGTTGTAGTAGAACTCGCTCGACGTGAAGTTTACGCCAACAGAGCTTTTCACCCACGCACCGCCGCCTGCGGCGACGCCGCCAGTTCCGGTGCCTTTGTCTTCGGCGACGTTTCCAAACGCGGCCCCCGTGTCGCCCGTGCTGACATATTGCCGTCCGAAAACGGTTCCGGTCAAGTTCGCACCGTTCACGCTATCGAGTGCGAGCGCGCCGCCGCTGACGGTGACGTTGTTCTCTGCGGCGGTGTAGGCGACGCTATTCTTCGTGAACACGATGCGCGTTGCTGTGAACGTCCCCGCATCTTTGACGAAAACTCCGCCGCCGATTGGGGGCGTTGTTGTGGCGTTACTGCTGGTGAGATTTCCACCGGTGAACGTGAGATCGGTGAGCGTGAGCGTGGCACCGGATGTCGTCTGGCGGAGAAGCTGCGTTGTCGTGCTTGAAGTTGGCGCGATGATCCGCGTAGTTTTGTCGGCACTCGATTTGATCGTGACTTCGGCGAGCGTGTTGAGATCGAGGACGCTGGTGATGTTCTGATTCGCGCTGACACTGAAGACGACGGGATTGGTTGGCGTCGTCTTCGCCGTGGTGATTGCGGTCTGCAATTCATCGAGACCGACTGGAACATCGGCGGCGTGTACCAGCGAAGCTGCAACCAGTGACGCGGCGACCGCAGCGACAGCCGCCGTAATTTTTCGGTGTGGTTTGAGTGTTGTCATGCCGCCTGTATCGTCCCCGCCCAAGACGGTCTTAACGGAAAAGTCGATACAATCGGAATAATAGACCTGTTCGGAAACGTTAAATTGGGGCGATTTGGTAGTTCTGGTTCGGCATAGCCGAACCGATGTGCGGGTGCAAGTTTCCGAACAGGTCTAGTATGGCCCGTTACCGATTTGCCAGTCGTTCGCGTGCTTCGGCGAGGCGTTCGTGGGCGTCGGTGTATTCGGGGTACGTTTTGAGCGCACCCTCAAACGCGGCGGCGGCGAGTTCCCAGTCGCCAAGTTCTGCAAGGACGCAACCCAAGTTTAGCCGCGCCTCGGCGTAGTCTTCGTCGAGTTCGATTGCCATCGCGTAACGTTCGCGTGCGGCGGTGAGGTCGCCCATTCGGTAGAGCAGGTCGGCCATCAGGAAACAGGTTTCGGCGTCGCTTCCGCCCGCCGCGAGCGACGCGCGGTAAAAGTCGATGGCGTCGTTCCAGCGTCCTGTTTCGTCGCACGACTCTGCCGCCGCGCGGAGTGCCGCCGCGTCGTGTGCGTCGGGTAAGAACGCCGCGTCCAAAACGGTTTGCGTTGCGTCGTCGTCTTCGCGTACCGTTTCGAGATCGATAACTCGCTGATTCCTCGCGTTGACAAACTCGCCAGCACCATTGCCATCTTTCGTTCGCGTCAGCAAGAGACCGTGACGAGTAGCGTGGTCCCAGTTACGCAGCGGCACGCCAACATACTTCGGATGACGCCGAAACGCCGCGACTTGGCGTGCGAGTTCTGCCGGCATAACGCCGCCGCGATGCCACTCCGCCAGTCGCTTTGCGGTGAGGAGCGACTCTTCGTCGAAGTAGAGCAGGCGTCCAACGACATCGGTCGGCGCGAGAAGACGGTGCCGCACCCAATGCCGCACCGTCGCCGGTGCAACGTCAACAAGTCCTGCTAACGTGGCGAGTGTGAGATGAGAATTAGATGTCAAGTCGGTTTGCGAAATGTGAGTCGGTTTGAGGTTGCCCAAAACAATTTTCGCCGCATTATACCGCCCCGTTCGCCGCCCGACACCGCCCGCCACGAAAAACTCCTCTTGCCATGCTACGCACTTTTTCTGTACACTACGCGAAGCTAGGGATTGGAGGCGAGGGACTTGAGGCTTGAGGTGTCTATGCGAGATAACGTTTTTGCACTTGTGATGCTGTCATTCTGCGGGCTGGCCGTCGCCAATGTCGCCGTCAATGCCGTTGCCGACGAACGTGTCGCACCGGCGGTCTACGTCGCACCGACAAATCTCCAAATGCCAGCACCGGTGCCACCACCGCTCCCGCAGACCACCGCGTCGAACGCAGCCCACGCAGCCGCCCCAGTTTCGCCAGTCGTCCACGCATTCACAAACAACGAGACGCGGCAACAGAGTCGCCCAATTCAAACCGTCTCGCAAGAAATACCACAGATACCACCGCAACTCGAACGCCCAGCACCAGCCGCACCGCTAACAACACTGCCGACGCCACTGCCAGCACCAATCGCTCCTGCAACGCCAAGCATCGCCAGCGATGACATACTCGATGCCCCGTTAAAAATCGGTAGCGGCGACGCGGCGACGCATTCGCGGCCACTCGCGTCTGGGATGCCCGACGTAACGAAACTCGTCACCGTTCTTGGTAGCCTCATACTCGTTATTGGTCTCTTCTTTCTGTTCTCGCTCTTCCTGAAAAAAGTGTCGCCGCACGCGACGCGAACGCTCCCGAAAGAAGTGTTTGAAAACCTTGGTCGCGCCGCGCTCTCAACGAAAATCCAACTCCAACTGCTGCGACTCGGAAACCGCCTCGTACTCGTCTCGGTCACTGCCGACGGCACGAACACCGTCACCGAAATCACCGACCCCGACGAAGTAATGCAAGTTCTCGGAATGTGTCGCCGCCTCGACTCGACAAGTTCGACAAACGCATTTCGTCACGTCTTGAACGGTGCCGACACCGAATACGCCCCCCGCGCAAACACCGTAAAACCACACCGCGCAAACGACTCACTCGCCAGCCTCCTCGCCGGGGGACTGGTGAAGAGCTGACACCAAATTGGTGGACCGTATGGACGCAACGGACGTTGTGGACGGAATGGACAACGCCCACACTCGCCTCTAATCCCTCGCCTCAATGCTTCGCTTCGCATTCACAATCACGCTTATCATCGGTGCTGCATCGCACGTCTTCGCGCAGGGCGACAACGCCTTTGCACCAGCGGGGTCGCCGAATCCGCCGTCGATATTTGTTGACTCAAATGATCTCGGCGTAAACCGTGACGGCATCGTCCGTGCGCTGGCGAACCTCCCCGACGAACAAGAGTTTCTCGACAAAGAACCACACCAAGACGGCGACCTCTCAATGCCGTTTCCGTCCGGCATTCTTCGCGGACCCGACTTCTGGACAAGCCCCGATGGACTCGTCCCGACGCTCCAAATTATGATCCTGCTCACAGTGCTGACGCTCTCGCCAGCACTGCTGATGATGACGACTTCGTTCATCAGAATTATGGTCGTCTTGTCGATTTTGCGGCAAGCTATCGGGACAAACCAACTGCCGCCGAGCCAAGTCATCACCGGAATCGCTCTCTTTATGACGTTCCTGATTATGATGCCGACGTGGAAAGAAGTCTACTATGAATCCGTGAAACCGTACACCGAACGAACAATCTCACTCGAAGAGGCGTACAACAAAGCCGAACTCCCGATACGCCGCTTCATGGCCGCACAGATCGACCGCACCGGAAACCACGAAGATGTCGTTCTGTTCTTGCGGTATTGCCGCGACGTGTCGCCCGAAATGCCGCAAACATATCGACAAGTCCCGATTCGCGCACTCGTTCCAGCGTACATGCTCAGCGAACTCAAAACAGCGTTTATGATCGGATTCCAAATTTTCTTGCCGTTCCTCGTGCTCGATATGATTGTCGCAAGCGTGATGGTCTCGATGGGGATGATGATGTTGCCACCGGTGATCATTTCGCTGCCGTTCAAACTGATGCTGTTCGTGCTGATGGACGGCTGGAACCTCGTCGTCAAAATGCTGCTCGAAAGTTTTATTATCAATACGACGTGATGCGGGCACCGCCCCCATAGGACGTATAGGCCCTATGCGACCTATATGTCCTATGGATTCTGCGACCACCATTAACTAATCACTTCCATGGACTCACAAACTGCAATCGACCTCTGTCGTCAAGCGATGTGGCTTGCACTCATCATCGGCGCACCGACGCTCCTCGCGGGGATCGCTATCGGTATGCTCATCAGTTTGCTGCAAGCACTGACGCAAATTCAAGAACAGACTATCGGCGTTGTGCTGAAGATTTTGGTGATGGTTCTCGTCCTCGGTTATACGATGCCGTGGATGATGGCACTCATGATGGACTTCACCACAACACTCATCGCCGATATTCCAGACCGGCTCGCGCCGTGAGGACGAAGTAGTTCAGGTTCGGCATAGCCGAACCCTCCAGCCATACATCGCATGGCGTTTGGAGGGTTCGGCTATGCCGAACCGCAGTGTGAGTGCAAGTTTCAGAACAGGTCTACTCACCAATCTCACCACACTTCGATCTGCATCTCAAGCTCGACGCCTTGCTGGTCTTCAACGTGGGTTTTCACTCGTTCGATCAGCGCGAGAACGTCGGACGACGTTGCTTCTGGATCGAGGACGACGAAGTTGGCGTCGCGTTCGGAGACCATCGCACCACCGACACGCATCCCTTTCACACCCGCCTCTGCAAGGATGTGACTCGCCGACACGCCGCGCACGTCTTTGAATAGATGGCCCGTTCCTTGCTGCCCCATCGGTTGCTGCGTGCGACGAACGATCCAGAGTTTCTGCATCCGTTTGCTGAGGCGAACGGGGTCATCAGAATTCAATTTCAGTCGCACTGCGGTGACGACGAAGTTTTCCAAAACGTCGTCGCGGTAACCGAATGAGAGTTCGGCGCGGGTTAGCGTTGAGCCTTTTCCCGTGAGATCGACGACATCGACCGACTCGACCCACTCGCCCAAGTGACCGCTGTGGTTGCTGGTGTGAGTTCGCAGCGCACCACCGACCGTGCCGGGGATGCCGATGAGTCCTTCGATTCCGGCAAGTCCGCCGTGAACACACGCCGTCACCAGACGCCCCAACTTTGCTCCCGCACCGACCGTGACAGACTCGCCGTCGATAGACGTTTCACTAAACGCCGCCGACGCCAAACGAATCACAACGCCCGAAACGCCGCTGTCGGCGACGAGAACGTTTGACCCGTGCCCCAAAACTCGCACCGGCAAACCGGCGTCGTGACTCCGTGCGAGAACGCACTGAAGCTCATCGGCACTCCGCGGTTCGGCGAAGTAGTCACACGGCCCGCCAAGTTGGAGCCAAGTGTGCATCGCCAGCGGAACATCGGTTCGGACAAATTGTGTACAATCGTGAAAAAGTTTCATGGTAGAGATGGTTAGTTGGTTATTTTATAGGGGGCTAAAACTTCTTCAAACACGAATCGTTAACGACAACTGCATCGCCGACTTGTTTGATCACTGCGATACCGGCGTCGAGGGCGAACTTTTCTACGGCTTCGTCGAACACAAAACTTGCGATACCCAAGTAGATCGCGCAGTCTTTATACTGCGGGAATATTTGGCGGAACGTCGTCGCTTTGGTGAGCGTTTGCACGACGTCTTTTTGCTGGGCGTTGTACTTGACTTCGATGATGTCGATACTGTTACAGTTGTAGAGGACGAGGTCGTATTCGTCTTGCAGATCTCGGTTTCTGCCCCACAAGTTTTTGACGGCGCGTTCAGTCTTTTCGTTCCTGAACATTTTGGTCTTCTTCAGCGAGTTGTAGAAGTAGTTTTCCGCTGCGGCACCGTTACTGTTGGCCATACCGCCGAGTTGCTTCGACACGGCTTTGATCTTTCTGTCCGTTTTCGCGGACGACTCTTTCATCGCGCGTTCCGTCTCCGCTGCCGACTCTTTCATCTCACGAAACGTCGTACGCATATACTCGCCCAACTCTTGCATCTCGCGTTCGGAACGTTCGCGGTCGGCTTCGATGCGTTCGCGGTCGGCTTCGATTGCGGCGATTAGTTTATCGAGTCTCGAATCGATGTCCATTTTGCACATCCTTTCGTTGGATAAAACCCGTCCACTACTAAAACTTCTTCAAACACGAATCGTTAACGACGACCGCATCGCCGACTTGTTTGATCACTGCGACACCGGCGTCGAGGGCGGCTTCCTCGACACCTTCGTCGAACACGAACCCCGCGATACCCAAGTAAAACGTGAAGTCTTTGTACTCCGGGAAAAGTTGGCGGAACGTCGTCGCTTTGGTGAGCGTTTTGGCGACATCTTTTTTATCCGCGTTGTACTTCACTTCAACGATGCTGATACTGTTGCAGTTGTAGAGAACGATGTCGAACTCATCGCAAAGTTCGCGTGTCCACTTTTTTATGTTTTGGGCGGCGTTGTCGAACTTTTCTTTGCCGAGCGTTTTGGTTTTGTCGAGCGAGTTGAAGAAGTAGTTTTCCGCCATCGCACCGTTGTTGTTACCGATGTTGCCGAGTTGACGCGACACCGACTTGACGACGCGGTCCGTCTCCAACTGCGCACGCTCCGTCTTAAGCGAGGCAGCTTCCATCGCGTGAACCGCCTTGTCAAGATATTCACGCAATTCTTTCATCTCGGCCTGCGTTCGTTCGTGGTCGGCTTCGATTGTGGCGATTAGTTTGTCGAGTCTCGAATCAATGTCCATTTTGTATCTCGTCGGTTTTTGGTGGAATGGATTCCAATGCGGTACAAACAGGAGCTGACAATTTCATTTCAAGTAAGTTTTTGTGAACAGAAGTCAAAGATGCTTCTTGCCCAGACGTTGGCTATTTGCGTGTCGCCGTCAGAAATGGACAACTCGTTCGGATACCGAGTTTGATTGCTATAAGGATTGAGCTTGGCGCACAGATCGCGTATCTCGTTGAATTGCTCATCGAATACACAGCAACGCTGGCACAAAGCAACAAGGTTATGCGTTTTCTCTGGGGTGTCGTTGTGAGAAACCAAAAACGCTTTCAACGACTTCTCCGCCGCTTGATGGCAATGATAACAGCTTATCTCCAACTGTTTTGGATGCAACTCTTCAAAGACATGCTTGGCGACAATCACGTCGTCTTCGGCTTTTTTGAGCCATTCAGCGATGATGTTTTTCATACAGCAGCACTCCATCGGTGATAACCTTTCTTTCCAATGTTGGCAGTTGCGCTCTTGCATTAAATCGCGTGACGGGCAACGCGAGAATGTCAATCGGAGTCGGCATCGGCACTTTGCTCAAACAGACATACATCTGCTGCATGGCTTCAATGGCACTTCCCGACTGATCGGAAATGACTACATACAAATCGTAATCGCTCGCACTGGTAGGCTGCCCATAAGCGTGCGAACCAAACAAAAAAACCTTTTCGGTGTCAACGCTTGACACGATCAACCGAATGGTTTCCTGAAGTTTTTCTGCAATATCTTGCGTGGCGTTTTGTGTTTTCATCGTCACTTCTGCTTTCGCCATTTGGCTCCCGCCCCCCAACAATCCCGATGGCGTACCCGTAGTAGCACGAAAATACGGGCGATTTATCGTGGCCAGCGGTGAACTACCAGTTCACGCTGCCAACACGTCAATAGGACATATACGTCATATAAGACCTGTACGTCCTATTGAACGCAGCGAATCGCTCGCAACTCTCGGCTGACGCCTTCCACGATGATTCACGCCGGTTGACAGTTTGCGCTGCCAACACGTCAATAGGACATATATGTCATATAAGACATATACGTCCTATTGAACGCAGCGAATCGCTCGCAACGCTCGCTGACGCCTTCCACGATGATTCAAGCCGGTTGCCAGTTCACGCCGCCAACACGTCAATAGGACATATACGTCATATAAGACCTATACGTCCTATTGAACGCAGCGAAATCGCTCGCAACGCTCGCTGACGCCTTCCACGATGATTCACGCACCGTTTCTCACCGCTGCGATTATGGGTGCGGTGTCGGTGTCGATCCCCCCCACCAGTTGGCACCCCACGCCGTTGTTGTTTCCGTTTCACTTCCCGCTGCACCAGACTTAATAATCGTTTTGAGGTCTACCGCGTCTTTGTCGCTGGGGCAGAACATCGCCGTGTAGACGTTTTGTGGATCAACCTCGTTGCTCAAAGGTCGTACACTTCCATCGGCCATCAGGATGTGGACAATGCCGGGATGGTTTGATGATGGGCGAGCGTAATCGGGACTCCCGAACATATCTGGAACCGCAACGTTGCTGTTGACACCGATGTTGGTCGCTCCGATCATTTGCTCCACCCCCCAAAGAAAACCGAAGTTACCGATGTTGACTCTCGCGGCGGCGGTAGGTGGTGCTGGTGCAACCGCAGCTGTGGAATCAACGAACGTCGCCCCCGATGACGCATTCGCCCACATCCCACCTTGCACATTTTCCGTGAGCAATATAGTGTTGGAGAGTCCATCGGGGATTGATTCGGCGTCGAGCTTGACGCGCGTTCGCAGGTCTCTGTAGTTCGCGTCGCGGCGGTCGATGAAAAGGCTGAGATTGGCAAAGTCATACTTTGGTCTTGGTGGCGGTCCGCTATCCATGCCAGCATACGCTGGCGGATATGTGACAGTGTTCGCTGCCAAACAGTGTGCTGGCCCCGCATTCACGACATACGTCAAGTTCGGTTCGTTCGCGCCGCGATGCGACGACGTGCAGACGAAGATCGTAAGTCCGCTCGTGGGGGCGGGCGTCGCGCCTTCGACGTTGCCCGCGTTCTTGAGTGCGTTTTCGTACCGCTTGTTCTCGCCGATGTAGGGCAAGAGAAGGTGGCACCACGACAAGTCACAGTTCGAGAGTTGCCTCTCCACCATTCCCGGCAAACGTTCTTTGCTTGCGGCGAACGATTGCATTGCCGTGCCGAGTTGTTTTTGGTTGTTGAGGCATGTTGCGCGGCGTGCGCTTTCGCGTGCGGTGTTGACGCCGACCAGCATCAACCCCGCCAGCATCGCAATGATCGACACCACAACCAACAACTCAACAAGCGTAAACCCAAAGCGGACTGTTCTTTTCCGTTCCATAAAAACCTCCTCGTGTGAAAAAACTTTGACCCGTAACCACAAACGACACAATAGAATGATACCCACAAACCGCCCCGTAGGGAAGGGGGAAAGCAACAGAGAAACATTCGCCCACGATGCGTGCACTGATTCGGGCACTCGCTTACGCAGCGTGTTCTGATTGCTGACCACTAACCACCGACCACTGATTCTGGCACTCGCTTACGCTTCGTGTTCTGATTAATCTAATCAGCGGTGGTGCGTCCGGTGGCAACGTCAAACTCCGCAATCGCGGGGACAAACATTGCAAGCGTCGTAAATCCATACGCGCCGACTATCGCCACAAAAACGAGGTGCCAGTAACCAAGAAGCAAACTCGTTATCGCATAAAACGTCGCTATCGGCAGAATAAACGACGCAAGCGCAATCGCCGACGACGGATTCCGCGCACCAAGCGTCACATAAAGCCCAATCCCGCCGCCAACCATAAACGCAAGAAACGGCTGAAGCTGCGTCTCAAACGAACCGTTGAACGCAACCATAATCCAGATGCAGCACGCCACGCCAACAAACAGAAAAAATATCACGCCCAAACTCATCGCCGTCGCCTGTCGCGTCGCGGTGTAGTTCATTCCGATGTGAAGCCCAACCATCGCAACGAACAGATAAAGCGTGACAAGTCCACCGAGTAACATCGCCGTATGCGTCGGCGAAAGCACGTCACGCCACCACAGAAAACCACACAAAAGCAGCGGCAACAAAATCACCCACTTCATATTCCACGCGATCCCGCCAAGTTTTCCGTAAACAAACTCCTGCGGCGTTAAATCGCTAACAAGCAGCAAATCAAACGTCCCGCCGTCGCGCTCGCTCGTGAGCGACGTTATCGACTGCGCATTGACAAGAATCAACGACAACAAACAGAGCGGCAAAATCGTTCCCGCGAGTTCGGCAGGCGAAACGCTGATGCGGTCTTCAATCGTCGCCGCGAGTATCCACGCCGACACCGCAAAAAACGCAATGAACGCCGCCTGCACAATCCAAACACGTTTCCCATAAGCCCGCGTACAAACCTCACGCCACAAAATCGGATTGTCCCAAGCGTGACGAATCCGCCCCGCACGAACACCGTGAACCGCACGAACTTCGTCAACATTGTTAACGTCGTTAACATCTGTCGCCATCGCCGCCTGTTTCTCTTCGTGCTGCGAGACCGAATCGATCACAATCGCGTCGGCAAGCGTGTTGCCAGTTGCACGCGAGGCACGAATCCAAGTGTCTTGCTCGATGACGTTCGCGTCTGAACGCGCTTCGCGCGACGGATTCCAAACGCGAACCATCACGATAGCAACGACGTTTTGCATCACGGTCAAAAAAGTCCAGAGCACGAGAAACGGTGCTATCGGGCCGAGAACATCGGTCTCGACCGCCGGACGCGACGCCGTAATCACCGCACTCCACGGACTACACGTCACCGCAAGTTTTGACGTTGCAATCCCAAACCACGACGCGCCGAAGATTCCCGCGCCGACAACTTCCCAAAACCCGATCCAGCCGACGATTACGAGTAGCGTTGTTGAGATTGCTTGAAAAGTTTTGTCGCGTGCGAGTGCGACGAGGCTCCCCAGACTTCCGCACCCAACCGCCGCCGCCAGCGTCACCAGCAAGACACGCACGACTTGAATGTATGACACGCCGCCGAGCAGCACGATTAACATCAAAATCGGGAGCGACGCCGCAAGCATCGACAAAACTTGCACCATCGACGCGGTGAGTTTTCCGAGTACGAGTTCGCTGTTTGACATTCGCGTCATCAGTAGGAGCACGAGTGTCTTGCGATCTTTTTCCTGCGCGACACTCGCCGCCGCAGTCGTCGCCGCGAAGAACAGCAGCAGCACAAGTTGGAACGGCGCGAGGAGCTGAAATAACATCGCGCCAAATCGTGCGAAGTCGCCGGTGTCGCGGATTAGCTGCGTCCCGCTGATGACGAGCCACGCCGTCACCACGAGCAAAACGAGCGCGCCGACGTAGAGACTCCGCGCAACGTAAGTCATTTCCCGACGTGGCGCAAGTGCTAGTTCACGCGAAAGAACTGGACCAAAAAACATGGGAGACGTTGTGGTTGTAGTGAACGGTTACAAGAACTGTAAGTTGTGCCGCAAAAATGCCGCGAACGATTGCAGACTCATACTGTCAAACCACGCGATGTATTCGCTGGGCGTTTTTTCGGGGGTACAGCGTTCACGGACTGTTTTACGATTTGTCGTGAACGCGACGTGCATTTTGCCCCGTTGGGGCAAATACAAAACGCATTCACGCCGATGATGAAAAATCCGTGAACGGGTGCAAAACCAGTTCTAGTGCGCCGCGCTTGGTTTTGGCGTTGCTCCCGGTTTGCGGAGCATCACGCGGCTGTCGGCGACGCTGCTGCCTTTGCCGTCGGCGTGAACAATCAGCGGGTTAATGTCCATCTCCGCGATCTCTGGATGCGAACTCACCATAAGCGAAATTCGCAAAATCGTATCGACGACCGATTTCACGTCGCGCTTCGGTTTGCCGCGATAACCGTCGAGAAGTTTGCCAGCTTTAATTTGCTTGACCATCTCTTCGGCGTCGCTGCGACAGAGCGGAGCGAGACGGAACGAAACGTCTTTTAGAAGCTCAACGAGCGTCCCGCCGAGTCCGAACATCAGCAGCGGGCCGAGTCCGTCGCGGTTGCAACCGACGATAACTTCTTCGCCTTCGCCCGCCATCTCTTCGATGAGAATACCGTCGATCTTCGCGCCGGGGACGTTCTTGGCGATGTTGTCGTAAATCTTTTTGTAACCCGCTTTCGCACCGTCCGCACCTTCGATGTTTAAGAGTACACCACCAGAGTCAAACTTATGCACAACGTCCGCTGACATCACCTTCATCACAACCTTTTTCTGACCGATCTTGCTAACGATGTCGGCGGCTTCGGCGTCGGTCTTCGCAATCCCCGACTTGAGGAGCGGCAACTTGTAACACTCAAACAGCGAACGACAATCGGCCTGCGTGAGATAACGTTCGGTGTCGCTGCCGAGGAAGTCGGCGATGATTTTCTTCGCTTTGGCAACGTCGCAGTCGGCGAACGTGACGGCTTCGCGTCCCGTCTGCTTTTGGCGTTCGGCGAGTTTGTACGCCGCCGCGAGTGCGTTGATTCCAGCTTCGGGGAACGAGTAGTTCGGAACACCGTGACTGACCAAAGCGTCAACGCCTTCGGCAACTTGTTTCGCACCCATAAACGCCGCGACAAGAGTTTTGCCCAACTTCTTTGCGACTGGCGGAATGATCGCGCCGATGGCGTCGCAGTCGGTCATTGATTGCGGCGTGAGGAGAACCATTCCCAAATCGACGTTCGGATCACTCATCACGACTTCGACGGCGGCGGCGTAACGGTCGCTGCGTGCGTCGCCGATTACGTCAACCGGATTTCCGAGTGCGGCGGTGTCGGGGAGTTTTGGTTTGAGTGCTTCTTTCGTCGCGTCTGACAACTTCGCAAGTTCTAGCCCCGCAGCGATGGCGGCGTCGGTCGCCATAATTCCGGGGCCGCCAGCGTTGGTGATGATCGCAATCCGCTTACCTTTCGGCAATGGCTGCGTCGTATAGATCGCGGCAAGGTCGAAAAGTTCGCCGATGGTGTTGACGCGCTGAACGCCACTCTGATAGAGCAACGCTTCGTAAACGGCGTCGCTGCCGGCGAGCGAACCGGTGTGGCTGCTGACCGCCTTCGCACCTTCCGCACTGCGGCCCGACTTGAGACAGATGATCGGTTTTTTCTTTTCCCAAAAGATATGCGACGCAACTTCTTTGAACCGCTTCGCGTCGCTGATGTCTTCGAGATACATTGCGATAGCGTCGGTGTCGGGGTCTTCGGCGAGGTATTCGAGTAGGTCGGTTTCTTTGAGGTCGGCCTTGTTACCGAAGCTGACGAACTTGCTGAATCCGATTTGTCGTGCCTCGGCGAAGTCGAGAACGGATGTACACAAAGCCCCCGATTGCGAGATGAAACCGAGTCGTCCGTGTGCGGCGGTTTTGGCGGCGAACGTGGCGTTCATCTTGACTTTCGGGTCGGGGCAGAGAACGCCGAGACAGTTCGGGCCGATCATCGGGATACCGACTTCGCGGAGTTTTGCGGCGACTTTCTTTTCGAGTTCCGCGCCTTCGTGACCGACTTCTTTGAACCCCGCCGAGATTATGATCATCCCTTTGACGCCAACTTTTTTGGCTTCGTCGATGATCCCCATCACGAAATCGGGCCGCACGACAAGCACTGCGAGATCGACGTTCCCCGGAACGTCGGAGAGTGTTTTGAAAACTTCTAGGTCGAGGATTTTGTCGGCCTTTGGGTTGACCGGATAGATTTTTCCGGTGTAACCGCCGCCTAATAGATTGCGAAGCATGTCGTAACCGACGGTTCCTTCGCGTGTTGACGCCCCGACGAGGGCAATAGATTGCGGCTTGAAAATTGGGTTGAGACGGGCAAGAATGTCGGACACGAGATTTCTCCTTGAGGTGAGGGTGAGACAGAAAACGCGCCGCAGAATACGGCACGAGTGACAGTGTTAGTGAAAGTATACCGCGAACGACGCAAACGGGAAGGCCGCGTTAACGAGATGCCGGATCGGCAATGCCGGCTTCGTCGAATCCGGCGCGGCGGAGGATGCACGCTTCGCAGTGTCCGCACGCGACGCCGCAGACCGGGTCGTAACACGAGTGCGTCAGCGAGTAGTCTACGCCCCACGCCATCCCCGCGCGGATGATCTCGCTTTTCGTCAATGTCTGAAGCGGTGAATGAACTTTGTACGCCGCACCTTTGTCACCAGCCTTCGTCGCCAGACACGCCAGACGCTCGAACGCCCGCAAGTATTCGTCGCGGCAGTCGGGGTAGCCACTGTAATCGACGGCGTTTACGCCGATAACGATGTCGGTCGCACCGTGCGTCTCGGCGACGGCGAGTGCAAGCGACAGAAATATCGTGTTGCGTGCCGGAACGTAAGTCGCTGGCACCGACGAACCGATCTGATCGCGCGGAACGTCTTTCGGTACGCACACTTCCGAAGTTAACGCACTGTCGCCGAAGAGCAACTGCGGTAACGGCACAACAATATGACGCGCGACGCCAAGCGATTCCGCGACACGTTTTGCCGCATCGAGTTCGCACCGGTGACGTTGACCGTAGTCAATCGTGAGCGCAATCAAGTCGAACCCGACCGACTTCGCCCACGCCGCCGCCGTCGCCGAATCGAGACCGCCAGAGAGAAGAACAACTGCAACGCAAGAGGTTGATGGCATCACAATTTCTCCCGCAAACTTGTTGACGAAATGTCGTGGCAGAAGTCTTTGACCGGAATCTCTTTCGCCATGCTGCGTAGCATGTCGGGGACATCGAGCGTTTCGAGCGATTCGACTCGTCCCCGAACGCGACGCGCGAAGACAAGAAACTCGCTGTCGTATGTGGCCATCGTTCGTAGCGTGTCGTGAAGTTTGTGCGGCGTGTGTTCGTAGAATCGCGGCTGCGTGAAACGGTGGAGCGTGTCGGCACCAACAACAAACGTCGTCTGCGGAAACGCACGCGACTTCTCTCTGAATGTCGGGAGCTGCGTCAGCCAAACCGAATGGTCGGGGAGTTTTTCCGCAATGAGTGCGAGGCGTTCGTGGAGGTCGTGATAGTCAATCGGCGGCTTATCGACGTTACGAATCGTCAGTTCGAGTGCAACGTCTAACCGCCGTTCCGCGATGCGAACCATCTTGATGTGACCATCGTGAAGCGGACGAAACGATCCGGGGAACAGTCCGCGTCGTGCGTTCGTTGCGTTTTCGGAACCGAGAGTAACGCGGCCATCGACAACATCGTCGGCGGACAGGAAATCGCGGAGTTTGCCGTGCTGCAACCGCACCGCAACGGTCTGCCCGAAAAACAGATCAACCAGCGATGGCGACGCGACGATGTGTGTGATCGTCATCGTTTCATCGTCTGATATTGGGAGCGTGAGTGGCTGCATCATCCAGTCGTGTGACTCGTTGCGAACTTGCGTGAACAGCGGCGAATCTTTCACCGGCACGCACGGCAACAGCGACTTGTCTTCGGCGAGAAACTCTCCCACCTGCGCGACGAGATTGAGAATCATATCGGCGACGAGTCGTTCTTCTTCGAATCGTGTTCGGCGTCCGGTTTGAAGTTGGAGCGAACAGAGTATTGTCCGGCGAAGAGTTTGCGCGGCGATGTGAACGCGATGTGTTCCGCGTTTCGGCGAGTCTGTTGCCAGCGACGCCGAACAGCCGACGCCGATGAGCGGCGTATAACCAACGAGGTCGCGGGTGTCGCCGCTTGCGGCGAACAGTTCGTCGATGTCGGGGTGTTCGCCGATGCGGTGTCCGGCGCGGATGAGTGCTTGTCCGCGGTGAAAGGCGATCATCGCCAGCGACCGTGCGATGTGGTCGCGGCAATAGTGTTCGGGGACGCATCCGATATATTGCGCTGTCGCGGCCTGCGCGTATGGGAGCGAGACTTCCAGCACCGTCCGCGTCGCGCCGGCGACGGTGAGCAAATCGCTAGCCGCAAGACTTCCACCGCCGCTACACGCAAACACAAGCCGCGTCGGAGATGCATGAATTTTTTCAACAAGATCGGTGCGAGACATAACGAGTGGTGAAAGATTTGGGGGCGAGGCGGGTTTAGTGGACGTGATGGACCGTGTGGACTGGATGAACGCGCTGGTGTCCACAACGTCCACCAGCGGGAACGGCACGTGGCTACGCCGTAATCCCTTTCGTGAGTGCCATGAATGCGGTTTCGAGGTTGACTTCGTCTTCGCGGAACGAACGGATTTTGAACTTGTGTTCGACCAGCAGCGTCGGCAAGTCGCAGTAGTCGTCGATCCCTTTGTCTTTTTTGAGCGAGAGACGAATTTGTTTGCCACCGACAATGTTAACCGACGCCACCGCCGGATGCGATTCGAGAAGTCGCGCGGCGTCTTCGGTGCGCTCCGTCACTTCGACGTTGAGAACAAGATGGTCGCGGACACGCCGCATCACTTCCGAGACGTTCGCGTTGACGAGAAGTTCACCGCGTTCGATGATGCCGACTTTGTTGCAAACGTCAGCAAGTTCCGGCAAAATGTGACTCGAAACCATAATCGTTTTGCCGCGGGTGCCGAGTCGTTTCAGGAGTTCGCGCATCTCGATTCGTGCGCGGGGGTCGAGTCCGCTGGCGGGTTCGTCGAGGAGCAAGACTTGCGGGTCGTGCAGCAAAACGCGGGCGAGGCCGAGTCGCTGCGTCATCCCGCGCGACAAACTCGTGACGAGTGCGTCGCGTTTGTAACCGAGATCAACGAGGTCGAGCATTTCGTCGCAGACTTTGCGGCGTTGTTCACCGACGATGCGGTACGCCGCCGCGAAGAACTCAAGATATTCGATCACCTTCATGTCGTCGTAGACGCCGAAAAAGTCGGGCATAAAACCGATCAGACGCCGTATCTCTTTTGCCGCCGTGAAGACGGAAAGTCCGCAGACATACGCCTCACCGTAAGTCGGTTGCAGGAGTGTTGCGATCATTTTCATCGTCGTCGTTTTGCCGCTACCGTTCGGCCCGATGAAGCCGAAGAGGTCGCCATCGGCGAGGTCGAGCGACAAGTCTTTGACGGCGAAAAGTTTGCCGTATTGTTTCGTGAGTTCTTCGGTTTTGATCATGGGACGTGTGGTTTGGTTGATAGTGTGTGCGTGAGCGAGAGTGTGTGCGTGTGAAGTTTTATAAGACCTATAGGACCTATATGTCCTATAGGTCTTATTGTTTCTTATTGTTTCTTATTGTTATCGAGTAGATCGTCTTATCGAACCACTCTCACGACCGCATAACGTTTCTTACCGCTGCGGAGGACGATGTTGCTTTCGCTGGCCAAATCGTTTGCGGTTAACGTTCGATCAATTTCAGTGGCGGCAATGTTGTTAACGTAAACGCCGCCTTGCTGAATCGCGCGGCGCGCTTCGCTCTTCGACGGCGCGAGTTTCGCTGCAACGAGTGCGTCAATGAGCGTGATTCCGGCGTCGAGCGCGGAACGCGACATCGTACAACTCGGAACGTCGGCGAAGATCATCGAAAGCTGCGCGTCGGTGAGTCCCGTAACGCTGCCGCCGAAGAAGATGTCGGTCGCGCGTTCTGCTGCTGCAAGTCCGTCGTCGTTGTGAACGAGGCGTGTAAGATCGGTTGCAAGCTGTTTTTGTGCGAGTCGTCTTGAACCGTCGGCGCGGTGCGCGGTGAGAAGTTCGTTTGTCTCACGTTCGCCGAGCGACGTGAAAAACTTGAGCGGCATCTCGACCGATGCGTCATCGACGTTGATCCAATACTGATAAAACTGGTACGGCGATGTCCGCGTTGCATCGAGCCAGAGCGCGCCCGATTCGGTCTTGCCCATCTTCGTTCCGTCTGACTTCGTTAGCAGCGGACACGTCATTCCGTAGAGTTGCACCGATGCGAGTCGCCGCGCGAGGTCGATTCCGGCGGTGATGTTTCCCCACTGGTCGCTCGCACCGATTTGCAGTTCGCAGTTGTAAGTACGATATAGATGAACGAAGTCGTATGCTTGCAGCAGCATATAACTGAACTCGGTGTAACTCAAGCCGACGCCATCGCGGGCGAGTCGGCCCTTCACCGAATCTTTCGCCAGCATCACGCCTATCGGAAAACACTTGCCGACATCGCGGAGAAAATCGAGAAACCGAAACTCGCCCATCCAGTCGTAGTTGTTGACGAGAATCGCATCGCGGCTACCGGCACCGAAGTCGATGAAGCGTTCCATTTGACGCTTCATTCCGGCGACGTTTCGTTCGATCTGGTCTGCGGAGAGTAACTGGCGTTCTTCGCTCTTGCCGCTTGGATCGCCGATCATCCCCGTCGCACCGCCGACCAAAACTATCGGTCTGTGCCCCGCTTGTTGGAACCGCCGCAAGTTCATCAGCGGCACGAGGTGTCCAACGTGCAGCGAGTCGGCGGTCGGATCGAACCCTGCGTAGAGCGTTCGCGGACATTCGAGCAACCATTTGTCGATGGCTTCGTCCGTCTGCTGGTGGACAAGTCCACGCCAAGAAAGATTTTGGTGTATGTTGTTCATTTGAGGATGTTGAATTGCGTGAGTGTGATAAAGTTTCGGTGTAACCGTTCAGGCTACGTTTCGTCATCCGGCGCGAAGGCGAGTGCCCTGAATCAGAACACGAAGCGTAAGCGAGTGCCCGAATCATAATACGCCAACGGTAGTAATCCGGCGGAGTGACAGGTTACGTTCACGGCTGCTATTTGGCACTCGCTTACGCTCACCATTGGGCACTCGCTTACGCTTCGTGTTCTTATTACCCCGTCTGGGCAAAACACACCGCGTACTCGCCTCGCATTCCCCGCTATTTGACACAAACAACGCAGGTATGTCAATGTCCCCACGGCAAGATGCGGTGGAGACGCAGGGTCTGCCAGCAAGTTTCAAGATTAGGACTCTAGCGTAATCGCAATTCAACTTTAACCACGAAAGTCACGAACATCTTCACGAAAACTCACGAAAGGCTTTTTGTGTATTTCGTGCGGATTTTCGTGTGTCTCTGTGGTGAAAAGAAGAACTTTTTAGCGGTCTGATGGACGCGATGGACTTGCATTTCGCGGCTTCGCGTGAAAAAAAGTAACGCCAGCATAGTTGACCTATTCTAACCGTTATAACCAGTCTTCCCCGCCCCCCCGACCAGCAGACATCTACGTTTGTCTCAAAAAATGTGGTGGCCTCTCTCGCCAACCCGAAAAATTGAGGTAGATTGTGCCACTGTTGGGGCCGAGTCACCTTTCAGGTTTGCGTATATGTCGATTCTTTTACCTCCCATTTCGTTGTCGTACACTGCTCCGGCGTTCGCCGTCGGGCGCGCGGCGTCCGTGCGCGGTACGGCAAACACTGCTGAAACAACGCCAAACGCGGCTGCAAACACAACTGCAAACGCCAGCAAAAAGTCGCAGCCGATCACCGACACGCTCGACTTGTCGGTCTCGGCAAGTCTCGCAAAACGTGTTGATGACGAGGCAGTTCCCGCCGTCGGACGTGTCGCCGAGAAACGAAGTCAAGCAGAGAAGACCGAGTCCGAAGACGCATCCGCCGAGACGATGAAGTCTTCCGAAACAGTGAAATCCGGGCAGTCGGGCAAGACGGGTACGTTGACCGCCGACCAAGAGGCCCAAGTATCGAAACTCAAAGCGCGCGACACCGAAGTTCGTGCGCACGAGCAGGCGCATCTCGCGGCGGCTGGGCAGTACGCCAATGGCGGTGCGTCTTTCAGTTACGAAACGGGACCGGACGGACAGCGTTATGCCGTCGGCGGCGAAGTTTCGATTGACGCAAGTCCGATCAAGGGCGACCCCGAAGCTACGATTTCAAAGGCCCAGCAGATTCGTTCCGCTGCGCTGGCACCTGCGAGTCCGTCGTCGCAGGACTACAAAGTCGCCGCTGCCGCATCCGAGATGGAGGCCAACGCACGTCTCCAAAAACCATCCGGACTCGAAGGAAAATCTCGTGTCGGTTTGGGACAAGCCATCTCGCCCGAATCCCCAGACGGTACGAAAACCGCCGAAACTACGAAGACAGACGCAACCGCGAAGACGACCGAAGCATCGAGCAACTTGCTTGCGGCGTCACCAATCTCTGCGAAGCAGAACATCGCTGGTGTGACGGAATCGTCTTCGTCGCCAGCATCAGCAAAATCGTCGATGGTTTCTTCAGCCGCCAACAGTGTTGCTGCCAACAGTGTTGCTGCTGCGTATTTGCAGAACAGTACGCTCGCATCGCGGTTTTCGATCTTTGCGTAGGACACACGCGGTACGGCGTTCGCGCGTGCGGGAAATGCCAACACGTCCCGCACCAATCTTTGTGACAACGAGGTCTTCGCATGGCGATTGCTGTTATATGTCCGCATTGTTTTAAGAGGTTTCAGGTCAGCGAACGGTTCGCGGGGATGAAGGGGCCGTGTCCGAGTTGTCGCGGTACGATTGACATCCCGAAGGCGAATGTAACTGTCCACGCGCCGGACGAAGTTGTCGAGTCGGGGAAGGTCGGCAAGAAGCGAGTTGAGGCACACCCGATTCGTCGGCTCGACCTCGATTTTTCGGTGCGCGACGGCATTTGGGGTTTGGTGATGGTGGCCGCCGTCGCGGTTGTGACGTGGATTCTTGGCCTGCTCATTCCGAGTTCTTGGGTTGCGGTGAAGTATGTCGTTGCGGTCGCGGCGATGTTGGCATTGTGCGGCCCGATCTCCGCGTTCGGCTACCTGATAATGCGCGACCAAGACGCCCTCTTCGTTTGGACTGGACAAGACCTATACAAACGTGCGTGGCGTCTCGGCGGTGCTTACACACTGTTTTGGATTGTCTACGAGCTTGCGCTTCGTTACACTGGTGCGAATTACGATCCGGTCTTCACTTGGGTTGTTCTCGTACCGTTTGCCGTTTTGGCAGCGATAGTGGCAATGACGTTTTTCGACTTCGACTTCACACGCGGTCTACTCCACGCAAGTATCGCGTTTGTGGCGTTCATATTTTTGCGTGGGATTTTCGGTTTGGGCTGGCTCTGGATCGTCGCGCCAAAGATGACCGGTGGCAACGTGCCGACACCGTGGGGATAAACAACACATGATAATAATTCTGAAACAAAATCCCGACAAGGGACAACTCGAACACCTCAAAAATTGGATCAAAGGAATGGGGTTAGAACTCCATTTCAGTGAGGGGAAGCAGTCCACGATTATGGGGCTTGTCGGTGACACTTCGGTCGTCGATATTGACCTACTCGGTGCGCTCGACATTGTTGAATCGGTTCGCCGCATTCAAGAGCCGTACAAGGCGGCCAACCGCAAGTTTCACCCCAACGACACTGTCGTCACGATTGGTCAAGGCGCGAACGCTGCGCGAGTTGGCGGCGGCGAGTTTCTCTTGATTGCCGGGCCGTGTTCGGTCGAGTCGCCGCAACAGATCACCGAGATCGCAATGAATGTCCGCGACGCCGGTGCGCACGTCTTGCGCGGCGGCGTCTTCAAACCACGCACCTCGCCATACGCCTTTCAAGGAATGGGCGACGATGGTTTGCGTCTCCTCGACGAAGCCAAAAAACAAAGCGGCCTTCCGATAGTCACCGAAATCACCGACACGTCGCAGTTGCCGCTATTCGAGAACGTCGATCTGATTCAAGTCGGTGCCCGCAACATGCAAAACTTCCAGCTCCTCAAAGAACTTGGGAAGTTGCGAAAACCGGTCTTGCTAAAACGCGGTCTTTCCAGCACGATTCAAGAGTGGTTGATGAGTGCGGAATACATCCTCGCCGGTGGCAACAAGAACGTGATCCTCTGTGAACGCGGGATTCGCACCTTCGAGACCGCGACGCGAAACACGCTCGACTTGTCGGCGATTCCTGTCGTGAAAGAGGCGTCGCACCTGCCGGTGATCGTCGATCCTTCGCACGCGACGGGGTACGCACGTTACGTCAGGCCGCTCTCGCTCGCTGCGGTCGCTGCTGGTGCAGACGGACTCATTATCGAGGTTCACAACTGCCCCGCAGCGGCTCTCTGCGACGGCCAGCAATCGATCACGCCACCAACATTTGCCGACATCGTGCGCGATGTCAACGCCATTCGTGGTGCGCTACACGCGACGACAAAAAATTGATGACGACCGTGAAAGACAATCGTTCACCACTCACATTCGCCGAAACGCTTGCTCTTTGGGGGCCGCACGCCACCGGTGAGCCGCTATTAGCGGGACCGCTCACGCTCGACGACGCAAAGTTGTTTTGCGAGAGTCTTGCCGCATCGCACTACGAAAACTTCACCGTCGTCAGTTTCTTGCTGCCGAAGTCGATGCGACAAGAGATGAGTATCGTCTACGCTTACTGCCGTACCGCCGACGACCTCAGCGACGAAATCGAGGGCCAGCAACAGTCGCTCGCGCTTCTTGAATGGTGGGAAGAAGAGCTGCGTCGCGGCGTCGCTGGTGAGACGGTGCGGCACCCTGTTTTGCTGGCGACCGCCGATCTCATCCGCCAGCACGATCTCACACTCGAACCGTTTCTCGATCTCCTCGTTGCGTTTCGCCGCGACCAAAACAACGCAGTGCGAGTGGCGACGTTCGATGCGCTCCTCAACTACTGTTGTTACTCTGCAAATCCTGTCGGCAGAATCATTCTCGAACTTGCTACGTCCGTCAGCGGTACACATACGCCGTCCGAGGAGATGTTGCAATGGAGCGACTCGATTTGCACCGGTCTTCAGCTTGTCAATCACTGGCAAGATGTCGCCCGCGACCTCGCCATCGGACGCTGTTACATCCCGCAGGAAATTTTTGACAGTTTTGGCTATCGTGCTCCGGCGACGCTCGACGAGGCGTTGTTGCAAGAAGACGATCCGCAGCAACGTTTGGCGTTTCGCGCGATGATGAAGTTTCTCGTAGACGATGCCGTCACGCGACTTCGCAGCGGCCAGCCACTCGTTGCGGCGGTGCCGCGTGAGATTCGTTTCGATGTTTCGCTGTTTGTCTTGGGTGGCCTTGCCGTTGCGGACGCTATCCGTAAAATCGACTACAATGTTTGGCAAACGCGGCCAACAGTTTCACGTTTGGCGAAGATGCGGCTGTTTGTCGTTGCGCTTTGGCAAACGGCTGTGATCTGGCATCGACGACGTTTGCTTGGACGTTAACAAACTTCACACAGGTACAAAACAATGTCTACATCTTCCGAAAACGTCCTTGTCGTTCCGACATCGCTTTTTCACACGCTCGGTTATTTTGAGGGGTTTTCACGCGACGCGGATCGTTACATCCCGACGCTTCTTTCGCCAGCGAATTGGGAGTTTCGGCCTCGGAGTGAGGTCGAAGGCGACCCGTCTTGGAAGCAGTTGATACCTTACATGCTTTTGTGTTACACGCCGCAGAGTGCGATGTCTATCGCGCCACCAATATCGGGGTGTTTTTGCGACACGTCACAGGTTTTTTGTTACGTTCGCGGTAAAGGGATGGGCGAGGGGCGACTTCACAGCAAACGGAGCGTCGGGATCGGCGGCCACATCTCGTCGGTCGATGGGACGAGCGGCGACGTTTATCGTGACGGTATGCGGCGCGAGTTAGAAGAAGAGGTCGAGATCACCAGTTCGTACCGCGAACAGTGTGTCGGTCTGATTAACGACGACAGTACCGAAGTCGGTCGCGTTCACTTGGGGATTGTGCATCGTTTCGATTTGGCGTCTCCGCACGTCACGCCGCGCGAGCCAGACTTGATTGAGTGCAACTTTGTCGCCGCCAGCGAACTTATGACCGATCTTGAACGGTTCGAGAGCTGGTCGGCCATTGCGCTTGCGGCTCTTTACCGCAAGAGATGATCGCGTTACCTAGGCCGATGGCCTAGGCTGGGATGGAACGGGCCTTTGGCCCTATGTATTCGATGTGACACTCGCAATGCACTTTACTACCCGCGATGATGTGAGCGTGCATCTTACCTCTGTTCTTTGCAGTATGCGCGTCCGCTGAACTTGGCGATGAGGTTGCCTCGCTGATCTGTTACGGTCGTCTCGACCGAGACGAGTTTGCGAGTCCGCGCTATTTCTTGCGCGACGGCGGTGAGCGTGTCGCCTTCGTATGACGGTGCGAGATACGAGATGTGCGATTCGATCAGAACGGCTGGGCGTTCGAGGTCGCTGTTTGCACAGATGGCGAGGGCGAAGTCGGCGAGCGTGAACACGGCACCGCCTTGGGTGACGCCGATTCCGTTGAGGTGTCGCGTCTCGACCGTGAGCTGCGCGACACCGCGCCCCGGTACACACTCCAGCGGCACAACGCCAACAGTCCGCGTTGCAAACTGATCGCCGCGCAAACGCTCGTAGTTCGGAAAGTCTTCAAACTTTTGGTTCGGTGTTGTCATTGTCATATTAGATTGTTCGGAAACGTTAAATTGAGGCGATTTGGTAGTTCAGGTTCGGCATAGCCGAACCCTCCAGTTATCAACGCCATAGGCGTTTGGAGGGTTCGGCTATGCCGAACCGCTGTGCGGGTGCAAGTTTCCGAACAGGCCTGTCAGCGAGTGTTTTCGTAAACTTTGAAGAGAGTATCAATCGTCTCCGGCGACAGCTCGCCGTCGGTGATGAGGATGCGATAACGCAGCGTAAACGATTCGCCGCGTGCGAGTGTGAATGCACCGTCGCCGCTCTTGTCGAAGTCGTTGACACCGAACGGATTGGCGGCGAAGAGGCCGTAGTCGCGGACGTGCCAGTACGTCGGGAATCGTAGGCTCGTCGGATGATTGAGAATCGTGACACCAACCCGCTGTTCGCCGACCATTCCGCGATAGTCACACCACGCCGACCGCTTTCCCCACGCCGCGTCGTCCGTTAGCCGCTCGGCGTTGGTGATTGCGCCACTGTATTTTTTGCCGCCGTTCTTGACTCGCATCGCATCGTGAACACGCACGCCGAACGTCCCTTCTTTCGTGTCGCCAAAGACAACTTTGTCTTGAACTGCCGTTATGACTGAATCAACGTCGATGATACGCACGACTTGTCCCGCAACGTCTTGCGACGCGAACCGCAGCGTGCGTTTTTCGGTACAAATAGTTTCGTTCTTCGGCGTTACCCATTCGTTGTTCATCGAGACGACGACTGCGTTTTCTTGCTGCGATGGCGTGTCGAGTTTCGCGCGGATTGTGCCGCGTTTGCGATTCGCGGGTTCTGTGTTGAACGGATCAATGGCCCAGAAGTCTACGCCGTTAACGTTCCCGTGCGTGAGCCAGAGCGAACGGTGGTGCGGGTGATCACGCGACGGATCGGCAGCACTTTGCTGCGACTTATCACGCATCGGATAGTCGCGCGTAACTTCAACTCCGCCCGCCGTGACTACCGGAAAGACAATCGGCGTACCGAACGAATCGGCAACGACGCTGGCGAACGGTTTTCCGTCCGCAGTGATGACGTAGTTTTCACCGTCCGCCGTCAAAGCAAGTTTTTCGTCGCTCCACGCACTCGGCGTAAAAGCGGCAATCAACAAACAGTACACAATCGCTTTTCGCACAGACACTTGAACACTCCTTGAATGTAGTCGCACTCAACCCAACACAATGAACGTATTATCGCCAAACGGTCTGAACGTCAAGATGGGGGCGGTAAAGTCGGCCTCAAGTTGCAAACGTGTTTGCGTGCGACCTTGCTTACGCCCTTGGGCGCGTTATACTTGGCCGCGTGAACGGTTCTGGCAAATTATCCCCTCCCCCCAGCAACTCACATGAAAACACTCGATTCTTTTTCGCGTCGAAACTTTCTCCGTACCGCAGGTGCAACGTTGGTGGCGGCACCGGCGTTGAGCCGTGCTGCGAACAGCACTGCCGACGAGCCAAACAAACGTGCGGTGCGTATCGGTTCGCCGGTATTCTTTTCGGAAGACGATCCGGTAGCGTGGGCGCGTGCGGCACGCGAACAGAGAAATCGCGCCGTCTACGCTCCGAACGTCTCACTGGGCGACGCGGCGCGGGTTCGTGCGTTTGCAAACGCGGCGGAGGAAAACGACCTCGTAATCGCCGAAGTCGGTCGCTGGTGCAATATGATGGACGCCGATGCAACTCGTCGCGCGGAGAATATCAAAAACGTCACCGAAGGACTCGCACTCGCCGACGAACTCGGTGCGAAGTGTTGCGTTGACATCGCCGGAAGTTTTCACCCCGACATCTGGTACGGCCCGCATCCGCGCAACGTCACCGAAGAGTTTTTCGATCTCGCGGTCGAAAATGCTCGCAAGATCGTCGATGGCGTGAACCCGCGCCGCGCGGTTTTCGCTTATGAAATGATGGGCTGGGCGTTCCCGAACTCGGTCGAGAGTTGCCTGCGTCTGGTCAAGGCGGTTGATCGTCGCGGGTTTGGTGTTCACCTCGACGTTTGCAATCTGATCAACACGCCCGACAAGTTTTGGAACACGACATCGCTGATCGAAGAAGCGTTTGCAAAACTTGGCCCGTGGATCGCGTCGTGCCACGCGAAAGACCTCAAGTGGACAACCGAAATGAACATCCACTTTGAAGAATGCGTCATCGGCGAAGGGACGACCGACTTCAAAACTTATCTCCGCTGCCTCGCGCGACTCGACCACGATGTCCCACTGATGATCGAACACATGGCAAACCAAGAACAGTACGAACGGTGCAAGACGAAACTGTTTGAAGTCGCAAACGAATCGGGCGTCGCACTCGAATGGGTGACGTGAGAGGGGCGAGTGATTAGGAACGAGGGACTCGTACACCAACGCTTCGTACAACAGCCCGAAACGTAGCGGAGGGAAGTGACGACGTTGACGTCAGCACAGCGGTTCGGCATAGCCGAACCCTCCAAACGCCTACTGGAGGGTTCGGCTATGCCGAACCGCGAACTACTTGTTAGCGGACTGGTCGCGGCTCTGGCGTATGGCGTTGCGTGAATGGGAAATCACAATATAATCCCGCTATGCGTCTGTACTTCAGTGTTCAATGAACCTGCTCGGAAACTTGTACCCGGACAGCGGTTCGGCATAGCCGAACCCTCCAAACCAAGAAAACTCCCTCTGATATTTGCTGCGATGATGTCATCAATGTCACGTCACATTACGATTGGGGCAATCGTAACCATTTTGGTTTTTCTACTCGCAATGCTGTTCGGGCTTAACTTTTACGAACGGTACACGATCAATGAGATCGTTCAAGACGAACACGACCGATACCTCGTTGGGCTTGTCGCTGAAGAGTTTCGCGTAAAGTCGCGTGACCTGACCGACTTTGCCCGCTCATACTGTGCTACGAAAGACGAGGCGTACTTCAATGCCTACACCGATATTCTCAAGTGGAGCCGCGGCGAAATACCACGACCAAAAGCCAACGCTAGCCTTATTTCTGAATACTTTCACGAAGAGCAAATTTCACAGCAGGAGATGCTCCATAAGCTTGGTCTGACCGAATACGCAGAGCACTTTTTCCTCTCTGCCGAAAAGTACAGCGATGAGTTGGCGAAATACGAAGTGCAAGCAATGGAATCGGTCCGCCAAAATAAAATCGTCGCCGGTCCGCTCGAACCTCTCCCCAACGAGACGGTCGAACAATTTGCCCGCCGCGCGCTCTATTCCGAAAAATACCGCGAGTATCTCGGAAATATCGCGGAGCAACTGAACGAGTTTTTTCGGAACAACAGAGTCAATACGGACGAGCGATTCGCCGACTTTGGAAGTGTCTTCTCTCCCGGACTGATTCTCCGTTCGGCGATTCAACTTGTGATAATCGTAGCAGTGGTTCTGCTAGTGCGCGGCCTCGTTTCGCAGATCACACGCGATCAGGTAAATCGCGAAAAAATCATGCTTGAGGCGATGCCGGTCGGTTGCCTGATTCGTGACGCCAATGGCAAACTCATCGGCTGCAACCGTGAATTGCTGACCATGTTTGGATTTGCCGACGTCAACGACGCCGACGCTATGTTGGAAAACATGTCGCCCGAATACCAGTCTAATGGACAAAAAAGTCACGACTACGCAAATGAAATCAAGGCTCGCGTGCGCGAAACCGGAATCGAACGATTTCGCTGGACTCACCTCAATCGAAACGGTGCGCCGTTCCCAACGGACGTAACGCTCGTGCGGCTCATACAGCGTGGTGAAATGTTCATCGTTGCCTTCGTCCGAGACGTAAGTCAGGAAGAAGCCGCAACGCAGGCGATGGTTGAGTCCGAAGCCCGTCTCATTGCGTATGAAGAGGCGGGGCATCGTATGCACCAGATGATCAATGCCATTCCGGTCGGTGTGACTTTGTTCGACGAACACATGCATTTTTCCGATTGCAACAATGCCCAGTTGTCAAGCCTTGGTCTGGCAACGCGAGATGAATTCAATGAGTGCTTCTTTGAGTTGTCACCCGAATACCAACCGAACGGGCGACTATCGACAGAACTAACGCACGAAAAAATCGCGCAGGCATTTGAGAGCGGGTTCGAGCGTTTTGAGTGGCTGCACCGAAGGGTCGATGGCACGCTTATGCCAGTCGAGATTTCGATCACCCGTATCCAAGACGGTGATCGTTCTGTTCTTGTGAGTTGTTCACGCGACCTAACCGAAGAGCGGGCGTTGCAAGCGCAGGTCGAGCAAAAGATGAGAGAACTGGAAGAAGCCAACGAAGTCGCCGAGGCCGCAACTAAGGCCAAGAGCGAGTTTTTGGCGAATATGTCGCACGAAATCCGAACGCCGATGAACGCGATTCTCGGTATGACATATCTCTGTCTTCAGACCGAATTGGCACCAAAGCAGCGCGACTATCTCGAAAAGTCGCAGACCGCAACGACCAACCTGCTCGGAATCATCGACGACATCCTCGACTTCTCAAAAATCGAGGCAGGTAGGATCGTCCTTGAAGAGATTCCGTTCAGTCTATCGAAGTTGTTGCAGGAAGTTGTCGATGTCGCGTCGATCAAGGCGAACGAAAAACAACTGTTGGTTCGCACAGAGTCTGGCGGTCTCGTCCCCGACGATTTAGTCGGCGACCCGCTCCGGTTGCGTCAAGTCTTGCTCAATTTGGCGAACAACGCGATCAAGTTCACCGAAGAAGGCGAGGTACTCATCTCGGTCATCAACACGAATGCTATTCCGAACGGCTTGACCGACCAAGACCTCGACGAAGATATTTTGCACGACGCTTGGATCCAAGACGACACGATTGAGCTTATGTTTGCGGTGCGCGATACCGGAATCGGAATGACATCAGAACAGCTACAGCGGCTCTTCAATTCGTTCATGCAGGCCGACGTATCGACGACGCGACGCTACGGTGGCACTGGACTCGGTTTGGTCATATCTAAAAATCTTGTCGAGTTGATGGGCGGCTCGATTCAAGTTGAAAGTGAGCCGGGGCGTGGGACATCGTTTTTCTTTACTGTTCGGCTCCGAAAGTATCGCCACGTTGTCGAGACCGATATAGACGGGATTGATTTGTCGGCGTTGCGATTTCTAGTCGTCGATGACGACCAGATCGCGCGTGAGATTACGCGGGAGGTCATTCGCCTGTTCACGCCGCATGTGGAGACAGCAAACTCTGGTGAAGCGGCAATCGCGCTCCTTCAAAAGGCGGCCCGCGAAGATAAGCGTTTCGACATGATTCTTCTGGACTGGAAGATGCCGAAAGTTGACGGCATCGAAACGCTTCGCCTGATGCGAGAAGACGAAGAACTAAAATCGCTCGCCAGCCTCCCACATATCTTGATGGTATCAGCGTATGATCGCGCCGAGTGTCTGCGGCAATCACATGGACTCGGACTGGCGGGCTTTCTCGTCAAACCTATTTCGCGGCACTCGTTTCAGAGTACGGTAATCGCCGCGCTCAGAGCCACCGTCGCCACAGCGACAGACGACGATTCGCAAACAGCTAACGATACGCCGCCGCCGACACCGAGCGAGCTTGACGGGCGTCGCGTTCTTTTGGCGGAAGACAACAAGATCAATCAGATGGTTGCACGCGAGATGTTGCAGATGTTAGGGCTTGATGTCACTATCGTTGAGAATGGCGACGAAGCGGTTGCTGCGATCAAGAACCAGCAGTTTGACAAACCGTTTGACATTGTGCTTATGGACATCGAAATGCCAGTGATGGACGGTCTCGAAGCGACAAAACGCATCCGCGGTCTCGACAAACCCGGCGTCGATAAAATACCGATCCTTGCAATGACTGCCAACGCGCTCGACCGCGATTACCAGCGCAGTCTCGATGTCGGAATGAACGACCACCTTACAAAACCGATTAACCACGATAAACTACGCAAAGCACTCGAAACGTGGATCAAACAGTAGGGCGTATCGTATCCGTTCACGGTTTTTTTCGTTATTCCTGTGTAGGCAGGAATCTAAAGGGAAGACATAACCAAAACAATTAGTACCCGTTCACGGAAAGTTTGCGATTTCATTTCCTAGCCGCGTAGCGGCGACCTTATTGTAGCCCAAGGCAAGCGGTATTCCGCGCAGCCTTGGGTTGACGGCCACCACAGAATTCGTAGCTCCGTAGGAGCGGCCTTATCTGAACATTTCGTTGACGTTGTTGATTCGGAATGAGGTCGTCCCTACGGGACTTCATTTCATTCGGGGCCGCTAACCGAGGGCTGCGACGAGTACGTCTTGCCCTCGGCTACAATAAGACCGTCCCTAGCGGGACTAGGAATGTACAACGACGAAATAAACCGTAAACGGTTTCAGCATCTCAAACACAAAAAAAACACAAATGACTCACCCACAAAAGAAATCGGTCGCCGCTGCGCGGAAGCGCGAGAGCGTTGGTCAAGAAGTCGTACTCGAAGGTTGGCTCCGAACTCGCCGCGACTCGAAAGCTGGATTCAGTTTTCTTGAAATCAACGACGGTTCGTCGTTTGGTAACGTTCAAGTTCTCGCGCCGAAAGAACTTCCGAACTACGATGACGTTGTGAAAACTCTCGCCGTCGGCAGCAGTGTTCGCGTTTGCGGTACGGTGAACGAGTCGCCCGCAGCGGGGCAGGCAACGGAAGTTGTTGCAACGTCGGTCGAGCTTGTCGGCGGTGCGGACGTTGAAACGTATCCGCTCCAAAAGAAGCGTCACTCGCTTGAGTTTCTGCGGACAATCGCACACCTCCGCAGCCGCACAAACACGCTCGGTGCGGTCACGCGGGTTCGCAATCGCGTCTCGTTTTCGATCCACCAATTCTTTCAAGAAGACGGGTTTTACTACGTTCACACGCCGATTCTCACGTCGAGTGACTGCGAAGGTGCGGGCGAGATGTTTCGCGTCTCCACGCTCAACCCTGAAAAACTTCCGAAGACCGCCGATGGCAAGATCGACTTCACCAGCGACTTTTTCGGCAAGCCTGTTTCGCTCACCGTCAGCGGGCAACTGCAAGCCGAAACTTATGCGTGCGGCCTCGGAAAAGTCTACACGTTCGGGCCGACGTTTCGCGCCGAAAACTCAAACACGCCGACGCACGTTGCCGAGTTTTGGATGGTCGAACCGGAGATGGCGTTCTTCGTTCTCGAAGACAATATGGACCTCGCCGAACGATTCATCAAACGGATCATCAGCGACGTTCTCCGCGACTGCGCCGAAGACATGGAGTTCTTCGACAAACACATCGAACCCGGAATTGTCGCTACGTTAACCGCCGTCGCGGAGAGCGGCTTCGCACGGGTCTCGTACACTGACGCGGTTGCGATTCTCGAAAAGTCGTCGCAGAAGTTTGAGTTTCCAGTGAGTTGGGGAATCGACCTTCAGCGCGAACACGAACGGTATCTCGCCGAGACGCACTTCAAGCGTCCGGTGATTGTTCACGATTATCCGAAAGATATTAAGGCGTTTTACATGCGTCTCAACGACGACGGAAAAACTGTGCGTGCGATGGACGTGCTCGTTCCGAAGGTTGGTGAAATCATTGGCGGTTCGCAGCGTGAAGAACGTCTCGACGTACTCGAATCGCGGATGTGTTCGATGCACCTTTCGCCCGACGACTACAAGTGGTATCTCGACCTGCGTCGCTACGGCACGGTTCCGCACGCCGGTTTCGGACTCGGCCTCGAACGCACCGTCCAGTTCATTACCGGAATGGCGAACATCCGCGACGTGATCCCGTATCCACGCTATCCGGGGCATTGTGAGTATTGACAGTGCCGTCCACAACAGTTTCGCATCATCTCATCGAACTTCGTGCAAATCCCGGTGTTGCCGTGCTGGCGCGGGTTGTGTTGTGGAATCCGCAGGTCTTCATCTGGGAGACGTGCGGCGACGTGCCGCAGAGACAAAACGATTCGCCCGATTCCGTTCGGACGTTTCTCCTTACGCCGCCGCCAAACTCAAGCGACACCGAGCAGCTCTGGCAACGTCTCGTAAACTCCGCACGCGGCGACCGCGACACGGTAGAACTTGTCAACGGCGACCGGCTCGATGGCCGCGTTCTCTCAATCGACACGACGCACGTCGTCTTGGCGGCGGAGTTTTTCCGTGACTCGATTTTCGTACCGCGCGTTCGCGTGGCAGGAGTTGCGCTGTCGCGGCGTTGACACCGCTACGGCTTGCGGTAGAATACTGGCCCGTCTTTTGCCATTAATGGTTTCCATAAATGATAACCGTTCGTGGATTTTTGAGGAGTCTCACACAAAGGCACGAAGGCACAAAGAGGAATTTTAACGCGGAAATCGCGGAAGGACGGAAAGACGCGGAAGTTCAGCATTCCGCGACTTCTGTTTTTCCGCGTGTTCCGCGTTCTCTCTCCTCTTCGTGCCTTTGTGTGAGAAAAAAAGAACTGCTAGTAAACGTAAATCCCGTGAACGTCTTCCACAATTTTCCCCACTCTGCCATCTATGTCTAACGTCCCTGAAGGTGGTGTTTGTCCGCAGTGTCAGTCGCCGGTGGTGGCGTCGCAGCGGGCGTGTCCGCAGTGCAATCGCAACTACGATGAGCCGTGTTTGGCGTGCCAAACGGTCAACCCGTTTTGGGCGACGACGTGCCGTGGCTGTAGTGGCGACCTCGCCGCAATCAAGCAGCATACCGTCGCCGTTTTGCAGCAACAGCAGCAGCAAGTAATCAAGCTCCGCGAGAGTTACGGTCACGACAAGACGCTGCCGATTCTCAAGTCGATGTCGCTCCTCACCCATCCCGACCTTGCCGCCATCCGCGAGTGGGCAAAAGAGATGATGTTGCTCGTCCAAAAAGAACGCCGCGACGTGCGAACATATCTCGACGGTATCCGCGAACAAATCAAAAAGACGTTTGCCGAGCAGAAATACGAGAAGGTTCAGGAGATCATCGCACAAGTTCCGCCGCCGCTTCTCGACAATGAATTGCGGCAGCTCCACACCGAAGCTGGTGAATGTATCACCGAAGTCGATTCGCTAGTCCGCGAGATTCGCAACGCCATCATCACCAAGCAATACAACACGCTTCTGTCGTGCGTACAGCGTTACGTCGAACTCAAAGCCAACGACCCCGAAGCGAAGTCGCTTCAAGAGAAGATCGAAAAATTGACGACGAGTGTAAACTCCGTCGGAATGAAACTCCGCCGAATACCGACGGGGAAGTTTTATATGGGTTCGCACGAATCGGACGAGTTCGCACGCAACAACGAGCGTCCGCAACACAAAGTGAACATCGCGCGAAGTTTTATGATGGGTGTTTATCCCGTCAAACAATCGGAGTTTATCGCGGTGATGGAACGCAACACGAGTCTCTCGGTCGATAGCGCCGACAACCCTGTCGAAAATCTGACGTGGTACGACGCGATAGATTTTTGCAACGCGCTTTCGGTGAAGGAAGGACTGGAGCCGTACTACGGCGTCAAGGGCCGCGTTATGCGACACCACGAAGTCGCCGAGTTTGGGACGGTTGAAGTTCTCGGCGGCACGGGTTATCGTCTGCCGACCGAGGCCGAGTGGGAATACGCTTGCCGTGCGGGGAGCATAACGCCGTGGTATTGTGGAAACCAGATTAGTGAGATTGGGCAGTTCGCGTGGTACTACGACAACGCCCAGCAGACGACACACCCCGTCGGCCTCAAAAAACCGAACGCTTGGGGACTCTACGACATGCACGGCAACGTTATGGAGTGGTGCTTCGACTTCTGCGACGACAACTACTACCAAAGTCTCGACGAAGAAACGACCGACCCGACGGGGCCAAACGAGGGAACGGTTCGCATCATTCGTGGTGGTTCGTGGCAGTTCGGTGTCGAATCGACACGCTGCGCATACCGTAACAGCCTTCACCCAACGCAATCTTCGACGATGATTGGGTTTCGCGTCGTCCGCGAGTTCACCGACGATGTGATGTAGACGGCAAAAAATGGGAGGCGGAATGTCAGACCTATAGGTCCTACGCGACCTATAGGTCTTATTTTGTGTACGTTCACGTCTTGAGCGTGCTGTAACGTTTGCGGAATCTGCGCAAGCTCTGCTGGTTTTTTCGATTTTACCGGATTTTCTTTCAAGCTGATTTCTGCTGCTGACGATGACGGACGAGTCGGGCGGTGATTTTTTGTGAATCGCGTAATGGTCTTGCATCGGCGGCGAGAAATTGATACGCTTCGCAAACAAATCAGAACGCGAAGCGTAAGCGAGTGCCCGAATCAGAGCACGAAGCGTAAGCGAGTGACACGAATCAGAACACGAAGCGTAAGCGAGTGGCCAAAGCGTGTGAAGTGTAACGCCGCATCCAATAAGCCCTATAGGACATATACGTCCTATAGGGCCTATTGAAACCGTACCCAAACTCTCCCCCCCAAAAAAACTGCCCCATTCTTCTTCCACCCGTTTGAAAGGATTCAAACTATGAAATCGAGTTTCAAAAACTCTGCCCGCAGAACAGTGTCAACCCAAATCAAACGCGCGGTGGCAATCTCCGCCGCTACTCTCGTCTCGGCGGCTCTCGCGGGGGAAGTGATGGCGGCAACGAACGTCTCGTTGGTGGACGCCACGCCTATAACCAACAGAACAACAACTGCTGGCGACGTAACCGCAACCAATACCGCAGCTACAAACGCCACGATCACTGCTGGCACGGGAACCGCGTTGACGGATAAAAAAATCGGCTTCCTCTCCGCAACTGGTGATATAACCATATCCGCGCAGAATGGAACCACGGTCACGATTGAAAAGTTTGACAATTCTGGCGGTAGTACCGCGGTCGGTGCGCCCAAAGAAGAATCGCACGGTGCGGCGATTTATGGTGAGAAGTCGATCATCATCGGCGCAGCGGGGAGCACCGGCACGTTGATCTTCAGCGAGAACCACGCCGTTCACGGCGGTGCGATTCTGATGGACAATGCTGATGGCACGGCAACAAATAACTTCATCACAATTTTGGGTGGCACCAACACTTTCACAAAGAACACCGCGACCGGTTGGGGCGGCGCGCTTCTTGCCGACAAAGTGATCATTTCTGACGGCACAAATACCTCGTTCACCGAAAACAAAGCAAACATCGGCGGTGCGATCAGTACATCTTTTGGTGTTGATATTAATGGCGGCACGTTTACAGACAACGAAGCCACTGGCGGCGATGGCGGCGCGATCAACATCGACAATCGGGATGCAACAGGTCGTTCAAAGGTTGCGGGCGCAACGTTTACAACCAACAAAGCGGCTGGTGCTGGTGGTGCGATTCGCACGGGCGTCAGCATGGACGTTACGGGTTCCACGTTCACGGGGAATAAAAGTACGAGTACGACCCTTGGCGGCGGTGCGATTTATGTCAGTAACACCGCGACGACAAATCCAGTGACGTTCACCGTTGGCACCACGACATTTACGTCAAATGAATCAGCCTTTAATGGTGGTGCGATCATTGGCGATGGAGCGGCGATAGCGATTAACGACGGTACGATTTTCACCAAGAATACAGCAGGCCATGCAGGCGGTGCGATTTACACGAACAGCACAATCACCTTCAAAGGTACAAACATGTTCGGCGGCGCAACGGCAGCCGATGGTAACAAAGTCACCAACGCAACCGGCGCGGCTCTTGGTGGTGCGATATTTTCGCTGAACGACTTCACGCTCGGCGCATCAACCGACGTACTCGCAACCGATGTTCGCACGTTCCAAAACAACGCCGCAAGTGGCGCAGTCGGAGCCGGTGGTGCGATAGCGAGTGATACTGGGACGATCACAATTACTGGCGGGACGAACAAATTCATCAGTAACACGGCAACAGGCACCGTGCAGGCTGGCGGCGGTGCGGTGGCATCAAACAAGGTAATCACCATCGCTGGCGGAACGAATCTCTTTGACCAAAACAAGGTGACTGGACCAGTTGCGGGCGGCGGTGCGATTTACAGTGCGGGCGGTGTCACGATTAGTGGCGGCACGAACACCTTTACGACAAACGAAGTGACGGGCACGACCGACGCCGCCGGTGGCGCGATTGCGGCGAACAACTTTGTAACGGTTGGTGGCACCAACATATTCACCGGCAACAAAGTTATAATGTCCGCCGGTGGCGGCGGTGCGATTTCAAGTAGTGCCGTTACCATTACTGGTACAAACACTTTCACGAGCAACGAAGCGTTCGGCGGCGGTGCAATCGTCAGCAACGGCGGATTTTTCGACATTTCCGGCAACAATACATTTACCACTAACAAAGGAAGTTACGGCGGTGCGATTCACATAACGAATTCCACCGACGCCACAAAAAACAGAATCGAAGATGCCTCGTTCACTGGCAATGAAGCCACACTGTTTGGCGGTGCGATTTACACCAACAGCAACGTCACGATTGCCGCGAAAACCAAAGACGTAACTTTCAGCGGCAACAAGGTTGGTACAACCGGTTCGTATACAAACAACGACATCCATCTTGATACTAACTCAATCGCCACGTTCGATGCTGTAAGTGGTAAGACTGTCACACTCGGTGGCGGCGTTAGCGGCAATGGTGGCTCGGTCATCAAAACCGGTTCGGGTACGCTCACGTTTGCGGATGGCAGCGTCAACACTTACACCGGCGCGACGACGGTCAACGCGGGGACGCTCGCCTTGAAAGGTAGCAGTTCGCTTGCTACTTCTAGCGGTTTGACGTTAGCGGGTACGTCGATTTTTGATATTTCTGGCGTGACGAGCGGTACGACGGTCAAGTCTTTGACCGGTGCTGTTGGAACGAGTGTCGCGCTTGGCGGCAAAACACTCACGGTCGGTGACGCTACCAACACCACGTTCGCGGGTAATATCGGTGGCACGGGCGGGTCGCTGGTCAAGAATGGTGCTGGCACGTTCACGCTCTCCGGCGCGAACACCTACACCGGCAACACCACCGTGAATGCCGGCACGCTCAAAATCAACGGTAAGCTAACTGGTACAGGTGCGGTTGACATAAAAAACGGCGCGACGCTTGGAATCAATGTTGGCACCACGCCAACGCTGGCCGCCACTGCGTTGACGTTCAACGCTTCTGGCAAACTCGACATCACCGGTTACACGCCGGGGACAACTGTCGGGAGCAATTCGCAAACTGTGATTACGTCGGGAAGTGCCATTGTGGGTTTCCCTGCTACCGTGACCGTTGCTGGTCAAGTCACTGCTACTGATTTTCTCTCCGCTGAAGCAAAACTCTCGGCTGATCAAAAGAGCGTTATCGTTGACACTAACTTGACGTGGTACTCGACCGACCCCACACGCAAAGCACACGGCGACTTCACGATTGGTACGGGCAACACGTTCTCACTCGGCGCGGTGCTCAAAGACAACAGTGCCAGCACAAACAAAGCCGCAGGCTGGGATGGCACAACGCTCACGAAAAAAGGTGCTGGCACGCTCGTTCTCTCCAACGCGAATGAGTACACCGGTGCGACGACAATCAGTGATGGCACGCTCGAAGTGACCGGTTCGCTCGGCAAGGGCACCTACGCTGGTGCCATCGCCAATTCTGGTACGCTGACGATGAATCAATCAGTCGCCCAGACGTTAAGCGGCGTTATCAGTGGCGCGGGAAATCTCGTCAAGAGCAGTACGGGCACACTCACACTCACCGGTGCAAACACCTACAC
Organism: Thermoguttaceae bacterium; assembly: GCA_051651625.1. Taxonomy (GTDB): domain Bacteria; phylum Planctomycetota; class Planctomycetia; order Pirellulales; family Thermoguttaceae; genus JBOFSQ01. The sequence goes on along the minus strand of JBOFSQ010000022.1, from coordinate 34,299 downwards.
CGGCGGCACAACGATTAGTGGCGGAACCGTTGTCGTTAGCAATAACGCTGCACTTGGAACGAGCGGCGTCACGATGCAGAATGGTACGACGCTGAAGGCTGGTGCCGCAGTGACAACGGCGAACGCGATTACTGTTGCTTCTGGTGCAAAAACAACACTCGACAATGGCGGCAATGCGTGGACGATTGGCACTGTCACTGGTACCGGCACTGGCGGTGACATAAGTTTCCTCGGCGCGAACACTACGACAACGGGTGCGATTACCACAACGGGCGGCGTCACCATTGGTGATTCGACGAAAGCAACAGTCGTCGATGCGGGAATAAACAACGTGGCAGCGGGATCGCTGACGCTGAAGTCTGCCTCCACACTCATAGCGAACGATTTGACTGCGGCATCGTATCTCGATGCGAACGCTGCCAAAGTCGTTCTAACTGGTGCCGCGAAGATTACTGGCGACGCCGACATCTACAGCACCGACTTCGCCGCGAAAAGCCTCGAAGTTGGCGGTCTCTACTACGATGTCGCCGCCACCCAAATCAAGCTGACAAACGGCGCAACGTTCGCAAACGACACAACGATCCACAGCGGCAACTTCACCGCAACGACAATTTCGATGGGAACTGGGAAGAACCTCACGTTTGCCGACGGTGCGATAGTCAAGACGAGCGACATCAACGCGAACTCACTCACCGTCACCGCCCGCGCGCTTCCAGCGAACGCGCCGATTCAAGCGGACACGATAACCACACTCGATCTCTCTGGCGTCACGACGCTCGTTCTCAAGACGAACGCCGCCGAAGATGCAGCGGTTGCGGTTGGCGCGACGGTGGATCGTCACGTTGCTTACGGTTTCGCGTCGATAACACGCCCCACAAATGTTGACACGTCGCTTATCAATCCGCTCTTCACATATACCCCCGGAACCAATCTTGGCACGTTCACGATGACGCGCAATTCAGCGGTCAAGATTTTGCCGAAGCTTTCGGGACCGGTTGCGGCGTCGGTCGATAGTTATCGCGGCGAAGGGAACGGCTTCTTGAATGCGGCTTTGGCAACGGAGGTTCCAGAAACTGCAACGCGGTCTCTTGAGCTTGGTTACAATATGGCTGGTGCGTCTGGAGTTGGTCGTCGGGCGTTTGCGTCGCGGTCGCTGTTTAGTCAGGTTTTGGGCGGGATTCCTTCGACGAACGGTGCGATGGTGGCACAGCTTGGTGCGCCGCGTGAACAGATGCGTGGTCAGTTTGGCGGTCTTTCGTTTGGCGGGATGCAGCGTGCTGTTTGGGTGATGCCGCAGTACGGCCACCAGAGCAGTGGCGACCTTATGAGCGGCGGCGTGAAGTATAAGTACACGTCGGATCAATACGCGGTTGCGTTTGGTGTTGAAGCGAGTCAAGGGGCGATGCGATTCGGTATCGCGGGGAATCTCGGTGGCGGCAAGCAGAGTTCGACGGAGCTGCTCGGCGTGCGAACAAGGAGCGACTCGTTCTTCGGCGGCGTTGCCGGTTACACGACTGTTCCGCTTGGTTACGTCATTCTCAACGCGCAGTTTGGCTGGGTTGGTGCGAACGACAAAGTCAAGCAGCTAAACTCAGGCGGCGAACTCGCAGCGACCGTAGATGGCGGCGTAACGTTCGTGAATATGACGCTCGAAAAACCGTTCCTGTTCGGACGCTTCGTCGTCACGCCGCAGGTCGGTTTGGAGTATGACTACGTTTACCAGAGTGCGTTCAATACGACGTTTGGTGGAACCAACGCCTTCAACGCGAGCAGTGCATCGGCGAACGTGGTTACGATTCCGGTCGGTCTGAAGGCGGCGTACAGTTACATTCACGCGGGCGGTATTTTCACGCCGGAGTTCCGTGCGAGAGTGTTGCCGGTGTTGGGTGATCGTTACCTCGACTACAAGAATACGCCGGTCGGTGCGCAGCTTGCGACACTTCGCAGCGTCATCGCCGACGGCGTTGCTGGCGACGCGAACATCGGCTTCAACTGGCGACGCGGCCTGTGGGACGCACGAGTCGATTACGGTGTCCAGTTCTCCGAAAACTTCACCAACCAAGGCGTAAACTTTATGGTGCGGAGAACGTTCTAGGGAATCGGAGCACGAGAGCGTAACTAATCCAATAGGCCCTATAGGACGTATATGTCCTATAGGGCCTATTGCATTGGTGGCGACTATCTGTTTCACTCGCTTACGCTTCGCGTTCTGATTGCCCACAACGTCAACGCAAACCACACACGTTTTGCATCTTCCGCAGTTGTCGCAAAAATCATAGCCCGACTTCCGCAGGTGTGTTCTCACTGTGTTCCGCCGCATCGCCGATAGAGCATAGGACGCCTTTATGTCGTCGCGGACGGCGCGTCACGTTTCCCTTTTGCGAATAAGGTGGGCATCCCATGACTTGGTTGCGTGTAAGTATTTCTGTGGTGGTGGTCGTGGCGAGCAGTGTTTGGGTGGCGGCACAAGTTCCCGCAACGCCCGGTTTTAACGCCGCGAGTTACGGCGGCTCCGGTGCGCCGAAGACGAATCCTGTTCCCACAACTGGCGCACGCGGTGCGCAGGCGTGGCAGCGGATTTACGTCGATGGAAAGATGATGGTCGTCCCAGCAGTGCCGCGCGGCAAGGCACCGGGAATGCCGCAGACCGGCGAAGCACCGCAAGGCGACAGCGTTACGCCGCTGCCGTATCTCCAGTATCGCCGCACGATCACCGGACGTGTTCAGCTCGCGCCGTACGCGCCGGGTTACATCTTCGCACCGCAAGACAAACCGAAACACGTCTCCGCGATCAAATCAACGTTCGCCGCTTATCCGGCGTGCCCACAAGACCAGCGTCAAACGATCTATCTCGACTACTACGACCAGATGCCCGAAGTGCTTTCAAACAATATCAAGGCGTCGCATATCATTCGTGGCGTACCGATGCCGGAGTGGGGAAAGGCGTTTTGTCCGGGGTGTGGAGTTCAGTTGCCGTCACCGTTAGTTTGGCACGACGGCGCGTGCCCGCAGTGCGCGGGTTACGAAGACACCGCCATCAAACCGGGAGAAGCGATGCGAACTCATCGCGCCAACAAAGCAACGCCATCGCCACGCTTTGAAGTCGTAAGCGACCCCGCAGCGGCAACAGAACCAGCGGGCGAAGAAGAACCAGCAGGCACCGCTTCGTCGCGGCATTTGCCATTCTGAAACTGATGGAGTTGGGCAACACCGCAAGTCTCTTGCGGTGTAAGCCCGCGGGGGCGGTCTTCGGACCGCCCCCAACTTTTTTAACTTGCACTCGCACTGCGGTTCGGCATAGCCGAACCCTCCAAACGCCTATGGCGTTGATGACTGGAGGGTTCGGCTATGCCGAACCTAGAACTACCAAATCGCCCCAACTTGGTGTTTCCGAACAAGTCTAGTGTTAGAAGTACAAATCGCGCGTACCGTTTTGGATTTGTTTGAGGCGTTCGATGATGACGCTGCGTTTTTCTTCGGGGATTGCACCGAGTTCGCGTGCGATGAGTGCTTCACCAGCGGCGCGGGTTTCGGGTGAAGCGTAGTCCGCGAGATATTCTGCGAGCGTGAGGATCGCGTTTGGCGTGCAGAAGTTTCCGATGAATCCCGGAATCGCAAGCTCCATAAAGTGTTCGCCCGTTCGCCCCAAACGATAACACGACGTACAAAAACTCGGCACATACTCGTGCTGAAGTAGCCAGCCGATCACTTCGTCGAGGTCGCGGCGATCACCGACCGCGAACTGCTCACGCGACAATTCCTGCTCTTTCGGTTTCTCTTGCGAATACGATCCGATTTCGAGTCGCGTTCCGGCGTCGATCTGTGAGACGCCGAAGGCGATAACGTCGTTGCGAATCGCCGGTGACTCGCGCGCCGTCATCACGAGACCCGTGTATGGCACCGCCAAACGCAAGATGGCGACGAGCCGTTTGAACTGTTCGTCGGTGACGCGATACGGAAAGTCGCGGGCGAGTCCGTGGGCCGCTTGGATACGCGGAAAACTGATCGTGTGCGGGCCGACGCCGAACCGTTCTTGCAAGTGAAGTGCGTGACGAATCATCGCCAGCACTTCAAACTTCCAGTCGTAGAGTCCGAAGAGAACGCCCAGCCCAACGTCATCGCACCCGCCGAGCATCGCGCGGTCCATCGCATCGAGTCGCCACATATAATTCGATTTGTGTGACGGCGCGGGGTGGAACGTCGCGTAACTTTCTTGGTGGTACGTCTCTTGAAAGATTTGGTACGTCCCGATTCCAGACGCCTTGACGGTGCGGAATCCTTCGATGGTTTGCGGTGCGGCGTTGATATTTATGCGACGGATTTCGCCGTTACCGACGCGAACGCCGTAACAAAGTTGCACAGAGTTTGCGATAAACTCCGGCGAGTAGTCTGGGTGTTCACCGAAGACGAGGATGAGACGTTTGTGTCCTTGTTTTTCGAGACCTTCGACTTCGCGCACTAGCTCGTCGTCGGCGAGAGTACGGCGCACGGCGGTTCGCAGACTCCGCCGAAATCCGCAGTATTGACAGTCGTTTGTGCAGTGATTGCCGACGTAGAGCGGTGCGAAAAGGACGATTCGATTTCCGTAGATTGTCCGTTTAAGTTTTCGTGCGGCCTCGAAAATCTGCTCGCACTCGTCGGGCGAGTCGGCGGCGAGGAGTACGGCGGTCTCGTCGAGATTGAGCGGAGTTTTTGAGAGCGACTTTGCGATCACGTCGCGGAGACGCTGCGGATCAACCGCTTGCGGCGACGCCAGCTTTGTGATGTTTGCTTCGTCAATAAAGTTAACGGCGTTGGGAGAGAGTGTTGTGTCCATCTTGGATTGGTCCATAGTTGTTGTTGGCGTGTTATGATTCATGGCACTCGCTTACGCTTCGTGTTCTTAATGCGTTACGTTAATAAGAACACGAAGCGTAAGCGAGTGCCCGAATCAGCAGACGTAGCGTAAACGAATAGCCGTCAGGATAGATTCCTGCCTCTGTGCCATTATCGACGAAAAAAACGTTTTGAACACTCCCCACCGGAAGTGTCAGTCCGCCAACAAGTTTGACGGCGGATAGTAGTTCGCGGTTCGGCATAGCCGAACCCTCCAGTTATCAACGCCGTAGGCGTTTGGAGGGTTCGGCTATGCCGAACCGATGTGCGGGTGCAAGTTTCCGAACAGGTCTATTAAGCATCGTTTGCGAGCAGCTCTTTTTTTCTCACACGAAGACACAAAACGCTGTGCGAATAAAAAATCTGCGTCCATCTGCGCAATCTGCGGATTAAAACTGGAAACTTGTTAGCGGACTAATTTTCTCCATCGGACGGGTGCCTTGTCGCGGCGGGTGTTGGCGTTATACTCTAGTGCGTGTTAGAGTTGCTGGTGCGGACACCGGCAGCAAAAAGTTTCCACGCAGTTAGAGGAGAAGAGTTATGCAGAGACGTAATTGGATTTTCGGTGTGACAGCGGCGGTTCTGGGGATGAGTTTTCTGCCGAAGGCAACGGCGCAAGTCCGTTCGATTGGACGCGGACGGCTCCGCAAGTACCCCAACTCCCATTTCTACAATCGTGACGGGAGTTTCAATCAAACGGTGGCGAAAGAGGCGTTTGCCGAACTTTTCCGCTACTACAACTACTCGATTGGAGAGAGCGTTCTCGCCGACAAAAACTTCTGGGTCAACGACTTCGGACTTGGTGACTTCAGCAACGTCGGGATGGGCGGAATCTTTTTCATCAACGACAAAGAACACGGCTATTTCGGTCACGAAATCTATCTGCTTCCGGGGCAGATGATCCCCGAACACTTCCACGTCGCCGCCGAAGACAAACCGGCGAAGCACGAGATGTGGCAAGTTCGTCACGGTAGCATCCACACGATGGCGCAAGGCGGCACGCTCGCCGACCTCCCGAAGGGACTCGTTCTCCCCGAAAGTCAACTCAAAGACAACGCCATCACTTGTTTCAAGGCGAAGGCGTGTGGTGTCGCCGACCAAGACATTCTCGCGCAGCTCGAACAGCCGCACTTCATGATCGCTGGCCCGCAAGGTGCAATCGTCACGGAGTACGCCAGCTACCACAGCGGCGACGGCCTCCGCTTCACCAACCCAAAGGCGAAAGTATAGACCCGTTACGGGTCGATTTGTAGGCTTCGCCCTCTGTTGTACCGCGGCCTCGATGGGCCGCTACCGTTTTGGTATGGGCAATTCAAACCGTCTTGAGTATAACAGCGCAATGACGCACGACCATTCTTCTCGGTTTGATGGGTACGAGTATGTCTATCCGGTGATTAGTCGTCGTGCGCGTGGTTTGTCGATTGGTGTCAACCTTTCGCGGGAGACGCGGCTGTGTTCGTTTCGGTGTGTATACTGTCAAGTTGCCGCCGAATACGCAGACGAGTACGAAGTCGCCGCGCCGTCCGATGCGGCGTCGGCGCGAGTTAACTTGACGCGACTCGAATCGGAATTGCGCCAACTGATTGCCGATGCCGTCGCGGGACGTTGTTTGACAGACATCGCTCCGACCGAATCGCGCATCTTGCGCGACATCGCACTCTCCGGCGACGGCGAACCGACGCTCTCGCCCGACTTCGTCGCGGTCTGTTCGCTTCTCGCGCGACTTCGCAGCGAACTCGCGCCGACGACAACAAAACTCATCCTCATCACAAACGCCGCTCACCTCGACCGCGCCGACGTTCTCATCGGAATTGATACGCTACTTGCGAACGCCGGCGAAGTGTGGGGAAAACTCGATGCGGGTTACGAGGCGTCGTTTCGGCGGCTCTGTGTTCCGCGTGGTGGAGTCACACTCGAAAAAATCGTCAACAATCTCACAACGTTTGCTGCGGAGCGTCCGCTCGTGGTGCAGACGTGTCTCTGCGTTCACGGTGAGCAGCGCAGTCTCGCTGGTGCAGAACTCGACGCCTACATCGCCACGCTTCAAAAACTTCAACATCTTTTGCGAGTTCAGCTCTACACAACGGCGCGGCGCGTCCCAACGCCCGACGTTTTCCCGATGCCAACAGACGAAGTGGCAACCATCGCCGAACGCATCCGCCAAGACGTTGGCGTTGCGGTTGAGACGTTTGCATGACAACCCACTCGTGGCGAGTCCCCATCGGCAGCGGAAAATTTTGTGGTAGAATACCGCCCGATTGTGTGTTCCGTTCACGTTCACTATCACAAAGTACAGAGAAGGAGTTGCGTTATGATCGTCACCACCAAAGAACTGTTTCAGCACGCCTATGGCAAGTACGCCATCGGTGCCTACAACATCAACAATCTTGAGCAAGCCGTCGGTCTTTTCCGTGGCAATCTCGGAAAGATCAAGAAGAATGAAGACGCCGTCGTCGCCGACAAAGCGGCACCGTTCATCATCCAGATTTCACGCGGTGCCCGCGACTACAGCGACAAGCGTCTGCTCGAATCGATCATCCGCGCAGCGGGCGACGTTTTCCCCGAAGCGATCTTCGCCGTTCACCTCGACCACGGCACCGAAGAAGTCTGTTACGACTGCATCGACAGCGGCTTTTATAGCAGCGTCATGATTGATGCTTCACACGAAGACTTTGCGAAGAACATCGAGATCACCCGCCGCGTCGCCGACCGTGCGCACGCCAAGGGTATCGTTGTCGAAGCAGAACTCGGTCAGCTTGGCGGCGTCGAAGAAGACATCGTTGGCTCGGTCAAGTTGACTGATCCCGCACAAGCGGCGGAGTTCATCGAGAAGTCACACTGCGACTCACTCGCCGTTGCGATAGGAACTTCGCACGGTGCGTTCAAGTTCAGCGGCAAACAAGGGTTGCACTTCGACGTTTTGGAAAAAATCCAGAAGGCGGTTCCGAAGAACTTCCCGCTCGTGATGCACGGCAGTTCGTCGGTGCCGAAGGAGTGGGTTGATCGCGTCAACGCTGCGGGCGGTGCGCTCAAGGACGCCAGCGGTGTCGATGAAAAACAGTATTTGCCAGCGGCGAAACTCGGTGTGACGAAAATCAACATCGACACCGACGGACGTTTGGTCTGGTGTGCGATTCACCGCGAGGCGTTCAAAGCCGACCCGCAAAACTTCGACCTGCGTCCGCCGGGGAAAGTTTTCATGGCCGCTTATGCCGAGTTCATCATCCACAAAAACTCGGCCTTGGGGAGTGCTGGCCAGCTCGATGGCGTCCGCGCGAGCCTCAAGAGTGGCGGCGGAAAATCGTGCGGCTGCGGCTGCCGGTAGAATGGTTTCACGAAACCCATAGGCCCTATAAGTCATATAGGGCCTATAGGGTTTACTCAACCAACAACATACTCTTTTTTCCAACATGAAACGCATTGTCCTTCTCGACCCGATTTCTGAAGACGGGATCGCTATGCTCCGCAGTGCGGGGTTTGAATACGAAGAGCGCACCGGCCTCAAAGGCGACGCCCTCAAGGCGACGCTCGCAGAGTTCGACGGCGCGATCTGTCGCAGCGGTGTGAAAATCACTGCCGACGCTCTCGCCGGAAACACGCGACTCAAAGCTATCGCCCGCGCTGGCGTCGGCGTTGACAACATCGACACCGCTGCCGCAACGCAAAACGGCATCATCGTCATGAACACCCCCGGCGGTAACACGGCATCGACCGCCGAGTTAACGTTCGCGCTTCTGCTCGCACTCTCTCGCAACATTTGTCCAGCGTATCAGTCGCTCGTCGAAGGACGATGGGATCGCAAAACTCTCACCGGAACGCAAGTCGCCGGAAAAACTCTCGGCGTCGTCGGAATGGGACGCATCGGTGCCGCCGTCGCGCGGTACGCGAAGACGTTTGAAATGAAGGTCGTCGCGCTCGACCCGTTTTTCACCGCCGAAAAAGCGCACGCCATCGGCGTCACGCTCGTCGATTCGTTCGACGCGATGCTGCCGACAATCGACTACCTCACCGTTCACACGCCGCTAACTGATCAAACTCGCGGGATGTTCGGCGCGAAACAGCTCGAAATATGCAAACAGGGCTTGCGCGTCATCAACGTCGCACGCGGCGGAATCTACGACGAGGTAGCACTCGTCGCGGGACTCAAGAGCGGAAAACTCGGCGGCGTCGCACTCGACGTTTACACCGAAGAACCGTGCACAAACAACCCGCTCTTCGGAATGCCGAACGTCGTCTGCACACCGCATCTCGGTGCGAGTACCGAAGAGGCACAGTCGAACGTCGCCATTGAAGCGGTCGAGTTAATCATCGACTACATCAAGAACGGTACGATTCGCCAAGCGGTCAACTTCACGTCGCTCGACCCCGAAACTCTCACCGACATTCGCGGTTATCTCAACGTTGCGTATCGTCTCGGAATGCTTTCGGGGCTGCTCGTTCCGGCGACGCCGCAAGTTTGCAAGCTCACCTATCGCGGCGAAGTCGGCGAAAAACCGACGACGCTAATCTCCTCGGCGTTCGCCGCTGGACTGCTCACCGCCGCGATGGATCAAGAAGTCAGCATCGTCAGTGCGCTGCCGTGCTTCAAAGAACGCGGTATCAAAATCGTCGAAGAAAAATCGTCCGACGTTATCGACTTCCAATCGCTCCTCACCGCCGAACTCACGACCGACGCAGGTGTCTTCTCGATTACCGGTACGCTCTTCGGTCGCGCGATGCCGCGACTGGTGCAGATGAACAACTTCCGTCTCGAAAGTTTCCTAGATGGAAATCTGTTGTTCTTCGATCATCGTGACGTGTCGGGCGTGATTGAAAAAGTCGGCGGTACGTTTGCGAAGTACGGAATCAACATCGCACACATGGCACTCGGTCGCTGTGCTGCAACGCCGGGCGGTGAAGCACTCGGCATTTTGCAACTCGACGCCGTGCCACCGCAGGTCGCGCTCGACGACTTGCTCAAAGTCCCGTCAATCACCGCCGTAAAAACCGCGACGCTACCCGCCGCAACGTATCGGCCAGCGTGGATGTAATAGACCTGTTCGGAAACTTGCACCCGCGCATCGGTTCGGCATAGCCGAACCCTCCACGCCTGCGGCGTATGACAACTGGAGGGTTCGGCTATGCCGAACCGCGAACTACTCAATCGCGCCACTTGAGGTTTCCGAACAAGTCTAATTTTTCGTCGTCACCACTTTTCCCCCACACATCACCATGACCAAAAAATCGAGTTGGGACAGCATCTTGCACGAAGTCGGGTTGGCCCCGCCGCTGACTTTGCAACCGTCTCCCGCCGCTGAAGTTGCGGCTGCTCCGGTGACGCCAGCTTCGCCAGAACCTGTATCGCCCCCACAACCTATCGCGCCGCCGAAAACTGCACCGCGTCGTCCAGCATCGTTCGGTGCTGGCCTCATCGACGAACCAGTGAAACCGGAACCGGTGCGACAAGAGCCAGCGAGACCGGAACCGGTGAGACCGGAGCCGGTGCGTGAACAAGTAGCGACGCCGCGTCGTGATCGTGTTGCCGTGAGTGAGATGCGAGTGACCGAGTCGCCTGTGCCCGACCTTGTTGCGGAGCTTGCTGCGACGGAGGCGAAGTCGTCATCGTTCTTCGACATGTTGCCGTCGTTCAACATCTTCGGCAAGAAGAAACCGGAACCAGCGGCGACAACTCAGCGCAACGACGATCCGCTCCCGCAAAAACTTTTCGATGCGAAACCGCCGGTGGCGACGAAACCTGCGCCGAATCCCGCACCGCAACGTGTCACCGCGCCGCGTGAATCTGCGCCGCCGCGTGAACCGAGAGAATCCGCACCGCCAGTTCGACGCGAAACACGCGAACCGCGTGAGCGTGATCGCAACAAAGACGCCGAACAGCCAGCCGAACGTCTAGCCGAACGCCGCCCCGATGCGCGTGAGCGTTCACCGAAGCCAGACGAACGTGCAGAGCGCAGTCGTTCGCACAGGCCAGAACGTTCGCTGACGCCGGAACGTGCAGCAGCGTTCGCCGACCCGTGGACAGACGTTGCCACTCAACTCAACGCCGTTGCCGAACGCAAACGCGGCGAACAGCAACCGCGCAGCGAGCAGCGCACCGAATCAACCCGCCCACCGCGAACATCAGAACGCGGTGAACGGCCAGAACGCGGAGAGCGAAGTGCGCGTCCAGAACGTGCCGAGCGCGGTGAACGTCCAGAACGCAGTGAACGCCGCAAGCCGCGTGAAGAACGGCCAAAGCCGCAGCCCGCAGAGGTTCGCACTGAAGTTCGCGGTGAAGTCCCGTCGTGGAACGACGCGGTATCAACAGTAGTTCGCCACAACCTTTCGCGGCGACGAAGGTGAGGCGTAACCGTTCGCGCATCGTTTCGTCATTCCCGCGTACTCGGCGGGAATCCAGAGCGAGCGGCCCAAGCAGACGCGATAGCGAAGGATCGCGCAAGCGAACCTCAAAAGCGTTAACTCGAGGCCCCCGCCGAGTACGCGGGGGGACGAAGTCAACCGTTTTCAATTTCCAATCAGTAGAGGTTTCAAATGTCAATGCGTAGAGTGTTTTCGTTTTTGGGTTTCGGTTCGTTGTTGCTTGTAGGTTTGCTTGGTTGTCAGCCGAAAGAACGCGTGATGGTCAATGTTTCTTACGACCCGACGCGCGAGCTTTATCGTGCCTACAACAAATTGTTTGAAGCAAAATGGAAATCGCAAACCGGTGAAAGTGTGACAGTTAAACAGTCACACGGCGGCAGCGGGGCACAGGCACGGAGCGTGCTCGGCGGACAAGATGCTGATGTCGTCACGCTCGCACTTGCGTTCGACATCGACATTCTCGCCTCGCGTGCGCAGCTACTCCCCGCAGACTGGCAGAAGCGGCTTCCGCACAACAGTTGCCCATACAATTCGACCATCGTCTTGATGGTTCGCAAAGGGAACCCGAAAGAGATCAAAGACTGGAACGACCTGCTCCGCGACGACATCGAAATCGTCACGCCAAACCCGAAGACATCGGGCGGTGCGCGGTGGAACTATCTCGCTGCGTGGGGGTACGTTCTCCGCCGCGAACTTGGCGACCTTGCGAAACTCAACGACCCAGCCGCCGCCGAAGAAGTCGCGGCGGCTCAAGCGAAGGCGCGAGAGTTTGTCACCAAACTGTTCAGCAAAGTCAAGTCGATGGACACCGGTGCCCGCGAATCGACGAACCGATTTGTCCAGCAGAAACAGGGCGATGTCTTTTTGGCTTGGGAAAACGAAGCGTTGCTGTCGCAACAGATGCGTCCCGGCGAGGGACTCGAAATTATCGTTCCGAGTTGCAGTATCCGATGCGAACCGCCAGTCGCGGTTGTTGACACGGTCGTTGAACGACGTGACACGAAAGGGTTGGCCGAGGCGTACTTGCAAGGTCTCTACGAGCCGGATAGTCAAGATGTGATCGCACGTTATTACTACCGTCCGATTGACGAAGCGGTCTTGGCCAAATACCGCGAACGGTTCCCCGATCTGGCACTCTTCTCAATCGACGAAGCCTTCGGCGGCTGGACTAAAGCACAGCGCGAACACTTCGACGCCGACGGCGTCTTCGACCAAATCCAGCTTGTAAACGCTGGGAAATAGGGAGTGGTTTGCCCGCGTATGTTCATTGGCGGTGTCCATTCCGTCCATGTGTGTAGTAAAGTTTTCTTGCAGGCGGATGGTGTATTTGCCCCAACGGGGCAGCAAGAGCTTAGCCGTGGGTAAGCGAAGCGAACCCACGGTACGGAACCCCAGATAACCGAAAGCCCCAACGGGGCGCAAGAATTAAGGCTGCATACATAGGCTCTCACGCCCCGTTGGGGCTACGGATTTTGGTGTGTCCGTGTACCGTGGGTTCGTGGAATACCACTCACCCACGGCTAAGTTCTTACGCCCCGTTGGGGCGAAAACTCGGCGAACTAAATGCTTGTGTGCCATAAGGTTTTACTACACCATTCCGTCCATCGTGTTTGGATAGGTTAATTTGCATGAAAAAAACATCCTCATCGAATCGTCGTTCACAGCGGGCATCTCGTCCCGGTACGGAGCGGCCCCGCGTGTCAAGCCGCAAGAAGACCTCTGCGGCTCCATCGTCGCGGCGGCGGCGTCCGCCGCGCGACGACGACTCGGAGGCGGCTGAATCAACGGATGGAATACGTCTTCAAAAAGTCCTTGCGAGTGCTGGGTTTGGAAGTCGGCGTGCGTGCGAGGAGTTGATTGTATCTGGTCGCGTTGAGGTTTCGCGTCGTGTCGTCACCGAACTTGGCACGAAGGTCGATCCGGCAACGGACGAGATTCGCGTCGATGGTCAGACGATACGTCGTCGGGCGAGGCTTGTCTATTTGGCGGTTAACAAACCGCGTGGTATTCTCTGCACGTCGAGAGACCAGCAAGGACGTTCGGTAGCGACGCAGCTTGTGCCGGAAAAATACGGGCGACTTTTTTCTGTTGGTCGTCTCGACTGTGCCAGCGAAGGTCTTCTGATATTGACCAACGACGGACTTTGGGCGGAGCGGCTCGCGCACCCACGTTTTGGCGTTGAAAAGGTTTATCGTGTTTTGGTTGCGGGCGAAGTTCTTGCGGCGGACGTGGCGACGATGCGTCGTGGAGTTCGTCTTGCGGAGCAATGGGTGCGTGCGGAACACGTCGTCATCAAGGGACGCCGCAAGATGAGTACGATCCTTGAGATAACGCTGAAGCAAGGTGTAAACCGCGAGATACGTCGGATGCTTGCACGTCTTGGCCACAAGGTTATGCAGCTTCAGCGGATAGCGATTGGCCCGTTAAAACTTGGCAAGATGTTGCCGGGAGAGTGGCGAGAGTTGTCGCGTCAAGAGGTGAAAAAACTTGAGTCCACAAGCGACACCGTTCACGACGACACACCACCATCGCCGCGCACTGGTCGCGGAAAAAAGGTGGCGGTAAACAGGGGCGAGGTGCGAGGGGCGAGGGACGAGTGAGGAGAAGTCCACTTCGTCCACCAAGTTCACTTCGTCCACATCAAACTGTAATTCTATGGCGTTCCTATCTGACCTTCGTGTGATTTATCACCTTGTTTTCAAACCGACTCGCGGCGACGACCACGCCGCGCGGATGGACAATTTCTATTCCGGTCAGGAAAACGCCTACGACGATTTTCGGCGACGACTTCTCCTCGGACGCGAACAGCTCGCCGAAAAGATGGTTGAAGAGATGTCGCAGCGCAAGATGCTCGAAGGTGCGAAATGGTGCGACATGGGGGGCGGAACGGGTGCGAATCTCGAACTGATCTCTGACGCGATTGGGCGACAGCTTGAACATGTAACGGTTGTCGATCTTGCGTCGTCGCTACTGTCGGTTGCGGAGAAACGGATTGAGTCGCACGGTTGGCCGAATGTTCGCGCGGTGTGTGACGACGCGACAACGTGGCTCCCACCGGAAGGCGCGGGGTCACTCGACGCGGTGACGTTTTCATATTCGCTGACGATGATCCCCGACTGGTTCGCGGCGATAGACCACGCATTTGATCTTCTAAAGAGCGGCGGCTTGATTGGCGTCGTTGACTTCTACGTTTCGCGGAAATATCCGGCTGCGGAACTCACGCGACACAGTTGGCTCAAACGGACGTTTTGGCCAGCGTGGTTTGGATGCGACAACGTTTTCCCGTCGCCGGATCATCTCCCATATTTGGAGCATCGTTTTGAACGGGTCTTCTTGCACGAAGGGATGACGCGGATTCCGTGCTTCCCAAACCCATGGTTCCGCATGCCGCACTACATCTTCATCGGGCGAAAACGGTGAACTCACTCGCGGCCAGTCCACGCGATTAGTTGTTTCAGAAACCGAACGTAGGCGTCGCCGACTTCGATGAATCCGCCCGTTTCGGAAATCGTTTGCGTGATGCGTTTGTCGCCCCAATCGACGAGTTGGCCAACCCAGTGCGGCGCAACATCGGTCATCAGTGCCGCGACGCGCATCGTGCGCCCAATAACGAGCAGCGGATCGCGCCGCCCCGCAACGAGTCGCAGCGTCAAATCGTGCGTGAGTGAAACTTCAGCACGCACACCTTCGAGCAAAACGTCACCATCGCTGCGTGCCTTAACGCGGTTGAAGCCGCCGATGGCAGTCGGACGTTCCCACGGCAAGTCTCGCAAAATTGTGTGTTGTCGCGCCGCGTCGTTCGCCGGAACAACGAAGACCGGCTGCGGACAGTTGACGCGGTCGTCACTCGTCGCCATCTCGATTGGCAAAACTTCTACGAGCGGCGTGTTGTGATATTCTCCGGCGAGTCCGTGAAAACTCTCCCAGCCGCCGATCATGATCAGTCCGCAATCGTTGCGGCGTACTCGCGTTTTCAACGTTTCGAGTTGTCCGTCGCGGAAGTTCGCCGCCGGATAGTCGCTCACAACGACCACATCAAACGCCGCACCGAACACGTCATCGCTCGGCGATTCGTTGCTGTTGACGCGGCGAAAGTTTATCCCGCTGTGTTCGAGCACGCCGCACAAATACGCCGCCGCACCCGCAGCAGAATCGTCACCAAGATAGAGAACGTTCATCGCTTGACCTCGCATTTTCAGAATCGTCGTTCAATTCTTTGAATCGTCTTTCGTAGCGACGCGGTTACGACGTGAAGAGTCGGTCGCGTGTCGCGTGAGTTGATCGATGGCGAGACGACGAGATCAATCCCGCGCGACGCCGGTTTGCCGAGACTCCGCACCGCTTCGCGGATCACACGCTTCCAGCGATTTCTCACGACAGCGTTCCCGATTTTGCGTGATACCGCCAGCCCGAGTCGATAGACACCGAGCGAGTTTGTACGTCCGAAGACGACGAGAACATCATCGGTCGCGCGGCACCGCGCACCGCGTACATCCTGAAACTGCCGCGTCTTGCGAAGACGCTGTGTGCGTGGAAGCGACATCTGTAAGTTGTGAATGTTGCAGGGCCTACCAATCCCGTCATTCCCGCGAAGGCGGGAATACATGCCAACGGCGACTCGTGGACGGTATGGACGTTCGCCTGTCCATACCGTCCATCAAGTCCATCCCGTCCACCGATTCTGGCACTCGCTTACGCTTCGTGTTCTGATTCGGCCACGCACCTACACAAATCTAGCGACCAACGGGAGCGGCTTTTTACGTTCGTGCGGAAGCACTGGGGGATGCAACGTCACGTTGCCCATAGTACGCCTTGAGATACAGCTCTTTGATCTCCGTAATGAACGGATAACGCGGGTTCGCGCCCGTGCACTGGTCGTCGAAAGCGTTCTCCGAAAGTTGGTCGAGCTTGTCGAGAAACTCGCGTTCGGGAATGCCGTACTCTTGAATCGAGAGCGGAATGTCGAGCGTTTTCTTCATTGTGTCGATCCCCGAAATGAGTGCCTCAACGCGCTGCTCCGGCGTCATGTTCGGCGACGTGAGATTGAGGAAGTCGGCGAGGTCGGCGTAACGCTCTTTCGCTTCAGGGTGTTTGTATTGCGAGAACGTCCCTTGCCGCGTCGGTTTGCTCGTGCCGTTGAAACGGATGACGTGGCCGATGAGAAATGCGTTCGCCAAACCGTGCGGGATGTGAAACGCCGCGCCGAGTTTGTGTGCCATCGAGTGACACAATCCGAGAAACGCATTCGCAAACGCCATCCCCGCAATCGTTGACGCACTGTGAACTTTTTCGCGTGCCTTCTCGTCGTCGGGCGCGGAGTACGCCGTCGGAAGATACTTGAACAGAAGCCGCGCCGACTCTTTCGCAAGTGCGTTCGTATATTCACTCGCCATGATCGACACCCGCGCTTCAACCGCGTGAACGAGCGCGTCGATACCGCTGTGCGCCGTAAGTTTTTTCGGCATCTTCAAGACGAACTGCGGATCAATGATCGCAATGTCGGGAGTCAACTCGTAGTCAGCAAGAGGATACTTGAAACCAGTCTTCTCGTCGGTGATGACGGCAAACGGCGTCACTTCCGAGCCGGTTCCAGAAGTCGTCGGGATGGCAACGAGCGTCGCCTTGTCACCGAGTTTTGGAAACTTGAAAACGCGCTTGCGAATGTCCATAAACCGCATCGCAATGTCGTCGAATTGGATGTCGGGGTGTTCGTAGAGGAGCCACATAATTTTCGCGGCGTCCATCGGTGAACCACCGCCGATGGCGATGATCGTGTCGGGCTTGAACGCCTGCATCCGCTCGAAACCTTTGCGGGCCGTGCCGAGTGTGGGATCGGGTTCGACGTCGGCGAACGTCTCTATCGAAAACTCGTTCTCTTCCAAAAAGTCGGTGAGTCCTTGGAGCATTCCAGAGTTTTGCAAGAACCGGTCTGTAACGATGAACGCGCGGCGACGACCGGCATCGATCAGGTCGCGGAGTGCCTCACGCATACAACCAAACTTGAAGTAAATCTTTTCGGGGACGCGGAACCACAGCATATTTTCTCTCCGTTCTGCAATCGTTTTGATGTTGAGCAGGTGACGCGGCGCGACGTTTTGCGTCGTCGAATTTCCGCCCCACGTCCCGCAACCGAGTGTGAGCGACGGGTCGAGTTTGAAGTTGAAAACGTCGCCAATCGCACCCTGACTCGCTGGCATATTGATGAGCGTGCGTCCGGTCTTCGTCTTCTCGCCGAAAGTTTTGATGCGGTCATCGTTCTTCGGATTTGTGTAGAGAACGCTCGTGTGACCGAGGCCGCCGAAGTCGAGCAGCTCTTGCGAACGCTGGAGTGCGGCGTCGAAGTCTTTCTCGCGGTACATCGCCAGCACCGGCGAAAGTTTTTCGACGCTGAACGGATAGTCTTTGCCAACGCCGTTTGTCTCGCCGATCAAAACTTTCGTGTAGTCGGGGACTTGAATCCCCGCCATTTTTGCGATGTCGATGGCACGTTGACCGACGATGTTGGCGTTGAGTTTTCCGTCAACGACGATTACCGCCGCAACTTTCGCGGCCTGCTCCGGCGTGAGAACAATCGCACCACGCTTGATGAACTCGGCCTTGACGGCGTCGTAAATCGCATCGACGACGACGACCGACTGCTCCGACGCGCAGATCATTCCGTTGTCGAACGTCTTACTTTGGATGACGCTGCTGACGGCCATTTGGATGTCGCACGTCTCGTCCATCAGTGCCGGCGTGTTGCCGGGGCCGACGCCGAGTGCGGGAATCCCGCTCGAATACGCCGCCTTGACCATTCCGGGGCCGCCCGTCGCAAGAATCATTCCTATCGCGGGATGACTCATCAAGTGTTGACTCTGCGCGACGGTTGGGTTTTCGATCCAACCGATGATGTGTTCCGGCGCACCGGCGGCGACGGCGGCGTCCAGAATAATTTTCGCGGCGGCGACGGTGCTCTTCTTCGCTCGCGGGTGCGGACTGAAGATGATTCCGTTTCGCGTTTTGAGTGTGAGGAGCGACTTGAAGATCGCCGTTGACGTCGGGTTTGTTGTCGGCACGATTCCGGCGATGATCCCGACAGGTTCGGCGACTTTGATGATCCCGAACGCTTCGTCGTGTTCGATTTCGCCGCACGTTTTTTCGTTCTTGTATTTGTTGTAGACGTATTCGGAGGCGAAGTGATTTTTGATCACCTTGTCTTCGACGACGCCCATTCCCGACTCGGCGACCGCCATCTTTGCGAGCGGCAGACGTGCCTCGGTAGCGGCGACGGCGGCGGCGCGGAAGATGTCATCGACCTGCTTCTGCGAGAACGTTGCGTACTCTTGCTGCGCCTTTCGGACTTGTTCGATGACGCGATCAAGTTCGGCGACTTCGTCGGCGACGTTCGCGGCGGTGACGTTTGTTGGCGACGCCGTTTTTGGTTTGGCATCGTTTGGTTTTGGGGTATTTTCTTTGCTGGTAGCCATTTGCGGTTCTCCTTGTTGAGTTTGGTGGCGACAAAACAGAATCTACTGTGAGACCAATTCTACCATCGACACGTCTTTCTTCAAGGTGAGGAGTGTGAGATATACTCCAAACGGCAGGCCGCTAACAAGTTTTGCCAATCGTCCACGATTTGTAATCCACAGGTAGTTCTTTTTTCTCACACGAAGTACACGAATATGAGAGAACGCGGAACACGCGGAAAAACAGAATACGCAAAACTCTGAACTTCGGCGTCTTTCCGTCCTTCGATGTTTTCCGCGTTAAAATTTTTTCTTCGTGCCTTCGTGTGAGGCGCATCAAAAACTTGTTAGAGGACTGGGTGCGGTGAACCGCGCGGGATGTATTCCCTTGTCACTCTTATCAATGCGGGTATACTGGGGGGAGTTGTCGGTTCATTTCCCCTCGTTTGTGACCAGTTCAGATGAAACACACCACACCCGTATCTCTAACTTCGCTTCTTCCGTTTCGTCGCGGCGTTTCGCACGGATTGGATGTCCATCCGTGGACGCACAGCGTCGTGCGTCGTGCGCGGTTTCAGCCAGACAGTAGTCTGACGAATGTAAACGAAGGCGTCGCCGGTGTCGCCCACGCTGCGCCGCAGACAGCGACGCCAACACCAGCACCCGCGTACACACCACCGGTAACACCGTCAGCGGCGGCACCGAGTCCACACGCCACAAACCACCGAACGGCACCGCCGTCGTCAGCAGCATCGTACACAACACAGCCGACGACCGTGTATCGCGCACCGATAGACGCGACGTTCGAGTGGCGACGACTGATCGCCCTTGTGGTCGTCTTGTTGGTTGGTGTTTGGGCCTACGCGCCGACTCTAGGTACGTTTTTGGAAAAGTGGATACACGTCGCCGACTATTCACACGGCATCTTGGTCGTACCGATGACGGTGCTGTTCCTATACTTGCGGCGTGACACTTATCCGGGGACTTGCAAGACCGTTGCTTGGGTTGGGTTGTCGCCTCTGCTCATTGCGCTGGCGATGCGATATTTCGGCGTCTGGAACTACAACGAGTCGATTGAGAACTGGTCGATTTTTCCGTGGGTTCTCGGCGTCGTTTGGTTTATGTATGGGACGCGGGTGTTTCGCTGGGCACTCCCTCCGCTGTCGTTTCTCGTCTTCATGATCCCGCTTCCTTATGCATTTGAAGTGGCGTTTCGCCAGCGACTGCAAGACGTTGCCGCGACGTTTGCGGCGGCTATTCTCCACTTCTTGGGTGAACCGGCGGTGCAAATAAATCGCATCATCCGTATCGGCGGTGAAGAGATCGGTGTCGCCGACGCTTGCAGTGGTCTGCGGCTGGCTATCGGAATCGCCGCAGTGGCGGTGGCAGTGATTCTGCTGCTGCGTCGTCCGTGGTGGCAGAACATCGTGATATTGGTCGCCGTCGCTCCGATAGCACTCTTTGTCAACGCATGTCGCATCGCCTTGACGGCCATACTCGTTACACACGCCCCCGGACTGGTGGTGGCGATTGTTGGGACATCGCGCAGCGTCGGTGGCGGTGCCGATTACATCGCTGGAATCGTGATGTCTCTCTTTGCATTTGTTGTCTTCTTTGGATTCATAGCCTATATTGGGCAAGTGTTCCGTGCTGTCACTATTCCGCTTGCCGTTAAACCACATGCGTCATGAGTATTTCTCCGACAACCCCTCCATTGCCATCAACTCCGCAAAACTTGCCCGCTCAACCCGATGCGGCACCGGAGCTGCTTGAACTGGTCGAGTCGGCCAAGTTGCGACCGCAGATACTTGCGCTTCTGATTATGAGTGGTCTCTTTCGCCACTGGCGATGGGCACTGCCAGTCGGGGCGGTTCTGGCTGCGATTGTCGTCACGCTTCTGCTCATGTTTTACCCCGCGCCTTATGCCGCAACCGCAATTCTGCAAGTCGATACAGTCAAGCAGTATTACGTCTTTAATGAAGATCGCGGATCGTCGGGTGAATACGATGCGTTTGTAAATACGCAGATACTATTTCTGCAAAGTCCGGTGATCATCGAAAAGGCTCTGGAACAGGCCGACGTTGCACAAATCCCCGACATCGCCCGCCAAAAAGACCCCGCCGCTTGGATTTCACAACGGCTCTCGGTAAATCGCCAACCGAAGTCTGAACTGATCAATGTCACATTCCTTCACAGCGACAGCCGTGAAGCACAGTCCGTCGCCAACGCGATTGTCAACGCCTACTTCCGGTATTTGTCCGAAGGCGATGAGGCGGTGATGAACGACAAGCTCCGCAACATTCGCAAGTCGATCACCGACCAAAAGTTAACCGCCGACCTGCTTCAGCGCGAGATTCGTGAAAAGATGGACAAGGCTGTCTCCAAAGGGACAATGGCGACCGGTGGACAAGGCAAAGAACACGAGATGACGATGGAGGCGTCGCTCCAGCGTGACCTCTACATCGCCGAGGCCCAGCTTGAGAGTCTGACGGCGGAATATCAAGCTCTGCAAAACACGCTCTCCGGCGACATCGACATCACCGAAGGGATGCTGTCGGGTGAGATTCTCCGCGACCCATACTACAACCAGCTCCTTACCAACAAGCAGCAGCTTCAGGAGCGGCGTCAGTCGCAGGCGACGCGGGTCGGTGACAACGATGTCTCGCTGCGGCGATACGACGAGCAGATCGCCATCGTTGACGCCGACATAACGAAGTATCTCGGCGAGGTCGGTTCGACAAAGAAAATGGAGATCGCCGCCCGACTCAAGCAGAGTTATGAAGAGAAGTCGATGGGCAAAAAGGTTGCGCTCGACGCCCAGCGAATTCTCGTTGACGTGCTCCGAAAAAAACAGCAGAAGATTGTCAGCGACAATCGTGAAGGTGTCGGCGAGATCGTCGATGTCTCTTTCCAGCAGGCGTTGCTCGCGCGAACGAACACAACACTCGACCTCTTGAGTAAACGCGAGACGGAATTGCAAACGGAGATGTCGGCCCCGAACCGCGTTCACTTGCGACGTTCGGCGGCAATCCCGAAGACGGCTGAATACAAGAAGAAGATCGCCCTGACGGCGATGGCGGCGTTTGCGTGTTTTTGCGGGCCGTTCCTGCTTGCAGTAGTCGTTGAGCGTCTCAAGCCGCGTTTGTATCACGTCTCGCAGATTCGTGAGGCTATGCCAACGATTCTCATTGGCGAAATTATGGAACCGCCCGTGGCGTGGATTCACGGCAGCACATTTCGTCATCGCCTCGCGCGGTACCGTGAAAGTGTTCAGGGGTGGTGTACGCACCTGCTTCTTTCCGACAAGTTTCGGCATTGTCGCTCGATGGCGGTAGCGAGTGTCAATGGCGACGATGGCAAAACATTTCTCGCCATACAAATTGCGGTTGCGATGGCGCAGATGCGAGGCGGTTCGGTACTACTCATTGACGGCGACATGCGTGTCGGGCGACTCCATCGCCTCTTCGGCAACGACGATCCGGGGATCGGGCTGGCCGATATTCTCGCATTTCGGAACAAAGTCGGCGAGGCGATCACGATGGACGAGAACGAGCCAAACCTCTATCTTCTCTCGGCGGGTGTCTTGGACAGTTCGCCGTATGAGATTCTCGGTGACGGTCGTTTCAACGAACTTTTGCAGACGCTTGCAAACCGTTTTGAGTTTACTTTGGTGGTCTTGCCGCCGGTGGCGAACGCAGCGGAGTCGTTGCTGATGGCGTCGGCGGTTGATTCGGTATTGCTCTGCGTTCGGCAGGGTGAAACGGTTGTCGCGGCGATGGACGATGTATACCGCAAGCTGGTGCGAACGGGGAGTCACGTCGAAGGGATTGTCGTCAAAGATATTCCATACTACCAGATGTCTGGACGCGATGGCGGTTTCTCTGACCGCCTAGAACAAGTTCGCCTCGCCCACCTGCTGCAACACAGTGAGTAGTTCAGGTTTGGCATAGCCGAACCCTCCAGTTGTCATACGCCGCAGGCGTCTGGAGGGTTCGGCTATGCCGAACCGCTGTGCGGGTGCAAGTTTCCGAAAAAGTCTATTCCTGCGGAATCGAGAATGACGGCATGAACTCGACTCACCACTCACCCACCGCTACTCGCTACTCGCTACTTGCCGCGATATTTGCGGCAACGGTGATGGTGTGTGGCGTTCGGGGGCAGGACACGCCGTCGTCAACAACGTCATCACCGACGCCGGACTCGTTTGCATCAGGGAACGAGACGCTTTCCGAGTGGCAACCCGAACGCGGATGCCGCGTCGTTGTCGGGCGCGAATCGGTTGCGATTACCGCTACCGGCGAGGAACCGCGATTCTTCCGACGATTTGAAAAGACGTGCGGACAAGTCGATGTCTCACTCCGTTTTCGCACGCGAACAGCCTCAAACGCCGTCGTGCAGTGGGTGACGAAACAGTCGCCCCGCCGCAGCGACGACAAACAAATCGTCGTCCCGCTCATCGCCGACGGGCAGTGGCATTCGTACCCGATTACGATACCAGTTTTTGGCGTGCTTTACGGTATTTCGATCAAGCTCACCGCGCCAAACGGGACTTGGGACTTCGGTACCGGAACTCTCACCACCGCCACTGTACCGCCGCTGTTTTTGGTGCGTGCGGTGCCAGCACCTTGGCCAGAATCGTCCCCTACGCCCGACCCGCTCGGTCGCGCACGACTCACGCTCACAAACATCAGCCCAACTTCGGTGACGTTTGAACCGGCAGACCTCAAACAGTCGATCACGCTCTTGCCTGAAAAAGTTGTCACGATGCAGGTGCCAACAAAACGGGTCGGCGCACTCCGTACCGCTTCACTTGCACTCCGGCCAATCGATCATCCGCCGATTACGTTCACCGTCGCATTCTACGACGATGCCGGTGTGCAGTGGACTTCGCTTCCTGTCGGCGCACTGGCAATTCGTGCCGAAGGTGGCAACGAAGAACCGCTCTTCACCCTCGAAGTTGCACAAGACGGAACCGCAGCGCGACTCCAGCGGCTCGGTACGACCGTCGCGGTACTCGCACCGCTCGCAACTTTGGACAACGAAGTTTGTACGTTCACCGCCCGCGCGCCGCAATCGAGTGCTGGCGTTACAACACTCTCGCTCACGTCGCCACAACTCAAGCTCGACTTGCAAACCGACGAAGCTGGCCGCGTCTCCGTTTCACTCCAAACGCAGACCGACGCCGGATTCGATACGCGAACAACAGCACCGCTCGTTGTCGGTCCGCGTCTTCGTCTCTTCGGGCCGCTCCAGCGCGGGATGCTTGCGGGTGTGGAAGCACTCGCGGCGGGCGACGTGAGTTCGTCGCCCATCGACATCGAGCCGCCGAAGCAGCGTCGCCGCGACCCGCGTCCGGCGTGGATTACGATGCCGCTGGCCGCACTCGCTTCCGACTCCGCCACAATAACTCTCGCGTGGAACGACCTCACACTTCAGCCGTCGTTCTCGTCGCCAGATTTTGTTGAAGACCGTCTCGCGCACGCCGTCTCACTCGCCAGCGATCACATCGCGTCAAAACCGATGACGCTCACGTTTCGTGTTCAAGACGCCGCTGCGTCTAACACTGTTGACCCGATAGCGGATGCGGTGAAGTGGTACGTTTCGGAGCGTGGTTTGCCGCCGCAAACGCCATCAAAAACAACAACTCCGCGAACGTGGGACGAAGAGCGAGAACTGTGTCGCACCGGAATGGAACGACTCGTTGGACTCGACAACGCTTCGTGGAGTTATTCGAGTGCCGAGGGCGAGGCGAAGGCGGCGAGTGCAGATTTTCTGTCGATGGCGTGGCGGCTGGGCGGCGTCGTTCCGAAGGTTGCGGCGATAGAGCACGGCGGCGGCGACATCGGGAACGAGTCGATTTATTTTGTCACGGCGCGTGCGGCGGAGTGGCGCGATTCGCAGTTGCGGCTCGTGCAGGGGCTTATTGCCGATCTCAAAAACGAGTCGCCCGATGGCGTTTTCCTTTATCGTACACGGTTCCCAGATGTCGAATCGGCGTCGTCGTCTATTGGTTACGACGCGATGCGACTCGGCGAGATGATGACGCAAGTTTTGGTGACGAACGACCAGTGGCTCTCGATGCGAGTCGATCAGGGGCTTGCGGCTCTCAAGGACGTACCGATTCCACGCGGCGGGTTTTACCGCGAGACGACGCTTCACACGCCCGACATTCTTTCGGCGGCGTCGCTCTGTCGTCTATTCACTGCGGCTTATCGCCGTTCAAAACGCGACGACTATTTGGAAGCGGCGGTACGTTTTGCACTTCACGGCTTGACGTTTGTCTATTTGCGAGACGGCGAAAGTGCTATCACAAATTATGCGACAGTTCCGATGCTCGGCGCGACAGATCGAAAGTTTCCGATTTGGTTTGGCGTTGCGAGGCCGCAGGCTGGGCTGGCCTACGCCGACGCGCTTCTCGACCTCGCCGAACACGACACGACGCTCGACTGGCGACAGATCGCCTGCGGTATCGTCGCAACGGCGGAGAAGATGCAATTTGTTGGGGGGCCGTATGTCGGTTGCGTCCCTGAATACGTTGACCTTGAGACGGAGCGTGCATCGACGCTGGCGATCAATCCAGCCGACCTAGCGCAAGAGCGAATGCGGTGCGAACGGTTGCCGGTTACGCTTTCGATTCTGCTCGGACGCGAACGTCCCGAATCGCTCGTCTCTCCGTTTCCGGTGCAGTGGACGACCAGCGGTGTTGAGGTGATCGGCGTACCGGCGGGGCTGAAGTACCAGCTTCTCCACAAAGGCCGCGACGTAATCGACGCCATCGGCTCCGGCAGCGGACGCGACCAAATTACGATTGAATGATGGTAAGCGTTCACGGTTTGTTTCGTCATTCCTGCGCGGGCAGAATCCAAATCAAACGTGCTGATCACTAGCGACCGACCACGCCTTCGTGGCACTCGCTTACGCTTCGCGTTCTGATTGCACCACTACTACGTCTTTATTGCGGCTCCGGTGCAAGTTGTCGTTCAAGTTCTGAAAAACTCTCTTCAATCGCCGCAGACTGCTGGTAACGTTTGATCGCATCTGCGAATTCGCCTGCGTCGGCGTAGCGGTCGCGCTGGTCGAGTGACATCGCTTTGAGTGCGATAGTCTCAAGTTCGTCGGGGATGAAACGTTCTGGCGCGAGGATATGCGGTGGGCAAACGATTGCACGCACCGCTCCCCAAATACGTTTCGATCTCAAGGCTGTCACGCACGAAGTATTCGCGTGTGCTGGGGAGATTTTTTTCGGCGACGGTTTCGAAGACTGTTGTTGCGGTTTCTGCTGTGCTAACGTGGCGTCGTGGGCGAGAGTACAATCGGTTTCGTCGTCGGCGGCAGTCGCGTCGTACTGGAGCGTCATAGAGCGTTCGGCTCCCCAGTTTGGCGACGCTGATGACGGTGACGTTTGCGGTACGTCGATGGTGGCGTCCTGTACGACGTTGTTGGTTGACGCGGGATCGACGACGGTAGCTTCAACGACGGTTTCTTCGAGTGCGACGTTCGTCTCTTCTTGTTGCAAGCGAGACTCTTCACGCTGGAGCAATGCCAGTGGCGTTTCGGTGTCACCGGGCCAGTGTTGTGCGTATTTCTCGAACGGCGCAGCGAGTTTTTGACGCCGCAACTTCACATAGTCGGCGACAACTCGCTTCATCAAGAATGGGACAACTGTGGGTGCATGTGGCGACGTTTTCCGGTCACTCTGCCGGAGTTGTGGATTCGTTCGCGGCGGACGTTGGCCGTCGCTCAAGACCACTCGGTCGCGGCGGCATGCACGGACGCAAAGTCCCGTTCTTGCGGGCTTCGCGTAACGCGGCGGTGGTTTTCTCCTTATGCTTCTCCATGTACTTTTTCACAAACGCATTGTGACTATCTTCGAGGTGCTTAGCCTCGCGCGGCGTAAGTATGGGCATGTGCAACGTGTGTGGCGTGCGCTCTGTAAGTTTTGACATGTGGATTTCCTTTCAATAGATTGTATCGAGGTCCCACTAGTTGACCGTCACGACAACGGTCAATTCGGAATTGATGGTCGTTCTGATTTTCTGAATTCGGTGCTCTTTGACAGAGTATCCCCTCTCGTAATACCCTTCCGCAACGTAGCGGTCTTCGGTATCAAGAAGATAACTGTCGTCGATACTCTCGAAAATTTCGTAAACAACTTCGTAATCGTCTTCCATTGGTTGTGCTCCCAAGTGTTATGAACGGTGCGTATTCTACCCCCAACGCCGCAAACGTGTAGGGGCGATTTGTGAATCGTTCGCGCTCATCTCTACCGTTCAACCAGTCTTGGCAATTCACGTCAATCGCGGTGACTCACCACACCTTCGGTGAGAACGATTCTTCGTTGGTGATGGTGGCACCGTTACCCGTTGCAAGAATAGTGAAGAGTCCCTTGTTTTGCGCAACATTATCCGCCTCGGAATCTGCGTGCAAAAAAGCGACGCCGCCGAGAAAACGACAATCGCTGTACTTGTGAAACATCTTGCGAGCTAACCCAAGTTTTTCGATGAACCAGTCCACATGGCCCGGACGCAACGTCGTCTTCACCTCAATCAAAACGACCGTGTCGCCGTTGATGGCAACGATGTCGATCTCGAAATATCCACCAGTGGGTAGGCGGGTTTTCATACGTTCACCGATTTGGTGGACTTCGATACCACGCGAGTTCAGCAGCGGCACCACTTGGTTAGCGCACAATGACTCTACAAGTCTCGCCCATTGACTATGGAAATCGTGCGAGATTTTGCGTACTATATCTTCTGTCTTCTTGTGCTCCGCCTGCATCTCTTTGCGGAAGGCTTGATACTCCGCTTCGCGTTTCTCGGCGGCGGCTTTGTACTCCGCATCACGTTTTTCGGCGGCGGCTTGATACTCCGCATCGCGTTTTTCGGCGGCGGCTTGATACTCCGCATCACGCCGTGCGGATTCCGCCTCGCGCCGTGCGGCTTCTGCTCTGCGTTCTTCATCGTGGCGGATATTTTCTGCGATAAGCTCTCTCAATTCGGCAATGCTGGTCATTTGTGAATTCTCCTGTTTGGATTCGCTGTTGACGGTGCGTATTCTACCCCCAACGCCGCAAACGTGTAGGGGCGATTTGTGAATCGTTCGCGCTCATCTCTACCGTTCAACCAGTCTTGGCAATTCACGCAAGCCGTGCCAATCGCGGTGACAATTTGGCAACTTGAAAAACTCTACACACGCACTACGCCGCTTACCGAAAGTGGCGATGAGTGTGTGTTGGTATCGCGTTTGGAAAGTCAGAGCGGGAAGCGTAAGCGAGTGATTGTGGACGGTATGGACTTGATGGACAATATGGACGCAGTGTTTGTCCAGAAAGTCCATTTCGTCCATTCCCGCCGAGTACAGCAGAAATGACAGCCTCTACGCCGAATGGCAATGCTTCACTCGCTTACGCGTCCCACTCCGCACGCTAACACTCCAATGCGTCACACAAACTCCAAACCCTGCTGTCTAGCGTGACAACAACAATACGCGCCGCCGTGTTCGCAAGCGTCGTTGTATGCGCGATTGAGGAGGTGAACGCGATTGACTGGATCAATACTGGCACTGGAAACTGGGAGACGGCGGCAAATTGGAATCCGACAACGGTTCCAACATATTAATCGGTGCTGTTGGCACGGGCAGCGGCACCACTCTCACGAGCACTGGCGGCGAAATCTTTGTCGGCGGAGATGCGGTCCCAATCGTGGCTACTGGTCTTCTTGCGGGCAGCGGCAACGTCACGATCACTGGCAACGCGGACTTCCAAAGTGCGAATCTTGCGATTGATCTTGCGAACAATGACGTGAGTGACAAGATTGCGATTAGCGGAACGTTAACGGCGACGGGAACGAACAACATCACGTTGAGTCACTTGATAGGTAGAACGTACACGCTACTCACGGCGACGAATGGCGTGAGCAAGACCGACTTCGCAATCACGAACACGCCACTCACACGGCAGACGTTCAATTTGGATTCGACAACTTCGGGTGCGCGGATTCTCTACGTCACCGCTGCAAACACACGTCTAACGTGGGCACCAGCCGATCCGGCAAATCCGCTTGATTGGGGCGATCCGAACGCGCGGTGGCAAGGCGGTGACTCGGAGTTCATCGACGACGACTACGTTGTTTTCACGTCGGCTGGCGCGGGGACGGTTGACATTGTTCCGGGTGGCGTAGTTGTTTCGGGAATGGAAGTGCAGAGCGGGGCGTACACGTTTCGCGGCGGGAATATCACGGGGATTCCGAACACGTCTGTCGATCCGAGCGCGATTGGCGGACTGATAATTTCTGGCGGTTCGGCGACGTTTCAAAATGTTGAAGCGAAGTTCAAACAGATTCACATCATGAACGGCGGAGCGGTGACGCTTGCGGGCGGACGGTTTGTAACTCGCATGCCGGGCTCACCCGCGACGTTCGGTACACGCATAATCCGCAACCGCAACACGAGTTTTGGCGTCGGCTACGCCGTCCCACTCGGCGACCGCAACCGACAGTTTGACGGCGAACTGCGTCTGTCGCTCAACCGGTATTTCTGATATAGAATGGGCGTGGTAAAGTAGTTCGCGGTTCGGCATAGCCGAACCCTCCAGTTGTCATACGCCGCAGGCGTGGAGGGTTCGGCTATGCTGAACCCTCCAGTTGTCATATGCCGCAGGCGTGGAGGGTTCGGCTATGCCGAACCGACGTGCGAGTGCAAGTTTCCGAACAGGTCTACTACACCAGACGAGAATCGAGTCTATCACGTCACTCCAGCCGAATCGATTCGATGTTCACCTTCACGTCGGGTTTGTTGATTGGGTCGAGACGGAACGCGGTGAGACGCCCTTTCCATCGCGGGTTTTTTGAAACGTCGAAGACGTACTCAACAATTCCACCCGCCTGCGATTTCACAACGACACTCACACTCGCCGACTCTTGAATCGGTGCGGAGACCGTCTCCCAAAACAGTTGTGCGCGGTCGTCGGCAGCAAGACCCGTCACTTCCATTCGCACGACGAGACGCTCGAAGTTTGACGCAGCGATGCGGTCAAGCGGAACTCTGATTGCGGGATCAGAGTTTGTTGTTGTGAACGAAAGTCGGCCATCACCGGCACTGAAATCGGCGACTCCCATCATCGCCTCCCAACCTTGCGGGCCGTCTTTGAAGTCCCACGCCGTTCGCTTCACGACCGTCGTTGGCGGCAGATCGTATGGGCCGCGTCCGATGTCGCGCGGTGTGTAGAACGGTGGCCAACCGGTCGCCGGTTTTTTGCAGAGCGTCTCGCGGAGTGCTTCGTACATCCCGAAACCAAACTCACGATTCGGCTCGATGTACGAACCCTCGCCCCACTCGTTGAGCGGCGCAAGCACGACACTCTTCACGCCAGTCGCGTCTGCGAACTTGCGATAGTCTTCACAAATCTTTCGGAAGTCTGCCGCCGAACGATTCACAATCGACATCCCGCGATCTTGGTGCCACGGACGGTCGTCCCAGCCGGTCGAGAGATTCGGCCAGAACGGGAGAATCCCCGTTTTCTGCCGCGATTCCCAGTACCGCAAACTCGCATCGACAACGTACTTGAAATCAAACCAACGCGGATTCGGAGCCTTGCCGCCGCCGTCCATGAAATGGTAAATTGATGTCATATCGAACCCCGCGTCTTTGAGCCACTGAATATCTTGCGCGTCGGTCGATGCCTCCGGCCACTTCATCGCAACGAAATAGATTCCTTTGAGTCCCGCCGCACGCGCTTTCGCACGCGACAATTCAAGGAGACGTTTCACGCCTTCACCTTTTTTGAGTTCGTTCCCTTTTTGGCGTTCGATGGCGATGATGTCGTCGTCCATTCCGCTCGGACTCCAAATCATGACGACCGGTTTGCCGTCAATCGTGTAGTATTCTGGCGTGTTGAAATAGTTTGCGATCCAAAAATCGACGACGGCGGTTTGGTCTTCTTCGCTATGCGACCCCGGCGGATTGTGATTGGCCCACATCATCGCCCACTTCAAGTATTTTTTGAACTTCGCTTGCTGAAAACCGCTTATCCAATGATCGAGGTGTTGGTTCCCTTTGTGCCAGTACCAATCGACGAGGAAAAACGAAATCCCGCTCTCAACGGCCCACTTGATTTGCCAGTCGATACACTCTGGGTTTGATTCGTCGTACCAGCCGAGTACCGGTTTACGAATCGGCGCGGCGGACTCGATTTTGTCCCACGCCGCACGCTGCGACCAACCGGGGAAGTAGAGCGCACCGATTTCGTAGTCCGACGCAACCGGCTGCGGATCGGGGATGTACGCCGCTTTCGTAATCGAGTCGGGGAGCGAAAGTTTCGGTGTGATCGTAATCGGAACTTCGGCGACAAACGGCATCGCAACACCGTCGGCACGCATCTCAACTCGCACCGGTTCGTCTGCAATTTCGCGGCTGCTGCGAACGACGCTATTTAAGATGAGCGGTTCGCCCTGCACGACATTTACGCTGGAGTCGAACTCGTTAACCGTCGCAACGCCTTGTGGCCAAGTGAAGTTGATTTGCGTCTTGGCGATGGTGCCGCCTTCGTTGACGATACGAATCGTGAACGGCACGTCTTCACCGGCGCGGTTGAACGCCTCGGTGAGGCCGCTGCGTTCACTGTCAACGCGGAGATCGACCGGCCCTTGCGGCGAGTCGGAGACGATTACTTTCTCAACGATGTCGGCGAGTTTTGTTTGGTCGTCGTTCGCATCGGTAGCAACGTTGTTGAATGCGAGGCCGAGCATTTGCAGTTTTCCGTTCCACGCTTTTTGGTCGGCCATCGGGACGTTGCACGTTTTGCGTCCGTCGAGCGGAAACGCAACGCTGGTGAACCCGCCGCTGTCGGTTGCGAAAGTTAACGTACCGCGTCCGGTGAGCGGCTTCTTCATCACAACTGACACCCAAAAACCGCAGTCGTCAATCGGGCACGAAAACGGTTTGCTCGTGAACGTGCCGTCTGGTGCGCGCGACCAGTCCGGCTCGTTCCAAGTCGGTGGAATTGTCGCCGTTGGTGTCGGTTCACCGAGATCGACTACGCGAATTGCGGCGATCTCAATCGTCTGCTTCCGCACTTCCGACGGCGACAGATTTGGCAAGTCGATCCGAAACTTTGTGATCTTGTTTTCGTTTTCCCAGAACGGAAAAATGCGGTAGACGCGCGACTCGTCGGGCGACGGCGCGGTTTTCCACATCACCATTTTTTGTGGCGAGAAGCCGTTGTATGGGCCTTCGTTTGACGCAGCGTAGTAAAACTCGCCGCTGCCGACATCGCCCGTTTTGAGCCGTATATCGACACACTGCCAACGCTTCGGAGCGATGTCGATTTCGGGCGAGACGAGAAACGGGTCGGGGCCGCTGATCGTCGCGTGCAGCGCACCGTTTTCGACCTTCGCACCTTCAATGTGGTTGAACTGCGTCCACCCTTTGGCGTCACCATCGGTGCTGAACCGCCACTGGTAGAGCACAGTTTGTTCGGCCCAAAGACACGTCGCCGATGCAAACAAACACACAAACGCCACAAAAAAACTGCCGATGCGTTTCATGAGATTTTCACTGATGTTAGCCGTTTACGGTTTTGGTATTAGACCTGTTCGGAAACTTGCACCCGCACAGCGGTTCGGCATAGCCGAACCCTCCAGTTGTCATACGCCGCAGGCGTGGAGGGTTCGGCTATGCCGAACCGCGAACTACCCAATCGCCCCAACTTCATGTTTCCGAACAAGTCTATTGTTAGCGTGTTGGCAGCTCCACCGGTGGGTTTACACCCACCGCTCGCCGCTTTCGGTAGTATTCGATGAGACCGCGAGTGGAGGAGTCGTGATCGCCGTTGCGGGTCGGGTCGGCGAGTTCGGGGAGTATGACGCTAGCAAGCTGTTTGCCGAGTTCGACGCCCATCTGGTCAAACGAATTGATATTCCAAACGACGCCCTGCACGAAGATTTTGTGTTCGTAAAGCGCGACGAATGTACCGAGCGTGCGCGGCGTCAGCAACTCGAAGAAGAACGAATTTGTCGGACGATTTCCGGGGAAAACCTTCGCCGGTGCCAGTTTTTTCGCCGCCTCCGCCGACATCCCCGACGCGACAAGTTCAGCCGTCGCCTCTTCGAGCGTCTTGCCGCGCATCAGTGCCTCGGTTTGCGCGATGAAGTTGGCAATCAGTTTGTCGTGGTGATCGCCGAGCGGATTGTGTGACCGAACCGGTGCAAGAAAATCACACGGAATTAACTTCGTCCCTTGGTGAATGAGTTGATAGAATGCGTGCTGGCCGTTCGTTCCGGGTTCGCCCCAGATAATCGGGCCGGTCTCGTAGTCGGAAATTGGTTGTCCGTCGCGGTCGCAACCTTTTCCGTTGCTCTCCATGTCGCCTTGTTGAAAATACGCGGCGAAACGGTGCATTGATTGGTCATACGGCAGAATCGCCTGCGACGCCGCTCCATAAAAGTTGTTGTACCAAACTCCGAGCATCGCCATCACGACGGGAATGTTCTTCTCAAGCGGTGTTGTCAAAAAGTGTTCGTCTGCGGCGTGCGCACCGGCGAGAAGTTCGACGAAGTTGTCGAAGCCGACAGTGAGCGCAATCGAAAGTCCGACCGCCGACCAGAGTGAATAACGCCCGCCGACCCAGTCCCAAAACGGGAACATATTCGCCGGATCGATCCCGAACTCTTCAACTTTCGCACGATTCGTCGAGAGCGCGACGAAGTGTTTTGCGACTGCGGATTTGTCTTTCGCGTGCTGCAAAAACCAGCGTTTCGCCGACTCCGCGTTGGTCATCGTCTCCTGCGTTGTGAACGTCTTGGACGCGACGAGAAACAGCGTCGTCTCCGGCGAGAGATTTTTTAATGTTTCGGCAATGTGTGTGCCATCAACGTTGGAGACGAAGTGTGGCGTGATGTTTTTCCAGTACGGACGCAGTGATTCTGTGACCATTACTGCGCCGAGGTCGCTCCCGCCGATGCCGATGTTAACGATGTCGGTTATCGGTTTTCCGGTGTAACCTTTCCAGTCGCCGGAAAGTACGCGCTCCGTGAAACTTTTCATCTGTGCGAGAACGGCGTTTACGCCGGGCATCACGTCGCGGCCATCGACTTTGATCGCGCGGTTCGACCGATTTCGCAGCGCGATATGTAGCACCGAACGGTTCTCGGTGACGTTTATCTTTTCGCCCGCGAACATCGCGTCGCGGAGTTTTTCGACGTTCATCGCGCGTGCCAAGTCAAGGAGCAGCGACATTGTTTCGCCAGTGATTCGGTTCTTCGAGTAGTCGAATAGGATTGTGTCGAGCGTGAGCTGAAACTTTTCAAACCGCTTCGGATCGGACGCAAAGAGCGTGCGCAGATTTGTCGCATCGATGACGCGGCGGTGACTTTCAAGTGACTTCCAAACGGACGTTTCGTGGGGCTGCATTGTTAACCTCGTGGGGTGAAAATGGGGACAGTTTTTGTAACTAGCATCGGTATCAATTCGCGGATCGATTTGAGGCAAGTGAGTCGCGGATTGTCGGTTGGTAGCGGGGCGACTTCGTGCATCCAAACCGTTTCAAACGGGATGTAAACCGCCCGCCCGCCGAGATCGAGTATCGGGAGGATGTCGGACTTGATCGAGTTGCCGATCATGATAACGT